>NZ_WWCX01000001.1:0-552799 GCF_009857655.1 Duganella vulcania
ACCGCCCCGGGCACAGTCTCGGCGCCGCTGGCCAGCGCACCGCCCGCGCCTGGCGCGGCGCGGGCATTGGCCTGCCGCCGGCGGCAAATTCGCGTTGGCCAGGCAGGATCCAAGCCCCCATAACCAACCCAAATAAACCCAAATGACCCCAAATCCGGGCACCAAGCCCATCTACTCGTTCGATTTGCAATTATCGAAGCATGACTCTACCGCCCCTGCCCGTAAAAATATTGCCTTTGGCGAACATTCGTAACGTAAATTTTTTACAATTTCCTTCCTCACAATCGCCCCACGCATGCCCTGCATGCTACGCGCCGAACGCTTGCCCCATCCCAGGTGTCGCTGCGCGACACCACGGCCGTCCCGGCCCTGGTCGACGCCGACGCCGACGTGCTTCGTGCACTGCCGGCCGCGGCGGCCGCCATGGGCGCTCTTCCTGGCGGCCCGCTCTGAAAGAGCGGAAAGAGCTGAAAGAATGGAAAGAGCGAAAAGAGTCGGAGCGGTGCCGGAGTCCGCGGCTTTAACCTCGTAGTGGCCGGGTGGCAAGTGTCCGATAATTGCATTTTGATCGTAATGAGTGCGTTGTAACGAGATTTTGAATGTCGTGTGGGTCTGGATTGAGTTGTGGCGGGCGCCGGCGCGGCTTTGCGGGAGCTGGCGCTTGGCCAGCCCGTCCTGCATTACCTCCATGCCCTCCCCGGTAATTGGGTGGCCAGGCGCCTCTGACTGTGTCCTGCCCTGCCGGCCGACGGCCGCTGCTGGTCCGCGCAGCGCTCGGTGAAGGGCGCCCGGCCAACCGGCGGCGCGTCCTCGCCCAAGCTCGCGGGCCCGGGCGCCCTTCTCGCCGCCGCTGCGCACTGTTCCTGCCGGCTGCCACCCAAACCAAACTGGGCCGGCGCGGCGCAAGCGTTGGCCGCCGGCTACTTGTCGTAATACCGCTACGCGCCCGCCTGTTCGTTCCCTGACAGCGCTGGCCAGGAAGGCCAGCCGCGTTCGGCCCGCTTTCTCGAACAGGCTTGCGCATCGCCGGCGATTCTGGTTACACTGCACACAGCCAGTCCGGGCCGAGTTCACGTCTCAATTGGACAAACCGCAGCAACCGCAACACCAACTAACCATGTTCTTCCTTTGAAGGGCTTGGTGGGTAACGTGGGTCACCGAAGCCAATTAACCTAAAGGATGATCATGTCAAATTTATTCAACACCCTCACCCACAACCTTCGTCGCGCTCTGGCCTCACGAGGTATTGAGCTAAGCCTTGGCCATGCCCACCAGCTGCTGGCCGCGCTCCACGGCTACCCCAGTAAAGCAGCCCGTGACGCGGTCGAGCGCAAACCGGAGGCGCCAGACTTGGACGTCAACTGGCTGGTCGACACCAACCAACTCGCCTCCCGCGCCGATACACTAGGACTGCAGCTTGACCTCCCGGAGCTCGTCGTCTGCCTGGCCGACGCATCGCGGGAATTGTCCGGGCCGCGCGTCTACAGTAGCGCTGTAACTTTGCTGGAAATGACCAAGTACCAGGTGGAGCGCGCCCTGCTCAGCGACATCTGGGTTAGCAACAAACTGCGCGACGAAGCCCGTTCCGGCCCCTATGCAGTCGAAGTGACGCCGCTTGGCACCATCCCCACGCCCTTGCCGCAGACTGGCCAGGACATCAGGCTGTTGTTTTCCTGCGCTGTGCAAGATGAGAAGGATCTCTTCGAGGATTCGCCGGGGTTCGCCATTTCGCTGACCGTCGAAGCCAGGCTGACGATGCTCGATCGTCGCCTGATCAGCGCGCCGGCAATCCGGATCCTGGAGACCGCGCTGGGCAAGGCACGCGTCGACATCGGACTGTCGAGTGCAGAAGCGGGCCAGTATGTGAACCTGTCGAAGCAAGCCTGGGAGGCGCTCGAGAGAGGCCGCTACGCCGGTACGCAGATCCTGATCGACGCCCACGATTTGTTCTTCTCCAAGCTCGCGCGCCTTCAAAAGGCGCCGCATCACCACGATGCGCAAAGCGACGTCGAACCACTGGTGGCGGTGTTCGACGCCGCCCAAGGAACAGCACCGGTCGACGTCGTCGGGGCCGATAATTTCCTGGGCCTGGAGGACGCGCGCGATGGGCGCAAAGTCATCAAATCATTGGCGATCGACGTCCGCACACGTCGCATCTATGTCCACCGCCAGGGGTTCGATCCGGCCGCCAATCGCCATGTCCTGAAATTTGCACAGCGCCACCTGGTCACGCCATAACGCTATAACGCTGCGGCCTGCGGATACATCGCATTTTTCCGCAGGCGTCGTATAGAGGCCATCAGGCCACACAACACGGATCGGAACATGATGGACAACGAAGCGGATCAAATCAACACGCGGACCTCGTCGGGCTGTAAGGTGGCGACACCAAACACCGTCTATGCATGGACCAGGACGAAGGCCGAATTCGATACCATTGCACTACCGGAGACGGCTCACGCGTGGGCGCCATCGGACGTGGTTGATCTTATTCGGAGCGACGGGCGGAAGTGGGAGCGCAGATGCTTTAGCAAGTGTTTGGACGGCGGACCGGTCACTGTGATTTTCCAGTGGTTTGAGGAACGGCCGATCCAAGACGATGAGGCGTGCCCGTATTTGGACAAAATCCGAGAGGCACTCGTGGCCGGCCCTGAACATGCGTCAGCTTCGACTACCGAGTTGATGATGATCGCTCTGGCCACGGACGACTTCTCGACCTGGCTACCAGATTCCACCGCCAGCATCGAGGTGCTGACGGCACGAATGAATCTGGGCCAGTTGGAAGCAATTGAGCGATATCGCTCCGCGATAGCGCGCGAAAACGATGTCCAGCCCTGAGACTAGATGCGCCCACTGTGGCGCCACTGCCGGGCATGTTTTTGCGTGTCCACAGCGCCCCAAGGGAACCGCACCGGTTGCGCAGCTTGACTGGCTGCTCATCGAGGCACTGGTGGCCGTCTACTCGAACCTCAGCAAACAGTAGGAATGGCGTCATGACCAGCACGAGCACGGCAAGAGGCTTCATCATATCTGGCACGTCCCTTCGATCGCTTCAGGGGCTGCCGCCTTTTATGATGAGGCATCCAGAGGCGATCGAAACCGTGACCAGCGGGCTGGCGGGCGACGACGATATCTTGCGATGCTCCGCCTGCGTTAGGACGAATCTGGACACGGCAGGCGCACCATGACCGCCACAATCCGGCTTCTGACCAAGACGCAACTCAAGGCTGAGCGGCTCAAGCCGGCGCCGGATCAGCGCCCTGCCGCCCGCTACTGGCAAGGACGCGGTTGGGTATACCAGTACGACGCCGCCCTGGCCGTCGCCATGAAACCCTACCGCGCGCCGTCGGAGGCACAGAGTGCCGTGCTGATGGTTGGCCGCCAGCTGGCCGGCACGGTCCTGTGCCCCGGTTGCGGTCAGCGCATCGACCAGCGTGGCCTCGATCCAAGTGGCTGCTGCCGCGCTTGCGCGGCCCAGCTCTATCGCGAGGAACAGGAGAGCAACTGGCGGGCCACCTGCCGCCACGCGGCCGACCTTCTGGCACTCGATCCCCTGTTCCTCGACAGCGAGACCACAGGCCTAGACGAGGAGGCCGAGATCGTCGAAGTCGCGGTGGTGGATAGGCACGGGGTGGTGCTGCTGGAAACGCTGGTCAAACCGGTGGGCGCGGTCCCGGCGCAAGCGAGCGCCATCCACGGCCTGACCGATGCCGACCTGGCCGATGCGCCGACGTGGCCGGTTGTCGCGGCGCGGCTGGCACCGGTGGTACGCGGCCGGGTGCTGATCGCCCACAACGCCAGCTTCGACGCGCGCATGTTCCTGCAGTCGAGCCGGCGCCACGCACTGGCGGCGCCGTCCGGCGAGCGTTGGGAATGCACCATGGAACTGCTGACGGAGGCGAACGAGGGCCGCTGGCCACGACTGAGCGTGGCGATGTCGCTGGCGGGTGCGCAGTGCCCCAAGGACGTCGCCGGCCGGCCGCACCGGGCCAGCTATGACGCGCTGTGCTGCCAGCGGATCGTACTGGCGCTGGCGCGGCGACACACGCAATTTTTCGTATCGGAACACAAAGCCGAGCCTGGCGCGAAAGCCGTTTGACATGCACCCTGCCCCGGTTCCCGGACGCGACAATTATTCGCATTTGTGAGCAAGAGCGTCGCGGCACACACCGTCAGAAAATGGGCCGAGCATGAAAATCCGGTCAATGGGCCGCGCCGTCCTCATGCGCGCGTGGAGCGCGCAACTGGAGAAGCCCTACGGCATCCGGGCTGCCGAAAATCCGAGCCGCTACGGCAACAGCGAGAGCCGCGCCTACTGCGGGCTGGACGACAGCCAGGCGGCCGCCATCGCCGGCTTCCCGGCCACGGCTGGCGCTCCCGAACCCGCCCCAGCCATGCCAGCGCGCCGGATCAAGCGGGCCACGCGCAGTCGCACCGGCAAGGCGTGAACACCACATCGGGGATCCGCGCCCACGCAAAACATCGTAGCGGGCCCGCGCGCTCGCCCGAGGCTTGGGCAAGCCCCGACCGAGCTGCATCTCGGTCAGATCCCGGCAGGCATTGTCGCGCGGCTCCAGTTCCATGTGCCGTAGATTGGGATGCGAAAGCTTGTCGAGGCAGTATTTCAGCAGCCCGTTCAGGGTCCGAGTCGCTTTAGTCCCACTCAACCCTCTGGAATTTGCAAGCAATTGCCTCCCTTTCAACGAAACCTTGCAAATTCCAGCAGTGCTTTTTGGTCGTTTCGCCTTTAGCATCGGACTCCGTTTAATTGTTCAGGACCTACTATTTAGTGATCATAGCGGTGGATACATTTTCCTAAAATATTACTTCCATTCCAGTGTAACTCCTCTGGCTGAGCTCCATTAGTGCAAGCAAACCAATATATCCGCTCCGCCCCATTTGTATGCTCACTGTCTCGGCCCAACGGTGCCAGTACTAGCCCGCCCACACTCGGCGGCTTCTTCGCCATATCACCTTCACAGTCAAAAAATGGCGCATCTGCCCATGAACCCTTCTTGGGATGATACGCGCAATAACCATACATAACCTTCTTATTGCAATTGTTTTTAAATCCACCATATAACATATTATCAAAATCCAATGCGACGCAGTTATTAGCCAACGCTAATGGGTCGTGCAAATACTGTTGTCTCGGGCCGTTACGATTAGCCATTGAATCATTGCCAGCAATGCTGAGCGAAGTTGATTTAGTTCTATTTTTTGATGTTGACGATATGGGCGTGAGAGAATTATCAGTTGCCATTACATCGGAATTTCTAGCAATCGCTTTTGATGTTGCTTCGATCGCACGGGCAGCAATTTTATCTGCGTCGGCATCAATAGTCGGTCGTGAAGATGCAATATTATCCAGCTGGACTTTTCTGGCCTTTAATAAGCAAATTTCTACAGGAACAGCTAGAACCTTGCTCCTCACTGAATTTTTTAAAAATATAGAAAGACTTTCCACTCTTTTCTGAATATCTGAATAAGGAACATGCTCAACAACATTCATGGTCGTCATTTCTACTTGATTATGAGCATAAATGCGACGATCTTCACAATCATTGTTTCCATATTGTTTGCAAAGGTCAAACGCATGCGCACCGATTGCTTCAAGCTCAGCTCCGCAACCATTCGAAGCTGCAGTTCCATTAAATTTAATTATTTTATCTTGAGTGCCGGGTGGTAGATCAACTTTTCTTAATGGTGCATTTTGCAATGGCGTCGCTGCATTATTCAATTTATCCAACCGGGTAGGCTGTCCTGGTGATGAGGTTTTGTCTCCATCCAGATTTGCAAACTTTTCTCCTTGCGCACCGCTGGAATCTCGTCTCGATCGGTTGTCCGATTCCTTTGGCATCGAAGAGTTAAGGGAAGTTGTACTACCTCCCTGTATTGCCGCCAATTTCTTGGCGTATTTTTCCTGATCCTTCTTGGTTTGCTCAGGATCGTCAAAGACAAAATTATATACAATCCAAGAAAATGACTGAACTGGACGCCCCTTCGCGATGGCAGGTTTATATTTACATTCCATCGCCTGTTCACGAGCCGCATTATCTAAGTTCCTAAAATCGCTTGGTATATCAAGTTTTGCTTCAGACACTGTCCCGTCAACTTCAACCGTCACCCGGACTCGCACAATCCCACTTTCTTCCATGCGCACTGATATTTTTGGCATTTCGCCTTTGGGACAAAATAAAAGAATGGGCTCAGAGTCGGGTAATCTTTTGCTTTTTTGTGGAGATTTCGGTGCTGCGAAAGCTACTGCAATCTGGCAAATAAACAATAAAATTATTATTTTTCTCATTTTCGTCTCCCGGTATATTTCAAATATTCGTATAATTTATACAAACTTGGAAAACATAGCATTCAAGTACAACGGCGTTGTTGCATAAATCAAGTCTAACTGTCCAATCCCGTGCTAACTTTGTGCGATACGGACGGACCGGGGGCGAGCCAATGCGCTCCTATGGCTGAGCAAACCCACACGCGCCGCAACCTTGCTCGCCTGCGCCCCTATTATGCGCGCGGCCGGCTCCCGGCCGGTCAACACCGTCAACCGGTACTTCAACGCTTCGGAGAGCGAGCGCCGATGCTAGCCGCTGGCCTCCTTCCAGTTCTTCCGGCCGCTGCTGGCGATAGCCGTGATCGCCTCGTTGCGCCATGCGGCGCCCGACATGCGTTGCCGGCAGAGCGCGGCGCCTTCTCGCGGCGGAATCGAAGGCCGCGGCGCGCGAGCGGCAATGGCGGCGTGGCATGTTTTGGTGTCATACGCGCCCTCGCGGCCAACGATATCGATCGACGCATCGGGAGAGATCTGACCAAGCAGCGCGGCCGGCACCTGGATGTCGCCGACGCCTTGGTGCGTCATCAACACCACGCAAACCTGCCCCGTGTTCACGTCCATCGCCAAGTGCACTTTGCGACAGATGCGACGGTGAGTGTTCTCATCACTGCCGCGCCTCATCCTGCAAGATCGCGTCCTATTCTTCTGACCGCCGCCACTCGTTCTCATGCAGCGCCGCCACTCGGACTTGTGAGATTTCGTGCATTTTCCAACGGAGCACGATGTTATCTTTATGGTCATCGGCCGAGTTCGGCTAGGCGCAGCCATCTTGGATGCGACAACTCTCTCTCAAGCGAGGTGTTAGCTATGTCAGTACTATTGAACGTCGCCTATAGCAAAGGGCTAGGAGAGTACACGTGTCTCTTCGACTCTCTGTCGATGATCCGGGCCTACTTCGGCCAGGCGACGTTCCTGAACCCAAAATTCGATTTCTTTCAAGGCGTGAAGATGGACCAAATCGACGACGTCCTCGAAGCCTACACGCCACAGAACAAGACGCTCTGCGGAAAATTGAACAAGTTCGCCATCGACCCGCCGAAGGAAAAGTACAATCTCGCCGGTCTGGAGCAGTTGCTCCAACAGTGCGGCCCCCTCATTGGGGTAACCCCGCCGAAAGTGAACTGGGGGCACTGCTGTGTCATCATCGGCGCAAGTCCTTGGGGCGTGACGTACCACGACCCGGCCCTCGGGCCAAGCAAGAATATTCTGTTCCACAAATTCTCGCAGAAATTCCCGGGTCTGTTCTGGTTCGCGTGACTCGGTCGCGCTCCAGCTCAGGGGCTAGCGGCAACGCTCGTTGGGCATGCCGAATCGCCCGGGACGATTGCACACAGTGAGGAGAGGATATTCACTCCCTTTTGCTCCGGCCTGATCGAGCAGGTGGCGCGTGCTGATGCGGCGCGCCACCTGCAGCACAAGCGTTACAGCTTGAGTTGTGCGGACAGCAGCAAACGCAGGGAGGATGGGCGGTAAAAGCACCCACTGGCGCAAACGCACCTGAGGAGCACATGGCTTACCAGGTGGGCTACTGTCTGGGCCATGCGCCGAGCACCGCACGACTGGAGAAACCCGCTCCGCCTGCAGTTGAACACGACCAGCTTGTCGTGGCCGCAGTCTCCGGAAGCCGTGACCCAAGATGCCACACTCCGGAGAACATCGGGGCGCCGCTGGCAGGCACGGGCACGCTCCGGGCCGCGCGCGACAGTGTGCTGTTGCCGGCGAACTTCTTGGGCGGTTTGCGGCACGGCGAACCGGCCAGCATCGATGCCGGACAGCCGTCTTAAGACGCGCGCCGCCTCGTCATCACCGAGCCCGCGGTCGAAACATTGCCGGTTGTACGGCCATGTCCGGCCGGCGGACCTGACGCGCAATGTCGGCTGCAGATGCCGGGCCCGACGAGTATGCCAATTGGGAAACGAGCGCTAGAATGTGTCACGTCACTACGCAAAGGATGGGATGCATGGAAAAGGTCACCGAGGCGCAACTGCAAGATTGGCTGGTGCAATTGGCGAAAAAGAATAGCTTGGCCTCGGCCATCGAACACGTTGATGAACTGGAAGCGCTTAAAGAAGCGGGCACACACAGCGCCGTCAACGTCGACGCGATCGACGACGCCCTGCACGTGCTGCAAAGCTTGCTGGAGGCGCAGTTGGTCGCCGCCAACGACGATATCCAGGTCGATGCGAAGACGGGATTTAGGCCCGACCTCTTGTTCCAGGATCCTTGCAGTGGGCGTTGGATTATTGTCGAACTGAAGGTGAGCCACCAGACAGAGCGCCAGGCGATCACTGAAGTACTGGCGTACGCCGAGGGTTTGCATCGCAGGATGCATAATGTGCCAGTGTCAATTGTGGTCGCGTCCAGCGCGTGGCGAGAACTGCTCAAAAACGCGGTGCGCGCTCAAATGCGCAGTCGGCGCTACCCGTTGCTGCCCTTGCAAGTCTCGCCGGCGCCCGATGGGAAGAATTTCCACTTACGTCCAATTCTGGATGTGTTTGACCACCGTGGGTTCCACGGTGAGTTCGCGCCGGAGCTATTTACCTGCGACACCAAGTCATTCTTCTTTCAATGCGAGACAGCACTCGAAACCTACGACCAGAAGACGGTCCTCAAACGCCTGCAGCGCGCAGCGAACGACGTGGCGCGAGAAGGCGACAAGCGCGGCTGCTCCGGTCTCGTCATTTTGTGGGAGTCGCAAGTCTTCGGCGGCCCTGTTTGGCACCTGACGACGTGCATCATCAACCCCAATAAACTCATACCGGATTTGCCGGTCACCAGCCCCATCATGCAGTATCTCAATCCCGCAAACGATTTGGAGTTCCCTGTCGACCCATACGCAACGGATCTAGATCAAGGTTGCCGCCTTCTGGCTAAAATCGAGATGCGCGACCTGGGTTTAAGTTCGGAATTTAGCAACTTTGGCCATTGGTCACAGGCCCAGCGCTTGTTGGACGAAAACGGCGCCAAATACCTTCAAGTTTCGCCATGGGGTGAGATCCATGATCGTTGGCCGACCGAAACATGGCAGACTGGAGCCCGCCATTTCGCGAACATCAACGCCAATCAATTCCCGGACGAGCACCCGTTTTGCTGGGTGCCTGCGATGGATCAGATCAGTGGCGAAGCTATAACGATGGGTGAACTGTCGAGCGGCCTGGGCGCGTACAAGTTGGGCAAAATAGTCGGCAGGATCACCCAGTTCCATAAAGACCATAGCGCCAACACTAACTACGGACGCGATGGCCGGGACTCCAGATACACGTGCGCCATGGCTCGCCTGCTGGGATGTTGGTACACCGTGCACGCATTCGGCGAAGCAACCGGGTCTCGGACAATGCCCCCAAGTCTCGAATTCGAAGCCACTAATCCGCCGACATTACTGCCCTCTTGCGTTAGCGAATATGCCCGTTGGGCGTGGCAAATGTTCGCCCATCTTGGCGACCACCATCACTTCTGCTACCAGCTAGGGCTGTATCATGAGTGGTCCTCCTGTGGGGAACGCGCGACGACCTTGAGGGTCGGCCGGGATTCGTGTAAAAAAACTCAAATCCCGTCGTAACCATTTGATTTACTGAAGAATTCTCGTTTTGTAATTCATTGGTGGCACCTTTCTTTCTAGGTCCAAGGTATAGTCACCATACCTGTTGATGTGCTCCGTCCGATACGGCGCCAAGCCAGCCAAAATTTCCTCATCGATCGGGAACCCTTCCCTCTGCATTTCCTTCAGCGTACCCGTCATGGCCTCAACGTTGTGAAGGATGGCCAGATTGGCCACCAGCTGGTTATACTTCACGACTTTGCGCTGCTCGTGGCGTACATTCTCAGCGATGATGCCCTGGTTCCCGAAGAACAACCACTTGATGAACTGGTTGAACTCTTCGCTCTTGTTGGTGGCCGCCTGGATCGTTTTTCGTAGTTCAACGTCGCCGATGTATTTGAGCAGAAACTCGGTGCGCACAACCCGCCCCAGCTCGCGGAACGCAAAATACAGCTTGTTCTTGCGGCTTGCGGTGCCCAGGCGTCGCAGGATTGTCGACGGTGTAATCTTACCGGCCTTGATCGACAGCGCGATGCGCAGCATGTCCGGCAAGTGCGTTTCAATGAGTTCCCAGTTAATAGACTCACTGAAAAGGCCATTGATGTTTTCGTAACGCGTTCCCTTGTCAGCCTTATAAAACACCAAACTCTTCAGGTTCCGGATGCGCGGCATCAGGTTGATCCCCAGCAGATAGGCCAGCCCAAATACAGGAGCGCTTTGCGCGTGCGTGTCGCCATGCAGCGTGTCGGGCTGAATCTCCGACTCGTTCTTGATCAGGCCATCAAGGATGTAGATGGCCTCGTAAACGCCGCATGGAATGAAATGGCTGAACAGCGCAATGTACATGTCGGACACGTGGTAATAGCCGATACCGCCGTAACCGCCATACCGGATGTGATATTCGGACAGCAGGTTCTGCTCGTACATGTTCCACTTGGTGCCGTCGGCCGACGCGCTCTTGCCCGTTCCCCAGTATTTCGGCAGTAAGAACTTATTGTAAGCGTTGATGACCTGCACGATGGCCTTTTCCAGTCGCTCTTCGGTGATGTGGTGCAAATTCAGCCAGGCCACCTGCTTACGGCTCAAGTCCTTGACCGAGCGCGCGGTTTGTGTGGCGCCTAAGTTGCAGCCATAGCAGAACAGCGTGGTGATGAACCGTCGCCGTGGATCATCCACTTTGGAGTCGAAGCCAGACAAGGGGCCAAACAGCTTGTGCAGATCCAGCCAGCCTTCTGACTCCACCAAGATGTCGAGGATATTTTTTTCGGGCAGGCGCTCGGTGAGAATCTTGTCGATTTTTTCCAGTGCCTCCGGCTTGGCATCTTTGGCGTGCTTGCGCAGAATCAGTTCGTTACCGATGATATCAACGTGCTCGTTTTCTGGCATCCCCGCATCGACGGCAGCAGCCATCTTCGCAAGGGAGGTCTTGAGAGCCGCAGAAAATTCCTTCGGGTCGGTCCGCAAGCCAAGCATCGCACCATATTCCTCCACCTGTGCCTGGTACTCGTCCCACTCAACGAGCTGCGTTCTGTAGTCGCTGAACTGGTCACTGTTTGCGACGTACAAATCGCCAGACTGCAGTTCCCGCATTGTTTCGGTAAGCACGCAGAGCTCAAAATATTTTCGGCTCACCTCGGAAACCTGGTCAACGGTGCGCTGACCGGTAACCAGCTTGCGCCATTTTTCCGGTATCCACTTCAGATTGATATTCGTTCCGGCGATGGACAACGATTCGCGATGGCTCTGGCGATGGGCCAAGACGAAGCGAATCGCATCGATGAGCGACTGGTCGGCGGATGTCGATTCCAGATTGAGCAAACTGAGACAGTTCAGTAGCAAGGGCCGCTGCACCTGGTACGGCGCCAGCATAAACGGTAGGTAGTTGTTTCCCGCATAGGCTATGTGCTCATCGCATTCGACGAGCAGATTGCCTGGTTCGTCATGGAAGGCAGCGGCGATGCGCGCTCCCTTCTCCTCA
The DNA here is from genome assembly GCF_009857655.1 of Duganella vulcania. NCBI lineage: Bacteria > Pseudomonadati > Pseudomonadota > Betaproteobacteria > Burkholderiales > Oxalobacteraceae > Duganella > Duganella vulcania. Next base: position 11,863 of record NZ_WWCX01000001.1, read on the forward strand.
TCGGTTTCGCCCTCGAAAAAGGCTTCGAGGACATCCCGCAGCTGGATGATCAGCTTTTCCGCGCGCTTCTGGTGCTCCAGATAGTATCGCCGCAGTTGCTCTTCCGCGCCGGAATGGATTTTTCGTAGCTTACGAATAAACATCTCCACCGCGTCATCCAGCGACTTGCTCAACTGAGCATGGAACAGCAGCACCATCAGCGCGTAGCGCTTATTGTGCTTGAGCGCCTTCATGTCGGCCACATCAAGCGCACGTGCCTCATGGACGAACTGGCTGCGTTTCACTACCGGGATATGAGAGATGGCTGGCAGCTGCGTCGCCCAGCTCTTGAGCCATTGGAGGTGCTCCAGATACTGCCGCACTTCCGTGTTGGTCGGTTTCTTGGGGTCTTGCTTGAGCTGCTGCCAGCCGCTGACGCCTGGCGGCGCGGCCGGAACCAGCATCGCGTCAAAACGGGCGATGACAGGTGGTGCGAGAGGTTCGACGAGGCCCTGGAAAAAGTGGTCGTTGACTTCGCTGCGTGCCTTCAATGCCCTTCGATGGAGCGTGCTAAATGCGGGAAGTTCGAAGCGCTGGCGAACCAATTCCTCAATGACCACATTAATGATATCAGCCAGTTCGTGCTTGGTTTGGGCCGCCTCAGTAGCCGCGTTCTGAATGGCGGAATATGTGTGGTCGTCGATTGGCCTGATTTTCAAATATGGCCGGATGGCCTCCATCCAACGCTGGCGCGAATTAGGTCGATTTTCCTCGGCTTGAAGATCCTTTGCCGCGACCGATCGCGCGCCGATCGCCTTTCCGAGAAACGACACAATTGGGGCCGGAACTTCGTTCAACAAGGGAAAGTAGCCCAGCTTCGGCAATGTCTTCAATAACAGTACGAGATACAGCCGAGCCGGATCCGTGCGGGCATTGCGACGAACAAATTTGTGGTCCTCGTCACTAGGGCTGTATACGTCTTCCAGTTCGCGCTGCGTCAGCTCCGGTTTGAAACGCGGATACGCAGTTTCATGAATGCTGCTCAAGGCTCAGGCTCCTATGCGGTTGAGCCACGTACTTCATGTAGGCCCGGCAGCATGGGGCAACATTCAATGCGCGGCTGGACAAACAACACAATGCAGAACTTAAAACGTCGACAATTCTATATGCAGAATCAGGCCGTGAAGCAACTGCCGAACAATTATTTATGTGCCAGTGCCTCAGTCGATGCGAACGCCAGAACAGATGACCCCAATACAGGTCAAATTTGACCCATCGAAGGTCACGCATGACCCTCGGTAGGTCAAAAAATGATGATGACGTTCAAGGCGATGCAAATTAGCTGACGTCAAAAGTTGACGCCAGCTGCCAATGGTGGCGATCTATCTTGGCAAATCACACGTCCTGTTGTTCGCTTTTCGGCACTAGCGGAGTGCCGAACCGACGGTAGAGTGCGGGTAGCACCAGAAGCGTGAGCAGCGTTGTCGATATCAAGCCGCCGATCACCACGGTCGCCAGTGGCCGCTGCACCTCCGCCCCAGCGCCGTTGGCCAGAGCCATCGGCACGAACCCGAGCGAGGCCACCAGCGCCGTCATTAACACCGGTCGCAATCGGCGAAGCGCTCCGGTGCGCACCGCGCTTTCCCACGGCTGCGACTTCGACAGTTCATCGATCGCCCCCACCATCACCAGCCCGTTCAAGACAGCGACACCGGAGAGCGCGATAAAGCCCACCGCAGCGGAGATTGAAAATGGCAGGCCGCGCAGCCAGAGCGCCAGCACCCCACCGATCAGGGCCAACGGCACGCCGGTGAAGACGACCGCCGCCGCACGCCAGGAACCGACCGCCGAGTAAAGCACACCCACGATCAGCACGAAGCACGCCGGTACGACCACGGCCAGGCGCAGGCGTGCGCGTTCCAAATTTTCGAACTGCCCGCCCCAGGTCAGCCAGACACCGGGCGGACGCGTCACCTTGGCATCGATGGCGTTCTGGGCGTCCTTGACGACGCCGGCGATATCGCGACCACGTACGTTTGCCTGTACGACCACGCGCCGCTTGCCGTTTTCACGGCTGATCTGGCTCGGCCCCTTCCCGAGCTCCAGCCGCGCCACTGAACCCAACGGCACAAATTTGCCGCCCGGCGTGAGCACGGGCAGCTGGCGCAACGCCTCCACATCGTTGCGGGCGCTCTCGCCCATGCGGACCACAACGTCGAACCGGCGGTCGCCCTCGAATATATGGCCCGCCTCGCGACCCGCCACGGCCGCTGCCAGCGTATCGAAGACGTCCTTCGCGGTGAGGCCGACACGGGCCATTGCATCACGGTCGAGCTGGGCATCGAGTAGAGGCATTCCTTGCACCTGCTCGACCCGCACATCGACCGCGCCCTCGATGAAACGTAACTGATCGGCGACTTTGTCGGCAGTCTTGAGCATGGTGGCGAAATCGTCGCCGTAGACCTTGACAGCAATGTCGCCGCGCACGCCAGCCAGCAGCTCGTTGAAACGCATCTGGATAGGCTGCGTCAGTTCGTAGTTCTGGCCCGGTATGTCCGCAACGGCGTGCTCGATCTTTTCCACCAGATCAGCCTTGCTCATCGATGGATTTGGCCACTGCGAACGATCCTTTACGATCACAAAGGTGTCGGTCAGGTTGGGCGGCATCGGGTCGGACGCCAATTCGGCGGTGCCCGTGCGCGAGAACACGAGCTTCACCTCCGGCACCTTGCCCACGGCCTTTTCCACGTCAAATTGCATTGCTTGGCTCTGATCCACGGATGTCCCCGGTATCCGCGACACCTGCAGCAGCACGTCTTGCTCGTCCAGCGTTGGGAGGAACTCCTGCCCTAGAGTTTGGAACAACACAAGGGAGCCGACAAAGGCCGCTGTCGCCAGGCCGCCGATGAAGGCCGGTCGTGGCAAGACGCGATCAAGCCACGGTGCATAGAATTTGCCCAGCGCCATCATCAGCTTGTTCTCCGCGTGGTCCACCGGCCGGGACAGCCACAGCGTGATAGCCGCAGGAACCACCGTCAGGGACAGAAGGAACGCAAAGACCAGCGCCAGGATGACAGTGACGGCCATCGGCGCGAACATGCGACCTTCGACGCCCTGGAACGTCAAGAGGGGCACGTAGACCAGGATGATGATGGCCTGGCCGTAGACGCTGGGCCGGATCATTTCGCGCGCGGCCGCGGCGACCGTTTCCCGGCGCTCGGCCTTGCTGAGTGCTTGGCCGGCCGCATGTTGGCGCTCTGCGATGCGGCGCAAGACATTTTCAACGATGATCACCGCACCATCGACGATCAGGCCGAAATCCAGCGCGCCCAGACTCATGAGGTTGGCCGACAAGCCGATTTTCAACATCCCGGCCGACGTGAGCAACATCGTCAACGGAATGACGGCAGCGGCGATCAGCGCGGCGCGCAAATTGCCCAGCAGCGCAAACAGCACGGCGATGACTAGCAAGGCGCCTTCCGTCAGATTTTTGGCCACCGTCTGGATGGTCGAGTCGACCAGCCGCGTACGGTTCAGTACCGGCTTGATGATCAGGCCGGGCGGCAGCGAACGTGCAATTTCCTTCAGGCGAACGTCGACGGCTTCCGCCACCGTGCGGCTGTTTTCGCCGATACGCATGACGGCCGTGCCAACGACCACCTCGACACCGCCTTCGGATGCCGAGCCGAAGCGCAGCTCCTGCCCAACGCTCACCTGTGCCACCTGCGACAACAGGACCGGTGTGCCGCCGCGCGTGGCGATGACGGTCTTGGCCAGCTCGCCGCTGTTTGTCATACGGGCGTCAGCTTGGATGGTCAGCGCTTCCCCGTTTTGTACCAGCACGCCGGCGCCGGCGCTCGTATTATTGCGCTCCAACGCTTCAGCGAGCTCAGACAGGCCAATCCCGAGTACCGCCAGTCGCTGCGGATCGGGTGTCACCACATACTGCTTGACGTAACCGCCGATCACGTCCACGCCAGCCAGGCCGGGGGTGTTCTTCAGCTGTGGCGCCACGATCCAATCCTGCACGGTACGCAAGTAAGTGGCTTTCTCCTTTGCCGTGTGCAGCACTTCGCCTGCAGGCGTCACGTAGCTGCCATCGGACTCCATGCCCGCGCTGGCGCCCCCGGTATGCGTATTGGCAAATTCGACCGTCCACATGTAGACGTCGCCCAAGCCTGTGGCGATCGGGCCCATGGTTGCCGTCGCGCCCGGCGGCAAGGTACGCTCCACCGAGCGCAGTCGTTCGGCGATCTGCTGGCGTGCAAAATAAACGTCGGTGCCGTCCTTGAAGACCGTCGTCACTTGGGCAAAGCCATGCCGGGTCAGCGAGCGGGTCGATTCCAGTCCGGGTGTGCCTGCGAAAGCCGTTTCAATCGGATAAGTGACTTGGCGCTCGACGTCGGCCGGCGCCAGGGCGGGAACGACCACGTTGATCTGAACCTGGGTATTGGTGATATCGGGCACCGCATCGATCGGCAACCGCGACAATGCAAACGCACCGACCAATGCAGCGAAAAGCGCTGTCAACAGCACCTGCCACGGGTGCCGTACCGAGAAATTGACAAAGCGCGCGATCATGCGGCAACCTCCCGCGCACAACGGATCTCAAGCTGGTCAGTCATTGTCGCCTCCCGCTTCACCCTTGCCATGCTCGGCCTTCAGTACATAGGTGTTGCTCGTCGCGATGCGCTCGGAGCCGTCCAGGCCGGATAACACAGTGACAAAGCCAGCCGATGGCTTACCGAGGGCCACGTGCCGAATCGCAAAACCGTCCTTCTCGCGGACAAAAACGCTGGGCTTGTCTTCGACGGTTTGTACGGCGGCGCGAGGCACGGCCAGCTGCTCGCCAGTCGACTGCGCGGCGAGCACGACCGAGGCGGATACAGTCTCGCCGATCCGCCAAATGCCGTTCTGGTTGGACAGCGATGCGATCGCCCGGATTTGACGCGTGGCCGGGTCCAGGACGCGCGAGATGAACGCAATGCGCCCGGCCCCGGATCTTGCCTCGGCCGAGATCTCAACCGGCGCGCCGATGGCAATACGCGAAGCATCCGTGGGAGTGAGCGACAGCTCGACGGACAAGGTGTTGGGGTTGGCCAGTTCAAACAGCTTGGCATTGGCTTCAACGACGTCGCCCAGCGTGATCTGGCGCGCGGTGACGATCCCAGCGATGGGAGCACGTAGCCCCAGTTGGGCGCTGTGTTCGGCGCCGCCGGTGGCCGACAGCTGCTGCTGTGCCAGGCGCAGCCGGGTGCGGGCCTCATCGAGCGCCGACTGCGCCAGCTCGAATTCTTGACGGGATGATACTTTTTCGGCGTACAGCCGGTCTTCGCGTTTAAAACCGGCTTCGGCAAGTTCCATCTGGCGGCGTGCCAGCGCGACATCGGCGCTGAACTGCGCAACCTCGCGGCTTTCCACGATGGCCAGCACCTCGCCCTGGGCAACGTTCTCTCCCAGGTTCTTGCGCACGCTGATCACCCGGCCACTCACCGAACTGCTTACCACGGCGGCATGCTGCGGATCAGCGAGGATGACGGCCGGCGCTTCGACCGCACCGGCAAACCCGGCACGCACTGCAGCCACTTCGATGTGCGCGGCCTGAATCTGCTTGTCGGACAGCTTGATAAAATCGGCATGTTTACCGTCCTTGTCCTCCTTGCCCGCGTGCTCGCCTGGCTTGTCTTCGCCATCCTTGTCTTTTTCCTGCTGCTTTTGTGGCGTAGTCGGCGCCGGGGCCGCCGCATTGTGTGCCTCAGGCTTGCCACCTTCTGGCTGGGGTGAGCGAGAGCATGCCGCCAGAATCAGCAACACGCCGCAAACGCTCAAACGATATGGCACTTGCATGATTTAGTCCTTGTAAATGGGTTGTGTGCTGCCTTGCAGTCGCGCCATGCGGGCTTGGGCAAGGTGATACTCGGTCAACGCGTCGAGCGTGGCTTCGCGCGTCTCTGCCAGTGAACGTTCCGCCTCAATCATCTCCAGCTGCGCGAACTTGCCTTCCGCGTAGCCGATACGGGCAATTCTGGCCGCCTCCTGCGCGGCCTTGAGCGCTGGGCCGGCGGCTGTTTGGGCGACCGCTCGCGCATCGGCGACGTCGGCCGCCGCGTGCGCCGATGCCTGCTGAGCATCAAGGGCAACCGTCTCGCCCTCGGCGATCGCCTTTTCTTCCTCCGCCTTGGCACGTGCCAGGGCGTGGGTGCCTGAATTGAACAGAGGCAGAGGTATTGACAAACCCAGCACGGCTGCCTTGTCGGGAGAGTCGCCATAGCGGCGCGTGCCGGCAGTGATCGTTACGTCGGGGATGCGCTCACGCCTGGCCGCGTCCACACGCGCGCTGGCGATCGCCAACTGTGCCTGTGCTGCGGCAACTGACAGCGAGGGTTGATGTGGTGCCGCCGGTCCTGCCGTGGAAAGAACATCAAACCAAGCGGCAACGATGGACGCGCTGGGGGCATCCCCGGTCAGGCGGGCGAGATCAGCGTGGGCCAGCGCAAGCGCGCGTTCGGCCTTGCCAACCCGCGACTCGGCGCCAATCTGCAGGACCTGAGCACGTTGCTCCTCGATCGGCGAAGCTTTTCCAGCCCGTACACGTTCCTGGGCCGCGTGCGCAGCGCGCTCGGCCCACCCCAGACTGCTGCGAGCAATCTCCAAGCGGCGCTCAGCGGCAGCCAGCAGCACAAAAGCTTCGGTCACGCGCTGAGTAACGTCGGCGCGGGCAGCAGTCAAGCCCACCCCGACGGCTGAACGCTCGGCCTGGGCCACCTTGATACGGGACTGCCGCTTGCCACCCAACTCCAGCGGCACGGACAAGGAAACCGTGCGTTCGGCGCCGCCGAAGCCAGCATAGCGGCCGGAGCCAAACACATTTTCGGCGTCAATGGACAACGTGGGGTTCGGACGCATTCCGGCGACGGCTACGCCGGCGTCGGCCGCGCGTGCCGAGGCGTCGGCGCCGCGTAACGCTGGCGCGCGCTCCTGAGCGTGTGCGATCGCCTGGCCGAGTGTAAGGGGTAAATCTTGTGCGAGCCCTGCGAGGGAGAGGCTCGCCAAAAGCCCCCCTACAAGGAGGGTGCGGGGTATTCGAAGGTGCATGATCGGACGCTTGACGGGTTGACTTGCAAGGTTTATAAACCTTGTAGTCACTTTAAGGTCAAGCATCATGACGATATCTTTTTCGATTGGCCAACTGGCCAGCGCCGCGCAGACGCCCTCGGCGACCATCCGGTATTACGAGAAAATTGGACTGCTTTCTACGCCGTCGCGCACCGGTAGCAACTACCGGCAATACGACAAGGAGGATCTGGACCGGCTCGCCTTCGTGCGGCGGGCCCGGGAAATCGGATTTACGATCGATCAGGTGCGCAGCCTGCTGACGTTCTCCGACCAGCGCGATGCCGACTGCTGTGAGGTGATGGTAATGACGGCCGAGCATTTACACGCGGTTGAGCAAAAGATTGCCGATCTGGTGGTTCTTAAGGAGCAACTGGCGAACATGCTGGCGTCGTGCCAAGGCGGAACGGTGGCCAACTGCCGCATCATCGACACCTTGCAGCCGAGGCAATGAGACTAAGGATGCGTTGGGCTTGACGTTAGAGCGGCTTCAAGGTTTACCCTTGATGGATGAATACAGATACCGGCTTTGCCCAGACACCGTTCCCAGCGGCCACACTCCGCTGCGAGAGCGTCTTGCTCTTGCCCAAGATGGATTGCCCTTCAGAGGAAAACCTCATCCGCATGGCACTGGGGGGCGTGGCTGGGATCGGCTCGCTCAATTTTGACCTTGCCGCCCATACGCTGAGCGTGACACACCAAGGCGACGCCCAAGTCGTCCTTTCCCGCCTCGCGCCGCTTGGCCTGGGCGCCCAGTTGATCAAATCCGAACCCATCGCCGACGGCGCACGGCCGGAAATTGAGCCGGTCGATGACGCTGGCGAGGCGCGGACGATGCGCAGGCTGCTGGCAATCAACGGCCTGATGTTCGTAGTCGAGATGGTCTGGGGTCTTCTGGCCGAATCAACGGGCCTGATCGCCGACTCGCTCGACATGTTTGCCGATGCTGCGGTCTACGTCCTAGCCCTATATGCAGTGGGCCGCTCCGTGGAATTGAAGCGCCGCGCTGCTCACGTGGCTGGGTGGCTTCAGGTGGTCCTCGCGCTGGGAGCACTCGGTGAGGTGCTGCGCCGTGGCGTGACCGGCAGCGAGCCCGAGTCGGTCGCCATGATGGGAATTGGCGCGGTTGCACTGATCGCTAACGTGACTTGCCTGGTGCTCATTGCAAAGAAACGGCATCACGGCGCCCACATGAGGGCGAGCTATATCTTTTCTGCGAACGACGTGATTGCCAATCTGGGCGTGGTCATCGCCGGCGCACTGGTGACCTGGACGGGCTCGCGATATCCAGACTTGGTCGTGGGCTTTGTCATCAGCGTGATCGTCCTCATCGGCGCCCGCCGCATTCTACGTTTGCAGTAATGGAAAGGCCAGCCCCTCTATGTCAACACCCCAAGGTATCTCGAATCGCCGCGAGCAAAGCAGGCGCTGTCTGAAGGCAGTCTGTGCGATGGCTGCGGTCTTGTTTGTTCTCGCGGGCTGTGCGACTGATCCGACATTGGGAACGGTCGACTGGGAGCATGGGGCGAGACGCGGCCATGTACTCAGTACCTATGCGGCAGACCTTCCACCAGCGCAGCTGCCGAAGTGCCTGGCCGACCTGCCTCGTGACCAATATACGGCCAATCGGTATGTGAACGTCCGGTACCGCCATGTTCGTCTGATGCACTCGGCGGTAGCGCGGGTGCCGCCAACGCTGGATATTAAAGACGGCGACGTCGTTGAACTATGGCCGGCCGACTGCTCGGCTGGGAGTATGGCGCGTATTACCCGCATACTCAGTACCAAAGGCCAGTGATGTGCGGCAGAGACGCCGGCACCGGGCGGATCGCGTTGACAAATGGGTTATTTTTCCCTGCTTCAGCGGCGGCCAGCGCGTTGTGCTAACATTCGCAAACCATGAAACTGTCACAACCTACGCGCGCGGTCGCGGCGATCATTATGCTGTTCAGCTTGCTGTTTGCTCAGCTGGCTGTTTCGGCATATGCTTGCCCGGCGCCGAATAAGGTGCAGACGGTAGAGCCAGTTAGCATGGCGGGTATGCCCGGCTGCACCGATATGAGCATGGACAAGAGCAGTCCGGCGCTATGTGCCGCGCACTGCGACACGGGCCACCAGTCGGCAGACACTTCTAGCACGCCCGCCGTCCACCCATTCGTGGCCTGCAGCTTGGAAGTCGTGCTTCCCCGCATCGAGCGTGCCTATCTCTCGCTTGCTGCCTCACTCGAATCTGTCCCGCTGACGCGCGCCACTGCTCCGCCCTTGGCCATTCAGCACTGCTGTTTCCGTATTTAATCCTCCAGACTGCTTAGTTCGTCACCGCTTCGCCGGACAGGCGCGCGCGGTGTTGTCCATCGCATTCTGGAGATATCATGTCATCCCCGTTTTCCGTGCATTTCAATGCGCGAGTTTTCCGTCTTCGGTGCGTACCGAAGGCCGCGCTCGCGCTCTCGTTCCTCGCCGCCATTCACGGTGCGCTGGCGGCACCGCAGCCGCTGACACTAGGAGAGGCCCAGATGCGAGCCGTTGCCCGCTCGCGCCAGCTTGGCGCCCAAGATCAGGCCATCACTGCCGCCAATGAGATGGCAGTCGCCGCCGGCCAGCGCCCCGATCCAGTGCTGAAAGTGGGCATCGACAATCTTCCCGTCAGCGGTGCCGATCGCCTTAGCCTGGGCAACGACTTCATGACCATGCGCCGGATCGGCCTGTCGCAGGAGCTGACCCGCGCTGACAAGCTGCATTGGCGTTCCGCGCGCTACCAGATCGAAGGCGATAAGGCCCTGGCGCAGAAGGACGTGGCACTGGCCGCCATCCAGCGCGACACCGCCATCGCTTGGCTGGAGGTTTTCTATACGGAGCAAATGGTCAGCGCGGTCTCCGCCCAGTTGGCCGTCTCACGCCAGGAAATTGAAGCTGCCGAGGGGGCTTACCGTGGTGGGCGTGGCAGCTCGGCCGATATCCTCGCAGCTCGCTCCGCATTGCTCGCGCTCGATGACCGCGCCAGCGAAATCGGCCGCCGCCAGCGCACCGCCTACACTATGCTGGCCCGGTGGACAGGTGAAGACACCTCGGTAGCCGGTGCGCCGGATATCAACCGTATTCGCCTCGATCCAGCCTCGCTCGACACCGATCTCGCCCACCACCCGGAGATTTCGGTCTTGAACAAACAGGAAGACATCGCGCAAGCCGACGCCAACTTGGCGCGGGCGAATCAGCATACCGACTGGAGCGTCGAAGTCGCGTTCCAGCAGCGCGGGCCCGCCTACGCGAACATGGTGTCGGTTGGCATTTCGGTCCCGCTGCAATGGGATCGGAAGAACCGGCAGGACCGTGAACTGGCCGCAAAGCTGGCCCTGGTCGAACAAACGAAAGCCGAGCGCGATGAGATGCTGCGCGGGCATGTCGCCGAGACCCGCAGCACGATCATTGCCTGGCAGAGCGGCCGAGAGCGGACTGCCCGCTACACCCGTGAATCGTTGCCGCTGGCCTCCGAGCGCAGCCAGGCAGTGTTGGCCGCCTATCGCGGGGGAAAAGCGCCCCTGGCCGACGTGCTGGTCGCACGGCGCGGCGAAGTCGAGCTCCGCCTGCAAGCGCTGGAAGTCGAGCTGGAGACCGCACGCCTGTGGGCGCAGCTGAACTTCCTATTCCCCGAGGGCGGAACCGCCCAGCATTCCGCTGCCAACAGCCACCAGGAATCCAAATGAAGAACAAGAATATTCTCGCGGCGATCGCTGCCATTGTCATTGCGGCCGGCGGATACGGCGCCTACCGGCTTGGTGTGCACCAGGCCATGCAGGCCTCGCCAGACCACGACGACGCCGTCACGGTCGCCGGCGGCACCGGCAAGAAGCCGCTCTACTGGCACGACCCGATGGTGCCTGGCCAGAAGTTCGACAAGCCCGGGAAGTCGCCGTTCATGGACATGCAGCTTGTGCCGGTCTACGCCGGCGCCGACGGCGACGACGGCTCCGTCACCATCAGCCCGCGCGTCCAGCAGAACCTGGGCGTGCGCACTGCTATTGTCACCGCCGGCAGGCTGCCATCCGGTGTCGTCACGGTCGGCAGCGTCGCGTACAACGAACGCGACGTGGTGCTGGTGCAGGCCCGCAGCAACGGGTTTATCGAACGCCTGTATGTCCGCGCCGCGCTCGATCCCGTGAAGCAGGGACAGGCGCTGGCCGAATTGTATGTGCCAGACTGGATCGCGGCGCAGGAGGAATACCTCGCGGCCCGCCGTATGCAAGGTGGCGACACCGCATCGCTGGTTGACGGAGCCCGCCAGCGTATGCGCTTGGCTGGGATGACGGACGGGCAGATCCGGCTGGTCGAATCGAGCGGTAAGGTGCATCCGCGTATCACTATCTCGGCCCCCGTCAGCGGCGTGGTCGCGGAGCTTGGCGCTCGCGAAGGCATGACGGTGGCGTCGGGAGCGCAGCTGTTTCGCATCAACGGCCTGTCCACCGTTTGGGTGAACGCGGACGTTCCGGAGAACGTGGCAGCCAAAGTGCGGCCTGGCGACGCCGTCGAGGCGCGCTCGCCAGCGCTGCCGGGAAGCGTCTTCAAGGGCAAGGTCGGCGCGGTGTTACCGGAGGTGAGCGCCGCTACGCGCACGCTGAAAGCCCGGGTTGAACTGGCGAACCCTGGCGGACAGCTGGTCCCCGGCATGTTCGCCACAATCACCTTCGCGTCCAGTCGCAACGCCGACGTGCTGCTGGTACCGTCGGAGGCGGTGATCCAGACCGGCACGCGTAGCGTTGTCATACTGGCGCAGGACGGTGGAAAGTTCCAGCCGGTCGATGTCGAGGTCGGTGGTGAAGGCAATGGCCAGACCGAGATCCGCAAGGGCTTGAGCGCCGGGCAAAAGATTGTCCTGTCGGGCCAGTTCTTGCTCGATTCCGAAGCCAGTCTGAGGGGAACGACCAGCCGCATGGACGACACCCAGTCATCCGGATCGGCCCCACAGGCGCCACTCCATCATGGCCAGGGCAAAGTGGAACGTATCGACAAGGATGAGGTCACCATTTCTCATGGTCCGATTGCCACCTTGAAGTGGGGCGCCATGACCATGGGGTTCAAAGCGCCACCGGCGGGCCTGCCGCGCAATGTCAGCGTGGGCGACCGCGTGTCGTTCGACATCAAACCGCGCCAGGACGGCACCTTCGAGATCGTCGCAATTTCGCCAGTCGCGGAAGCGCCCGTTGCAAGCGACAAGGCCATGGGCGGCATGAAGATGCCCCCGGCGTCGACGGGAGCGACGAAATGATCGCGAAACTGATCCGCTGGTCGATCACCAACCGCTTCCTGGTCCTGCTAGCGACTGTGTTCATCGCCGGGTGGGGAGTATGGTCGCTGGCGCGCACGCCGCTCGACGCGATCCCCGACTTGTCCGACGTGCAGGTCATCATCCGCACGACCTATCCGGGCCAGGCCCCGCAAATCGTCGAGAACCAGGTAACCTATCCATTGACCACCACCATGCTGTCGGTACCCGGTGCCAAGACAGTGCGCGGCTATTCCTTCTTTGGCGACTCCTTTGTCTATATTTTGTTCGAGGACGGCACCGATCCCTACTGGGCCAGGTCGCGCGTGCTGGAATACCTGAACCAGGTGCAATCGCGCCTGCCGGCGCAGGCGAAGACAGCGCTCGGTCCTGACGCCACCGGCGTGGGCTGGATTTACGAATACGCGCTGGTCGACCGCAGCGGCAAGCTCGATCTCTCCCAATTACGCGCCTTTCAGGACTGGTTCCTGAAGTTCGAACTGAAGGCGGTGCCGAACGTCTCCGAGGTGGCCAGCGTGGGTGGCATGGTACGCCAATACCAGATCGTGCTCGATCCCGAAAAGCTGCGCGCCTACTCCATCCCGCACGGGAAGGTAATCGAGGCCGTGCAGCGCGCCAATCAGGAAACTGGCGGTTCGGTGATGGAGCTGGGCGAAGCCGAGTACATGGTGCGCGCGTCTGGATATTTGAAGTCGCTCGACGACTTCCGGAAAATTCCGTTGATGACCACGGATGCCGGAGTGTCGGTGCGTCTGGGCGATGTGGCGCGGGTAGAACTGGGGCCGGAGATGCGGCGCGGCATCGCCGACCTCGATGGCGAAGGTGAAGTCGCCGGCGGCGTAATCGTCATGCGCTCCGGGAAGAACGCGCTGGAGACCATCGAAGCCGTCAAGGCCAAACTTGCCAAACTGAAATCGAGCCTGCCGGCCGGCGTTGAAATCGTCCCGGTGTACGACCGCTCCAACCTGATCAAACGCGCGGTTGACAATCTGGAACACAAGCTGATTGAAGAATTCATCGTCGTCGCGTTGGTCTGCGCGATCTTCCTGTTCCATATTCGCTCGGCGCTGGTGGCAATCGTATCGCTACCGCTGGGAATACTGATCGCCTACATCGTCATGTCCTACCAAGGGGTGAACGCCAACATCATGTCATTGGGCGGCATCGCGATCGCCATCGGCGCCATGGTCGATGCGGCTGTGGTGATGATCGAGAACGCGCACAAGCATATCGAGGCTTGGAATCACGCCAACCCCGGCCAGAAGCTGGCCGGCGAGACCCAATGGACGGTGATCGGCGATGCGGCGGCCGAAGTCGGCCCGGCGCTGTTCTTCTCGTTGCTGATCATCGTGCTGTCGTTCATCCCGGTGTTCACGTTGGAGGCGCAGGAGGGGCGTCTGTTCGCACCGCTGGCATTTACCAAGACCTACGCGATGGCGGCGGCGGCCGGTCTGGCGGTGACGCTGATCCCGGTGTTGATGGGCTACTTGATCCGAGGGCGCATCCCGGACGAACAAAAAAACCCGCTGAACCGATGGCTGATCGCGCTTTATCGACCCCTACTTGAAATCGTGCTTCGCCGTCCTAAGGCCACGCTGGTGGCGGCCGGCGCGATCGCGCTCCTGACGATCTGGCCGATGTCGCGCCTGGGCGGTGAATTCATGCCGCCGTTGGATGAGGGGGACCTGCTGTACATGCCGTCGGCGCTGCCTGGCATCGGCGCCGGTAAGGTCGCGCAGCTGCTGCAGCAGACCGACCGCCTGATCAAGACCGTGCCAGAAGTGCAAACCGTGTTCGGCAAGGCCGGCCGGGCAGAATCCGCTACCGATCCGGCGCCGCTGGAGATGTTTGAGACGACGATCCAGTTCAAGCCGCGCGACCAGTGGCGGCCCGGTATGACCACCGATAAGCTGGTCGATGAACTGGACCGCATCGTCAAGGTGCCGGGTCTGTCGAATATCTGGGTGCCGCCGATCCGCAACCGCATTGATATGCTGGCCACGGGTATCAAGAGCCCGGTCGGGGTCAAGGTGGCCGGCGCGAGCCTGCAGGAGATCGACCGCATCACCGGCGAAATTGAGCGGGTCGTCAAGCGTGTACCCGGCGTGTCGTCGGCCCTCGCTGAACGGCTCAACGGCGGGCGCTACGTCGATATCCATATCGACCGCGACGCGGCGGCGCGCTACGGCCTGAATATCGCCGACGTGCAAAGCATTGTGTCGAGCGCCATCGGCGGCGACAACGTCGGCGAAACGGTTGAAGGTCTGCAGCGCTTTCCGATCAATGTGCGTTATCCGCGCGAGATGCGCGACTCGGTCGAGAAATTGCGTGAACTGCCGGTGCTGACCGAACGCGGCGCGCAGATTCGGCTAGGCGACGTGGCTACGATCCGGATTGACGACGGCCCACCCATGCTCAAGAGCGAAAATGCACGCCTGTCGGGTTGGGTGTACGTCGATATCCGGGGCCGGGATCTCAGCTCCGCGGTGCATGAAATGCAGCAGCTTGTCGCCAAGGAGGTAGCTCTTCCGGCCGGCTACTCGGTGTCCTGGTCTGGGCAATTCGAATACCTGGAGCGCGCGACCGCCAAGCTCAAGGTCGTCGTACCCATGACTTTGCTCATTATCTTCGTGCTGCTGTATCTGACATTCAAGCGCATCGACGAGGCGGCGCTGATTATGGCGACGCTGCCGTTCGCACTGGCCGGGGGCATCTGGCTACTTTGGGCGCTGGGGCACAATCTGTCTGTCGCGAGCGGCGTCGGCTTCATTGCCTTGGCCGGCGTTTCGGCCGAATTCGGTGTGATCATGCTGCTGTACTTGAAGCACGCATGGGAAGCCCTGTTGGCAAAAGGAACTCCAAACGAAGCCGAGCTTCTTGACGCGATACGTGAGGGGGCCGTGCTGCGTGTGCGACCTAAGGCGATGACAGTCGCTGTGATTATCGCCGGCCTCGTTCCGGTCATGATAGGCTCCGGTACCGGCTCCGAGGTTATGCAGCGCATCGCGGCACCGATGGTGGGCGGCATGATCACTGCGCCGCTATTGTCGATGTTCGTCGTGCCAGCGGTGTATCTGCTTATACGGCGGAGGTCTATTCGGGTGTCGTCGGCGTAGGCATAGAGGAGCGATCGGCTAACAAGGTCCCTGATCCGTTGCTTGGGGCATGCCCTTGCAGATGGTGGTCACCATAACCATGTGACCAATGCGCTGCCACTGTTGCTCAAGAACAGGAGCCAGTACAACATCCTGCGGGCGGATTTGAATCCGACGATATGGATTGCATCATTTCCGATGTGTTTGCATCATCAAGACGGTAAACCGGAGCGAAGCCGCCGCCCGGCGTGCGGAAATTAGTCGTCTGGCCCTGATACACGCGAGCGGCCGTCCACTGTACGTGGCGTTCATAGACATAGCATCGCAGGTCGAATTTAAGCTGTTCGGGGTTTTCCTTAGTTCCATTGACGCGCTCGCCCGGAGGGACAAGCGCTTGGGCTATGTAATCTCCAGCAAGGATATCCTCCCACACGCGTTTCGTGACTTTTTCTCCTCGATACGCGGCCTTACCACCGTAACCTGCCAGCGGTTTGAAAAACAATTTCCGGCGATTCGCCCAGAGACGGTCCGCATTCGCGATGTCGACCAGTTCCGTATGCGGAATGTTCTCTAACAGGACTCGCCGCACTGCGCTCGGCACACCCAAGCTTTCCAGTTGCCGGTCATCGGAAAGGAGTACCAAGTTGCGTTTGTTTGCATATAGGGCATGGGCTTGCGGGTGAGGCGTGAGCACAACAGCGCTTTCAAGATATGCTGAGCGCAGCGAGCTGCAAACAGGCGATGTCAGCATAAAATCGGTGAGCCGGTTATAGACCAGATCGATTGCCAGGTCATCGTACCGCAGCACGCCTGCGCTGAAGGTCAGGTCCGATGGCGACGCTATGACAGCACGCACCCCGAATTTCTCGAACAGGCGTTGAAACAAAATAAACTCGGGATAGAGATATTGCTGTTCTGGAGCCTCGTCTACAATGGCCACTGTTCGGAGCGGGCGTTGATGCATAGAAGAGGCCCACTCCTTTTCAAACATTTTGAAGATGCTGTCCTCGAGTATGGCGCCTGAAGCGATTGCCGCAGCCAACGCGGGTGCGCTCAAGCAGCAAGAACGATGAGCCTTTGCCATGGCAGCGTTTAACATCGCGCCACCCGCATTGGTGTTGATCTCAATTAGCGCTAGAGTTTCACCCCGTAGATGGAAGTCATATCCAAAGAAAACACCTTTCGCGCCGTCAGCGCCGTACTGCGCTATTTCAGGTGCATCGGCCAGTACCTTCGCGCGATAGGACGGGAGCGCAATTACGGACTCAATCGCGTCAATAACGCCTGCAATGCGTTCACTTTGACTCTCCGAAACAAATATAGGTCGGGACGAAAACAAAAACGGGCACCTTGACTCGACCAAGTCATAGAGCGCTGGCGAATCAAAGTCGTCAGAAAACGCCTGTCGCAGCACGTCCTTGTCCAAGCTACTGCAAAAGCAGCCGCTATTAAGTACCTCGGCTGGCAGTAATGGTCCAGTGTTGATGGGCATCGCAGCCGCTAACTGAGGATTAGGAGTATCCGTCATTTTCAGCTTTCTGGTCCGTTGTGTTCGTGCCTCGTCACCGCATTTCCTACCTTACTTTGGTGTCCACGCAATCGAAGTGCGTTAGTGATCACCGATACTGAGCTTAAGCTCATGGCCAAGGCAGCGATCATAGGTGACAGCAGCTGACCGGTGAACGGGTACAACGCACCGGCCGCCAGGGGGATGCCCAGTGCGTTATATAAAAACGCAAAACCCAGGTTTTGCCACATGTTGCGCACGGTATCAACCGAAATCAAGCGCGCTTGCGCTATCCCTCGGAGGTCGCCCTTAACCAAGGTAAGATGCGCGCTATTAATCGCAACGTCCGTGCCAGTACCCATAGCTATGCCCACGTCGGCCTTTGCCAAAGCAGGGGCGTCGTTGATACCATCCCCGGCCATTGCGACAACTTTTCCCTGTTTCTGCAGCTTCTCGACCAACGCCAGCTTGTCCTGAGGCTTGACCTCCCCATAATACTCGTCGATACCTAACCGGCTGGCAATGGCCTTCGCAGTCGTCACGCCATCACCCGTGGCCATGATAACGTTCAGACCGTCAGCGCGGAGTCCTTGCAAGGCTTCCTGACTGCTTGACTTGATGGGGTCTGACACCGCTACAATGCCGACCAAGCGGCCTTGAGCTGCCAGATACATAACACTCGCGCCCTCGACTCGCAGGCTCTCGGCCGCATCAGCAAGCGGCTTCCAGTCAACACCCTCAATGTCCATTAGAGCGGTATTTCCCAGAGCGATTTTATCCCCGCTCAGAATTCCACGAACACCGATTCCGCTAGCTGACTCAAAGGCATCGGGTTTCGTCAGTCCCAGTTTCCTCTTATTCGCTTCGTTGACAATGGCGTGCGCCAACGGATGCTCACTTCCCTGGTCAATGCTAGCGGCAATCCGCAGGACGTCTTCTTCCTTGAAACCGGCTGCGGCCACGACGCTGTTAAAAGATGGCTTACCTTCGGTGAGCGTTCCCGTCTTATCCACTATCAACGTATCAACTTTCTTCAGGTCCTCGATAGCGGCGGCATCCCGAAACAAGACACCCATGGTCGCGGCGCGTCCTGTTGCGGCCATAATTGACATAGGAGTGGCCAACCCTAGCGCGCAGGGGCAGGCGATAATAAGCACAGCAACAGCGTTCACGAAGCCAAACACCCAGCTCGGCTCAGGGCCGTACACTCCCCATACAGCGAAGGTCAGCACTGCTATAGCCACGACGACAACGACAAAATAGCCAGCCACGCTATCAGCGAGACGCTGCATCGGAGCTCGCGAACGCTGTGCTTGGGAAACCATCTGCACGATTTGAGACAGCGTCGTGTCGCTGCCAACTTTCTCTGTGCGCATGATAAGGCTGCCGCTCGTATTGATGGTCGCACCAATCAGTCGGTCGCCGGCGCGCTTGGTAACAGGAAGAGGCTCACCCGTCAGCATCGATTCGTCCACTGAGCTCTCGCCCTCGGACACGACGCCGTCAACAGGTACCTTTTCACCTGGACGAACACGCAGAGCATCGCCAACATGCACGTGCGTGAGCGGAATATCTTCCTCAGTACCATCCGCGCGAATCCTGCGCGCAGTTTTTGGCGCCAGGCCGAGCAGCGACTTGATGGCCGCGGATGTCTGGGAACGCGCGCGCAACTCCAGGATCTGTCCCAAAAGTGTGAGCGAAACAATTACTGCTGCGGCCTCAAAGTAGACAGCGATACTGCCGTGTGCAGCGAATGTCGGCGGGAACGTTTGCGGAGCAAGCGTTGCGACAACGCTGTATCCGTATGCGGCGATAACCCCAGTGCCGATTAGCGTCCACATGTTGGGGCTCATGCGGACCAACGATTGTGCCCATCTCTCGTAGAAGGGCCAGCCCGCCCAAACCACGACCGGCGTGCTCAATGCGAACTCAACCCAATTCTGGCCAGGCAGGCCGCCCTGAAAAATCATATGACCGAACATAGCTAGGGCGAATACGAGGACGGTGAGCGGGAGCGTCCACCAAAACCGATGGCGAAAATCAACGAGTTCAGGATTCTCCTCATCGTCCAGGCTAGGCATAACCGGTTCAAGCGCCATACCGCAAATCGGACAACTGCCGGGGGTGGTTTGCCGAATCTCAGGATGCATCGGACACGTGTATACGGCTCCACTTAGCGCTGGCGCAGCAGTCGGCAATTCGGCCTTTTCACTGGTAAGAAAGGCCTCCGGAGTGGTATTGAACCTGGCCATACACTTCGCACTGCAGAAGTGATAGACCACCGCTTTGTACGAAATCTCTCGTTCCCTATTCGGACCTACTTTCATCCCACACACAGGGTCGGTGAAAGGCTTTTCGATAGTCGGTGTAGCATCAATTTCGCCTGCAGCACCAACGGCGTCAGGATTTCGGGCGTGTTCGACTTGGTGCTTGTGCTGCCTGATGTCATTGCCGCTCATGAAGCCTCCTCTAGTTTGTGAACCCAACCGTATCTGCATCTTAGCCACTACCTACCTACAGCAGCGCACCACTTGCTCAGCGAGGGACTACTTGGCGACCACGGTAACTAGGCCCTTCATGCCGACCTCAAAATGTCCCGGCTGTAGGCATGCGAAGTCAACTTTCCCGCCTTACCGAATTCCCACACAATAGTTCCGGTCTTCCCGGGCATCAATGTCACTTGGTTTGGATCCGCATGCTCCATCTCGGGAAACTTCGTCATCAGCTGGGCATGTTCTTTGAGTTTCCCCGGCGAACCTATCACCATCTCATGCTTAAGCTTGCCGGAGTTTCTGACGGCGAAGCGAATAACTTCCCCTTCCTTTACCGATATCGAGCCGGGGGTAAAACGCATGGTGTCGTTCATATCGACTGTCACGGTACGCATTACTTTGGTGGGGTCGCCCGCTTTGCCAATCAGCGCATTTTCGCCCTCATGGTCACCGTGCTGATGTTCCTTGCCGTCTTGCGTTGCAGCTGTCGCCAGCGACTGTACGGCCGCGACTAAAAATGCTGCCAATACGGCTGTCTTAAAGTTCTTCATCTGGAACTCCCTTATCTGTAACTTAAATTTTTCTACATTGCGGTCGGTGGTTGTTGTGAGGTGAGAATCGCCGCCGCAAGAACGGCACCAATCAAGAGAAAGCTCTCAATCTGAAGCGCCGCACGAACCAGCCTCACGCCGCTCTGTGACCGACTTGCGGCAGGCAAACCGATGAATTTGTTATACCCGCCCAGCGCGATAGCAACTAACACCAGGGCTATTTTTACCAGCAAGGTCGCGCCATAGAAGGTATGAAATAGATGGTCCGAATTGCCTAACCTATGCCATGCGCTGAAGATGCCAGTGACGACAATTCCAATCACCGCCAGCATCGCGGTTTGCGACATCAGGTCCAGGTATCGGTCTGCGGCACCTATTTCAAGGCCGGCTATTCGCATCTCATGGAGCGCGAACCAGGCTGAAACCAGAACCGCGCCAGTCCAGAGTCCAATGGCAGAAAAATGTATGGCCTCTGCCGCGAGCGCTAGTGTCCAAAACCCTTCTTCGCCGGCATGTCCCATAGATGCGCGCGTCACCACGAATGTGGTTAAGGTCATTGCCACCACAGTGTCGCCCACGCGACTAGCACTACCAATCGACCGAACGCTAAACACGACAATCATTGCCAAGGTCGCGATGGAGCCCGCGTGGCCATAAGCGGTGCTCGATACCATCATCCAGAACATTGGGCAGGCTTCTCGTAAGCCAACACCGCCCATCACCGCCGTTGCGGCCAGCAGCGCTACTGCGCTACTAACCGCGCCTAGTCCCGAAGCTAATAAGTCGAGCTTGCGCAATACCGGCTCAAACTCGTCACGGCTGGTGCCATTAGACTGTATCCAATAGCGCGCGAACCATGAACCAACAAGCCAGGCAAAGCCAACGTTAAGAAAAAATGCCGAACCTATTTGTAGCAACGAGACTGCATCCATTTATTTCACCGTAAATTTGAAATCACCCTTGCGGCGGTGACCATCATGGCCGGCGACGGCCCATGTGACGGTGTAGGAGCCAGCCGAAAGCACTGGAGCTGTCAACCGCAAGACTGTGGGATTAGCAGCGTCAACTTTCGCCTTCTCTGCGGCGACTTCCTTGCCCTGACTATCCGCCACGGTAATGGTGCTGAAGGCCTCTTCAATCTTCTCGTTAAAGGTCAGCGCTATTTCCTTCGGCGCCGCAGCCAGCGTCGCACCGGCTTCTGGGTTCGAACTCTTCAGGGTTGCGTGTGCCGAAGCAAACGGGCTGGCTAACGTTGCCGCCGCCATGGCGGTAGCGAGAATCACGGTGTGCAGTGCTTTCATTTTTCAGTTCTCCTTGTTGAAATTACTTTGCTGCTTCGATTGCGGTGACGGTGAGCGCACCACCAACTTTGTCCGCGACGAAGCGGACTTTATCGCCCGACTTTACCTTATCAAGCATTGCAGGGTCTTGGACCTTGAACACCATCGTCATCCCGGGCATAACCAGATTTTTCAATTCACCGTGCTTGATGGTGAGTTTGCCGGCATCCTTATCGACCTTCTTGATTTCGCCGTCACTCATTGCCGCTTGATTGGTAGAGGAAGAAGGCTGCTGTGCGTAGGCCACAGTGCCTACAGACGCGAGCGAGCAACCGATGGAGACGGCGAGGATGATTTTATGCAGTTGTTTCATGATGCTTCCTTTCAGATGAAATAGAAAAATTAGTGCTCGCCATGTCCCGACGGCTTTCGGACCGTCATCTCGACATTTGGCTTATTCATTGCCGGCATCGATTGACCACCAGCGTTGGTGCTGCGCTCAGGCTCGGGCAGTGCGCCGGTCCATTCGTACGCTACAGTCCCCGCTGGATGCTTGTACCAGCCAGGGTCCGAGTAGTCGCCGCGCTTTTGGTCCTTGCGGACCTTCAATACGGTAAACATGCCCCCCATCTCAACGCCGCCAAACGGGCCTTCCCCCATCATCATGGGCAACGTGTTCTCAGGAATCGGCATTTCCATACCACCCATCGAACCGCCTTTGTCCCCCATGACCATGTAGTCGGGCACAATCTTATTAATCTTCTCGGCCACCCCCCGGTGATCCACACCTATCATCGTTGGAACGTCGTGCCCCATCGCATTCATGGTATGGTGGGATTTGTGACAGTGGAAAGCCCAATCGCCCAAATCAGTGGCGACGAATTCGATGGCCCGCATCTGGCCCACCGCGATGTCTGTAGTGACTTCAGGCCAGCGAGATGCGGGTGGTGTCCATCCGCCGTCGGTGCCGGTGACGACGAACTCGTGCCCATGCAAGTGGATTGGGTGATTTGTCATCGTCAGGTTGCCAACACGGATGCGCACCTTATCGCCTTGCCGTACGGGCATGGAATCGATGCCGGGGAAGACCCGACTGTTGAAGGTCCACAAATTAAAATCCAGCATCGTGTTGATTTTTGGCGTGTAGCTTCCAGGCTCCACGTCATACGCATTCAGAAGAAAAACGAAGTCGCGGTCTACCGCATGCAGCGACGGGTCTTTAGGGTGGGTAACCCAAAAACCCATCATCCCCATTGCCATCTGTGCCATCTCGTCAGCGTGCGGGTGATACATGAACGTGCCTGGACGCTTTGCGACGAATTCGTAAACGAAGGTTTTTCCAGGCGCGATGCCGGGCTGGGTGAGACCCGTGACCCCGTCCATGCCGTTCGGTAGCCGCTGACCGTGCCAATGCACGCTCGTGTGCTCAGGAAGTTTATTGGTCACGAATATGCGGACGCGGTCCCCCTCAACGACCTCAATGGTGGGCCCAGGAGACTGGCCGTTATAGCCCCAGAGATTAGCCTTCATGCCCGGCGCAAGCTCGCGTACTACCGGTTCGGCGACCAGATGAAACTCTTTTACCCCGCTGTTCATCCGCCATGGAAGCGACCAGCCGTTTAATGTCACAACCGGATTGAATGGACGGCCATTCGGCGGTGGCGGCGGAACTTGCGTATTCGCGTTGTTCATTAACATCGCTTCAGGCAGCGTTGCCGCGCCTGCCTTGCTCACCGCTGCGGCGCTGACTGCAACCGCGCCCGCACCTTTGAAAAAGTCTCTACGTGAAATCATGGCATGGTCCTTGTGTCGGTATTGCTCCCGCCATTGATGGCGGTTTGCAGCTTGGTTTCAGCTATCCAAAAATCGCGCTGCGTTTCGATAGCGGTGTTCACGCTCATGAGCTGCTCACGCGAATCGGCCAAGAGTTCAAATACGCTGGCCAGCATGCCGTTGTAGCGAAGGAGTACTTCGTCGGAAATTTTCTTACGAAGCGGGACGACGTCGTCACGATAGTGGCGCGCGATGTCGTAGGTGGTGCGGTAAGACGAGTAGGCTTCCCGAACCTCCGAACGAGCACGCACTGCGGTGTCGGTTGTCCGGTGCACTGACTGCATGTACAACGCCTCTGCGCGGGCCACCTTGGCGCCGCCCCAGTCGAAGACGGGGAGCTCCAGAGAAACCTGGTATCCGTTCTCCCGCGGCAGACCAGTGGTGCTCTTGTTTGCATAGCCAGCGTCGAAGACATTGATAAACGCCGTCGTCTTAGTCAATCCGAGCGCCGATGCCGTCGCCTCGGTGTCTCGACGAGCCGCCAGAACGTCCAGACGCTGCGACATCGCCTGAGCTTCAGCATTGTTCATCTGTTGCGGCTGAGACGGCAGGTCCGGCAGCCTGTCCGGAAGGGTAAATTCTTGTTGCGCCCCCCAAAGCCCCAGCAAGCGAATAAGCTGTTCGCGGCTTGCGATCGCCTCGTGCCTGGTCCGGGCTAGTTGAGTCATCGCATCCTGATAAAAGGCACGCTCACGGGCCTGGTCAAGCTTGCTCCAGTTACCCACCTTGGCCATGCTTTCAGCCAGTTCCGACGATGCCTCAGCTGCACCACGTACCTGTTCCGCGAACGCCGCAGATTGGGCCGCGGCGACTGCGGTGAAGTAGGCACGACGCGTGTCGGCAGCCAACTGCACGGCCTGCGCGGCAGCTTGCAGCTTGGCTTGCTCAAAACGCCCATGCTCAATGCGTGTACGGGCCGGAAGAGTCAACAGGCCCGCGATGTCGAACACGACACTACGGTCGATTTCTGCGTCGCCTCCGCCACTTACGCGGCCAAAACTAAAGCTCGGATTACGCATACGGCTAGCCTGGACAAAGTCGGCTTCCGCCACACCCAGCTCAGCGAAGGAAACCTTCAAAGCAGCATTATTGAGCAATGCAATTTGAACCGATGACTCGGCTGTCAGAGGCTTAGCCAGCAATGCCTGAATTTCGGCATCACTATTGCTACTATCTTTTTTGAAGTGTGCCGCTTGGCCAATTCGACTTTGCGTAAGGGAGGATACGTCATTTAAGCCGCCATCGGACGACACGCTCGCACATCCTGCGAGGAGGATGGCCGACAGTCCGACAGCGGTGCGACCAAGCATTGGCGTATAAAGTCGTCGCATATTATTGCCCTTTCTTATTCATGCTGTGTCCTTTATGCGGGTCAGCAACAGGGGGCACAGCTGGCTTAGCCGAGTCTGCTGGCGCGGGCGCCATCTGCATTGAAGAATCCTCATGCGAGCCATGCGCAGACTGACCTGAGACCTCTTGGTTAGCCGCAATCCAGACCTTGTCTGGTGTGATTTGTGGCTCTACGGCCGGCTTGTAGTCAGCGTAGGCGGATTGATACTTTGGTGGTGGCACCGCAGCACTGGCATCCGACACAGCCGTCGAAATTCGAACGGGTTCTGCGTGAATGACCAACGGCGCGGCGCCAGCCACTGCTAAAAGCAGTAGATGTAGGCGTTTCATGATTGTCCTCAAAAATGTACTGGCACCTGGGCGCATCGACCCGAGGTAGTGCGAACGTTAGCCCGCGACTTCAGCTGTATTTTCAGGAGTAAAGGCGAGGCGGACGCTCGAGGGTGGCGGGGATGTACGCTGTCATCGCAGGCTCAACTGCGGCACTAACGAAGGTAGAAAAAGTCGCCCGCAAAATTTCAGACGGGAAGGCTGGCGGCACAGCAGCACCTACGCAGCAGCTCGCGCAATGACTGCATTTTCCGTGAAGGCTTCCTCCGTGGTCCGAGTCGCCCCCGTCGCAATGCTCATGATGCGACTCGGCATGCGACTCGCCGCCACTCACGTCAGCGTGATGGGAAGTTGAGCTGATGTGTCCGGCTCCGATATCGCACGACATGAAAGCAACGGCTCCCCCTTGCAACGGGAGGGTTGCTATCAAAAGCCAGAGCAGGTAACGGACAAATATGCGCATAAGATTAGAAATGGTACCTCAGACATCCGACAAATGCCACGTTTGCTTACACTACACCTTCCCACTGGAGGAAGGTCAAGCGAATTTGACCTGACAGCAAAGCTGTTACATCAGCCTTGCAACAACCCATACATACTGATTTAATTGCAGGGTTTCAACATTTCATAATTATTTCTGGAGACCATATGCGCCATCTCATTACGCTGCTCGTTTTTTCCACCATCAGTGCTCCTCTCTTCGCCGCGACTCCAACGGAGACCGTGGCAGAATTCCACGAGGCACTCAGCGCCGGAAAACCCGAGCAAGTCAGCGCGCTACTCAGCCCGGAGGTTCAAATCTTCGAGTCCGGCTATGTCGAGCGCTCCCGTGAAGAATATACCGGCCACCATCTCAAGGGAGATATCGAGTTCGCAAAAACGACGAAAAATAAAGTGCTCAAACACAGTGAACGCGTCGAAGGCAATTTGGCGGTCGTGATGCAAGAAACGGAAACGACCGGAAAATACAAAGGTAATAGTGTCCATCACTTCGGCACGGAGACCGCCGTCCTTGAGAAACAAGGCGACAAATGGGTTATTGTTCACATCCATTGGTCATCGCGCAAATCGAAATAAATCCATAGGTCGGCGTGTGTCACCGACCTCCGCTTAGTTTCGGTAGAGAGGGTTTGGTGCCACGTACACCCGCACGCCATCTACATTCACATCTGCGGGTGCAATGTCGGCGAGGTTGAAACTACCGCTCGGGCGGAGGGTATCGAACTGCCAGGTGAACGACTTGCCGCCCACCTCGAAAGTAACGACATCGCCCTGGTCCACGTTAACGCTCTGGATCCCTGTAGTGATAGCCACGGTACGCGTTGCGGCGGCGGCCTGAGCGGCGCTGCCGAGCGCTGCATTCGAGTGGGCCTGATCTTGGTGTGCCAACGCGGCCAGTGGGGCCAAGGCGACTACGACGAGAACGGCTGCGAATTTGCTTTTGATGGATTGCATGATTAATTCCTTCTCTTGGGTTAAAGGTGCTGCATTTGTGAAGCCGATGAAGCTATTCTAAGGATGCTACCCGCACACCCGAATGACCCGAGCATTACATTTACATTACAGCCGGCATAGTGAAATACTGGTTGACCGCCGTCGCTAATTTCATCTCGCGCGGTACCGCATGCTAATTGCGCGTACCTCTTTCACTTTAGATTTATCGGAGTCCCTTTGAATTTCGACGTTTCAGCACCTACGCTTAAGGAGCAGCAGCTTCTTATCGAACAATGGAAAGCCGACCCAGCAGCCACCTATCGCAGCTGGTTCCTTTGGGAAGAGCGTCTGAAGAATTTTCGCTCTATACGACGGGGCCTCCATGCCGTCGTAAAGGAGATTCGCGACGACACCTTCGGCAGTGCTTATCGAGGCTCGTCATTGGAGACAGTGGTTCACTCCATCGCAGAGCAGCGCCAAATCTTCAAGGGTGCGGACCATGCGTTCCTTTGGAAGCCTAAACTTCGCATTCCCGACATCTACGAGGACCGCGGCAATCAGATGGCCTTTGCCCAATTTCTCGATACCTGCCTTTGCTGCAATACCGATGCGGAGGTCGTGGAGGCAGTTCGCAAGCTTGATTCACATCAAATAAAGGGTTTAGGTCCGGCCTGCGCTAATCTGCTTTATTTTTTGCACCCTACAGTTGTTCCACCAAACAATACCGCTATCGTCAAGGGCTTTAACGCCTTCTTCGGGGCCAACGTAAAACTCGGCCGATGGAACGAATATCTGGCAATGCGAGAGCGCGTCATCGGTTTCAATACGACACACCGCAAATGGCTGTCCAACGACTTGGGCGCGGTCGCCGGTTTCCTGTTCGATATCGGCTCAGGCCGTTACTCGCTCGGCGCCCCCAGCGCGATCGCGTTCGACTGGGAAGCGGACCTCGCGAGAGTGCACGAGGAAACCGCAGCCGCGCACAAGGCGCGCCTGGCGGCGAGCGAAAACGATCATACTCACACGCAGGTGCAGGGCTGGCTCCGGGATCTGGGATTGGCCCTGGGCTTCAAGGTCTGGATTGCCAACAACGACAAGGGCCGCGCCTATGGCGACGGACGTCTGGGCGATGGAT
The DNA here is from genome assembly GCF_009857655.1 of Duganella vulcania. Classification (NCBI taxonomy): domain Bacteria; kingdom Pseudomonadati; phylum Pseudomonadota; class Betaproteobacteria; order Burkholderiales; family Oxalobacteraceae; genus Duganella; species Duganella vulcania. Next base: position 39,243 of record NZ_WWCX01000001.1, read on the forward strand.
GCGTGACCGAACTGCCGGCGCCTGTCCGCGCCAGCGGCGCCCTCGACATGGTGGCGCTCATCGACGTGCTCTGGCTCGATGCGGCGTCCGGCAATATCAGCATGGCGTTCGAAGTCGAACACAGCACGAGCATCTACTCCGGTATCGTCCGGATGCTCGACCTGGCATTGGGCGTGCCTGAACATGAAGGCGCAACCTTCTTTCTGGTGGCGCCCGACGCCCGCGAAGCCGATGTGCGGTCTCAGTTCGCCAGGCCGGCGTTCTCACGCGTAAAAGAACTCAACGTCCGCTATATCGGCTATGGCGAACTGGCCCGGCACCGCGAGGCGATTGGCAGGTTCGGAGATGGTGAGAAGGCGATCCTCGCGATTTCCAAGCCACTGGCATGCTAGGGACGCCGGGACGGGAACCATAGCGAAAAGCGCGTGAGACCATGCCGCTCGCTGGTCACGCTTGCTGCGCCGCCGTGCAGCGCCATGATGGATTTAACGATCGCCAGTCCAAGGCCTGCGGAACTGGATTTCGCCGAGCGAGAAGGATCTGACCGGTAGAAGCGGTCAAACAATCGTGGCAAATGCGCCGGTTCGATGCCGGCTCCCGGGTTGGTCACCGATATGGTCACGCCATCGGCAACTTGGGCTGCGGTCAGCGAGATGACTCCGCCCGAAGGCGTATAGCGCACCGCGTTTGCGACCAGGTTGTTGACGGCCCTGCGCAACAAATGGGCGTCGGCCCATACCTCGCCAACGGCATTGATCTCCAGCGCGATATTCGCGTCGGACATGACACCGTCAAAATACTCCGCGACCATCTCCAGCTCTCTTTTTACGTCGAGCAGTTCGGTGCCGACGGTGATCTGGTCATGGTCGGCCCGCGCCAGAAACAGCATGCTTTCTACCATTCTGGCCAGCCGGCCGAATTCCTCGTAGTTCGACGACAACAGGTTCTGGTACTCCTCACTATCACGCGGTTGGGAGAACACCACCTCGGTCTGCACCATCAAATTATTCAAGGGTGTGCGCAAGTCGTGTGCAAGGTCATCGGCAAATTGGGACAGGTTGCTAAAACTGCTCTGCAAGCGGTCCAGCACTGCATTAAAGGAATCAGCCAGCAGGCGTAGCTCGGCCGGCGCCGTTTGCGCGTGCAGTCGTATGGTCAGGTTGTGCGCCGTCACCTGTTGCGCTTGCGCGGCCAGCGCGCGCACCTTCGACAGGCCCCGGTAGACAAGCAAATAGCCCAGCGCGGCCGTCAATACGGCGCCGGCGATCGCGGCCGCCCAGACCTTCAGGCGGTATTCCCCCAGCACGGCGAGTCGCTCATGGGCAGTCCGTGCCAGAGCGACATGCACCACTTCGTCACTGGCGCCAATCCGGCCCGCGGCATTCAGCACGCGCAGCCTGGCGCCGTTAGCCAATGCTTGTGCGCGTGTATCGGCGGGCGAAGGCGTTGACCCGGCCGCTATCTCGGCGGTGGATCGCGCGAACGAGCGCTCGGTGGTGTTTTGCGCCAGCACCTGTCCGTCCTTGGCCTGGATGACCAGCAGCAAGCCACGGCTGACATCAACCGCATCGAGAAAGCGGTGCGGCTCAAGACGGATCGACCCTGCGCTCGCGGTTTCTTCCAGCAGATGCCTGATCTGCAACATGCGCTCGACCAGATCTGCGTCATCCCTGTCCTGCAGCTGTATGGCCAGTGCTTGGTAAAGATAAAATCCAACCGCCGAGAAAACCATGACCGCCACCACGGCAAACAGTGCGCCGAGCTGGGCGGTGAGGGAATAACTGCGCTTAGTCATCCGCGATCTTCCAGAACGTATCCCATGCTGCGAATCGTATGTATCAGCTTGACATCGTAGGGATCGTCGATTTTGGCGCGCAACCGGCGTACGGCCACGTCGACGACATTGGTGTCACTGTCAAAATTCATGTCCCAGACCTGGGACGCGATTAGCGGCCGGGATAGCACCTGCCCGACCCGCTTGGACATCAGGTGCAGAAGCGCGAACTCTTTTGCCGTCAGATCAATTCGTTGCCCTGAACGGGTGACACGGCGTTTTGGCACGTCGATCTCGAGATCGGCAATCTGGAACACGTCTGGCTCCCTGATGGGGCCTCGCCGCAGCAGCGTGCGTATCCGGACCAGCAATTCCGCGAAAGCAAAAGGCTTCACCAGATAATCATCGGCGCCCAGCTCCAGCCCTTTGATACGCTCATTGAGCGCGTCGCGGGCGGTCAGGAACAGCACCGGTGTTTCCACCGTCTTGCGAAGCTCCGTCACGATTTGCCAGCCATCCATGCCAGGCAGCATCACATCGAGTACGATCAGATCATAATGGGCGTTGGTCGCTGCATGCAGCCCTTCCGGCCCGGTCTTGGCCCAATCCACGACGAAACCGGATTCCGTCAGACCTTTCTGTATGTACTCGCCGGCCTTCTGTTCATCCTCCACCACGAGCAAGCGCATATCACCCCTTTGCAGTAAAAACATCGGGGAATCCCCCCGTTGGGGGAGTGTACCGCAGCAAAGTGACGCCAACGTGGCGGCGGGATTACAACTTTGTCAGAAACCGCCCGTCATTGCATGGCCAGCTTTGCGCGGAAAAAAACTATGTAGGAGGATGGGCTGGAACCGTAAACCGCATCGAGTGTCGAGGGCGCCCAATGTTTGCTCACGAGCGCACCCGCCCCAAACTTCACCGTTCCCGCACTAAACAGGTCCGGTACAAAACCCACGCTCAGCTTTCTGACATTGAACACTTGTTACCACCAACGACGCTGCGACTACGGTCTATCTAATTCTTGCACAAGATGGACCATGCTGTACTCCATCCGGTCCTTCGCGAACGAGACTGATGCATCGAGATAGCGTAGAGCCGACTTGATGTCCCGCCACCCCACATATTCCATGAGGCTCTTTACATCCCAGCCATCGGACGCCGCCCAATTCGCGAAGCCGCGGCGCAGCGAATGGCCGCTGTATGCGCCAGCCGCAGCCAGGCCGCCATTTTTCAGCATCGCCCGCAACAGCGGAGCGATGCTGTCAATATGCAGTCCATTTTCACGTACATGGCCCCAGCGGTCGATGGCGCGATAGACTGGACCGGCGGTCAACTGCGCGACGCCGATCCAGTCCAGGTAGGCCTCGACCGGGCAAAGCCGCGACAACGCGGGCGCGCAGAACGTACTGCCGAGATTTTGCCGATCGCCCTTGGTCCGACCTAGGAAGCAGCTGATGCCTTCGCCGGCGTTGGCCGCCACATGCTCGACGCGAAGCCGGCTCAGTTCGTCGCTACGAAATCCTCGCCAGAACCCGAGCAGGATCAGTGACTTGTCCCGCAGACTACGCAGCTCGGCGGCGCGATCGTTCCCGCGTCGAGCGGCGTTGACAGCGCGATCAAGCGCGCCAACGACGCGTTCCAGTTCATCGAGTTGCAGGGGCTTTGCCTGCTTCTCCTGCGCTGGATGCAGCGCGCGGATGCCGCGCATGGCTTGACGGACGATGGGCGCCTTGGTCGGGTCAGGAAACCCCTGTGCGGTGTGCCACTGGGCGAGCGCCGCCAGGCGCTGCCTTAGCGTGCTGACGGCCAGCGTATCGGCGTACTCCGCTAGGTAGCGGGCCACGCCGTCGGCGGTGGCGGGCAGCATGCCTTTCCATTGCACTTCGAAGTGCTCGATGGCGGCGCGATAGCTCTGACGGGTGTTGTCCCGCGTCGCCGCTTCGATGTATTGATCGAGTTTTGACATGGCGTCAGTGTCTTACCTTCGCCCGGATATAGTTGAATATCGTTCGGGTTGCATTGGCCGCCAAATGGGCTTCAGGTTCGCCCAGCAGGTCATCGGAGGGGTGCGCGATGCTGCCGTTGTTGCGCAGGGAGTTGATGGCGTCGATCGCGTTCGCAAACCCATGCAGAACGCGCACCAGGTCGTTGTCATACGAGCCCAGGTCCTTGAGTATTGGGTGTGCCGTGCGCAAGACCTTGAACAGCGCGGTCAACGAGGCATCGTCGGCCACCGTGATGCCGCTTTCAATGCACAGGCTTCGAAAATAGCCGTGCAGCGCCGTGTGCAGGCGGTCGACCGCGCTGACTGGGCCGCTAATACGCATCAGATGCTCGGCATCATTGAGTGCAAGCAGTACCACGTCGCCGCTCGAGAGGCTGGAGGGCGCCTCGGTATGTACACTTTGAATATTCGTGCGCACAAAAATCGACAGGTTCGGGATCTCCGCCAGCAGCTGGCTGGTCAGCTTGGGATGGTTGATGAGCTGGTCAACAACGTCCCAGCCTTCGCGGGAAAATCTCTCAAGCGCCTGCAGGACGCAGTCACCGTAATCAGGGTCCCGCCAATGCAAACTGCGCAGTAGGCGGTCATGACGCTGGATGAAGTCGGATTCCCCGGACAAATACCCGAACTCACGCCAGTCTTCCGTCGTGAATTCGCTGACGATCGCCTTCCTGAGCGCGAGGATCAGCGCACCGCGTTTTTTTGAATCCAGGGTGTATTCGTCGAGCGTCACTATCCGTATCTCCACAGCAAAGCATCAATGTAGCTGGCCAACCGCGAAATTTCAGGGAGGGCGCCTAAAAACGGCATATTGTGAGTATCACACCGGATAAACCTACTTTATCCGATGTAAAATTTAAACGCAAATCACCTTGAAGCAGATACCAATATAGTATGTAATAACGTGGTATGTAACATGTTATCTTATTTCATCCTAAGGAGACCCCATGGCGCGGAGCGGACTATACAAATCGGATGTACAAAAGGCGCGTGACGCCCTCATCGCGCAGGGTATAAACCCGTCGGTGGACGCCGTTCGCGTGGCGCTGGGGAACACCGGATCCAAAACCACCATTCACAAATACCTCAAGGAACTGGAATCTGAGGATGGTGGCGCCGGCGGCAAGCGCGCCTCGGTCAGCGAAGCTTTACAGGACCTGGTAGAGCGACTGGTCGTGCGATTGCAGGAGGAGGCTGAGGAACGGGTGGCGGCGGTCCGCGTCGATTCCGATGCGAAGGCGGCCGAGCATGTGGCGGCGCTGCAAGCTGCCCAGAACGAAAATTCGCAGCTGCGGGCCCGCGCGCTGGAACTGGAGGCGGCCCTGCAGGAACAAGCTCTGGCACTGGTGGCCAGCCAAGCCGATCATCAAAGGGAATCGACCATGCGCCAGGTCGCCGAACAGCAGGTGTCGGACCTACAGCAGCGCCTGGCCGAGAATGAGGCGCACCGCCAATCGCTGGAGGAAAAACACCAACACGCGCGCCAAGCGCTGGAGCACTATCGTCAGTCGATAAAGGAGCAGAGGGAAGCCGACATCCGGCGCCACGAACAGCAGATCCAGGGGTTCTCTTGATTGTGCTGCACTCCACGACGTTAGCAACACCCTTTAACCACGGGCGCCGTTTGTCAGGAGCCCTAAAATCCGCATAAAAATCAGATAGTTGCTGTTTGTTGAGGAAATGCCTGTATGATTGCCAAGTATTGTTCTTTCGATAAGGAACGTTATGGATCACTGGCACGCCCCTTACCTTGGCCTCAGTACGATTCCCTCCGAGCTCAACGAGTTCGAGCTCAATACCTTCTTTACCTTCTCCCCCAGCGAACGCCGTGTCATTGACGGGCGGCGCCAGCCACTCTACCGCCTCGCCGTCGCGCTACATATCGGATTCATCCGTATGACGGGCTGCACGCTCGACGCCTACAAACAGATCCCCCATGTGCTCTGGACGCACCTTGGCAAACACATCGGCGTTACCTCGCCCGAAATCGGTACTTTACGCTCACTGTACGACGACAATCCAAGGATGCTGTTTGACCATCAAAAAGTCGGCTACGAGGCGCTACGATTTGAAACCATGAGCGAGCACCGGCGCCGCTACCTGGTGCGTTGGCTGAAGGAACTCATGATGGGGCGGCCAGACACCTCGACCCTGCTCATGCAGGTGAAGACCTGGCTCTATCAGCACCGTATCCTCATCGTGCATGACCGCGAGCTGAAGCGCCTGATCCAGTCAGCGATTCAGGCCCACGAAGGGAAGCTGGAGCAAGCCCTTTCCGCCCAGCTGGGTGACGCGACGATTTCAAACTGGGCGACCCAGCTTTCAAAACCAGATGATGAGCATGGCAGCCTTCAGGAGTGGATGTGGGCGGTTCCACTGCGGCACTCAACCGGCCAGATGAAGGAACTGTTCCAGAAGATCGATCGGCTGTATGGATTGAAGGTGGCAACGGCATGGCCGGACGAAGTCAATGAAGCGCTGGTGCGGCATTATGCCCGGCGCTGTGCCAACCGGGCGCCCTCAGTCAGCAAGCGGGTGCGGCCTTTGGCGCGCAAGCTGGAGACCTCCTGCTTTATGCGCTACGCACTGTGCTCGACCACCGACCAACTGTTATCGATGTTCCGCCGCTGGCTGAAAGAAATCACGAATGACGCTGGGCGGCAGGTCGATGCGGTGCGGCCGGACATGCAGAAGATGCTTTACGACTTCGTCGCCTCCATTGAGGCCTGTGCGTCCGATCAGTCCCTTGACCTGCCTGGGCTGCGCGAGAAGCTGGCCGAATTGATCGCTGACATTCGGAATCGCAAACCGCCGAGCCGCGCCAGCTTAATCCGCCTTCAACTACTGACGAAAGGTGCGCAGGCGCGTGCCATGTTATCCAAGCTGGTCGAACTGCCATTCCAATCGGAGGCCCAGCACCCGGTCATCGACGCGATTAGCCTCCTGCGCGAGATCTATAGCAAGTCCGGTCAGGCCGTCTTGCCAGATGACACCGACATCAAGGTGGGGCGCGTATGGAATGAATTCGTCCACGGTGAGGACCGGGTCAACGCCTTATATGCCTTTGAGTGGGGAACCATGTCCGCGTTGCGCATGGCGCTGCGCAACGGCTCTGTCTTTGTCGACCATAGCTTCTCGTTCCGCAGCCGTGCCACCTTGCTGATCCCGCCCGAGGAATGGAAAGCAAAGCGCAATCACTACTATGGCCACCTCGGCTGGCCGCAAGATCCGAAGGAGTTTCTGGCGCCGAAAGTCGAGCTGCTGGACCTGGGCCTGGAGCGCCTGCGGGACGCCTGCCTGATGGGGGAAGTCAACATTGACCAGCGTGGTGTCCACACGGAGCCGCTGACGGCCGATCGTGAGGAAAAGCACATCGACACCATTCGCAAGGCCTTATACGAAGGACGCCCGCTGGGCCAGCTCCCCGAAATCATCCTGCAGATCGACAGCCAGGTTCGCTTTTCATGGCTTTTGTTGGGCCGCGAGCCGCGTTCGCGCAGTGAGTTGCTCTTGGTCTACGCGGCGGTGCTGGCCCACGGCACGTCCTTAAGCGCTGCGGACATTTCTCGCATGATCCCGGAGTTATCGGCATCAGCGATTCGATCGATGATGAAGCGCACTGCCGACGAACGCAAATTGCGCGAAGCGTCTGATGCCGTGCTGCAGTTCATGCACCGCCATCCGATCGCCGCGCACTGGGGACGGGGCGATCTGGCGTCGAGCGACATGATGAGCCTGGAAACGACCCGCACCATCTGGCAAGCCCGCGCTGACCCGCGCCGGCGTACTGCGTCCATCGGAATCTACTCACACAAGAAGGATGGATGGGGCATCATCCACGACCAGCCGATCCTACTTAAAGAGCGCCAGGCCGGCGCGGCAATCGAGGGCGCGGTGCGGCAGAGCGCCACGGAAGACGTGGCGCAACTGGCAGTCGATACTCACGGCTACACGGACTTTGCCATGGGCGTCGCGAAGTGCCTGCATTTTGACCTCTGCCCCGTGCTGGAACACATGCGCGACCGCCTGCTGCACGTTCCCGTCGGCCATATGGTGCCCGGAGAAGTGACGCTCGCCACCGTCGGCGACATCGACTTGTCGAAGATCGAGGCGGTGTACGACGAATTCATCCGCGTGGTCGCGTCCATTCACAGCGGCCGGTGTACTGCGGTGCAGGCCCTGCAGCGATTCGGATCTTCCGCGCGCGGCCAGGACGTCTATGATGGCGGCGTACACCTGGGCCGGCTCCTGCGCTCCATCTTCCTGATCGACTACTTTACGAACACGATATTCCGGCGTGAATTGCGCCATGCCTTAAATCGTGGCGAGGCGGTGCACGTACTCTACCGTGCGATCCACACTGGAAAAATCCCCAGTGAGCTGGCCAAGCGCCATGACACCATGGCGGCCGTCTCGTCCAGCCTATCACTGCTGGCCAATGCCCTGATGGCGTGGAATACCATGCACATGCAAGGCGCAAAGGAACATATCGAAAAGGTGGGAGGCGAAGAGCTGTTCTCGGATGACTTGCGCCGGATCGCCCCCACCAACCTGGAGGGCATCAACTTGCGCGGCACCTTCGACTTCCCCCTGGCGCAGTACGCAGCGCGCATCCTGCCCAGCACCGCCGAAGCTGCAGCACCGGCACGGCGGGCCGCAACCGGATGAGACGGGCTCCAGAGACGTTAGCCGATACCTTAGAGTGAAAGGCCAGCTCTGCCGGCGGGCGCCGGACCAAGCTTGTCTGGATGGGGCTTTTCCGCTAGCCTCCTCCCATGAAAACTGCTGCCACGCCACAACCAGCGATTCTGGTTCGCCCCCGCATTTAGATTGGCGCCGACATATCCATCGGCCTAGGGAAAATCGACTTGCTGCGGCGAATTGATGAGACACGTTCAATCGCAGCGGCGGCACGGGTGAGTAGCCAGTAAGAGATTCCCTATGAGCATTCCAGACCTGCCCAATATCAAGACCGAGCTGCTCGACATTCCGACGATCGATAAGCTGGCCCCAGTCGGCGACATGAACCATCCACCGCGCATCCTGATGCTGTACGGTTCCTTGCGCGAGCGTTCATTCAGTCGCTTCCTGACCGAGGAAGCAGCACGCATCCTGGAGCACATGGGCGCCGAGGTAAAAATTTTCAATCCGATGGAGCTGCCGATGGTCGGCAGTGTGCCGGAGGATCACCCCAAGGTGGCGGAGCTTCGGGAGCTGTGCCTATGGTCCGAGGGCCAGGTCTGGTGTAGCCCAGAGCGCCACGGCGCCGTGACGGCTGTGATGAAGAACCAGATCGACTGGATACCGTTGGAGATGGGAGCGATTCGCCCCAGCCAGGGGCGCACGCTGGCTGTGATGCAGGTTTGTGGCGGCTCGCAGTCCTTCAACGTTGTCAACACACTGCGCCTGCTGGGCCGCTGGATGCGCATGTTTACCATTCCGAACCAATCGTCGGTACCGATGGCATATAAGGAGTTCGATGAAGCTGGCCGTATGCGCCAGTCCGGCTACTACGACCGTGTGGTGGATGTTATGGAGGAGCTGTTCAAAATGACGCTGCTGCTGCGTGGGCGCACAGATTACCTGACAAACCGCTACAGCGAACGTAACGAGCAACAGACTAAGGCTATTAACGCTGCCATCAAACGCCTCTAGGGAGGCGGGTTGCGTCGTGAATTGGCGGATATCTGGCCGGAAACCATGTTCTGATTGGCGAGAAATGGAGTTTCGTGCCTTGTTTCGAAGGGATTTTTCCGCTAGGCTCGGCGCATGAAAACACCTGCTATACCGCAGCCAGCGATTCGGGTTCGCCCACGCATCTATATCGGCACTGACATCTCCGTCGGCCCAGGAAAGATCGATCTTTTACGGCGGATTGATGAGACGCGCTCAATCGCTGCCGCAGCACGATCGCTGGAAATTCCCTATAAGAGAGCCTGGATGCTGCTCGATGCGCTCAACCAGGCCTTTGGCCGCCCGCTGGTTCAGACCTCCAGTGGCGGCAAAGGCGGAGGTGGCGCCACCCTCACGCCGCTTGGCCAGCAGCTGGTCATATGTTATGCCGCACTTGAAGAGCGGCTCAATGCTGATTCAACGGCCGAGCTTGAGGCCCTACGTAGTTTAGCCACCTGCCCATAGTGACTATGTCGACTGGACGATAAAATTTGATGACATGGATGCTTTATACTTCGTTATGTCATTTTTGACCTAACGAATTATATGGCTGCGGACCAAGCGATTTTTCTAAACTGGCCGCAGCCAAATACCGAGAGACCGCCCATGAAACTGCTCACTTCCCTCCTGGTTGCCTGCGCATTCGCGCTTCCCGTCGCCGCGCACGCGGAAAAGATTACCGTTGCCGCAGCAGCTGATCTGAAGTTCGCGATGGACGAGATTGTCACCGAATTCAAAAAGACTAACCCAGGCGAGGACGTCAGCGTGGTCTACGGTTCGTCCGGTAACTTCAACACCCAGATCCAGCAAGGCGCCCCATACGACCTGTTCTTCTCCGCTGACATCGGCTTCCCGCGTGAGTTGGCCAAGACCGGGGCGGCCGCCTCGGCAGTGAAACCATACGCGGTTGGCCGGATCGTCCTGTGGAGCGCGACCATGGATGCCAGCAAAATGACGCTGGCCAGCCTCACTGACCCAAAAATCGCCCGTATCGCGATCGCCAATCCGAAGCATGCGCCGTACGGCAAACGCGCCGAGGAGGCGCTGCGCGCTGCCGGCCTGTGGGACAAGGTCGAGCCGAAGCTGGTCTATGGCGAGAACATCGCGCAAACGGCGCAGTACGCCCAGACCGGCAATGTCCAGGTCGGCATCATCGCGCTGTCGCTGGCGTTGAACGCCGAACTCGCGAGCAAAGGCGGCTATGTGCTGATCCCGGACAATTTGCACGAGCCGCTGGAGCAAGGCTACGTGATTACCAAGCGGGCCGCCGGCAATGCGCTGGCCAAGAAGTTCGCGGACTACATGGAAAGCAAGCCAGCGCGCGCGCTGATGACGCGCTACGGTTTCGTGCTACCGACCGACCCGACCGGAAAGTAAGGGCGAGCAGACCATGAGCGAAACTACCGCTACACGCAGCACCAAAGGTTTTACGGCCGGCACTCTGATTGGCATCCTGGGCGGACTGGTTGGGCTGGGAGGCGCGGAATTTCGCCTGCCAGTGCTGATCGGCGTATTCAAACTGCCCACGCTGGAGGCCATCATCTTCAACAAGGCGATGAGCCTGGTGGTGGTCATGGCGGCGCTGGTCTTCCGCGTCAAAACCATCCCGGTCGATGTCCTGGCCACCCACCTCGATGTGGTGATCAACCTGCTGGCCGGTAGCCTGATCGGCGCCTGGTGGGCAGCTGGCCACGCCATGACTATGTCGCGTAAATGGCTCAATCGGGTGATTCTGGTGCTGCTGGCTGGCTTGTCGCTGGTGATGTTGTCGGAAGCCTGGTTCAACATGCACCAGAACACCACGCCGCTGTTTGAGTCTGGCATCGTGCGTATGGTCGCAGGCGTCATTGCAGGCTTCGGTATTGGCGTCGTCGCCGCACTGCTGGGCGTCGCTGGCGGCGAACTGCTCATCCCAACCATCGTCCTGCTCTTTGGTCAGGACATCAAAGTGGCTGGCAGCCTGTCCCTGATGGTCAGCCTGCCAACGATGATCGTTGGCTTCCTGCGTTATACCGGCGCCGATGCCTTTGCGGTGCTGCGCCGTGAAAAGCCGATGTTCCTGTCGATGGCCGGCGGCTCGGTCGTCGGCGCCGCCCTTGGCGGCCTGATGCTGGGTCTGGTTCCGACGCAGATTCTGATGACCTTGCTGGGCGTGATTTTGCTCATTTCGGCCATCAAGACCTTCCAGCACTCACACTGACCATGCAACTGCTCGACGCCGACTGGGAAGCGCTCTGGCTGACGGCCCGCCTGGCCGCTCTGGTGACGTTCGTCCTGCTGCTGGTTGGCACGCCCATCGCTTGGTGGCTGGCGCGCTCAAGCAGCTTGTGGCGCGGCCCTGTGAGAGCGATTGTCGCGCTACCGCTGGTTCTCCCGCCGTCGGTTCTGGGCTTCTATTTGCTGCTGGCGATGGGGCCAGCTGGCCCCATTGGTCAACTCACCGAGGCGCTGGGCGTCGGACCGCTGCCATTCACCTTCGGCGGCCTGGTTGTCGCCTCGGTCTTCTATTCGTTGCCTTTCATGGTGCAGCCGCTGCAGGCGTCGTTTGAGTCCATCGGCGACCGGCCACTGGAAGTGGCGGCGACCTTGCGCGCCTCTCCCATCGATGCGTTTTTCAGCGTGGCCGTCCCACTGGCACTGCCGGGCTTCCTGACGGCCGGCATCCTGACTTTTGCGCACACCGTCGGCGAATTCGGCGTCGTACTGCTCATCGGCGGCAATCTGCCTGGCGTGACGCGCGTGGCGTCGGTACAGGTGTATGACCATGTCCAGGCGCTGGAATATGCCGCCGCGCACCACATGGCAATCGTGTTGCTCATTTTTTCGTTCCTGGTGCTGCTGGCGACCTACGCCTGGCGGCCCGTCGTCACGAGGCGATAGACCATGAGCGATATCCAAGCCCGATTCCAACACGGCTGGCCAGGTTTTACCCTTGATGTCGACTTGACGATGCCCGGTCGCGGTGTGACCGCCTTGTTCGGCAGTTCCGGTTCCGGCAAGACCACGCTTCTGCGCTGTATCGCCGGCCTGGAACGAGCACCGAGCGGGCAGCTCTTCGTAGACGGCGAAGTCTGGCAGGACGACACCACATGGCTTCCCACACATCGGCGAGCCCTGGGCTACGTGTTCCAGGAAGCAAGTCTGTTTCCTCACTTGACCGTGATGGGCAATCTCCAATACGGCATTAAACGCACAGCTATAGGTTCGGCAGTCGCGCTTGAGCAGGCAATCGAACTGTTGGGGATTGGACACCTCTTGGAGCGACGGCCGGATGGACTATCCGGCGGTGAGCGCAGCCGGGTTGCCATCGCGCGGGCACTTGCTCTTAACCCTCGTGTGCTGCTGATGGACGAGCCGTTGGCGGCGCTGGATCTGAAACGCAAGCAAGAAATCCTACCGTATCTCAAGCGCTTGCACACGGATCTGGACATTCCGATCCTGTATGTCAGCCACTCGCCTGATGAGGTGGCGCAGCTCGCAGACTATCTTGTTGCGCTTGATGACGGCCGGGCTGTGGCGCATGGCCGGGTGGACGAAGTATTGTCGCGAATTGACCTGCCGATCCGCCTGGGTGAGGATGTGGGCGTGGTGATAGACGGGGTACTCGCCGCCGTCGATATCAGCTGGCACCTGGCAAGAGTGGATTTCGAGGGCGGTCATTTATGGACGCGCGACCTGGGCACGCAGGTCGGGCGCGCCCTTCGAATGCGCGTGCTTGCGCGAGACGTCAGCATCGCCATCAGCAAACCAGAAAGCAGCAGCATCCAAAACGTGCTGCCATGCCGAATTGATGCCATCGCGGACGATGATCACCCTGGTTTAGCGCTCGTTCGTGTTAACGTAGGTGGGACTGTCTTCATCTGCCGCATGACGAAGCGAGCGCTCGACGCGATGAACATCGTTGTCGGCCTCAATGCTTGGGTACAGATCAAGTTGGCTGCGATTTTGGAGTAAAGGTCGCCGAGCAAACAATGGGGCGCCGACATCAGATCCGCCATGCGGAGCCCCATAGTCCTAGGACAACCTCTATTGTTTTCCGCTATCCAAGCCTAGCGTGCGCCCTGGGAATCCGGCTACATCAAAGTACCGCGTATCTTCGACTTGCTGGTATTTTAGGACAGTGCGCAGTCCATTGGCAGCTGGTGCCGACTGCTTCATCTGCGACTTGACCTTCGGCATTTGACCACCGGGCATCGCCTCTGTCACCACTCGACCCAGCAACTTGCCAGGACCGGCTACTTCCAGCTTAAGGATCGCAGCAATGGTACGGCCGACATCAGCATTGCTGATCGGCGCCGTGTCGACAAACTGCTGCTTGAAGTCTGGACCAAAAGCGGCGGTGAAATTAAAGGTGTCGCCACGACTGAAACTGCCGTGCATACCTTGACCTTGCTGCAAACCGGAGTCGGCGACTTCAACTGAGCACGTCGTCGGTTGTGCACATCCACTGCTAAAGGATTTAAAGTTGACTACAATCGATGGTGCTGGCGTAACAGCTGAGCCATACAGATTGATGTCCGCAGTACTCAACGTGCCAGCAAACTTTCCGAGACGGGGATCGACGAATAATCCACTGACATAGTCCTGCGACAACAATGCTTTAATGATGTCGCGTACAAACTTGCGTTGCTTTGCTGATTTTTCCTGCGGCAAATAGATAAGGTCCGAACCGCCGTTACCGGCTACGATGATCTGGGGGCTGTTGGGGGATGCCCCTAACACTCCATTGGATGCCTTGGGATGGGTGTTAATTGCGACCGCCGCGTTTTGCTGATCTGGATCCCATAACGGAAGGTTAAGCAGTATTGACAAGTCCTTGGCCAGGAAGCCTGGCGGTAAGAACGTTGCAGGCACATCGGCGTATTTTTCTTTGGCCGATGGGCTGGTGGTGCTTTGCTTGGAAATAGTCGAGAAACCATGGTCGGCCGAGATGATGATGTCGGTGTTCTGATCCAGACCCAACTCTTTCAATGCTGCCCGAATTTGGGCCAAGTTGCTATCGACATTGCGGATCGCGGCCATGGTCGTTGGACCATTGATGCCGGGCGTGATCTGGTTCAAGCTGTCGCCCTGATTGTGCTGACTGCCATCGGGATCCCGCGACCAAAAAACGGCTACGAACGGTTTGTCGTCCTGCTTGAATTTGGCAAGAACAACCTTGCTAAATAGATCCGCGAACCATTGTTGCTGCACGAGATTGGGGCTCAAGGTACCCTGCGTGGTAGCACTGCCAGACTTGCCGTTCTCGCCCCGGCTTGGCGCGACGTCAGACATACCGGCAGCAGCCAGTCCATCTTTTACCCATTGCGCCAGCGGAATGCCCTTTGGCCCGCCGGTGGCATCGTCCACAGTGACGGTCTCTTGCCCACTACGCTCTGTATGATCGAATATCAGCACAGGACCAAGTTTGCCGACTGCCGCCGTGTTGTAGCCGGCTTTGCGCGCCAGTTTTAAGATCGTGTCTGAGTTCAGATAGTCGCCGGCGAAATGCTCGTCCATCTCGCCTAAAACCGCATCGTTTTCCAAAAATGGCGTGATCGATTGTCCCGCACTCGCTACAGAGTAAGCCGCATAGATCGTGTTGCTGAAGTCGCCCGTATCCCCCAAATAATGCCCAGTTGAAAACCCTGATGCGTTCGCCGTCGTAAAGGTTGGGAAAAGCGAATGGCTATTGTTGAATGTTACACCGCTGTCTCGCAATTGCGCCATGGCCGGCGCCGTATCAGGGCGAACAATTTGGGACCGCAAACCGTCAGGGACGAAAAGAATGACGTTGTGCGGTTTCTCCGCGCTATGCGCTAGCGTGCAAAAGGTCGCAGCGGCGACCAGGCTAATCAGCCGGGCGTTTCGTGATGTCATTGGAACTCCGATTAGTGGCCGCAGCCAAGTAACGGTCTGCGACAGAATAGTAGAGATAGCGCGCAATATGCTTGAATGAAATGCAAAAATCAAGCAGAAAACACCTGAAACGCCACGGGAGTACTCTTGACAAAATAGCTGGTGATCAGACATTGGCCCGTCACAATTCCGGACTAGAATTTCAGCTTTTTTTCTCATTTGTATTGGCTGACCAAGGAGCGCAACCGTCATAAATTAAGTTGACGGTTGACGGACATTTTTGCGCGCGTCGAAGCGCAAGTAACTGAAGCGTGGCTGTGCTTAGTGAAAGTGGCCGACGGCTGTGATGTGAATATTCAGGTGGAGCAGATCCAGGCGGCCATTTTCTATCCCTCTAGGGCGCCTACGGTTTTTCGGCATTTGGGGCAGGAATCGGCTTAGCGTACGATATTTTCCGAATTCTGCGTCCTCCCCTCCATGTCAAATTGAATAGTACAAAAGCAAGTTTATAATCGTTTTTTGGAAAACTAGCCGTTTTCTAATCGTTTTTGAGTCCGAATAATTGTTTTTGAGTGGATTTCCGCTATGAGCTACGATGAACATGATGCAGTGACGGATGAGTTTTACGAGCAGATCAGGCAGCAGGTCATAGAGGAATTCACGGTCGAAAGACTTCAATCTTTCTACCATAAACAGCCCGACGTCATGCGCCCTGCGGTCAATACCATCAAGGAGGCGAAGGCGCTCTTGGCGGCACAACGATTTGCGCCGGCGTTGGTATTTTCGGCTTCCGCATTTGAGCTATTACTCAAGTCCACGCTTCTTCGGCCGGTCGTGTATGGACTGGTGCACAATGATGCCTTGGCCGAGATCCTGGTTAATAAAGTGCTAGGACGGCAGACAGACATTGACCGCTTTAAGGACTTGCTTGCGGGATTATTCAAAACCTTGGCACACGTCGATCTTGACAGCATTTGTCGCCCGGGGAGCGCCCAGCCTTTGATGAAAGAAGCAAAGGCCTTCCAGACGAAGAGAGACAGAATTCTTCATGCCGGCGCTGTGTGCACCTCAGAAGAAGCGGAAAGTGCTTATGCAATTGCACTCGCGATCTACGAACAGATCGTCACGCCAATGATCGGAGCCTTGCATCTGAGTATTGGGGATAGCGGGACTATCGGGCTAGCAGTATTTACCAATCGACGCACCTGAGATCGCGAAGAATCAAGTGCCGGCGGGTGCACGTGACTGTCCAATTAAGGTGGCACGTCCTGTTTAAAGCTGAGATCGACAAATTCGCGGAGTTGCGTCAGGTCGGTCTTTGCATAGGCGGCCGTGGTCTGGATCGAGGCATGTCCAAGGAGGGACTGAGCGACCGGTAGTGGGACACGATGGTCAACCACTAGCGCCTTTGCGTAGGCATGGCGCAACCAGTGCGGAGACGCCGCCTCTAACAACGCTGTGCGGCCTGGGTCGGTAGCCTTCAGCCTTTCGGCGATCGACTTAAATATCAGTTTGATTTCGTCGTAGAGCCCGCCGGCCTGTAGGGCACCGCCCTTGAACCCGTGAATAAGCGGTAGCACTTCATAGGAGCTCGGGTCGGGGTTCAGTCCGCGCGCCAGCCGATAAGAGCGGATCGGTGCGACCGCTGACAATGGCAACGGGACGGCGCGTATTTTATCCCCCTTGCCATGAACATAGAGCGTCCATCCCCCACTGCCATCGACTTCGACTCTCGGCAGGTTTCGCAGAGCATCCCAAGCCAGCTCGGCCAGGCGCACGCCAGAATAGCGGTAGGCCGTCCAGATCGCTCGGCGGCGCAGCACCGCGATGTCTTGCGCTTGATTGGTATCGACCATCCATTGATCACAGGCGGCCAGGATGGTCGGCGGCAAAAAGCGGCTGGGTGAAAACGTATTGCGTGAAGCGTTCGTGGCGACCAGGCCCGACGCGGGATTGGCGACTAGATAGCCGGTGTCAAACCAGTATTGATAGACGCTCGCCATCACCGCCAGTGCGCGTGCCTGGGTGCTATCACTTGTGCGCTGGATCTTTTGTTCTCCGCTCGCTCCAGTCGTCACACGAGGCAAGGCAAGCATCTCACGATAGGCCAAGAGGTCGTTGCGGGGAAGATCCGACAAGGGGCCGGTCCCACGGTCGCGTGCCCAGTTAATAAGCCTTCGCAGGTCGGCCGCATACGCTCGCAACGTATGCGGTGAGCGGCTCGCCCGCTCGCGCAAGAACAAGATCAGCGCCTGCGCATCGTTCGTCGCGTCAATTGTGTTCGAGGCGGCGTCCTTGTTTACAAAGCGTCCGGGTCTGGCCAGCCAGGTGAGCAACACGTCGGTGCGACGTGACTCGATCAACGACAGCCACCGACTTGCCTCGTCCACCTGGTTATCTACTGTCGGCGTCAAGGCGCCAATCTTGAAGCGCCGCCGATGCGTGTGCAGTAAGCCAGCGAGAACGGTTTGGGGTTGCGGTGCATCTGCGGCCAAGGCAGTATGCAGCCGGCCGTGAGCCCACCATTGGATTACCTCGTCATGATCGAGGAGCAGCTGGAAAATCTTTGGCTTACTTTTTTTGGCGTCTGCCAGTGATGGGAATATCTGTTTTAGACGCGCGATTGTCCAGCGCTCGTAGCAGTCATGTCCCAAGGCGTGGGTCAGGTACGTCAGGGCGTCTTCGATCCTCTCCGGCAGCAAAGCGGCAGGAGTGACACCATGATCCAGCCAGCGTTCCATGGCTATTTCGCCGGTTTGCGGCGTGGTGCCGCACGCTTGGACGTTGCTGCCGGCGCCGAGGGCGCGCGCTGCTTCGGTGCCGGCGCCTTCGCCAGGGTTGCCCGGATCAGTTCATCGAGCTGCATACGCTGGCTCGAATTGATCGCCTTCAGGGTGTTCGCTTCGCTAACGGCCGTCAGGCACTTGCCACGCTCGCTGGCAGCTTCGGCCTGTGCATGGGCGAGCCCGTCTTCGAGCGCAGCAATCCGTCGCTCCGCGAACTTCAGCTGGGAAGATATGCGCTCCTGATCCTGCTTAATCGATTGCCGTTGGTGGGCCGTCTCCTGCAGCAACTGCTTGGATAGTCCCTCATAGCGTTCCTGCGCGGAGGCCAGCTCCCTGGCGTGTGCTTGCGCTGTCGTATCACTCTGCTGTCTTAGTGCATGCAATTCGCTTTGCACCCCGTCATAGATCCCTTGCAGTGCCGCTAGCTGTGCGTGGCCAGTGCTCAGCTCCGCCCGGGTTTGCGCCAGCTCCGCGTCTCGGCCAGCCAGCTGCGCGCGTAGGGCCGCAAGCTCCTCGCGCAGCATCTCATTGCGTAGCTGCGCATCCTTGACCGAGGCATCGGCTTCATCAATCGATTGCTGGGCCTGGGCCTTGAGTCTTAAGACGTCATCCAGCTGGGCGGAGACGGCTGACTGCCACAGCCCGCGCATCTGGACGGCGATATCGGTGGGGATATCCGGTATCGCGGCGTTGGCCAAGCCGGAGATCACGATTTCCGACTCGATTTCGTTAAGCGCGCGACCAACGGTGGCCGGATTGCCGCCACCAAGGCGGTCCATAAGCTTTCGTACCGAAACGATACGCCGGAAGCGCTCGCTGGTAGCAGGTGCCACGTCATGGGCTTCGGCCAGCATGGCGAGCACGGTGGAACGGATTTTGTCAGGGGTGGCAATAGGTGGACGTGGCATGAAAAGCTCCGAAAAGGTCGGTTATCGGAGTAAGCTTACACGGTAAAATAACGTTATGTAAGGTTAAACTGGTATTATTAAAAAATACAATCAAAGATAACATATATTATCAATTCTAAGCAGGCCGGCGGCGGTTTTCCCAACTGGGCACGCATTGTGTGAGCGGCCAGGCCCAACAACCTGAAAAGGAGCGCTGATGTTCAAGTTTCAGAAGCTGTCGAACTACGGCAGCGCCACGCCGGCGGTGGCGCGCACGCTGCTCCAGGCCAGCCCCATCATCGATATGTTCAAATGTTCGGATGAGCAGAAGGACGCGCTGAAAGAGAAGTTCTTTGACCTGCAGCGCCACCTGCTCAAGTGCGTCGAATGCCGAGATAGCTTGGCAGCCGAGATCGAATCTGAGCGGGCCAACTACGTCATGCCGCCAAACCCTGATGTACGCGCCCGTGGCGCGTTCTCGTTGCCGGGCGTAGGTGATCTGCAGTCGAAGGGTGACACCTTCCTGCAGTCCGCAAAGCTGGCCATCGCGGCGACGGGCGACATGGTCGAGCCTTTCTACGGCAAGGCCTTTGGCCACAAGTTTCATCAGCTGGAGAAATGGGCGAAGGAAAACTTTGATCCTGCTGACACCTTTGTGACGTCGGTGACGCGCGCCATCCCCTTCGTCAAGCGCATCGTTCAGATGCGCAATGCGGTTGATCACCCCAAGCCCGGCCCGGGTGAGCGGATGGCCTACGCGAACTTCGACATCGCTGATGCGGACGGCAAAATGATTTTGGTCGATCCCAGCTGGGCGCTAACCGGCGAGGTGGCGCGGCCCATGCTGCAGGATTTCGACCAGGTCAGGGTTTTCGGCGCTGCCCAACGCTGATCTCACCGAGATCTTCAACTTCACTTTTTTGTGGAGTCTGTTCGAGGCCCGGGTCATGGGCAACTTCGCGAGCGCCGACATGATCCGCACGAAGGTCGATGCTTGGCGCGATGCCGGAGAGCTCGATGCGGACCAGTACGGCGTGGAGCTGGCCTATTTCCGGCAGCGCTATTTCGCCAACGGCGCTTTCACTCACCACTTCACACATCTACATCTGCGGCCAGCCGACCAACCTGTGATTGTCCAGTCGGTTATCGAGGGTGGCAACAGTGACCCTCGCGACTGCTTGCTCACGGTGCTCATGATAGTTTGGCGGTTCCGCAATAACCTTTTTCATGGCGCGAAATGGAATTACCAGCTCCAAGATCAGCTGACGAACTTCACCCACGCCAACGCCATTCTGATGAGGCTTCTTGAAAAGCATGGCCACTTGGATTCGTAGAACAGGATTCATTGCAAATCGCGTGTCAGATTTCGGCACAAATCAAAAAGCCTCTCTGATAAATTTATTTAGTTTTTGTATTGTGAAATCTAACGCAAGCAGGTGATGTTAGCATTCGATCGCATTGTCCAGGAGTCAAGCGTGCTCGTGATTGCCCCTCGGTAATTTGACTAAGAGAAATTGCGAAAAATGCAGGGAAAAAGCAATTTTGTTGGGGTAATCAGGAAGTCATTGATTTTATGCGGAAAATCAGACTAACCTTTGAAGTAGAGCTTATTCCAGCAGGGTATCGATAGCGTAGCGAATCACACCAAAATCAAAAGAACCCCATCCAGCAAGTGCAAGCCGAACTGCGGCAGGCACAGCAGACGATCGCCGTGAAACAGGACGAGACGACCCGACTGAACCAGGAAGGGGCGAAGCTGGTGGCAGAGCTGTCTCACACGAAACAGGGCCTGTATGAGCAACTGACGCAAAACCGTAAGCTGGAGCAGAAAATCGACACATTACAATCGCTGCACATGCACGCCGCCGATACCGAGCGCCAATTGACCAGCAAAATTGCCGAGGCCGAGCTGCTCGCCGAGCGGCTTAGCGACGCCAACAGCCAGATCGCGCCGGCGAAGGCGCAGGTCCGCGAGTTGGAGCTTTTGCTGGCCCAGGCGACCACGAAAGTGCAGGCACAGGAGCAAATCGGCGAGCAGCTGCGGGCCTACCTCGACAAGATCGCAACCACTCCAGCGACCGCAGGGCCAGACCGCTGAGCATCCTCCTGCGCCCAATGTCAGAACGACAATTTTATAATCGTTTTTTGAGCAAATGACCGTTTTGTAATCGTTTTTGAGTCAAAATAATTGTTTTTGCGTATTCGTGTCGATCAGTAGCCGTTCACTCAGCGACTGGCTGGCCGCAGCATCCACGCTCCAGTTGGATCGGCGGACATTTCACCGTGCCGTATGAACAGAAGACGCAACAGTCGCCAGCCCTCGGCCGCAACACGACGGCACAGCCCGTACATTCATAATAGAACTGGCACGCATCGGTAGGCATGACTTCCTGCTTGCTTAGTCCGCAGTGCGGGCAGGTCAGGGTCGATGTGAGAATTGCATCGGCCATGGCTTTACTTTCCGATCGTGGACGGGAAACCCGCATCGGCGGTCGCCTTGGTCAGCAGCGCGATATTGGCCTTGTCCGCATCCAAATGCACGGTTGCGGTCTTGTGCTCGAAATCGATCCTCACGTCGCTCACGCCTGGAACCTGCTCCAGCGCTTTTTTAACGGTGATCGGACATGCCGGACAAGTCATGTTCTGGACATTGAGCGTAACGGTTTTCGGCGAGCTGGCGAAAGCCGATCCAGCCAGTAGCAACGATAAAATGAAGGTGGGGATGCGCATGGAATATCCTTTCAATAAAACAGCGGGGCGTACAAGGGAAATGCCAGCAGCAGTATCACTGGCAACGTAACAAGCCAGAACAGAATGCGCTGGTTCCTGATGACTCTATCTGCAGCGCACGCGTCACCTGGCGCGCAGGCACGTCGACGCACGTAGAGATTGTAGAAGGCCAGGCCGAGAAGCAGCAGCGTCAGGCCGGTGAAATAAGGACTGTACGGCTCAAATGCGATAAGGCGCGATGCCCAACCGCCACCGACGCCAAGTAGCAGCAGGATGAGCGGGCCAGCGCAGCATGCGGATGCGCCAAGCGCCGCCAGCACCCCAGCGGCCAGCGTACCTTTCGTTCCGATCGTCATGGCGACTCCAATTGGTTTTACACGAGAATAGGATAAACTCCGTACATAGATACGGAGTCAAGTGCATGATCGAGAAAATGACCATCGGCCGCTTGGCCAACGCCGCCGGTGTGAACGTGGAAACAGTCCGGTTCTACCAGCGTAGCGGACTGATCGACGAGCCGACGCGGCCACACGAGGGCTACCGGACCTATGGGGAAGAGTGCATCCGTCGAATTCGATTCATCAAGCGCGCGCAGCTACTTGGCTTCACTCTCGACGAAATTACGAACCTGCTCAAACTTGAAGGCTCTCTGACCTGTACGAGCACGCGCGACCTGGCAGCCAAGAAGCTTGCCATGGTGGAGTCCAAACTGGGGTTCTAAGCCGGAACCGCCGAAAATTCCGTCAGCCGATCAACGTGGCTTGTCCCGCGCCCGGTCGATGGGGTAGACCCAACAGTCGTGTCACTAGCCGCCATTTCGATCACGGCAATGCCAGCCGGACGTCACGTCCAGATTGTTCCGGTCTGGATGAGGCCGACTGACGTCTCGGATGACGGGTGGCATACAACTGCTGTGAGTCCTGCAGGGGGGCAGCTGCCTGACCGGACGGCGAGCATCAGCCCATCTCATGTATTAGTCATGTCAGCTTTGACACTGCGCACGCGACGGCACCCGACCCGTTGCAGACCCCCAGACATATGGAAAGCTGACGCTCAACGTGGAGTTAGCCGGCGCGGCGCGGCTTCATCGCGCAGCGTCCGTGTTGATGGATGGGTTAGAACTCTCTGGGGCACACATTTGAGAAAGACTATTTTTCAGCCAACGCAAAACCCGCGTTGCCAGATGCAACCACTGAGACAAATACAAACGGCACTGGACTAGTATTTAGAGCGCCATGCACTTGGCCAGGTTTTGCTATGGCAATATCTCCAGCCTTTAGATGAGCGACTTTGCCGCCTCCTTGGTAATACTCAGCCTCTCCAGAGATAACCGTCCAAGTATCTTGGCCGTCCGGGTGAACATGAGCGGTTATTTCTTGCCCAGGATGGGCATGCCAAACAACAACTGCTGAGTCCTTGGTTTCCAGAACCACTGAACGAATTGGTTCGCCGTCAGACGGACGAATATATTCTGTTACCGAAAATATTCTTGATTCCATTTCCATATCCACTCCAAAAATCAATTTGGCTTGAGAAGTTATTACAGAACAACTGTATCCGAGAGTTCTACGTTGCCGATAACCGGCCCGAAACGGCGGCGCAACGCGCCGCTGTTGGGGGTCCGTGTTCATCGGCGGGTTAGACCTGTGCTTGCGTAAGACGAATATCGACTTCTCGGTCGACGTATTTCCATTCCTCTGACGCACGCAGTTCGGAAAGCAGCCTGTTGAACTCAACCTCATGAATTGGCGCGTATTCGAACCAATTCAGAAAATCGAACGGTTCATTCTCTGAGAGGTCGCGGCAGTGGTGGAGCTTGCGCGCTACTGCAGGCAAATACTGAAGCCCGATTTGGACGTGCTTCGACTGTTCGAAAACGCTCCGGCGTTCGTCTTGCGTGAGCTCCCACCAAGCTGCGTTCTTCCGGATCGGTATTAGCGCACCGCACGTTGCTTCTGGGCGCGCCAGACCTTGCTGCTTCGCTACAATTTCATTCTTCTCTGCGCGCATGACATATCGTTCATTGCTGGTTATTCCACGAAGTATCCAGGGTGCATTGGTTTCAGACTGCAACTCTGAAGCGGATACGACGTTGAGCCTTTTGGCTTCAGGCAGGGGCTCGCCAACTCTCGTTTCGGCCCTGACAATCCGCCAAGGGCCAATGTCTGCGCCGACGAAAGCAAATAATCGTGTATCCATTTCAATCTTTCATGTGTGAATGTTTTAACTCTTGCAGCTTCGAAGAACCTATCTGCCGATCCCGTGATTGTGCATCATCGCCTCCGCGCAATGATACACCAGGCGATAGCTTTCGTGCGGGATCAACTCGCGGGTCCCGGGAATCTTTCCCGGCTTGCCCAGCATGGGGTGCTGGATCAAGCGGGCGGCCGCGTCGCTGAAAATCTCATCCATCCGGGCCGCCGCGCGCGGATTGTCGGCTGCGATGTAGTCCCACACATCGGCACGGTCTTGCTGCGCTTCGGGCGTCCAAACAACCCTCACGCCTGGCTCGCCACACTGGCACGCCGTGCGGCGAATTCGGCCTCAACTTCATCGTTCGACCGCCCCAATCCAGCGCGCATCGAAGCCCGGCCGGCTTCGACCTTGCGGCGCAGGAACTCGTCGTACTCGCGCGACTCGCGCTGGCGCTGAACGAACTCGCGCATCAGCTCGCGCAGCACTTGCGACGCCGGGCGATGGGCCGCCTCGGCTTCGGCCATAAACTCGGCGCGCAACTCAGGCTCCAGCTTCATCGTGAAAACGGCTTGTTTTGACATGATCGGGGCCTCCTGCCACTTGATACTAACAAAGTATATACGCCGTCATTACTAAGCGCTATTCACAGAACGCTGCAAGGCGGGCGTGCGCTAGGCCAAGGCCTGTCGGAAAACATTTGTTTTTCGACAGGCCTTCAACGATCCTCTGCACCAACCTCCGAGTGGCCGCAAAATTGTGCGGAAAACTCTGTCGCCAGACGCTACCATACGGAAACCTCGTCTTAATGGTTTTCCGCTTATGTTGGTAGGTTACATGCGCGTGTCGTCGGACTCCGACCGCCAGAGCACGAACTTGCAGCGCGATGCGCTGCTCGCCGTCGGCGTCGATGCGCGGCATCTGTTCGAGGATCATGCTTCCGGCGCGAAGGACGACCGCGCGGGCCTGGCGCGGGCGCTCGAATTCGTTCGCCCTGGCGACGTGTTGGTCGTGTGGAAGCTCGACCGGCTCGGCCGTTCGTTGTCGCACTTGCTCGCCATCGTGACCTCGCTCAAGGAAAAGCAGGTGGCGTTCCGCTCGCTGACGGAGAACCTGGATACCACGACGCCCTCGGGCGAGTTTCTGTTCCAGGTGTTCGGCGCGCTCGCGCAGTACGAACGCGCCTTGATCCAGGAACGTGTCGTCGCCGGTCTGGCTGCCGCCCGCAAACGCGGCCGGATCGGCGGCCGGCCGCAGGCGATCACCGGCGAGAAGCTGGAGGCCATCGTCGCTGCGCTCGATGGCGGCATGTCCAAGGCGGCGGTGTGCCGCAACTTCGGCGTCAAGCGAACCACGCTGATCGAGACCCTGGCACGGGTTGGTTGGACGGGCTCTCGTGGAGCGTCATCGCGATGACGACCAAGAGCGAACGATTGACCGTCCTGTCGGACGCCGAGCAGGAAGCCCTGTACGGCCTGCCGGACTTCGACGACGCCCAGCGGCTGGAATACTTGGCGTTGACTGAAACCGAACTGGCGCTCGCCAGCAGCCGGCCTGGTCTCCATGCACAGGTCTATTGCATCTTGCAGATCGGTTACTTCAAGGCCAAGCATGCCTTCTTCCGCTTCGACTGGAGTGAGGTCGAGCACGATTGCGCCTTCGTGCTGAGCCGCTACTTCCACGGCGAGTCCTTCGAGCACAAGCCAATCTCCAAGCACGAGCACTACACCCAGCGCGAGTGGATTGCCGATCTGTTCGGCTACCGGCCGTGGGCGGCCGAGTTCCTGGCGCAGCTCGCGCAGCAGGCCGCGCAGACCGTGCGGCGCGACGTGATGCCGGGGTTCATCGCCGCCGAGCTGATCGTCTGGCTAAACGAGCACAAGATCATCCGGCCCGGCTATACCACCCTGCAAGAGCTGGTGAGCGAAGCCCTGTCCGCCGAGCGTCGGCGGCTGGCTGGCCTGCTGTCGGAAGTGTTGGACGAATCGGCCAAGGCCGCGCTGGGTCGGCTTCTAGTGCGTGACGACACCCTGTCGCAATTGGCGGCGCTCAAGCAGGACGCCAAGGACTTTGGCTGGCGTCAGATGGCCCGCGAACGCGAAAAGCGCGCCACGCTGGAGCCGCTGCACCGGATCGCCAAGGCGCTGCTGCCCAAGCTCGGCGTCTCGCAGCAGAATCTGCTGTACTACGCCAGCCTGGCGAACTTCTACACCGTCCACGATCTACGCAACCTGAAGGCCGATCAGACCTACCTCTACCTGCTTTGCTATGCCTGGGTGCGCTACCGGCAGCTTTCCGACAACCTGG
Source organism: Duganella vulcania (assembly GCF_009857655.1). Lineage (NCBI taxonomy): Bacteria > Pseudomonadati > Pseudomonadota > Betaproteobacteria > Burkholderiales > Oxalobacteraceae > Duganella > Duganella vulcania. The sequence goes on from NZ_WWCX01000001.1 coordinate 65,439, forward strand.
TCGATGCGATGGCCTACCACATGAAGCAGTTGGAGGACGAAAGCAGTGCGGGCGCAAAGCAATCCTTTGTCGCCGAGCAGGTGCGCCGTCAGCAAGACACACCGCAGGTCGGCCGCCTGCTGTCGCTTTACATCGACGACAGCGTGCCCGATCCCACGCCGTTCGGCGATGTGCGCCAGCGCGCCTACAAAATCATGCCCCGCGATACGCTGCAAACCACCGCGCAGCGCATGAGCGTGAAGCCGGTGAGCAAGCTGGCTTTGCACTGGCAGGCGGTGGACGGCCTGGCTGAGCGCATCCGCCGCCATCTTCGGCCGCTGTATGTCGCGCTCGACCTCGCTGGCACTGATCCGGGCAGCCCGTGGCTCGTGGCGCTGGCCTGGGCCAAGGACGTGTTCGCCAAACAGCAGCGCCTATCGCAACGGCCGCTCGCCGAATGTCCAGCGGCCACGCTGCCGAAACGCTTGCGACCGTACCTGCTGACCTTCGATGCCGATGGCAAGCCGACGGACCTGCATGCCGACCGCTACGAGTTCTGGCTGTACCGCCAGGTCAGGAAGCGCTTCCAGTCGGGTGAACTCTACCTCGACGACAGCTTGCAGCACCGGCATTTTTCCGACGAGCTGGTTTCGCTGGATGAGAAGGCCGCCGTGCTGGCGCAGATCGACATCCCGTTCCTGCGGCAGCCACTCGATGCCCAGCTCGATGCGCTCGCGACCGAGCTGCGCGCTCAGTGGCTGGCCTTCAACCGCGAGCTGAAGCAGGGCAAGCTGACGCACCTAGAATACGACAAGGACACGCAGAAGCTGACATGGCGCAAGCCCAAGGGCGAGAACCAGAAGGCGCGCGAGAAGGCGTTCTACGAGCAACTGCCGTTCTGCGACGTGGCCGACGTGTTCCGCTTCGTCAACGGCCAGTGCCAGTTCCTGTCGGCGCTGACGCCTTTGCAGCCGCGCTATGCGAAGAAGGTCGCCGACGCCGACAGCCTGATGGCGGTCATCATCGCGCAGGCGATGAACCACGGCAACCAGGTCATGGCACGCACCAGCGACATCCCGTACCACGTGCTGGAGAGCGCCTACCAACAGTACCTGCGCCACGCAACGCTGCACGCGGCCAACGACTGCATCAGCAACGCCATCGCCGCGCTGCCGATCTTCCCGTACTACTCGTTCGACCTCGATGCACTGTACGGTGCCGTCGATGGTCAGAAATTCGGCGTCGAGCGGCCGACCGTGAAAGCGCGCCACTCGCGCAAATACTTTGGGCGCGGCAAGGGCGTGGTCGCCTACACGCTGCTGTGCAACCACGTGCCGCTCAACGGCTACCTGATCGGCGCGCACGATTACGAGGCCCATCACGTGTTCGACATCTGGTATCGCAACACGTCGGACATCGTGCCGACCGCGATCACCGGCGACATGCACAGCGTCAACAAGGCCAACTTCGCTATCCTGCACTGGTTCGGCCTGCGTTTCGAGCCGCGCTTCACCGACCTTGGCGATCAGTTGAAGGAACTCTACAGTGCCGACGATCCGGCGCTGTACGATCAGTGCCTGATCCGGCCGGCCGGGAGAATCGACCGCGATCTCATAGTCAGCGAGAAGCCGAACCTCGACCAGATTGTCGCCACGCTCGGACTGAAGGAGATGACGCAGGGCACGCTGATCCGCAAGCTATGCACCTACACCGCGCCGAACCCCACGCGGCGCGCGGTGTTCGAGTTCGACAAGCTCATCCGCAGCATCTACACGCTGCGCTACCTGCGCGATCCGCAACTGGAGCGCAACGTTCACCGCTCACAGAACCGCATCGAGTCCTATCACCAGCTACGCTCAACCATCGCCCAGGTCGGCGGCAAGAAGGAATTGACCGGGCGCACCGACATCGAAATTGAGATCAGCAACCAGTGCGCCAGGCTGATCGCCAACGCGGTCATCTTCTACAACTCGGCCATCCTCTCGCGGCTGCTGATGAAGTACGAGGCGAGCGGCAACGCCAAGGCGCACGCTCTCCTGACCCAGATATCGCCGGCGGCCTGGCGGCACATCCTGCTGAACGGGCATTACACCTTCCAGAGCGACGGCAAGATGATCGACCTGGATGCGCTCGTGGCGGGGCTGGAGCTGGGATGACGGAAATTTCGGCGGTTCTGGCTTAGAACCCCAAACTGGCCGATCTTCAGGCGATGAAAACCGCTCTCACAGGCATGGTTGCGCGATGCGACAGCGAGGAACGGAACGATGGCTGCCCAATCATTCAGGCGCTGATCGACGACTGAAATGTAGCCCTTAGGGAGCACTCGGCATGACGTTGTGCGACTTGGTCCGGTAGGAGCAGAGCCGACTGCCGATTTGCTCCGTTGCCCTCAAAAAGCCGATTTCAAAACTTTTACCTTTTCGAGGGGATGGGCACATTTAGCCAACGTGGAAACAGTCCGGTTTTACCAACGCAGCGGACTGATCGACGAGCCGGCGCGGCCGCATGGGGGCGGCTACCGGACCTATGGGGAAGAATGGATCCATCGAATTCGGTTCATCAAGCGCGCGCAGCTACTTGGCTTCACGCTCGATGAAATTACGAGCCTGCTCAAACTGGAAGGTTCTCTGGCCTGTACCAGCACGCGTTACCTGGCCGCCAGGAAGTTAGCCATGGTGGAGTCCAAACTGGCCGATCTGCAGGCGATGAAAGCCGCTCTCACAGGCATGGTTGCGCGGTGCGACAGCGAGGAGCGGGACGATGGCTGCCCAATCATTCAGGCGCTGATAGACGACTGAAATGTATTCAACTGGACCACGATCAACTCCTCCGAGCCTGGCTTCGCAGGTTATAGCGGATGCTGATGGCGATGATCGCGAGAATTAGCACCTGTGCCGCCAGCGTCTGCGCGGTCGGATAAATCCCCAACACCTCGACGCGGGGAGCGGCGACCGGCGTCATATCCAGGAATCCTACTTTTTGCAAGGCTGCCACTCCCTTGCCAGCGAGGACCACCGCCAGTACGGCCACCAGTGCAGAGCTGTAGGCAAAGAATTGGCTGATAGGCAATCTGGCGCTGGAGCGCAACAGCAAGACGGCGATCACGGCCAAGATAACGATGCCCGCCCCAAGGCCAGCGAGCAGATATATGCCATTATGCTCGGTCCACAGCGCGACATAAAACAGCACCGTTTCAAACACCTCGCGGTAGACGGTAACGAACGATAGCAAGAACAACATCGCGGCCGAGCGCTTGTTGAGCGCCGAGGAGAGCTTGTCCTTCACATATGCCTGCCAGCGCCCCGCGAGACTCTTCTGATGCATCCAGATACCCACGGCCAACAGCACCACTGCTGCAAAGATTGCGGAAAACCCCTCGGTCATTTCACGGCTCGCGCCACTCAGATCGACAAGATATGTGGCGACTGCCCATGTCAGGGCGCCGCCCGCAAGCGCAACGATCCAACCCGCGTGCACGTAGGGCAGCACGTCCTGACGACCAGCTTTTTTCAGGAACGCCAGCATGGCGACAACCACCAGCAACGCCTCCACGCCTTCTCGCAACAAAATGGTCAACGCGCCGATGAACGTCGACAACGGATCGTTGGAGGAGTCGAGCGCGCCTTGCGCATCGGACAGCAGCCCCTGCAAGCGCGTCGCGGTGGCACGAGCCTGCGGCAGATTGTTGGTGGAGACGGCATGGCGATAATCTCCCATCGTTTTTTCGATCTCCGAAAAGAGCGCATTGTTCTTGGCCGCCAGCGCCGGCTCCACCGGCTCGAAGCCGTCCAGATAAGCCGACAAGCCCAGACGCGCAGCGGCCGCCATGTCGCCGGCCTCCAGTGCGACCACACTGGCTTTGAGCTTGGACATGGCGATAGGCAAGGTGTCCGCGTTTGACTGCGCCAGCGTCGCCGGCGCACTGCGCAGATAAGCGGTCAAGCCGCGCGCGGCGTCCGCGTCGACGGCCTTGGTCAGGGCGCTCTCGGACGATTCGCTCAGTTTGGCCAGCGTCGGCAAGGCCGCATGCAACTCCGGGCGTTCGGCCCAAAGCTTTGCGCCTGCCTGACGGTCAGCGTCGGAATACGACAGTGTCGACGCGAAGTAGGCCACGGCCCAGCGCTCGTCCTCGGTCAACTTTGCAAAACTCGCCATCGAGGTGCCTTCCACGCCGCGCGTGACGATCTGCTGTAGGGCGAAGACACTTCGCTCACGCGCGCGCGCGTGATCCGCCAACGCGATCGGTGGTGGATTGAGCGAGGCGGCCAGAGGACCGTCTGCATGACCGGACGTCCCGTGACAGGCAGCGCAATTACTTTGGTACAGTGCGGCGCCCTGACGCAGATCCGGGGTCTTCGATGGCGATACTGGTACCGGGTAGGCCACCAGCAGTGCCGCAGCCAGACGGTGCGCTTGATCGCCTACCTGGTCCGCCGACGCCTTCTGCGCGATCGACTGACGCAAGGCGTCAGCATCGGACAGCAGCGCGACCTGCTGCGGCGTGGTAGGCAGCACGGCCAGCTGTTGGCGCGCGGCGTGCGCGAATTCCTGCATTTCTGCATATTCGCTCTGGCTGGCGACGGTGCCTTCTTTCACCGATTTCGCGTAATCCACAGCGAGATAATCCAGCAGTTGCCATATCTGCTTGGTCTGTTCAACGGTCGATAACTGCTCCGCGTGGAGCGTCGTCGCCGACGACACCAGACAAACCCATACTAAAAGCACTCGGATCACTTGCATAATTGTTCCAGAAGTAGAGTGGCAAAGGCCACCAAGGAGTAAAAGTAAAAAATCGCCTACTGGGATATCTCAGTTTCGAATCCTGCGTAGTAGGCGCAGCCCGTTCATGACGACCAACAGACTGGCGCCCATGTCAGCGAACACGGCCATCCACAACGTCGCTTCGCCGTGCAGGGCCATAACCAGGAACACGGCCTTGATCGCCAAGGCAAGACCGATGTTCTGCATCAGGATGGCGCGAGCCTTACCGCTCAGACGGATGAATTCCGGTATTTTCCGCAAGTCGTCGTCCATCAGGGCCACGTCCGCCGTCTCGAGCGCCGTGTCAGTGCCCATGGCGCCCATCGCGAAACCGATGTCGGCCTTAGCCAGCGCCGGAGCGTCGTTGACGCCGTCTCCCACCATGCCGACGTGGCCGAACGTGGCTATCAGGTCGACCACGGCGCCCAGCTTATCTTCCGGAAGCAACCCGCCGCGCGCGTCGTTGATGCCAACCTGGAGGCCAATCGCGCGTGCCGTGTGGGCGTTGTCCCCGCTCAGCATGACCACTTCGACGCCTAGCGCCGCGAGATCTGCAATGGCTTGCGCGGTTGTCGGCCTGACTGTATCGGCCACCGCCAACATCAGCAGCGGTGTGCTCCCGTCGACCAGCAACACCACGCTTTTGCCATCACGTTCCAGCGGTTCGACCAGCGCCTCGATCGCTTGGTCGGAGCAGCCGAGCTCCTTGACCAGGCGCAAGCTACCCAGATGCAGCTCGCGGCCATCGATGAGACCGCGCACCCCAAGGCCATCAAGTGCACGGAAGGCGCCCACTTCGGTAAGCGCCTCGCCTGGCATCTGTGATTCCCAGTAGGCGCTGATCGCCCCCGATACAGGGTGATCGGAACGCGCGGCCAGGCTGGCGGCATGAAGCAGCGTAGTGTGCAGTTCAGCGCCGGCGAATGGGACCGCGTCGGTGACAGCGGGCTTTCCCAGCGTAACCGTACCTGTTTTGTCTAGCGCGATCGCACGCAGCAATCGGCCTTGTTCCAGGTAGGCACCTCCCTTGATGAGTATGCCCCTCCGAGCGGCGGCAGCTAAGCCGCTCACTACCGTAACCGGCGTAGAGAGGACTAGCGCACACGGACATGCGATTACCAGGAGCACCAGCGCCTTGTACAGCCATGGACCGGCCGCGCCTTGCGTCAGCAACGGCGGAAGTATCGCAACGAGCACTGCCAACAACACCACAGCAGGGATGTAATAGCGAGCGAACTGGTCGACGAAGCGTTGCGTTGGCGCGCGCTCGCCTTGCGCCTGCTGCACGCTGTCGACAATCCGAGACAGTGTCGAGCCTTTTTGTGTAGCGGTGACACGGAACTCGATCTCGCCGCGCTCATTGATGGTGCCGGCATAGATGGCGTCGCCCGTCGCCTTTGCCACCGGCAGACTTTCACCGGTGATCGGTGCCTGATTGATCGTACTCTGTCCAGCCGTGACGATGCCGTCCAGCGGCACCCGCGCACCTGGGGCAACACGGACGATAGTTCCAACCTGAACCTCACTTGCCGGCGTCTCGCGCCATCCGTCGGCGCCTGCGTTCACCAGTGCCGTATCAGGCGACATCGCCATCAGTGCACCAACGGCGTTGCGGGCGCTATCGAGGGACTTTGCCTCGATCAGCTCCGCCACCGTGAACAGAAAAATCACCATCGCGGCCTCAGGCCATTGGCCGATCACCGCCGCACCAATCACCGCCAGCGACATCAGGAAGTTCATGTTGAGCGATAGGTGCCGCAACGCGATCCATCCCTTTTTCAGCGTGCCCAAGCCGCCGGAGAGGATAGCGATAACGGCGAGCGCCACCACCGCCCATGATTGCTCATGGCCGGTATACCACGCAAGCATCTCGGCCCCAACAGCAGCAGCTCCCGAGACGCAGAGCATTGCCCATGCGCGGCCGGATATTCCCGCGTCCTGCGCCAACTCGGAGACCTGCCCGGGCGCGGCGGAGCTCGACGTGTCGGCTTTGACCACAGCTTCCATGCCCAGCGACGTAAGCGCTTCGGCGATCGGTGCCACAGCTGGGAGACGATGGCGTACCGTTAGTTCGCGCAGCATCAAATTAAATTGCAGCCCCGTAACTCCAGGCATTTTCTCCAATCGGTCCCGGATCAGCCTTTCTTCGGTTGGGCAGTCCATATTCTGAATCAGGAACACAGCTTGCTCAGCCCCATCGACAACTGCGGGAGAGCCGACAGATGGCGTAGCGGTTGTACCGGAGCATCCGTTGTTATTGAAGCAATCCATAAGCCGGTCCTTGATTCGTATTATCATTCGCATTAAACACCCTATAGTCACTATAGAGTCAAGCATTCAATTGAGTTCAGGAGCGGCTTATGCAGCAAACATTGAAGATAGGGCAACTTTCGAAGGCGACAGGCTGTCAGGTGGAGACCATCCGTTTCTATGAGCAGGAAGGGCTCTTGCCGGCGCCGGCGCGTAACGCAGGGAACTACCGGCTATATGAAACGGCCCACGTCGAGCGGCTGCAGTTTATCCGCCATTGTCGATCTCTGGATATGCCGCTCAACGATGTGAGGCTGTTGCCGAATCTGCGTGATGCCCCGGGCGAAAGCTGCCAGGAAGTCAATCAGTTGCTTGATCAGCGCATTGTGCAAGTGGCGCATCGCATTGCTGAGCTCAATGCTTTGCAAGGCCAATTGAGTGTACTGCGAGGCCGTTGCCGAACAGGTAGTGCGGCGCGCGACTGCGGCATTTTGCAGGAGCTATCGACGGGAATGTGCCAAGCGGAGGGGTGTGTGGAATAGCAACTTCAAACCATGAATTGAAACGACACGGTGCGTTGCTGGCTTGCGATCATTGAAGGTGACTGCGGAGCGGGAAAGCGCGACATCATACGGCAAGCTTATTTATTTAAAATCAGTTGCTTACAGCAGGATTTGAGTTTTTTTACACGAATCCCGGCCGACCCTCACCTTCGTCATCAACGAGGCCAACAAATTGTTGGCCAAGTACGCTAGCGATGCCGACAACCTCCCTGCTCACAACAAGAATTGCTACCTGTATGTGACGAGCAACGTAGACCCCCAACTCGGGGTCACACCCGATACTTTGCGGTATGAAGACGTGTGTTTTGCCTTAGCCGACTTGGCCAGCTTAGCGGCGGCAGCCTCCACACCAGTCTAAAGTGCCAAGGGGAGCCTAGTTGGCGCCTTCACGCGGGTGCACGACGCAATGTGCCAACGTGCGAATTCGATCCTGTCGCGGACATCTACCGGCAACGGTGCCTCGACCAGGGCCACCATCACCTCAAGTGGGTGGGCTTGTCGTCCAGCGCCAGCACGTTGCTAGAGAAGTCCGAGTGCAGAAACTCGCGACCTTACGCCCTTCGTTGGCGCTACAAGAGCCTGCCGCACGGCCGCACGACAACGAACTGACAGCTCATGGCCCAGTGGCGCTGCGCCAGGGACGAATGTAACGCAGGACGGAAAACTCGTTTTCACACAGATCGCCACCGGCGCCCGTCGCAGCTGGCTTCAGGCCGCCTGGGCCACAGGACTGCACGACCAGGTCGATGCGTATTAGCCCATGATCCGCGAGAGCAGGTCGCTGGCTGCGCCGACGTCGGCCGGCTCCATGAGCAGGGTCATCGCGCTTGCGGTGCTCACCATATTGAGGACCTTGATCCTGTTGGCTGTGAACTGGCGCATGATGTTGTAGTACATACCGGGCGAGCGTCCCGTGTCGGGGTTTAACGGGACGCTGACAGCACTTAACCCGACCTTGCGGCGCACAAGGCTATGGCCGCTGAAGACTTCGCCCACCAAGGAAACCAGCGCCGAACTGCACACTATGGCCAGGTCGTCCACACCGCGCGAGACGCCCAAGTACACGTCGTCCACATTGTTCTTCTTGGCCAGCAGCTGCTTGTGCAACGCGTGCGTGTCGTTGGTGTACCGATACGTCAACTCGGTCAGATCGCCGATGATGACCAGTTCACCCTTCTTATGGCCGCTCAACTTGACTGTCGCGCTCGCCGCTGCGCCAACATCAGCAACGGGCCGATCTGGCGCGGTGGCTGCGACTTGCAGCATGGGCTCAGAGAACGCCGAGCTAAAATCGACGGACAGACCTTGCGCCAAGGCGGACAGACTCAGCAACCCGCGCCCCAACCCCTCGACCATGGACGAGGAGTCCATGACGATACGTTCAACCTTGGTCGCGATGAACAGCATAGGCGTCCGAATCTACAGCATCAGGTGCTGCAAGCACCGCGAAGAAACCGCCCGAGCGGGACCGTACAAGTAGGTGCGCCATCGCGCGAGCTGGCCAGCACGCATTAGCACCGCAAATCCCCCTCCATGGCAGGATACTGCGCGCGCCACGCCGTCGGCAACTCGTCGTACGGCACCAATGGGGCGCCAACGCGCGGCGTAGCCCCTGGCCGCCCACGGCCCCCCGTGGTCATATCAACGATAGCCTTTTCCGCCTGGCTGGCACGGTCGAAAGCAGATGCCAGCGCCAAGTCTTCCGTTGGCCCACCAGCGCCAGCATATTGCGCCAGCGCGTCAGAGGCCTCGTCCAAGTGAATCGTATAGCGATTGAACACGCGATGCTCACGCAACGCGCGATACATCTCGTCACTATGCCGCACACTGCCAGGCTCGCACAACGCGAGACGCACACCGCGCAGGAAGGCGGCGGCGGCCACGCCGGGCACCCGTTTGGGATGCACGATCATGCGGACGAAATGGGGGGCGACTAACGCCAGCTGACGCAGTTCACGATAGGCCGGACCAACGTACGCGTTGGTCCAGTCGATCACGCCTGCCAGCGCATAACGCCTGCCAGTCAGAGACTCCTTCTTCTCAAGGATCAAATTGCCATGCGTGAAGTCATTGTGCAATAGGACCCGGTCATCGTGCCGGTCAAACCAACTGCACACTGCCACTGCACTGCGCACATCGTCAAGTAAGTGCGACAGGTGGCTGCCGGCCACCAGATCGACCATGACGTTGGTCCCATCAAAGCTGTCGTACTGCGGCAAAACGCTAGCTACGTCGCACGGCAGCTCGACAGCGTGCAAACGCGACAGGAATGCCGCCAACGAATGCGCCAACTGAACCTGCTGGGGGAACGTCGTCTCTTGAAACCAGCCGCGCGTCAGAACAGTACCCGGGATATACGGATAGGCATGGGCCATCGAGTGCTGCGAGCGATGGCGAATGTCAGGTACGAGCGGCGCGTCGATGCCGCCTAGCGCAGTTCCCAGAAACTGCAACAATACCAGTTCAGCGCGCGTGCGCGCCTTGATCTCATCTGCCTTGGGCACGCGCAGCACTAGACCACTTTTTTCCGCCAAGTAGCAGCTTGCGTTGTCGCCCTTGGCCAACAGCACGGCGTGATCGACGTCCGGTACGTCCGGGAATTCCAGGCACAATTGGCCGATATCGTCCCCTGTCGCTTGCATGCAATCTCCCCTTCAATCGCTTATCGTCCCCAGGCAGCCGCAGCCGCGAGGCACCAGCATGATTCGATTTAATTACATTAACTAAAAACCATCAATTGTGTATTTGGAACAATAACCCAACGCTTTGCGATCATGCAAGAATTTTACGTGGAATGGGCCCTCCAAAAAGCACTACGGCTAGCCATCACCGCGCCGCGAAGTAGCCACTGGCCGCAGACTGCGCTCAGAGTAGCCGCGCGAAGTCACTGCTTGGTAAATAGGCATCATCATGAGTAAAGCACTGGTAATTCGGGCGCTAGGAAACTGTGGCACATCTGCCACGAAACATCATGGCCGATAAGAAGGGGGTGGGCAAGCGCCAACACGGCAAGCGCGACAGCATCGCGCCACCCAATTACGGCTTGGGCACCACCAGGGTGGTGTAGCTGCCATCCGAATAATGGGTGGTGATTTCGCTGGCGCCGCCTTGGGGCACCCACCTTAGCGGCCAGGCAAAGCCGACATAGGATTCGCTCTTGCTCTTTTGCCGCATAGCACGCAACATGCCCGGCAGTTCGGCCAGAACCTGCTCAAAATCGGAGTCGGACGCCATCTCGAGCACATCCTTAAAGCTAAACAATGGCACGGCTTCGGACTCGCCAGCAGGGCCAGGTGCACCAGATGGCCCCATGGCGTCAAACAAGCCCTTGACGGCCGTCGTACTCACAGCCGCCGCAAAGGCTTTGCTATTGGCGCCAGGCGCCACGCATTGCGCCTTGATGCTCTGCAGCGCGGCAAAGAGCGCCTGGTGGCCATTTAGCGCCAGCAGCGTATCGCTGATACTAGCGACATCCCCTTCGGCATCGAGGACATAGTTGCCGTCAAAGGTATACGGTGCTTTCATGGTGACAATTCAGTCCTGTCTTGGAGTTGCGACCACACTAGCGAATCAACACTCAAGAGTCAACCACCGGTGAAATTCCAAAGAAAGGCCCGCACGAAGGGATGAGGAGCGATTTCACCCACGCAAAACGACGCACAAACTCCTGCATCGCGAAGCGCAAGCACTTGCCCCTATGCTGGTTTTCCTCGGTACATAAGTGACAAGTGGATAAATTGCCCTACGCAAAATTGTTAACTAGCTGAGGTTGGGATTCTCCTACGCCAGTTCGCCATCAGGCTCTTGGAATAGAGCTGGTAAAGTGGACCTAACGGTCAAGACAATTGTTTCAGCGAATTAACACTATGTCCGTTCGAAGCCCGCCAGTCGAGCTGTCTTCGGGTCGTAAATAAAATCGGTAATCGAACCATCTCGAATGCGCTGAACTGCTTCATCAATCACGTGAAGCGGCACCAAAAACCATTCTCTTGGCCTAACTGGACGGCCAAAGCGATCTTCGATGGTCAAATCTAGCTGTGCCGCACCAAACAAGTGGTGAAAGATATTTTCCAACCTAACGCGATTCAGATTGTGCAGTTTGTAAGTAGCAACCACTTCTACCCCAGCAAGCAGGTAGGTGGCATCCTTTTCTGCGCCTGCAATGCGAGTCTCTACTTGTCCGCCCGTAACACCTATCTTGTGAATCAACTCTCGATGCGCCATTACGAAAGGGTGACTCGACTTGCTGCGCAGCACATAGATCGTGCCGCTTTCAATGTCGCCTTCCTCAACCCCGGTACCAAAAAGTGGTCCAGCATCAGGATCCGAAATTAATCGAGATTGGTCGTCCCGATGCATTGATCGTTGAAACGACCTCATCAAGATACCCGCCTCGGTCCCGTTGTCAAAGACGACACGCAATCGGCGATCACGACGACCGTATTCCGTCATGAACTCTGCCTCAACATCAGCGATATAGGCGACCTGGCCACCAATGATGAAAAACGCGCCCTGAACAATATCATCCAGTGCCTTTTCTTTGGCCTGAAGCGTTAGTGCCTTTCGAATGCCATTCTGAAGCTCACGCTGCACTGCATTGAAAAGCGGCCTGAAAGTTTCAAAGTCACCGCACTTCTCGCGATTCGCAATTTCTTCGGCGGCCCGCTTCTCGCCGGAAGACCGGACATGACGCAACACAGTGATGTCGTTTTCATCGGCTGGCACATCGACAAGCCCCAACTCGGCCAGCAGAGCATCTTCGCCCAAGGCATCGAGATCAACCTTTGCCCCATGGACGCCTGCCAACAGTCCAGCGGAATCCAGCTCTGCGAGCAGAGTTTGTGCTTCAGGCAGCTTTCGCAACTGATCCAACCTTACAGCATGCAGCCGCTCGAAAATGTCGTGGCTGTCCCCGTGCTGAGGCGCACGACCGTGAGCTTGGTAAAAGCGCAGAATGTCTTCAAAACCAGCAATAATGCGTTCCTCACGCGGGGTGCGGCTAGAGGCCTTGAGAGAGGTAACTTCAACGCCCAGCGCATCCAGTAGTTCGTCGTCGTCCATGTCAGCCATTGGCGCCGTCTCCTCCGGTTTGCGCTGCCTTAGCCTGCGCGCGGTAGCGTGCGAAGGCAGCTACGCCTTCGGCCATGCGTTTCTCCCAGGCGTCGGCCGAGTTGATGTCTGGCAGGCGGCCACGTTCGTTCTTGAACTGCAAGGCCCTCTTTGACAGTTCGCGGGCGTCCTCTTCGGGGATGCTCACCTTTTTGGCCGCAATAGCGGCCTGCACCTGACGCAATGACTTCTCGTCCATTGCTTTAGCCAGTACCGCATACGCGGCGTCGAACGGGTTGATGCGGTCAATCAGATCGATGTCTAAATCGCGCACGTTGACGAACTTGCGTACGCCGTCTAGCAGGGCCGTGCTGCCTTGCACCGTGCCGCCACCCGTGGCATCAGCTTGGGACAAGGATAGCTTTGCTTGCTGGGTGATGTTCATGGCGGCAATAGCGTGCTGACGAATAGCTTCCTGGTCGCTTTCGCTCAGCTCAGGGTAGCGTTCGCGCACAATCTTGCCCATGCGCAGTTGCGTCAACTCTTCGGGCAAGGTATTTTCCTTGTCGAACAAGCCACGCTCCAGCACCGTCTTGTCCTGCAAGAAGCTGGTGACCACCTCGTTCAAGTCTTCCTTGCAGATGCGGGTGGCTTCAGGTGTCTCTGGCGTGGCCAGGCCGTTGATTTCGACGTGGTATTGGCCGGTCGCTCCGTTCACGCCAACGTTGATACCGCCTTCGTGGTAGCCATCTCCGCCGTTGTACACGAAACCTGCTTGTGCACCAGCATTTTTGGGTGTGAACTCATAGCGCGGGGCCAGCACCTGCTCCATCAGCAGGCTGGCCGATATGGCCTTGAGCATGTCATTCACGGCTTCGGTCACGGCCGCCTGCTCGGCGGTGGGCTCGGCAATGAGGTTCGTGAAGCGCGACCGCTCCTTGCCTTGGGCGTCACGCGTAGCGCGGCCGATGATCTGCACGATCTCGGTCAAACTACTGCGGTAACCGATGGTGAGCGCATGTTCGCACCAGATCCAGTCGAAGCCCTCCTTGGCCATGCCCAGCGCAATAATCACGTCCACATGGTCGCGGTCGCCTTTGTGCGCTGGATCTTTCAAAGCCGCCAGTACGCGGGTACGCCGAGCCGGGTCGCTGTCGTCCACGAGATCCGCCACCTTCAATGTTCGACCGTCCTTCGCGGCCACCAAGTGGAAGCCAGTATCAGGGTCCACACCCTTCCATTCGCCCAAACCATGCATGATCTCGTCCACTTCGCGCTGCTTGTCCTTCAGACTTTCGCGCGCGTTCACGTTGGGAATGTGGACGATGGTTTTCAGCGCCGGGTCGAGCACCTTGGTGACGGCATCTACATAGGGCCCGGTATAGAAGAAGTAGCCGATGTCCAGCGACTTGAGCCATTGGTAGCCGTTGAGCTGCTCGTAGTAGGTGTAGGTCACCGTCTCGAACTTCGATTCATCGGCCGGGCCTAGTACGGCTTCGCTATCTCCCCGGAAATAGGAGCCCGTCATGGCCATCAGGTGCACCTTGTCCCGCGCGATAAAAGCGCTCAATTGGCTGCCCAGCACGTTATCCGGGTTACTAGAGACGTGATGGAACTCGTCGATAGCGATCAAGCGATTGTCGAAGGCTGCAATGCCTAGCTCTTCAACCGCAAAGCGGAAGGTGGCGTGTGTGCATACCAGGGCCTTGTCGCTGCTTGCCAGAAACTGGCGCACTGCGTCCACTTTGGATTTGGCGGCGCGCGGTTCGTCGCCTCCGGGTGCATTACACAGGTTCCACTGCGGGGCAACGTGCCAGTCCCAGTAGAAGCCAAAGCGACTCAAGGGCTCGTCGGCAAAGCTGCCGCCAATAGACCTCTCAGGCACGACGACGATAGCCTGTTGCAAACCCTGATTGTTCAGCTTATCCAGCGCAATAAACATCAGGGCGCGGCTTTTACCAGAAGCCGGCGGCGACTTGATCAGCAGGTACGGCTCGCCCCGCTTGGCATAGGCCCGCTCCTGCATGGCGCGCATGCCCAATTCGTTGGCCCTGCTGGATACGCCCGTGCGTGCCGTCGTTATCGACACTGACGGCACGGTGTAGGTGTTGGTGGGGTTGCTGGCATGTTCGCTCACGATGTTTTCTTCCTTCTCTTGACTGCCGTCGCGGGAAGTTTGCTCTTCTCTGCGGCCGTCATCTTGGTATAGAGTTCAAACAGCTTTTCCAGGCGCTCCGTGTCGTTCTTGAAGCGGCGGCCGATGTAAATGCGCTCCAGCACCTCGTCATTCCGCTCGTGAGCGTGACGCAGGTTATCTGGCATAGTTTCCGGGTCATACAAATCGGCGATGGTGGCAGGGAAATGTGCTTCTCGGGCCAGCAGGATGTCCTCGGCGCAACGCGTCAGATCGACCTTATTCTGCTCGGTAAGCAGCGGCACCGGAAAGGTATTCCAGCCGAGGGTATTGGAGTAGGAGAAGCGCATTTCCAAGCGCACGCAAACCGTACCGATCCAAATCCAGTGCAGGCGCGAGGCGATCAATGCCATGTTCCACAATGGGGCGTCATAAAGGGCGAAGCACTTATTGCTCGGCACTGAGCCTGGCTCAATCAGCCCGACCGGTAAGAATGGTCGGTTTTCTGAGCTAACACCAGGCACCACGATGGTATGGAACTGTCCTTCATTCATCCGCTGGAATTGATGCGGACGACTGGCGATCTCCCTCGCGGTTGTGCCCCCCTTAAGGCGGGATTCCTTCACTAGCTCGACACGTTTTCTCACGGCCGGGATCGACATGGCCTCAGCGATGGCGCTATCAGAGATCCAAAGGCAGTGCCTCGGAGTCCCGCGGATGAACTCAGAGGACCCGTAAATCCTTCGGGTCAACCGCGAAGCCTGGTCGTCGGATAGCCCGAGCGCTAGCAACTCTTGGGTGTCAAGAAGCAAATGACCGCCATCTATCGGTGTGTTGCCAAAGGTCATTTCGGCCAGCGGACCCATCGGGCTGCTTGCCTTCTGAACCTCAATGTTTGAACCAGCAGTCAGATAGCCGTTGATGTTCTCGGCAACCTTAACAATCGAATTACCGTCATCGGTAACGGAGAACAAATGCCGCACACCACGGATGTTCTTACCAAAGCCAACAATGGCAACTGTCACTCCAGCATTTTTGCTGGCAAGGTTTTGCCATTTGAAGCTTGTGTGCGCAAAGAATATTTCGCAGCCAGCTGAAAACAGCATGGACCAGAGTGTCGGTACCTGAACGCCTTGACAGGCTGAGTTGGTGGTCACAAAGGCAGCGCGTGCCATGCCATGTTCCATGTAATCGCTGGCTTTAATGAACCAGCCTGAAACGTAGTCGAGTGATTTCCAGTTCTTGCACCGATGTGCGAACAGGGCTTGCATGTCGTCCTTTTGCACATCAGCCTGCCATCGCGCCCCCAAGTAAGGCGGATTCCCGAAAATGTAGGTCTCCCCCCCCTCATTCTCGAAGTCGATTTGAGCTTGATCGAGCGGGGTACTAAAAAGATCATCTGCTGCCAACTTCACGCCGGTGCCCGTCGGCGGGCAAATACTCAACCAATCAAGCCGCAGAGCGTTCCCACACACGATCCAGTTCTGCGCATCGAGCGGCAAGAATTCCGCTAGAGCATCCTTCTGTCCCCGATACAATACGTCGCACTGGAACTCGGCAATAATTAACGCCAGCCGAGCAATTTCGGCTGGAAAGCTGCGCAGCTCGATGCCGCGGAAATTCGTCAGCGGGATAGCGCTGCCAAGGTCCGTCTCCCCCCGTCGCCGATTGATCTCGGCCTCGATCGCGCGTAGCTGCTTGTAAGCGATGACTAGGAAGTTGCCTGAGCCGCAGGCCGGGTCAAACACCCGAATGCGCGCCATACGCTTCCGCAGATTCAGCAGCTTGCGCTCGTTGTTACCTGCCTCGGCAAGTGCGGCGCGCAGATCATCCAGAAACAGCGGGTTCAACACCTTCAGGATATTGGGCACGCTGGTGTAGTGCATGCCCAGGGCTCCGCGCTCTTCGTCATCGGCCACAGCCTGTATCATACTGCCGAAGATGTCGGGATTAATCTCGCGCCAATTCAGTGACCCCGCGTGCAAAAGGTAGGTGCGCGCCATCTGGGTAAAGTGTGGAACCTCGGTGCTGCCCGAAAAAAGACCGCCGTTGACGTAAGGGAAGGCACTGGCCCAAGCCGGCAGGCGGGGCATGACGGTGGCTTGATCCGAGGACTTGATGTTCATGGCCCGGAAAATTTCGGACAACACCTCGTGGGTGTTGCTTGCGCTGCGCTCGCTCCAGCGGTCCACCGTCCGCGTGAACAGGCCCGTAGCGCTGAAGATCCCGGTGTCTTCGGCGAAGAAGCAGAATACTAAGCGCGCCATGAAGTGGTTCATGTCGCTGCGCCGCTCGTCTTTGGCCCAGGCCGGGTTCTCGCGCAGCAGCTCGACGTAGAGCTTGTTCAGTCGCCCCGTGGCGCGCACGTCGATGGGGTTGTCCTTGATCTCCTTGATGGTGGAGATGCCGGCCAGCGGCAGCAGGAATCCGAAGTGGTTGGGGAAGTCCTCGAATTCGCAGGCGATGGTTTCGCCGTTGGCCAGTTCTTGGGCTTCCAGGGTCTGCCCATCGGTGGCCAGCACGAATTTGGCCTTACCCTTGGCGGTGGCGGCGCTTGTCAGCAGCGCTGTGAAGGTCTCACTGACGTTGCCCGCCTCGCAGGTGGCAATGTGAATGTTGTTGCGCAGCAGGACGCCACCTGACAGGTCGGATGTGTTGTTATTACCGCTGCGCAGGCGCTTGAGCGTGACCTCCTTGTTGCCGAAGGCGGTCAGGAAGGCATAGGGGAAATTAGCCGCGTCAAAGGGCTGGAGGGCCAGATCGGAGATGGCCTGTTCGATTTCAACTGCATTCATGCAACATCTTGTCCATGTGACTTCTGCCCGCTTGTGCTCGGCTGAGAATCACCAGCCAAAACGCCACCACGGGGAGCCACCTTATAAATTGTTGTCCGTGAGACTTTGCAACGTTCTGCGATCTGACCAACCGGGATGGTCGAGTCAGACGTCAAGCGCTCAATCTCCCTTGGGTTCGCTCCCGAATCAGGTTGCATTCGAAATCAGCCAACGCTGCGAGCACATGGAAAGCCAGCTTCCCAGCCACGCTAGTGGTCTCGGTTTTCTCGATGATGCTCTCGAAACGCCCCCCTTCTTCTCTAAGCCCCCTCAGACACTGGCCAAGCTACTGTCGTACAGCCGTCCTTCCGCTCGCCGCATCTTCGTAGACAGAAGCGACCCCAGCCAAGCCTAACGCTTTGCGCCGCAGGTCCAGATATGGTCATCTGTCAAAACGGGGACATAGCCAATCCGTTGATTCATTGACGGTTACCGGAGGTTGTAAAATTGACGAGAATTCTAACAGATTTGGTTCTCACAGGCAGCCAGTTAGCCACCTGGTCGAGCCCAACCGTTTCCAGGACTGCTGTACCGGCCACTCACCAAAGGCAAATCTGGTGGCGGTGCTCGACTGGCAATCGCACCGCGTGCAGTCATGGCGCATCAGCAACAGCATGGACACCTCGTTCTGCGTAGACTACCTAGGAGGACGCCCTGCCCGTCCATCGCAGGCCAGCGGTGTTCTACAGCGACCAGGGCTCGCAGTTCACGAGCCCCCCTTCACCGACGTGCTCAAGCGAGAGGTCGTGACCATCCGCATGACAAGGTATACCGCAGTGGCAGCGGTGGCAGCGCGATCATCGTCGACAAATATGGCGCCGCAGATGCGCAGTGGAAGAGGAACCCTTCCGGCGGTAGCCGCTGGAGGGTGAGACTCTCCAGCGGCCGGAAGTGAGCCGGGCCGGGCAGCGCGGCGCAGCTACGGAAGTGCTGAGGGACACAGCTTAAATAACCGATATAGTGTCTTAACTGATGAGTCCGCCTTGGATGTGAAGCGGCTCAACAACATCGAATTCCATAGACACACAACGCTGGCCTGTCTCATCGACCGGCCTCGAACGCATGCTGGCCGTGTCATTGACGGGGCCACATTCTGACATGGCTAGGTAGCATCAACAACCTCCCCTTTCGCTGCACGGGCGCGACTTGACGATCGCCCCCTTCCATAGGATCATGCGCGCTGCGGACTGATCTCGTTCGTACCGCTGGCGAAGGTAAAGGCCGTGCCGTGAGATCGCATAAACCCATCATCGTCTGTTAGACGCATTTGACCTCACCAGGTAGCGCAACCGACGGCAAGCCAGCCCCCGTACCCGTGATTTAGCGCTACCGCTGGGAGTCTATATGCGTATACCTGTCTCTAAGGCCGACCTGGCCGAAGGCCATTTCACCCAAATTGCACGAAGCCTGCAAAAGCTCTGGCCTGAAGAGCTCAGTCTCATGCAAGCACAGAACACCCTCGCCGGCTTGTTCGGATACCGTAATCTCCACGACGTGCAGGCCAATGCCCGCGATGCCAATCCAACGTCACCACCGTTGATGTTTCGCGAGGCCATGGCTAAAGCCACCGCCTGGCGCATTGCCAGGCGATTGCAACTGCCGCTCTTGCACGCCGCCGCACTGACCAGCAGGCTGCACCTGGAGAGCCTCAGCATCGACGAGCAGACCTTTGAGGCCGCATCGGAGCGTACGAGAAAGGCAGCCGAAAGCCAAGGCAAGTTCATCTTGATGGATGAAGCATGGTCGCTCTTTAGCGAACAATGGAATCCCGAGAACCCGATGCTACTCGACGCCGGCATACCCGGCTATAGCTTCGCTGTCTTGCCGGACGGCCGGTTGTTTCGCTGGTCGATGCTCGAGGAGCTGATCAAACGGCTGCCGCAGCACTACACCGACGACCTGGCCCAGGAACCGCAGTTCGCAGGCATGGCACCGACGGCGATCAAAAACGCCTTCCTGTTAAACGAACTCTATCCGCAAGCATGCACAGCGTTGGTCGTCGGCATCAAGGCGGCTCAGATCCGGCCCCATGGTTTCTCCATCATCTGGCTTTTTGACCGGGACCGGCAGTGCGTTGGCCGTGCACTTAGAAACGACGCCATCGGTGGCATCATCCCGGCCATCTACGGCATCGAAGACGACGCCATCTTTGAGGCCATTGGCAAGCTCTTGAAGGGCGAGATCATCGCGGCCCCAACGGCAATTGGCTTGGCCGCCGGCCAGCCGCTCTACACCTTGCGCTATGGGCAGGGCCTGGGCTACGACTTCTCAGACGACATCCAACAGGCCGTTTCGAACGCCATCAAGCCGGCAAAAAACCAAAAGCCCGACCTCGACAAATTGGCACAGCTGCCAGCGCATATACAGGCCGTGCTGGCGGACGGCCGGCCAACGCTGCAAGGGCAGACCTTCAACGAACGCGGTCAGATCTACCTGCGCGACCAGAGGTGGATCAAGCCTGGGGACATGCCCGCGGTGATCGTTGAACAGCAGGACATCCCGGCGCAAATCCGGGCGCAAGGGAGCCACGACTTTCTCGATTCGCCGCAGCTGCTGCCGGAGCCGGCGATCGCGCTCCACGAGTTGGCCAAAGTCCGGCAACAGCAGCTGCTGGACCTCGCGGCGCAGGCGCTGTGCAACGAGGCCGGCATCGCGCAGCTGACCGGCTACATTCTGAACCAGGTCGATCCGGCCACCTTCAACGCGCACTGCAACCGCGACATCGATGACGCGTTGCCCCGACGTTACGAGGACGAGTTAGCGGACAACCCCGACCTCGTGCGCGAGCGTGAATTCGAGTTGACCTCACTGCGAAGAAAGGGGGAAGAGACCAAGATGCTCATCCCCGGCCTGACGGCCTTCGAAGACACATCGGTAGGACTGGTGCTGCTCTTGCTACATGGCGAGTATCCAGGCAGCCGGCACAGCAGCTTCGTCACCCCACCAGAACCGGGCGACTACAGAGCCATCGCGCAAATACTGGCCGGCGTCATCTACTACGCGCAAGCCCTGGCGCCGACCTCGACAGCGCCCGAGCGTACACCTGACAACAAGCTTCTGCTCTTTACCGTTCATCGTGTCGTCACCGGCGCGGGCGCAGCCGACGAACTTCTACCGCTCTGCCGGGCAATCGCCGAACACGCACGGAAAATGCGGGATCAGACCGCTTTCCTGCAGGCGGTGGACGCATGGCGGCGGGTCCAAGATGACGTCGAAAATATGCGCAAGGATGGGCAGCTGCTTTACGTCGGGGCGGCGATTGCGCGGGAACGGCCAAAGAGCCTCAGTGAGCTGATGATGGGTTACGGCAGAACCAAGGCGGTCCAGGTCCACCACGCAGAACAAGCCCTGCCCATGAACACGGACACGCCCCGCACCTGACGCACGAACGCGAGGCCGTGCAATGCCAGCCGCTGCCGGCGCATCGTCCGGCAGCGCGCTCGCACCCACTATTGGTAGAATCACGACCTTCGCTTGGCGATAGACTGTGCGCCCCCCACAGGTGCGGGGTAAACGGCAGGTCGCTCAGTGGCCGAACAATTGGAAAAAGTTATCGAACTGCAGTCGTCGTCCGCGGCGAAAGTGCAGATGGCTGCCCAAAATTCGACGACAGCCACTCACTGACCATCGGCCAAATTTGAACGCTGGCTGGTTTAGACAAAATCAAGCGATCGTGTGTGTAGTCCTCTGAATAGCCGCTCGCGCGTCCGCACTGCTGAAATTGCACGTGCTGCCCACCAAACGATTCCGCCAGTGCCAAGCATCCACTCGTTGGCGCAATGAACAGGTCTCCAGCGCCGGACAACGCCAGTACTGGGACGGTAACCTTTTGGAGGTGCTGAAGATAGTCAAAGCCATCCAGGCCGGCGAATTTTTTCGTGAGGTTCCACTTGCACCACTGGCGCATGAGCGCAAAACTCTCGGGCTCAGGCCCTATTTTTAAATGATGACCCGGGGCTGATCTGGTCACTTTGAGAAAGAGATCGATCAGCGAAATGAGCGTGCGCTTTTTCAACGTCCGCGCAGCGCACGTGGCTTGTGCCGCCATCAAGACCACGCCATGAACCTGTTCTTTAGCAAGGTCTGGATTTCTGGCCATCCACATCGACACGGCTAAACCACCTCCGCTGTGACCGACAAAAAACACCTTGTCCTGCTTCTGGAACTCTTTGACGGCATGCAGGACTGTTGGAATATCATAATTGGCCACGTCGTCCAGCGTAGCCGGTGCGGAGGGGGCGTGGCTTTTCCCGTGCCCCCTCCACTCGAATATCCATGGCGAGAAGCCGTCCTCGGCCAGCTTTTGTGCCAGGCCGAGGCAGGATCGGTGATTCGAAAAGGTGCCATGGGTAAGGATGACGGCGGGTCCGCCGTTACCAGGCACCTTGTAGAGCGCCAGTTGAACACCGTCCGGCGCCTGGATAGGAATTAGCTGCATCAGGCAGTTTCAAGGATGTTGATGATTTTCTTGCCTTCGACAATTTGTTTGAGCCCGCCGCGCATTTCGTTCAAACGGGCGTAACTGAACAACGCCTGGATCATGGGGATGAAAAACTCGCCCAGCCCGATGAAGCGAACCTGTTTGGCGTCAATTTCAATCCAGGAACGCTTGTGCAATTCGTCGAAAATCGGTGCGTAATCGTGCAACAGATCGGCGCCGAATGCAACGGCGTAGTTGTGCAGGTCAATCGTCATCGATTGCATCGACTGGAACAACCACGCCAGTTTCAGGTCTTCCTTATTGTAAAGGAATTGCTTTTCGACGGGCAATTTCCCGGCATCGATGCTCTGGAAGTAAGCGTCGAGATTGCGCAAGTTCATCTGGGACCAGTTTGGTCCGCCTTGCACCGGCCAGGTGAAAGGGAAACTGACCCCGGCATAACCCAGCCCGATCATGTTCCTGGTCTCGGTCACCGACTGATCGTCCGCATGGAGGAAGTCGCGCAGATTTTGCTCGTATTGATAGCGGTCGGCATTCGGCGACTCGAACCGGCCGGGCATGCTTTCGACTTTTTCCCAGTCGTAGACGGTTGCCTGGCGATAACCCTTCGAACGCAAGAACGCGCACGATTCCTTGTACATGTCGATGGTCGTTTCGAGGGACGGCAACAGCTCACGCTGCGCCTTGCTGAAATCGCTCCGGCCGGCGATGTTGAGTTGGTAGTGCGTGATGTGCCGGACACCTTGATCAACCAACTCCCCCAGGTCACGCAGCATGTCAGCGACGGTTTGTTCCGGCCAGCCGTAGATAAGGTCGACGTTGACCGCCAACTTTGCGGCGTTGAAGTGATCCAGCGCATCCATGACTTGGCGATGGGTCTGACGACGCCCGCTGTATTTGATCAGCTTGTCGCTCATTTGCTGAACGCCCATGCTGACACGATTAAAGCCGGCCGCGCGAATTGCGTCGACCTTGTCTTTGGAGAACAGCTGCGGGATTCCTTCGATGGTGCGTTCCACGTCATCGGGAATTTTCCCGTACAATTTTTCGGCGATGGCCGTCAGCCGGCCGTAGTCTTCCGCTTTAAGCAGATTGGGGGTGCCACCACCAACATACATGGACGAGAGCCGGTCGTTTGCCAGGAACGGAGCGTATAATTCCGCTTCACGCTCCAAGTATTCCAAGTACGTTTGCATGCCGGAATTGCCCTTGTAATCTTGGGTCGGGAACAAGCAAAACCCGCAATGGCTTGGCACCGTGGGAATGCAAAAAGGGAGGCCGAGATAGAAATTATCAGCCAAAGGCGTGGCCTTGGCGATCTCCATGCGCTGGGCCCAGCGACTTTCAGCCTGCCCATCGTTCGGCGCCCAGTACATCGGGCTCGGATGCGCGTGCAATACCTTATTGCTCTGTGGCCGAGCAAATTCTTGATCGATAAATTTGGCGGCTTCCTCACGTGTTACGCATGCAGTAGTCATGATTTCCCTCTTTCGAAAAAGTTTGATTGTTGAATCAGTGGTAAGCAACACTGGGGCGATGACACATGGGATTGCCTGCACATCACGGACGGAATTTAATCATGGGCGATGTCGTGGCACTCTTTGCAAAACGTCCGTTTTGGGCGTTTCAAAAAGAAAAAAGCACGCGGCGTGCTTTTTTATCTCCCTCTGTGGCAAGGGCGTTTAAGAGGTCTTTTTTGGCGTGGTTTGTGCGTTGACAAGGTTACGTAGTCGTGACTGATTTGCGATATGAGCAAATGGCTTCCCAACGCAAGGCAGCTGGGACTGGCAACGTGATTTTCGAAGCCAAGTCACAGAGGGTGCATCAGATGTGGCACAGGCGCCAGCGCACACCACGCAGCAAAAAGTCGGGTGCGGGTCGGATCTGCCAGGGAAGCGGTGGAGCAGGATGGGGCGGAGAAACTGAAAAGGGAGCGCGGTCCTCAACGAGGTGCGCTCCCTTCAAAAACGGCCAATCGGTCGGATGGCCAGACGTTGAAAAAATTGACTAGTCTTTCGAATCGCCAGCGGCGCAATACCTGACGAAGGCCACAATCGATATCGCTGATTGCGGCGCTCTCACGTACTGCGCACTGGCCAGCTGGCACGGCCTATTCAGCCTTCGACGAATGGATGTTGACGCCTGGCGCCGAGCCGGGGTCGAGGATCATCACCAAGCAAGCAGCAACATCAGGCTCGCCGTATTCGTCGCAAAGTGCTTTAGGGTCATCCCCTTCTTTGACGGCGATGGCCTGTGCGTGAGCGAGCAGCTGCTGGAGGTCGGTCACCGTCAAGTCCATCGTGAAAAGGTAATCCATTGCGATACTCCTTGAAAAAAAAATTGCGCCATCACGATCAACAGCGCTTTTGAAAGAGCCCGAGCTACCCGACCAGCAGCGGGAAGCATCGGGCCCAACAGAACGACACGCGAACAATTTGAGGGACAGCCTGGATAAGGCAGCCCTCAGGTCATGATTGCGCGTGCAGCAGCCCTGCAATGGCGGCCATGCCGGCAACAGGGGAACCACCGGTTCCCTGGGCCACCTGATCCAACGCGTTCATGAATGGACAGCCCTCACCATGCTGTGCGGCCGGGTTCACCTGGATAGCTTCAGGAATCAAGATCTCCCACTGCGGTCCATACGGAACAATTGGCAGAGAACGGGTGTCACCGCGCCTGGTCGCGATCTCGGTAGCTGCAGCGATCGCGCGATCACGTTCGAGCAGGCTGAAATAGCAATCACGGTTGATGTTGCCGTTGTAATGAGCATCGACCATGCAGGACGTGCCACCATGATTGCGGCCATGCCAAACGTCATCACCACATAGCGAGGTTCGCCGGCGATGCGATGGGGCACGCCATCGATGATCAAATGGCTGCCTGCGACAATGGAGAGATACTCCTCCCACGCCAGTCTCGGTTCGCTACGCGGCCCGTAGATGCCGAACTCGTACGACGAACCGGAGTTCGCCGGGCTAGTCAGATCCAGCACGGCTGGCCAGGACGCATAGTCCCAGTCGTCATGACCGGAAGTCATGCCGCGAGGCTCAACGGCATCGACGCGCAGGGACGTCCACAAGCAACCACGCCACCAGCGGTAGTCCACCGCAAAGCGTACATTCGAGCGCGCCATAAACACGCCCGAGGAACGAATGGCAACGGGGGCATCAGCGCCGGACACTTCCGCAATATCGATGGTGAACTGGCCGTCGTTGAAGTGCTGCAAACGGGGCTTGCGGCACCGCGGCGGCACGACCATTTCGGAGTAAGGAAAAAGAATTTTGACTTGCATAACGTGCTCCTTGAAAGAATGCGGGCGCACGTCTCCCAGCGGGAGAACATGACAAACCCGCGAGAGTTGAGAAAAGGTACCTACAGCATGATGGCCAAAGGGTCATTGGCTCCCATGCACTGCTCGAAAAAAGTGGAACGGGCAACGACGACGGCGTGCGGCGCACATGACCCGCTCGTCGAGCGGCCCACTAAGACACCACGCTAGAACGAACTTAGCGCAGGGCCCGAATGCTCGAGCGTCATCAAATCCAGAACAGCGTGGTAGCCATTCTTCTCGATGAATTCCACAACGTCGCTACCCCAGCACCGCTCACCAGACGGAAGATTGTCGCGCTGGATAAAGCAACTGTAGCGCTCACCACAGAAAATAATCGTGGCGCCGCAGTGGGCCCAATTGAGCATCGGATAACCACGTTTCGGGCTATCAAGCTCAATCGCCCCGGTCCTCAGGTCCAGCGTGGCCGGCGCCTCCTCGATGTCGTCGCCACCGATAACTCCTTCGGTGGGGTCGACGAGTTCGACCAAAACATGGATGCGATAGTGCTGCCACAAACGGATATTGCCATTTGCTGCGCGCCATACCTCAGCGCAAACCACATCGAGTTTCGCGGGCTCCAGATGACTCTCCAGCGCCAGCAACGCCCGGTCGGACGTGGAGAAGTCGCCAGAGGGTCGGCCGGGATTGCGGTTTTTTTCGCAGAAAGTGACTTAACCGTTTGATTTACTTAGAAAATTCGACTTTATAGTTCATCGGCGCCACTTCGCGCTCAAGATCCAGCATGTATTCGCCGAACCTGTTGATGTGCCCCTTGCGGTACGGCGCCAATCCTCGCAATACCTCCTCCGTCAGCACATAGCCCTTCGCCTGTATCCCCTTCAGCAGCTTCGTCATCTCATGGACGTTGTGCAAGATCACCATGTTCGCCACGAGCTGGTTGTACTTGATCACCTTGCGTTGCTCATGCCGGACGTTTTCCGCGATGATGCCGTCGCCGCCGAAGAACAGCCACTTGATGAAGTCGTTGAACTCCTCGCTCTTGTTGGTGGCAGCGTGGATGGTACGGCGCAGTTCCGCGTCGTTGATGTACTTGAGCAGGAACATGGTCCGCTGCACCCTCCCCAGCTCCCGGAATGCATAGTAGAGCTTGTTCTTGCGGCTCGCGGTGCCGAGGCGCCGCAGGATGGTCGACGGTGCGATCTTGCCCGCCTTGATGGAAATGACCACGCGCAGCATATCCTTCAGGTGCCGTCCGATCAGCTCCCAGTCAATCGAGCCACGGAACAGACTGCCGATATGCTCATACTGGTCGGCCTTGTCCGCCTTGAAAAACACCAGGTCCTTGATGTTGCGGATGCGCGGCATCAGGTCGATCCCCAGCAGCGAAGCCAGGCCGAACACCGGCGTGCTTTGGGCCTGGGTATCGCCGTGCAGCGTATCCGGCTGGATGTCGGACTGGTTGTTGATCAGGCCGTCGAGGATATAGACCGCCTCGTACACCCCGCACGGGATGAAGTGGCTGAACAGCGCGATATACTTGTCGGACACGTGGTAGTAGCCGATGCCGCCATACCCGCCGTACCGGATGTGGTACTCGGACAGCAGGTTCGCCTCGTAGATGTTCCACTTCGTTCCATCGGCCGAGGCACTCTTACCCGAACCCCAATAGCGCGGCAAGGCGAACCGGTTGTACGCATTGATCACTTTGACGATCGCCTTGTCGAGCCGCTGCTCCGTGACGTGCTTGAGATTGAGCCACGCCACCTGCTTGCGGCTGAGCCCTTTGACCGAGCGCGCGGTCTGGGTGGCGCCGAGGTTGCAGCCATAGCAGAACAGCGTGGTGATGAAGCGCTTACGCGGATCGTCGACCTTGGCCTCGAAGCCGGACAGCGGCCCGAAAAGCTTGTGCAGGTCGAGCCATTTTTCGGTCTCGGTCAGCACGTCAAGTATGCTCACCGGATCCATTTCGTTGGTGACCATCTGCTCGACCGCCTCCAGTTCCGGCGGCGGCTTGGGGCGCTCCATGCGCCGGATGACGATGCCGCTTTGGTCGATATCGACGTGACCGTTCTCCGGAAAACGCTTGTCCACGTCGCGGGCCAGACTGCTCAGCTTTTCACGCAACTGCGCCACGAAAGCCTTCGCCTCCACCGGCAAGCCGACCAGTTCGCCGTAAGTGCCCACGTCCCGCTCATACTCATCCCAGTCCACCAGGTGGTTGCGATAGTCGTCGTAATCGCCGCTGTGTTCGACGTAAAGGTCACCGGACTTCAATTCATCCATCACCTCCGTCATCACGGCCAGCTCGAAGTATTTCCGGTGAGCGCTCGCGGGAGCACCGGCAGTGCCGCGACCAAAGACGAGCTTGCGCCACTTGTCGGACATCCAATCGAGTGCCAATTCTGGCAGCTCGCCATCCGCAGCCGGCAACTGCTCCTTGTGGCTGGAGCGATGTTTCAGAATGATGGCGATCGCCGCCAGCAGGCTGTCGTCCTGCGAGCTTGATTTGAGGCTCAGCGCCTCCAGACACTTGAAGAGCAAGCTGCGCTTGCCTACGTACCCCGCGAGCATGAACGGATAATAGTTGTTGCCGGCGTAGGCCATGTGCTCGTCGCACTCGGTGATCCACGCCTCCAGGTCGCCGTCGAGGGACTGCTCGACCCGCGCCACGCGCTCGGCCTCGCTCCCGTCCTCATTGAGGACCGTCAGGACCTCGCGGAACTGGCCGATTAGCCGCTCGATCTGCTCGGCGTGCTGCAGGTGGTATTGACGCAACCGTTCCTCGGCGCCGTTGTGCAGGTTGCGGATGGTCTTGATGAAGATCTCGGCGATGTCGTCCATCGCCTTCTGAAGCTGACTTTGGATCAGCAGCACAATCAGGGTGTAGCGCTTGAGGGGCTTGAGGCGGCGCATCTCCGCAACATCGAGGGCGCGCGCCTCCAGTACCAGCTGCTCACGTTTGGTCGCCGCGATAGAAGCCGTGTCCGGCAATCCGTCGGCCAGCGCGATCATGCTGTCGATGTGGGCCAGGAAGTCCGTCACCTCGCGGACATTGGGCTGTTTCGGCTCGCGCTTCAATCCGTCCCACAAGCTCTGGCTCGTGCCTGAGGTGAGCATCTGCTCGAAACGCTCGATGACGGCATCCTGCAGGGCGCCGGCCACCTGGCGGTAGATCAGGTCATTGACGGTTGCACGTGACTGGCGGGCGAGCCTGAACAAGTAAGTAAAGCCTGGCAGTTCCAGCCGACGCTGGACCAGCTCCTCGATCATCACGTTGATGATGTCGGGCAGCTCCTGCTTGGTATAGGCGGTCTGCCGGGCCAGGCTCTCCAGCCAGTGCTCGTCTGCGGCCTCCATCACCCGGATGCCCACGTATATGCGCAAGCGTCGCTGGTGGATGGTCTTACTGCCGGACTGGTCGTACTGAGCCAACGCTCGCTTGGCCGGAACGCGCAAGCCACTATGTTCGCAAATATGCCGGATAACAACAACGGGCACGCTGGCCAGCGGGACGAAATACCCGAGCCGTTGGAGCAGCTTGAGCTGTATCAGGAACAAGGTGCGGTGCGATGCCTGGCGGTACTGCGTGAAAACGTGTTCGATTTCCGCTCGCGACGGCGTATAGATGGCCATGAGTTCCTGCTCGGTGAATTCGAGCTTCAGACGCGGATAGGCGGTTTCATGGACATTCGTCATCGCATTCGGTCGGCAACCGCCCTGTGAAGGAATTGCCGGAAATGGTGCATCATTTGCAAGTTTTTTGTCAAGCGATATGATGGCGGCAAAGTATCGCTTCGCAGGCCAATCGGCGGCTTTACGCGCCTGGCGCCGGCAAAATAGCGTTCAACGTGACCTGCGCCGCCTGTTTGATGGCGTCGTCGGGATGGCGTGCATGCAAATAGCGCAGCGCCGTCATGCGCGGCTTGCCATCGTCGATAATCTTGAGCGTCTCGATAATCTGCAGTCCCACGACGACATCGGCAGGATTGCGCAGCGCGCAGGCGACCAAGGCATCAGCCGCCGATTTGTCATGCATCAGGCCAATAGCGACGATTGCGCGCACGCGCACCTCCGGAGAGGGGTGGCGTAAGGCGCTCACCACCTTTTCGCGATAATCACCTTCTCCGGTATTGTTTTGCGCGTTGCCGCATACCGGACAGGCGGTTGCCAGTGCCGGCAGCAACGTAAAACAATGTGTGCAGAAGCCATCACTCATCTCTAACATTCCTGCGCCACCTTGCGTCGTTGCATCCATTATCGAATGACCATCACGGCACAGTGCGCGTAGGCGATGACCGTACGGGACGCCGAGCCGAGCAGCCAGCGCTCGAACAAGCCTTTGCCGCGATGGCCAACCACAATCAGGTCGACCGATTTTTGTTCGGCTTCCCGGACGATCTGTTCGGCCGGATGGCCGACCACGATATTGAAGCCCGGCGCGATGCCGGACCGCGCAGCGCGTTCGCGCAGCGGCGCAAATTGGTCCTGGAAATGCTCCTGTACCTTTTCGAGCAGCGCCTCCGTTTCGACGTCTTCCGCGAAATCTGGCGGCCGGACGATCGCCAGCACGTCCAGGGCTGCCCGGTATTTGACCGCCAGATCGAGCGCATAGTCAAAAGCCTTTTCGGCGGGTGCGGAGCCGTCGTAGGCAATCAGAATTCGCTTGAACATGATTTTCTCTCCTGCCGTGAACTCAAACCCTGTCGAAGTCCCGGCGCTTCGTTTCCATCACGGCTCCGGCAGGGACGCAACGGCGATGTCTTCGGCCGGCGGCACCTTTGCCGCCGGTACTGCTTCTGCGACCAGATGGTGCGGCATGAAGAAGGCGTTGGCGATCAGCGTCGGAACCACCGCGCTACCGATGACCGCCGCCACCAGGTAGGAATACTGCGCCTGGTCGATCACGCCATGTGAAAGCCCGAACAGCGCCGAGATGCTGCCAAAAGTGAGGCCGGTGGACATCAGCAGCGTCGTGTACATCGCTTCCCGCCTGGGTGAGTTGTATATTTTCGTGACCGGGTAGACGCCGGCGAACTTGGTTGCCATTTTGGCGAGCAGTAAAACGAAAAAGGCTGCTGGCGCGGCAATCAGGGCCGGCACCGAGACGAAGGACCCCGCGCGGATGAAATAGAACGGCGTCAGCAGGCCGAATGTCAGCGTGCGCAGACGTCGGATCAGCGCATGATCCTTGCCCACGCTACCGGCCAGCACCATGCCGATCATGTAGGCCGGCAGGACCGCCTCGCTGTCCGCCCAGCTGGCCAGGGCACCGAGCGCGAACAGGATGAGCAGCAGGTATTTCGCCTCCAATTCGGACGGACGGCCGCCGTAGCGCCTGAAGAAGCGCGGCGTCAGCCAAGGCAACACAGCGAAGGCGGCGATGCTCACGCCGAAAAACACCAGCGTCTTGACGGTGAACGGCGAGAAGATAAATCCCAGCGCCAGTACCGTTCCCAGGTCGTTGATGAAGCAGGCCGCCAGTACGGTCTTACCGTAGTGGGTCTTGTTCAACCCGAACTCCAGCATGACCGCGTACACCACCGCCACCGAGGTGGTGGAGAGCGCGACCCCGGTGAGCCAGCTGGCGGAGGAACCCCATCCAAGCAGATAGTGGGCTGCTGCGGCGCAGCCGAAGAACGGCGCCACAAAGCCGATCAATCCGATCGAGCACGCTTCCTTCCATTGGGTGCGGAACACCGTGGGGTCCAGCTCGGCGCCGGCCAGAAAGGTCAGCACGATGGCGCCGGTGCCGGACAAGAACTTGATCCACGATTCGTCCGTTCCCAGCACGGAGCCGCCGATGAGCGCGCCGATGAGCAGCTGGGCGACGGTGCCCACGACGATCTCCGACAGGGCCGTCGCGACGCGCAGCCAGATCGACAACAGCGTGGCCACGAGGGCCAGTCCCAACCACAATGCGGCAAGTGTCCAGACGTTGGTCATTGTTTCCTCCTGTGACAAGGGGCGGTGTCGATCGAACGCTGCCGGGATCAATAGGATTGCCGGGCCGGTATGACTCCGCGCACGCCACCGCGTGGATTGGCGACGTCGCCGCGATAACGTGGGATCAGATGGATGTGCGCGTGCGGGATCGTCTGGCCCGCCGCCTCGCCGATGTTGACGCCGATGTTGTAGCCATCCGGTGCGTGGCTCTCATCCAACATGGCCTTCGCCCCGGTGAGCAACTGCTGCAGGGCGGCACGCTCTTCATCGCTGATGTCGAAAAAACTGGCGACATGCCGGTTCGGCACCAGCAGCGCGTGAGCGGGTGTGACCGGATTCAAGTCCCAGCGCGCGTGGGCATGGGCGCTGACGAGGAATACCGCTCCGCCGATGGCGCAGAACGGACAAGAGGAATCGGTGGGATCCATGTGCATGCTCCTTCACGATGACATTGTCAGCGGTGACAGGCGGAAGGAATGCAGGGGGGCAATGCGTGTAGCCGACAAACATCCCACAGCACCCGGTCCGGGCGATCTGTAGGCATCATCAGCCATAAAGGCGGTCTAGGGAGAATGCCATCTCCGCAAGACGATATTACCCGCGTCTCGCACGCGAGGCAAGCGATGTTGCTGTGCTAGCCGGCCTGGTCTGTGGACACCGCGCCCAGCACGCCGAATTCAACTGGCAATTTCACAAAGAACAGATGGACCTTTTCCTCCTGCAGCAGAGCGAACAGGCGATCCGCTTCCTCCTCGGTGACCACCATCGTGACCTCCACTGGCTGATCCGCCAGCTCGAAAAAGTGCGCTGCGTGGATGCGCCGATGGGCGCCATACCCCATCGCCCCCATGAATACGGTGGCGCCGCGGATGCCGTGCGACTTTGCCGTCTCAAGCAGCCATTCCCATAGCGCCGCGTGTCCATGACGCTTGTTTTGCTCCAGAAAGAATTCTAGTTGAAAGCCTTTCATGACCGCCCCCAGAATGAGATGAGCCGATTGCCTTGCTAAAGTATAGGAGTCTTTAATCGCTATTGCACATATTGCATGGAATGAGGCAGACTGCAACCGTTACGAACGAAGGAACCATTTATGATGATTTCGATTGCCGTCATCAGCCTCGGTGCGGCGCTTGGCGCCGTCCTGCGGTGGTTCCTGTCGACCCAGCTCAACGGCCTGTTTCCCTCCCTGCCGCCGGGAACCTTGATGGCCAATCTGCTCGGCGGCTACCTGATTGGCATAGCCGTCGCCTATTTTGGAGACCATCCGTCGATCGCTCCCGAAGTCCGGCTGCTGACCGTCACCGGCTTTCTGGGCGGCCTGACCACATTTTCGACGTTTTCGGCCGAGGTCGTATCGCTGCTACGCGACGGTCAGATGTTCTGGGCGTTTGGCGCCATCGCCGCGCACCTGGTCGGATCACTCCTGATGACTTTCCTTGGCATTCTCACGGTCACCGCGCTGCGCTGGCTGTGAGTGGCTGGGGCAGGCGCAATTATTTGTGCCGTTCAATAAAACTTGTTATGATTGCAGCAGCTTGACGGAGATGGCATTCCTCCTTTAACCGCCGCCCGCGTTTGCCGGCAGCTGATGATGCCTACAGTTTTTCCTGGTCATAGGAAGCTGTAGGCGTGCGCACAGCGTTCTTGTTTGACCAGGTTTTTTAGCACAACAACCTGGGCCATATGAAAAACGCAAAACATCCCGAACCTATCGATCTGCTGCCCTACATGGGCAAATGGTCCGCTCTGGCGCTCATTGTCGCCATTCTTGCCGGCAGCGCTTCCGCCGCCTTCCTTTTCACGCTCGATTACGTGACCGCATGGCGCGAGGCCCACGCCTGGATCATCTGGCTGCTGCCGCTGGCCGGCTTTGCCGTGGGCTGGATCTATCTGCACCTGGGCAAGTCCGTCGAAGCCGGCAACAACCTGATCATCGACGAAATTCACGACCCGCAAAAAGTCATTCCCCTGCGGATGGCGCCGCTCGTCCTGGGGGGCACCGTCATCTCCCACCTGTTTGGCGCTTCGGTCGGGCGCGAAGGCACGGCCGTGCAGATGGGCGGCGCACTGGCCGACCAGCTGACACACGTCTTTCGCATGGACCAGTCCCACCGGCGCCTGTTGATCATGGCGGGCATCAGCGCGGGATTTGCATCGGTCTTCGGCACCCCGCTCGCCGGCGCGATATTCGGGCTGGAGGTGCTGGCCATCGGCCGCATGCGCTACGACGCGATCATGCCCTGCATGCTGGCCGCCATCGCCGCCGACCAGGTCGGCCTGGCATGGGGTATCCACCACACCCCGTACTCGGCGGGGTTCATCCCACATATCACGTTTTGGACGCTGGCGGCGACGCTGGCCGCCGGCATGCTGTTTGGGGTCGTCGGCATGCTGTTCGCGAACGCGGCGCACTTCCTGTCGGACTTCATGAAAAAGCACGTCGCCTACGCGCCGCTGCGGCCGTTCATTGGCGGCGCGGTGATCGCCACCGGGGTATGGGCGGTCGGCACGCACCGCTACATCGGCCTGGGCATCCCCACCATCGTCGAATCGTTCGCGCACCAGCTGCCGGCATGGGATTTCGTCGGCAAGATCGCCTTCACGGTCGCCTCGCTGGGCACAGGCTTCAAGGGCGGCGAGGTGACGCCTTTGTTCTACATTGGCGCGACCTTGGGCAATGCCCTGGCGCCGCTGCTGCACATGCCGTTCGCGATGCTGGCCGCGATCGGCTTTGTCGGTGTGTTCGCCGGCGCGGCCAACACGCCGATCGCCTCCACCGTCATGGCGATCGAGCTGTTCGGTTCGGATATCGCCCCCTACGCGGGCCTGGCCTGCGCGGTCAGCTATCTGTTCTCCGGCCACACCGGCATCTATCGCGCGCAGCGCGTCGCCCACGCGAAGCATCACCGCCACATTCCGGAGGGGATGCGCCTGAGCGAATTGCCGCATTACTTGCGGCAGCTGCGTAAGAAGTCCAAGAACGACCATTCAACCAAGTGAGGATTTGACCGCCCATGCAAGATCTAACCGCACTCCGTCTGTATTTTCCGTTGTCCGCGAAAGCGAAGGCCACGCGCTTCTGGCATCGCTTTAGCGCCCCCAATCTTGCCCACCACCTGTTGTCCTTCGCCCGCCGTAGCGGAATCCGGCAGGCCATCCTGCACCATGTCAGCGCTGGCTACCTGCCGGGAGAACGGCTCAGCCATCACCTGCCGGAGGGCAGCTCAATGCGGCATCCGCAATGCCTGGAGCTCATCGATACGGAGGATAAATTGCGCAGCTTCTTGCGCGAACACGCCCACGAGATGCACAAGGTCCACGTCGTCCTGTTCAAATGCGAATTGCCCTTGAACGCCCCACATCACCCGCGCCAACGTCATTGAAAGGATATGCAGATGGACAGTACCCAGCTTGCGCGGCGGCGCCGCACGCTGAACCGGAAATTACTCGGCCTCACCGCGATCAATCTGCTGATTTTCGCTGCATGGGCCGCGTTGCGGGCACATGGCGCACCCAACTCGAACATCGTCATAGGGCTGCTTGTGCTGACCTTGCTGACCTGGACCGGCTTGATCATCGCGTTGGGACGCCGATGCTCTTTTTGGATGCAATTCCAGCGGCACCGGACCTAGCCGCCCGCAGAATTCCCTGTTGAATTTTTTAACCACCACCACCACCACCTTGGAGCGCATTGCATGAATTATCGAATTCTGGTTTCCGCAACCCTGTTAAGCCTCGGCCAGCTGGCATCGGCCTATGCCGCCGACAAGCCACACAATCTGATCCTGTTCGTTCCTGACGGCATGCGATCCCAGATGGTGCGGCCGGATACGGCGCCGGCCATGGCCAGTTTGCGGGACGCGGGCGTGGCCTTCACCAACAGCCACTCCATCTTCCCGACGTTCACCACCGCCAACGCATCTGCGCTGGCCACCGGTCACTACCTCGGCGACACGGGAGACTTCAGCAACACCATCTATACGGGCTATCCCGTCCAAGTCGTGGGGGGCTCGGTGACGCCGTTCCTGGAGAACGACGCGGTGCTGGGCGACGTCGACGAACACTTCGCTGGCGACTACCTGAACCAGGACACCTTGCTCAAGGCGGCGCAACGCAGCGGCTTCAACACGGCCGTGATCGGCAAACTGGGGCCGGCATTGATCTTCGATCACACCGATCGCAGCGGACAGAAAAGCGTGGTCGTCGACGATTCGACCGGCAGCGCGGCGGGCATACCGCTGGCCGATTGGCTCAAGAACGATCTGACTGCGGAAGGGCTTCCTTTGGCGGCGCCATCCCGTGGGCCGAACGGCAGCTCCGGGAACGCGACGACGCCTGGCACGCTGTCGGCCAACCTCGCGCAGCAGCAGTGGTTCGCGGACCTGTTCACCAAAGTGGTTTTGAAGAAATTCAAGCAGGACGACAAGCCGTTTGTGGCGATTTTCTGGTCCAGGGACCCCGATGGAAGCCAGCACAACCAGGGCGATAGCTTGAACCAGCTGACTCCGGGCATCAACGGTCCAACAGCGCTGGCGGGCATCAAGAACGCGGACAACAATTTGCAGCAGATCCGGCAAGCGCTGACGGCGCTGGGCCTCGATGAGACCACGGACATCATCGTCTCTGCCGATCACGGTTTTTCCACGATCTCCAAGCAGAGCGCCAGCAGCCCGGCCGCCAAGGTCCGCTACGCCGACGTGCCGGAAGGCTTCTTGCCGCCCGGATTCCTGGCCAAGGATATCGCGCATGGCCTGAACATGAAATTGTGGGACCCCGATCAGAAAAACGCGCCGGTCATGCCGGAGGCGCATCCGAAATTCGCCAATGGCCTGCTGGGCGACGACCCTGAGCACCCGCAGATCGTCGTGGCGGGCAATGGCGGCTCGGACTTGATCTATCTGCCGGCGAAATTGAGTAAGCAAGCCCGCCGCGCGCTGGCCCAGCGCGTCGTCAACTTCCTGCTGTCGCAGGACTATGTCAGCGGCATCTTTGTCGACACCCATTTCGGCAAGTTCGCGGGAACGCTGACGCTGCAGGACATCAACCTGGAGGGATCGGCCGTCACGCCTATGCCGGCGATGGTGGTCAACTTCAAGTCGCATTCGACCGGATGCGATATGCCCTACACCTGCGGAGCCGAAGTGGCGGACAGCACGCTGCAACAAGGCCAGGGGATGCACGGCAGTTTCAGTCGATCGGACACGTTCAATTTCACAGCGGCGTTTGGACCGGACTTTAAACAGGGCTTCCGCGACACAGCCCCGGTCAGCAACGCGGATGTGGGCAAAACGATCGCCGCCGTGCTGAAGCTCGACATTCCTGATCAGGGAAAATTGGTGGGCCGTGTGCTGACCGAAGCCATGCCGGGCAACGAACTGCCTAAAGTGCAGACGCGGACGATCGTGTCTCGGCCGGCGAAAAACGGTCTGCGCACCATGCTGCGCTATCAGTCCGTGGGCCAGACGCGCTATTTTGATGCCGCAGGGTTCAAGGGGCGTACGCTCGGCCTCGACGATTAAACGAGCTCAGTGCCGGCTGGGCGCAAGCGGGGGGAAGCCTTGCTTGCGCCCAGCCTCATGACCACGAACGCAAGGAGTCTCCATGAACGTCAATTCCAATTGGATCTGGTTCGCGTTGGCATCCGCCTTCTTCGCCGCGCTGACGGCGCTGTTTGGCAAGTTGGGGGTCGCCGGCATCAATTCCAACCTCGCCACCTTGATCCGCACCGTGGTGATTTTGGCTGTCACCGCCGGGATCATCACGCTGCGCGGCGAGTGGCAGAGACCGGCCGCCATCGGTGCCGCAAGTTGGCTGTATCTGGTCTTGTCCGGTGTGGCGACCGGCTTGTCGTGGCTTTGCTACTATCGCGCTCTTCAGCTGGGGCCGGTCTCCAAGGTCGCCCCGATCGACAAACTGAGCGTGGCGCTGGCCATCGTCTTAGGTGTGGTGTTTGTCGGCGAAACCTTGACGTGGCCGGTCGCGTTGGGTGGCGCGCTCATTGTCGCGGGATCGGTCGTCATCATCGCGTTTTGAACGCGGATTCGTGGGCGTTCCGTACGCTCAGCAGAACCAGTGTCCCGGCCAGCATCACGCCTGCCGCGAGACCAAAACTCAGCACCGGCGAAACCGTGCTCCATATGACACCCACGGCCGCGCTGGAGATGAACTTGGCGGCGCCGTTCACCGTGCCGAGTGCCCCGTAGCTGGTTGCCAACGTATCGGATTGCACCATCTCGGCGGTCACGGTGGGTTCCAGCGCTTCCTGGACCGCCACGTACAGTCCGGCGATGAAGAAGATGACGCCCAAGAGCATGATGCTGTGAATGCCGAACCAGAAGGCCAGCGCGGTGAGGATCGCGGTCAGCGCGCCCAGCACGTAGCCCGTAACGAGCACGGACATGTGGCCGACACGGTCGGCCAATGCGCCGATCGGGTACGATGCAGCGACCTGCACGACATTGCGCCAGACATACAGCAGCCCGGCAACTTGCGCTGCGTGCACGACGCCCAGCGATTCTGTCAGCAAGGAGGTCGCCGCCAGAATCAACAAGCTGTGGGAAAAGTCGCCGATGCCAAACAGGCCGACAGCGCCCAGATAGCGCTTGAAGCGGGATGGCAATCCACGCAACGAACGGAAGAACTTGAGGGCCGGGTTGGGCGAGTGCTGCGGGTCTTGCACCAACATCAGGAAGGACAGCACCGCGAGCACGCCAGGAATGACCGACAGCCACAGCACGAATCGGAACGGGCCTGCGGCATCGGGCCACGGCCAGTCCTGGGCCAGGCCCAGCAATGCCACGCCCAGCAGTGGCCCGGCCACTGCGCCGATCGTATCGGTCGCCCGGTGGAAGCCAAACGCGCGCCCACGCGTTTCCGCCGAGACCGCCTGGATCACGATGGCGTCGCGTAGCGGGCCGCGCAAGCCCTTGCCGAACCAGGACACCAGGCGGCCGAGCAACAGCAGCGGCCAGCCGGCTGCCATCGCGATCAGGACCTGGCCTGCCGGCGTGAGGGCGTAGCCGATCAAGACCAGCAGCTTGCGCCGCCCCAGCTTGTCGGCGATGTAGCCGGAAATCATTTTGGTGAAGCTGGCCACCGCGTCCGCGACGCCTTCAATGACGCCAAGCGCGGCGGCGGGGATGCCCAGCACGGCGAGGAAGCCGGGCAGGATCACGGTGGTCGTCTCGTAACAGAAATCCCCCAGCGCGCTGGTGAGACCCGCGCCGACCACGGTGCGGTTGAGCCAGCCTTGCGGCTTTTGCGGTTCTGCGGCGGCGATGGGCGATTCGTTTTTGGTGCTCACTGTGGTGCCTCCTTGATGGCCAATCGAGCAAACGGATCAGCGGCCTCGACATACCGCATGGCTGACTGCACATCGCGCCAACCCACATACTCCATCAGCGTCTTCAAATCCCAGCCGTTGGAGGTTGCCCAATTAGCGAAGCCGCGTCTGAGCGAATGGGCGCTGTACTGGAAGGCCAGTGGTATGCCGGCGGCATCGAACATGGCGCGCAGCAGCGGCACCAGGCTATTAATGTGCAAACCAGTCTCGCTGATGCGGCCCCAGCGGTCGATGCCGCGAAATACGGGCCCCTCCGACAAGTGTGCCACGGCAATCCACGACAGGTATGCCTCCACCGGGCACAGGCTGGCCAGCGCCGGCGCCCGGAACCTGGTGCCCCTGGCCTGGCGGTCGCCCTTGGTCAACGGCAAAAAACACGACATGCCTTGCCCGGCAACGGCATCGACATGCTCGACGCGCAGTTGCGTCAGCTCGTCGCCCCGGAAGCCCCGCCAGAACCCCAACAATAACAGGGCCTTGTCACGCTGGTGGCGAAGCTGCGCCGCGCGATCAGAGACGGCTACGGCGGCGGCAATGGCGGCATCCAGCCAGGCGACCAGGTGACGGATTTGTTCCAGCTGCAGTGGCCGTGCGCGCTTTTCCTGCGCCGGATGCAGCGTCCGGATCCCTTTCAGGACCTGACGTACGACGGGGGACTTGGTCGGGTCCGGAAAACCCTGATCGATATGCCATCGCGCCAGCGCTGCCAGCCGCTGCTGCAGGGTATTTACGGCCAAGGACTCCGCGTAGTGCGCCAGATAGCGGGCGACGCTGTCAGCGGTCGCCGGCAGAAAGCCACCCCATTCGACCTCAAAATGGCGCACTGCGGTTTGGTAGCTGCGGCGCGTGTTGTCGCGCGTAGCAGCTTCGATGTAGGTGTCAATGTCAGTCACGGGTCTCACCTTCCGCGCTCGCTAGGGTTGGGCAAATCCCGCAGCAGGTCGGCCCCTTTGCGTATCTCCCCCGGCGCAAATGCATACCGGAAGCGGTCATCCCGCGCATAGATCTGACGGTGGCCATGCCGGATAATGACGCCGTTGGCCAGCGCCACTTGCTCGGGTGTGGAGTCATGGGTGCCGTGCGGGCCATCGAATGTGCCGACCATCGCGAGCTCGTGCGATATAGGGAACAGCACCTCCGTGCCCTTGAGGCCAAAGCCAGGCGAGTAGAACGGACCGCGATCGCACGCCTCGGTCCAGTACAACGCCACAGGATGGTCGGAGGTGACGAATCCGCCGCTGCCGCTGGCCGCGCGCAGCAATATCCATGACCGTCCGCCAAGTAGCGGCAGGACGGTGTCGACAAGCTGAAGTTCCGTCTCCACATGCCGGGTGGTTGGTACCTCGATGGTGTATTGCTCGCCCTCGACAAATTCGCGCATCGATTCGTATGTCACGTCAGGATCCGGCTGCACCTCACCGGCAAGGACGGCGCCGGCGAGACTGCGCTCGTAGCGCTCCTTGTTCGCCACGGTCAGGCTCATGATCTGTTTGATGACCTGTTCCTGAAAACGGCGCGAGCTTTCCCGCATCCGTGGATTGCGCACGGACAGCAGGGCGATCAGATTGAGGATTAGATTGTGGTCCTCCTGGTCGCCGAACTGCCTGCTTTCGTCCATGTGCAACAGCGCCCGCGCGGCGTGGCCCTCGAAATCGGCATAGCGGGACTCGATGTCATTTGCGTTCACGCCTTCCGCCTCGACCCTGTTGAAGTCGCGGGCAGACGCCACGTTGCGGGGGCTGGTCACAAACGATGCGCGGGTGATCGCATCGACGACAAACAGCTGGGCATTCTTGCTGCGGCTCTTCGCGAACCCCTTCAGGTAGCACTGCGGTATCCAGTGATGATTGCGCGCTTGCGACGCCATGATCGCCTCGTCCGGTCAATTTTGTCTGGCCCATTACTAATTACAGATGGGATCCCGTTCATTTTACGCAGTTTTTGGGCATCATACGTGATAATCTGACATTATCACGCTTTAAAATTTGATTGGAATTCGCAAGAATTACGATCTAAAATGGTATGTAATTATGTATTACGTAAGCCCTTATGAAATTTCGCGGAGATTTTCATGGCCAGAGCTGGACTGTATAAATCGGATGTAAAGAAGGCCCGTGACAGCCTGATAGCCCAGTCCCTGTATCCATCCGTCGACGCCGTCCGCGTGGCGCTGGGGAATACGGGATCGAAGACCACCATTCACAAGTACCTCAAAGAGCTGGACGAGGAAGAAGGTGACGGGACGCGCAAGAGCACAGTCAGCGATGCGCTTCTGGATCTGGTCGAGCGCCTGGCTGCTCGCCTTGAGGAAGAAGCCGACGCGCGGGTGGCCGGCATCGCGGCAGGCTACGCCGACAGGGAAAATAGTCTTGCCGCCGTTGAAGCGCAGCTAAAATTGGAGCTTGGCGCCGCCAAAGATCATGCAAAGCAGCTGGAAGCGGCCGTTCAAGCGGAAGCCGCAGCCCACGCGGCAACCCGCCTGGTCCAGCAGAATGAAGCGATCGCGCGTCACACTGCCGAACAGCAAGTATCCGATCTGAAGGAGCGTCTTGCCGAAAACGAGGCTCATCGGGCCTCCCTCGAGGACAAACATGAGCATGCCAGACTGGCGCTGGAGCATTATCGCCAAGCCGCAAAGGAACAGCGCGAGCAAGAGCAGCGCCGGCACGAACACCAGATCCAGCAGCTGCAGGCCGAACTGCGCCAGGCGCATCAGGTGGCGGCAGCCAAGCAGGAAGACGTAACCAAATTGAACCAGGAAGGCGTCAAGCTGGTGGCGGATCTGTCTCACGCCAAGCAGGCGCTGTACGAAGCCCAGAGGCTCGCTCGTGAGCATGAGGCGAAGCTAGAGAAAATCCCGGCACTAGAGCAGAAACTCCAAGGGGCACAGGAAAAGTCTGCCGATAGCGACGCACGGATCGAGCACCTGACCAATCAGCTGCAGGCGGCCGATTCGCACGCGAAGGAGTTGGCCGGCAAAGTGCGCGAATTAGAACTCGCCTTGGCGTCCGCTCGGGCGACAGCGGATGGGCAGCTGGGACTGGCTGCTGAATTGCGGCGCCTGCTGGATAGCCATGGCAACGCCGATCAGGCGAAAGAGCGGGGCGAAGGTGCAACTTCGGCAAGCAAGGCCGGACAGGGTTCATAGTGGCCAAGAGGCCCGGCCCAAGGGAGCTTGGCTATGACAGAGGTGAAGCTATTGGCACTTTTACTTCACTGAGCGAAAAGCTTTAACAGCATTTTTTCCATTAAAATCATTAGTTTACCTACGTTTCTGCGAAAAAAACCGTAATCCCGGCCGACCCTCCGCCACGATAGACCAGACCTCCGATAGATGACGCGGCCGCCAGAACAAAGCGCAGCAAGGCCCTGCCATTGAGCAAGTGATCGTCGGACAGATTGTGTGCGTGCATAATTCCTCCTTGAATAAATAGAAACCGCGCACAAGACCAGATTGGCTTGTGAAGTGCGGATGGGTTGAATTGACCAACTGGTCAAAGTGGGAACAAAAAAGACGAAGACGGCCCGTCCAACACTGT
This sequence comes from Duganella vulcania, assembly GCF_009857655.1. Classification (NCBI taxonomy): domain Bacteria; kingdom Pseudomonadati; phylum Pseudomonadota; class Betaproteobacteria; order Burkholderiales; family Oxalobacteraceae; genus Duganella; species Duganella vulcania. The sequence goes on from NZ_WWCX01000001.1 coordinate 107,566, forward strand.
GAGCAGGTAGCCTGCTACTGCGGGACACGCCAAATGAACTAAGGTTGGAACCTTGCTATTGGGATCGCAACAAACATTGCGCTCTTACGACATGCGCCAGGCAGTGCGGGCGCTAAGTTTTCGCCTCCGGAACGAAGGCCCGATACACAATGCATCGGCGTGCGTCACGCACAGAAAATCAGGTGAAATGGGTAACAAGTAAATTGTGTAAACCGACCAATTTACACAATGTGCCTGCGCTCGACCGGGCGCCTCTGCCGTCGTTCAGACGCGGGCGTGGACAAACAAAACGGGCGAGAATTTGGTTGGACAACTATGCGCTTGGAGCCGCGCTGGCTACGTTATGGTGAACACATCATGCCGTGGGAAGGCCTTGAAGTCAACACGTGGACGTCGCCCCTGTCCGGCTGTCGTTGCTGTCGATAATGTGCGGCTGCGCCGGCACTTGCGCGATGCGCACCAGCACATCGGCAAGGGCAGACGTAGAGGCCGGGCCTATTTGGAGAACTCCTGGATGATCCCGCGCTTCCAGTAGCTTAGCGCATCGACACAGAGCGAAATGCCGGAGGCGAGCGCAAGATCCATTGCCGAGTTCCCCCGCACGTCCAGCCATTCGGCGTCCGCTCCCGCCTCGAGAAGCACAGCCACCATGGCGGCGTCGCCATTGCGCGCGGCGAGCAGCAAGGGCGTCTGCTTTTTGAAGTCGGCAAGGTTGATCAACTTCGGCCATTTCTTGACCACGCGCAGCGCGGCTTCGCGCAGGTTGCGCTCCAACGCATTAGCAATGGGCGCGACTTCCTCGATCGGCCCAATCTGCGGGTGAAGATGCTTTGTCGTGCGACACTGGTAGAGTCCACCCAACCAGGTCATGAGCACGGTTTCGCCCCGCACGTGGCGTAGCCGCTTGTCGCGCAGATCCGCGTTGCGCCCCATCCATGCGTCCAGGCCATCCCAGTCCGCCCTCAGGATGATCTCCATGGTATCGGTGCCTATGATCGCCTCGGTGTGCTTGCGCGCCAAAGGCTCTTCGACGGGTTCGCCTGGGTATGGTGCGTACTGGTTCTCCCAGAAGTACTCGGACACCACGCATGCCGTGTCCTCTAGCGTGGGCAGTTTCCGTTCGTCATCCAGCGAAAGTGCGCCGAATGCGAGCATGTTGCGCATGTAGCCCTCGTAGTTGCCCAGGCTGAAGCCGACGGGCGGGCGCTCAACCAGGAGGGCGAAGGCGTCCCGAGCGATCTCGCCTCGGACCGGGCCATAACTGCGCGCGTGGCACGCTTGGAGTGCAGCATTGAACGACTCGCGCGCGGCCTCGAACTCGTTGATCGCCAGATGATGCTTGGCCTTGTAATTCAACAGCACGGCGCCCCATTCCCCATACGCCGGATTGGACTCGGCCAGCGCGAGCAGTTGCTCGACCTGCTGCCGCATTTCCTTGGGCCGGTCCGCCCGGTCGCAATGAAACAGGGCGTGCAGATGTAGGACGATCGCGCCCAGCGCCTCGCTCGGCGTTCGCGCCAGCTCGCGCGCACGAACGCACGCCATCTCCCTGATGCGCACCGGCAGCTCTGGCGACGGCGCGACTTGATATACCACCCAGTACTCTGTTTGTTGTTGCAACTTCCGGAACGGTGAACCCCATGCCAGCGAAGCGATACACGACTGGACCGCCTCCCTCTCCTTCTCGCAAGCGATAATGCGACGCAATTCGCGTTCAGCGATGCACTTGGCGGACGCCTCGTCGTGCCCGACCAGGTCATCGAGCGGGCCGCCGGGATGCATCGCTGCGAACGCGCGTGAGAGCAACTCGGACAACTCCCGTGCACCGGTTTCACGCCGGGATGGCGCTATCGCCAGAAATATCCCTTCCTTGTCCCAGGGTGTGAGCCGGCTATCGAACCAGACGTCCTGTTCTTGTGGATCATCGCTTTCCTTGGCCGCCTGGATCGTCAGGTTATAGCCAACCTTGAACAGCTCAACGAGCTGCAGAACCTTGTTGCGCACCGGGTCGGCACAGTGTTCGTCGAAATCTTCGCCCAGCAGAAAGCGCCCAAGCCGGCGATATCCATCCTGGACCATGCGCGCAATTATCAGCCGGCGCCTTATGGTCGCCATCGATGGCGCCGACCAACGCTCTTCGGTCAGCTCGACAAAACGCTGGGCGTCGGCGTCCGATGCCTGGTAGGCGAGGATAGCTTCCAGCCGTCCAACTTCGGTGATCGGAATCTCGTCGCGCAACGCTTCGGCATCTAGCCCCTTCGCTTTCACGAAATTGATGGCCCCCTGCAGCCGTTCAGGCAGCGGCAAGTCGGGGGTTGGCCGCAGCGTCCCCTTGAACTCCAGCTTCGCATCGTCCGGGAAGTACTTCTCAATCGTTGAAGCATGTGGCAGCCGCCCTTGGCGCCAGTTGTCGAGCTCGCGCGCCATCGATGCATAGACGTCGATATCCTTCCTGGCGTCGTCTATCCGTTGCTGACGCTCTTGCGCCGCCTTGCCGCCCAGTCCCACCCTCGCCTGCTCCATCGGCGCGCCGAGCAGGTCGCGTAACCAATCGACCACCTGGGCGACCGGCATGATCAGCCGGCGCGCGCCCGCGTCCTCGCGCGCGCCGGGAAGGAACCAGAAACGGCCGCCGGGCATTCCCGTGTCGAGCCGCTCATGCAATGTCCAGAACGCCAGCCTGCGGCCCAGGGCGGGCGCGTAGGAGTGGCCAAACAAGTGCCACAGTATCTGGCGCCGATCGGCGACGTAGGTCCAGGTGTCGAGCTCGACCGACTTGTCAAAAGCTGACCACTCGAGGACGTCGTCCATGGCCTTGAAACGCGCCATCCCCTCGAGCCCGAGCGCGGTAAATATCTCGCCCAGCAGGGCATCGACGCGCTCGAGGTGGTCCGCGAGCGGTTTCTCGAGCCTGGACAGCTTGTTCTTGTCTTTTTGCTCAAATTTCAAACCCAAGCTCTGGTGTACTTCAAGCAACAACTCTTCAAATGTTGGGATCGTGGCCATGTGGATATGTGGAAATTTTGTATTGGAGCGCCATCATCGCGCCGTCTGGGCCAGCCGTCACTGAAACTTCGCTGCCTCCCCCCCTCCCATGTGTCCGGCAACAGGCGTCGAGAGGGGGGGGCTCGAACTTTCTTTTCGTCTTGGCAATATAGGACACACGATACAGCTTCTTTTTTATCCAGGAGCATGTCGTGATCATAGTCCCACCATTCACCTCCACGCCGGCAGGCCAGCTGGTCATCAATTGGCACATCACCGAAGCCTGCAACTACGGTTGCCACTACTGCTATGCCAAATGGGAGAAGCCGGATCGCCAACGGGAACTCGTCCATGATGCGGGGCGCACGAAGGAACTGCTCAAGCGCCTCTACGAGTTCTTTCATCCTGACAACAAGGGCAACCCGTTGCGCCAGCATATGGATTGGGGCTCCGTGCGCTTGAACCTTGCCGGTGGCGAGCCGTTGCTCTATACCAGGCGAGTACTTGAGATGCTGCCCGTCGCCCGCGACATCGGCTTCGATGTCTCCTTGATCACCAATGGCAGCAAGCTGGATTCCGCAATCATGGCCTCGATGGCCACCTCCATCAGCATGCTGGGCCTGAGCATCGATTCGCCGAGCGCGCGCAACAACGAGGAAATTGGGAGAAGCGACCGCCGTGGCCGCCAACTCGACCTTGCCGGCCTCGCCGCCGCGGTGGACCAAGGCCGGCGCAGCAATCCCCGGTTGAGGGTGAAGGTCAACACCGTCGTCAACCAGGTCAACCAGTGGGACGACATGACCAGCGTGATAGAGCGCTTGCGGCCGGAAAAGTGGAAGGTGCTGCGCATGCTGCCTGTGGTCGATGACAGTCTGGCGGTGTCCCAACAAGCATTCAACGACTTCGTGATACGGCATGCGCATCTCGCATCCATTCGTCACGTGGAAGACAACCAAGACATGACGGAGTCCTATTTGATGGTCGACCCAATGGGACGGTTTTTCCAGAACGCGGCCGGCGCCGGCGCCAGGGGGTACCGCTATAGCCAGCCGATCCTGGAAGCCGGGGCGCTGGCGGCATTCGCCGGCATGCGCTTTTCCGCACCCAAATTCCTCTTCCGATACGTGGCGCCGGCCGGAGCGGCACCTGTCCCCTCGCCCGGCGCTATCAGTGCCCCGTTCAACCTGATGGTTGCGGCCCCAGCATGAACTCCACCGCTCCCGATCCAACCGTAGTTGCGGCGCTGGCCACGCGCGCTGGCGCGCCAGCAAGCCGTTGTCGTGGCCCACCCTACCCGCCCGCGTGTCGTCGAGCACGCTCAAGTCATCACCGTTAGGCCGATGGAAAATCGGCGCAAACGGTGCGCGCCTTTCACCCAAGGCAGATGACAGGGCATACCCCCAAACATCATCAGCACGAGGTCAAGCCTTCACACATTCATTTATACTTCCGCAGACTGCGACGACAACCGCGCAGCCGGTATCGCAACCTCCCGCGTACCCCCTTCCAGGTCTATTCCAAGGGCTCCCGCCGGCCGGCGCACGGTCGGTGGGCTCGATCACCAACATGGCGACGTAGGCATGAACGCACTACATGAACTCTGGGATAAACAGCCCACCAAACAATTTGAGCAGTTCGTCGTAAGCAAGGAGTTCGCCGCAACATCGAAGCGCCCGAAGCAAGAGAACGCGCGCCCGCCAGGCGAAGACGCCGTTACAGCGGACCCGCCAAGCGAAGACACCGTTACAGGCCTGCCAGGCGAAGACACCGTTACCGTCTACAAAGCCATGTTCGGAAAATTCGTGCGCTGGATGACCAAACACGACAAGCGCATGTCGACCTTGACGCCGGAGGACATCATCACCTTCGTCACGGCGCGGCAGGGCGACGAACCGACCATCAACAGCAGCATTGAATATCGCTACTTGCGACTGCTGGACCGTTGCTACACCTACCTGAAGATCAGTCCCAGTCCGGCCAGCGTGGCTGGCGGCATCATCTGGCGAAATCAGCAGGTGAAACGTGATGCGGGCATGGTTGCCTTGACACAGGAAGAACAGGAGCGCTTTATCAAGGCACTGCCTGACGCGCCACTGCGGCAATTGCCCAATGGGCTCCCCGCCGGATGGAAGCGGCGCCGCGACCGCGCGATGCAACTGGTGATGCTAACTGGCGGGGTCAAACCTGCCGAAGTGGTCGGGATCCACATCCAGGAGCTCGACCGCACACCCAACACCGAAGGATTCTACAAGCTGAAAATCACGCCGGTGGACAAGCATGAAACGAGCTACAAGCATGAGGCGCTGCTGCCCGGGTTTGCAGCGGACGAGGTGTTCTCGTGGCTGATGGAACGCACTGGCCTGCAAATCCCGGGGGATCTGCTTTTCCCCGGCAAGCTCAATGGCAGCAAGCTCGATCCGTCGACGGTGTACCGACAGGTGAACCAGACGTTCAAGCGCGCGGGTATCAACGCGACCCGCACAGGCGGGCGCACGCTGCGCAACACCTATGCCCGGGACGAGCTGGACAAAGGAACGCCTGTTACCGAACTGACGAAGCGCCTAGGACTGGCGCTGGAGCGCTCAACACTGCGCTACAAGCAAAGGGCGACCAACGCCAAGGAGACCGGCACTTGAAGCTCTCGCACATAACAGCCATCTTAAGCGGTGCTGGCCTGCCAACCCTGTCCGCCGAGCAGCTGCGCCGCATCGCTGGTAGCCAGTACGGGAAGAACTTCCAACACATGCTACTCGACGTCGAAGCAGGCTATAGCCAGAGGGCCGAGGATCTCTCACGCCTAATCACGGCGGTGCTAGAAGTGCCTGCAGCCGTCCCCCAGGCGACGTCAGCAGTCAAGCCAGAGTTGGCGGCGCCACCGTATTATTCCTTCCCCATCCACTGCAAAACAGGGGCCCTGTGCGTGTCCGAGGCGAAAACGAAAACGCAGGGTATGCACACGATACAAATCGAAGGCGCGCCGGCGACGCTTTGCAATGGAAGGCGAGTGGTGGCGTGGGACCAAAAAATCACAGTCCAGCTCACACCAGATGAAACACTGCTCATGCTCGCGCTTTTCGAAGACGAGCTTGAGGAATTGGACCTCAAGGGCCATGGCTACAAGCACGACAAGGTCATCAGTTTCAAGAACCAACGTGACAAAGGGAGTTACCTGGTCAAGGTCGTGCAGGCGGCCAAGCCCGCTATCAACGTCCCTGTCGACGGTGCGCAGTCCATGCGCTTTATTTCGCTGGGATACCAGCAACTACAACGTAATTCCCCGCACCTCGATGTGGGGATGATCAAGGGTCAGCTGCGCAAGGTGGCCGGCATGCATAAAGCCGCCACCCACGCTTGATTGATCCGATCTGAAGAAAAACTAGACATCCTATCCGCTACAAATCCGTGACCGGGGGCCGCAAGTTCATCAACGATGCAGCCCCCGACACTGCTTACTTTTTCTTGGTGTTGGCGCCTGCGTTGGATGCGACAGCGGTGCCAAAGAAGCTTGGCCAGTCGACCTTGGCGTCCAGCGACGAGATCTCGTTCCAGCCCGGCTCGTAGTCGCCGTCTTTCAGATCAGGCAGGGACTTCTGAATCGCCTTCTTCAACTCGCCGACCTCGCCGATCTTGGCGCCAGTGAAGGCGCGCGTCACCAGAACGTTCTGCACAGCGACCAGGTTGGTATTGTAAATCCCGACGTTTTTGTAACTGACTTGGCGGATGGCATAGGGGCTGCCGATGGGCATGTCGAACCCAACCAGGGTCAGGCCTTGGCTTTGCGTCAGCTTCGTGATGGGGCCGGCTGGCCAACCTGCAACGGTGAACGCCGCCATTACCTCACCGGACTTGACCTTCTTGAAGGCCTCCTCGTCCGTCGGCACGTCGATGTACTGCATCTTCAAGTTCAGCAGCTTGTCGATTTGACGCACCATCAGCTGGGCCGAGCCCACCAGCGCGACCGATTTGTCATGCAGGTCGGACAGCTTGGAAATCTGGACATGCGTAACGTCGCCCTTCATCACGCCCCATTTTTTCGGGCCTTGGAAATCGATGCCGTTGGCGGCCACGACGATGTGCAGGAAGTTGCTGTTGAGGGTCGCGACAACCTGCAGCGCCGCGATGTTAGGATCGCCTTCCGCCATTTTCTTCAGCGTGTCGACCGACACGAAGCCGACGTCGGCCTTCTTGGTGCTCAGGATGTCCAGATTGTCCAGACCACCCTCGCTGTTTACCTCGCACAGCTTCAGTTGGCCGCCGGTAGCCTTCACCAGATCTGCATACAGCTTCGAATAGCCCTTGCCAGCCTTGCCAGTGGCGACCTTCAGACCTTCGCAACCAGCCGATGGGCCGCCGTCGACCTTGGCTGCGTTCGCCAGCGACATGGCCAGCACCAGTACTGCGGACAGAGCGAACTTGATTTTCATGATGTTTCCTTTGGTTGGACGATTACAGGTTGAAGTTTTTGTTTGCCGGTTGAGAAGTCGGCTGTTGCATAGCCTTGGAAGCGTTGTCGTCAGTGGTATTCCCACCTGCCACGGCGAACGCCACCAGCAGAATAACGACGAGCGCCGTGCCCCCCCAGCGGATGCATTTCCAGAACATGGATTACCCCCCTACTTTCTCGGCCGCCGGCAGGCGGACGTTCATCAGGTCAATGGTCATACCATCGTTGAACGACAGCTTCTCAGCGGAATTGAGCTTGGCGCCTTCCAGCTCCAGATCCGCAAAGACGCGGTTGAAGTTGTCACGCACACTGTCGAAGGCTTCGCCGGCGAGCATCTCGTTGAGCACATCTTCGCCAGACGTTGAATTGAGTGACTTGATCGCCGCCTGGCCAGCTTGGCCAAACTTGAATTTGAATTTCTGGTCGTCGATGACCTCATCGAGCTGCCGCAACGCCTCTTCGCCTTTTTTGTATTTCACGACCAGGGCTTGATGCGCCGCTCGCATCTGCTGAACTGCACGCTCCTGCTGGCTCGCGTCGTAGTCTGGCTTGGCCTTTTTACGGTCGTCGATCATCTCACTCATGCTTTGCACTTGAGCACCGATGGCGCCGACAGCCTCCTTGAACGCAGCGAGATACTTCGCCTTAGACAATCGATAGTTCTGCAACTGCTCAATCGGATTGGCGCGCGCTTCGCTCTTGCGCGCAGCGAGCAGCCGATTCTCGAGTTTTTGCCCCAACAGCGGCAGGGCCTGAAACGCGCCGACGAATAGGCAACCAATCCCGCCCAACGCAAGCAAGCCCAATCCCGAGGCTAAGGCACCGAGCACGACCGTTTTGAGGAGTGCCAACACGGCCACCACCCCTACACCGGCCGCCACTCGCAAACCCAGTATCCGGTTTGCACCGACTTGGGAAACAGCAGTTTTCTCCATTCTCAACTCCACTTCCTAGAGGTTAATTGGACCAAATTGATGCAGCTCATTAAATGCTTGCGGCCGCCGGCGATAAGCCTCACCAGCCGATCGAGTAAGTGACGACGTTCAATACCGTTTCCGCCAACATCCAAATCACTGACATTTCGCATTGGAAAGATGTTAAAACGACAGTAACATGCAGCTCCGGCCGCTGGCGCCATGTGAAGTGGCCATTTTGGTCATCTCACGGCATTTTTTACGGACAGCCGTGATCGCCCCCAATCCAACACAAGAGCCTGCAGACTATGGAATGACTACCCCATGTTCAACGCAGCCGCCACAACTGATGCCGCCGCCTGCGTCCGCACCACAACATGCCAACATGCCAGTGAAGCGGAAGACAGGTTCTCAAATTTGGCAGACGAATTCCAATTACCGCGCAGCTTAATGACGCAACAGTGCGAACGGCACATGGTCCGAACAAAATGCAAACCGAGGCGAGACTTAGGATGGGCGGGGCGATGGGATGGGAGACGTTTGTCAGGTACGTCAGGGAGGGGCCTTATCGCATTGCGATCAGGCTGACTGCACTCAAGGGCGGTATTCGCGTGATTGTGCCCCAGCGAGTGGTGTATGAAGTTGGCGCTAAGTTTGGCGCCAAGGCTTGAGCAATGATGAGATGGCCATCGTGATTCATGAGTAGGTTGGGGTTACCAGACCTTAACCACTCAGAGGTAACCACGATGACCACGCCCACTACTATGGCATTGACGGAGCTCGCCGCAAAGGGTTCTGATGCCGATTTCATCAAACAAACACTTCAATTTGCCCTGCAAAGGCTGATGGAGATGGATGTCGAAGCGTTGTGCCAGGCCGCCTACGGCGAGCGCAGCGAGGAACGCATTAACAGCCGCAACGGCTACCGTGAACGCGCGTGGGAGACGCGGGCCGGCACGGTCGACCTGAAGATCCCGAAGCTGCGCAGCGGCAGCTATTTCCCCGGCTTTCTGGAACCTCGTCGCACCGCCGAGAAGGCGCTGACGGCGGTCATCCAGGAAGCCTACATCCAAGGCATCTCGACGCGCTCGGTGGATGATCTGGTCAAAGCAATGGGCATGAGCGGCGTCTCCAAAAGCCAGGTTTCACGGCTGTGTGGAGAGATCGATGAGCGTGTGAAGGAGTTTTTGCAACGTCCACTTGAAGGTGACTGGCCCTATCTCTGGATCGACGCGACCTACGTCAAGACACGCCAGAACGGCAGAGTGGTGTCGGTCGCCGTAATAATCGCCGTCGCCGTCAACACCGAGGGCGTGCGGGAGATTATCGGCGTGGCCACCGGCGCTTCCGAAGCCGAGCCATTCTGGACGGAGTTCCTGCGCGGTTTGACGCGCCGCGGCCTGCGCGGCGTGAAGCTGGTGATCTCCGATGCCCATGAGGGGCTGAAGGCGGCCATCGCCAAAGTCCTGACGGCGAGTTGGCAGCGTTGCCGGGTGCATTTTGTGCGTAACGCCCTGGTCCACGCCAACAAGGGGCAGCGCCAAGCGCTGCTGGCCCTGATCAACACCATCTTCGCGCAGGAAACGGCGGAGGCGGCCAGCGCACAGTGGCGCATCGTCACCGACCAGTTGCGGGCCAAATTCCCAAAACTGGCCGACATGATGGACGCGGCCGAGCATGACGTGCTGGCCTACATGGCCTTCCCGAGCGCCCACCGGGTCCAGCTACGCAGCACCAATCCACTGGAGCGCTTGAATGCCGAGGTCAAACGGCGCACCAACGTCGTGGGCATCTTCCCCAACGAGCGCGCCATCATCCGTCTCGTAGGGGCTATGATGCTGGAGCAGAACGACGAATGGTCCTTGCAACGGCGCTACATGCAGCTGGAGGGCCTGCAGTCCTTGAGCGACCAGCCGGCACGGCTATCGGCCGTGATCAGCTGAGCGGGAACCCAACCTCCCATGAATCACGACTCATACACCACTGCTGGGGACGCGATCATTCGCGTCGATTCGCGCAACGTGGAATGCCGCATTTAGTCATGAATTTCATCGGCCTATTTGGCTCTAAGCTGTCAGCCCAATGACTGCAACGTAGACGACGCCGGTGCTGGCAGCACAGATTAGCAGTCCCTTAAGCCCGGCTTTGTCAAAGCTCGCGCCGGCCAGGGCAATAAGGCTGGCTACGAAGCCTGCCGAAGCCATCGCAACGATGTGTCTCGCTGTGCCGCCGAGAAAATGCATTAAGACCAGTCCGATTGCGCCGGCCACCGCACCGAAAAACAATGCGGTTTGCACACCAGCGAAGTCGAGAGCGCTCCACTTGAGCCCAAAGATTTTCATAACAATTTTCCCTTCCAACTTGGGCCCCACGCACCCTGGCGTTATGCGTTCAAAAATCTCTTCGCCAATCTGTATAGCATCCTTGCTTAAGGAGCAACGGGTCGGCGAAGGCCAATCAGGGTCGAACCGACCAAGGTGAGAATCGCGGCAAACGCGTTAATGTAGGGGACCGCCACCTGAACCACTTCAACGATAGCCTTGCCTTCGGGCAGATTTTTCCCAAGCATGGGGACGAGTACATACCCAGCAAGTACAACCATGACCAAGCCGACGCCCAGATTCACACAGGCCATGTTCTTGGTCAAACCGAACGCCAGAGTGGCCTGCAGTAGAGCGCCGACCAGCAGCACCGGCAGCAAAGGCACGCCCACAAACATCGCCGCCACCATCGCAAACAAAGTTCCTAACAGCATTTTTCGCTCCTATTGTTGCTGGCGGCCGGCCAGCTGCGGACGCCAGCTTGGCGTGGCTTATTGGGCCTTGCGGCACCGCCACAAGTCGTAGTAATGGCCGTGCTCGACCAACTCGTAACGCTGCGAGAAAATCGCCTCGATGGGCCCAAAAATCAGACGATCGGGCGCGTACAAGTTCTGCGAATGGAAAGGCTTGTCGCCGGCGGGAATCAACCAATTTGGTACCTGGCAGGTGGAGATGGCCTCGATCGTTTTCTCAGGAATCGCAATACCGGAACCTTCCATGTCCCACATCGTCACGTCGTTTATCAGGTAAGCCCCGCCATGGCGCAACACATACAGGGCTGCATTGGTTTGCCTGTGGCTCAAGTCTCCCGCCCCCATCGACAAGGTGCTGGGACTCCCAACGGCCGCAATATAGTGGTCGATCTCGACCAATGCGGCGTCTGGTACTTTGATGGTGCGCTCGCCAAACAACAATACGGACACATGTCGCGCCATGAACAATACGCTGAGCAACAGGAAGGCGGCGAAGACCAATCCCGTGGAACGCTGCACCAGACCGAGCCGCCAGCCGCCGGCCCGCACCAGGACCAACATGAACACAGGCGCAAACGGGACAATGTGGAAATATCCGGAGCCGACCTTGGCCGCCGGGACGCTGAGCACAACGCCACTGGCCACCGCCACCCACAGGCCCCACCAGGGCCGGCGATCATCCTGGCGCCATGCAGCAGACGCCACCGCAGCCCAGATAGCCGGCGCCGCGAGCGTGACAAGCACCACCACGTTCATGACAAGCAGTTCAGGCACCAGGCCGTGCTTGGCTGCGGCCGACAGCCAGTAGACATAGGACCGAAGCGAAATGCCAGGAACAGCGAATGGCAGCAACACCAGTCCGGTGAACACGGCAAACGCGAACCACAGGTCGGCCGCGCGCTGGCGCCGCTCCTGCAGCAACAAGAACAGGAGCGGGATGAAATACAGCACAGCGGTCGCCTTGGCGCCCACAGCGATCGCGGCAAACGCCGCCAGTGCGAGCAAATTTCCGCTACAGGCAGCAGTCGCGCCGAGAACCACCATGGCAAAGCTGATGGCGTCAGCTCGGCCGGTGAAAATTGGCGGCAAGATGAGGCACAAAGCACCCACCCCGTACAGGAGCAAATAGCCACGCAGGTTTGATACCCGCGCCAACACCCACATGGACGCAACGGCCAGCGCCACGCCGAACACGCCAACGGCCCGTACCAAAGCCATCCCACCTCCGAACTTGAAGATGGCGCTGAAGGGAAGGTACATCATGGGGCCATACAGCAGCGAGTAGCGCTGGGCGTTGCCGGCCGCATGGTATAGCGGTTGACCGTGCGCGAACAACCACGCGGCGATCAAGGAGGCACCTTCGGGCTCATACTGGATCGCCTCCGGGTGCAGCACGCTGAGAATCGCCTCGAGGCCCACGACCGCGCCCAGTATCGCAGCACACACCAGGAACACCCGCTGCCCGAGCAACGCGTCTGCGGCCAAAGCGAAGTTCTTGGGTTCGAACCGTCTTGCGTACGACAGCATGGCCATCGAGACCAGAACGGAAATGAGCAAACTAGCGGGCCAGTAGATATTTTGCATTGGAAGCAGTTTCTAGAGGTTGCGTAAATGAAATCGGCTAGCCCAGCGCAGGCATGCTGGCCAGCACAAACACGGAGGCGATCGTGGCCGCCACAAGCCAGCTCGCGCGGTCCTTCAAAGCGAACATGATGGGGTCCTCGAGCATCCGGCCTCGGTGGGCCAGCATCCATGCACGCGAGATCCAGAACAGCAGCGCAGGGCACGCCAGCCAAATATAGTGGGGTGCCGGGTACAACTCCAAGGTGTGGCTATCCTGGATGTAAAGTGCCAACACCAGCACTGCGGCGTAGCCGGAGCTGCCGCCCAGATTGGCGACCACGTCCAGGTCACTGGCGTAGTAGCCCCGCCCGTGCGCCGCAGCGCCCTTCCCGGCGCCCTCGGTTAAGCGCAACAGTTCGCTGTAGCGCTTGATGAAGGCCAGGCTCAGGAACAGGAATACCGAAAAGGCCAGCAACCAGAAGGACAGCGGAACACCGATAGCGGCCGCGCCAGCGATAATCCGGAGGGTATAAAGGGCCGCCAGGGACAGGACGTCGACGATTGGAATGCGCTTCAAGTAGAAGGTGTAGGTCGCGGTCAGGGCGCCATATACAGCGAGCCAACCGACAAATTGGCCACTTAGGAATGTAGCTGACAGGGCCAAAGAAGATGCCGCGAGCAACGGCCAGGCGCACCATCCCAGGAGTAGACGCAAATGGCCGGCAGCGAAGGGGCGCAAGCGTTTGGAAGGATGGCGACGATCCGATACCACGTCCACCAAGTCGTTCAGTAGATAGACGCTCGACGCCGCCAGACAGAAGGCCACCAGCGCCAGCAATGCCTGGGAACAGGCTGCGAAGTCAGCGTAGTGATGCGATGCCATCAACGGCACCATCACCAGCAGGTTCTTCACCCATTGATGTGGGCGCAATGCCCGGGCAAAGGCGGACAGGGGGGAAAACGCGCACGGCTGGAATACTTCCCCAAGGTTGCCGAACTTCCCGACCGCGCTAATTAGCCGGCGCGATCGCGAAACGACGTGCGCAGTGCGGGACGCCTGCCAGACCGCCATGTCAGACCAGCTGTCGCCGACATATTCAAACTGGCCACGGGGAAACCGGGCAGTGATGTGCTCGAGCTTGTTGACCGGCCCAGTGTCGCCGCTGCCGGCCGTCAGTAATAGTTCATGAAAGAAGCCGAGATGGGCAAAGAGGCGCTGCGCGACATTGCGTTCAAATGCAGTGACCAGCACAAGGCGCCGGCCCGCTGCGCGCTTTTCCCTCAACCACTGTATCAACTGCGCGTGATAGGGCAAGGACGCGACATCAATGCAGGTATTACAGGCCAACTGCGACTTCAAGGTGCCGCGGCCGGCGCGCGCCCAGCCGCACAACCGGAACAGCTTCGCTGGGTGGGCTGCGACGAATAGATTGGCCGCTTCGGACAGTAAGTCGGTCTGGATCAGGGTGCGATCCATATCCACCAGGAGTGGCAAGCCATTGACTGCCGATCCAGACAAGTACAAGTCCTCCTCGTCGACCAGCTGGTGCGGAAACGCGAACGCCACACCCCCATCAGCCGCCGCCTGGTCTTGTTCTGTTTCACAGTAATCCATAGAAGCCTCCACTTCAGTCAGACCAATCGAGATCCGGCTCCGGGGAGCAACTCGGCCGTGGGCAGCTCGCAGACACGCCAACAGCACAGCGAGCCGGCAGGCCATCGCACGTTCGACAACAATGCTCACGCCAAAGGTGATCACCAGGGAATGGATTTCCAGCGGCCAGTGTCACTGGCGCCAACAACGGCACCAATTGCGCCTCGCCATGCTTCGCCGCACCATTGGCGCCGCGCCTGACACGCGCGTAGGCAGTAATCGCAAGCGCCGCAGTGGCACTGGCAATGCCCAGGACGGCGTACATCAGCGCCAACATCTTGACCGTGACACCCAACATCGAACCTGCAGCCCAAAGCGACCTCACATGCACCTCCAAAGGGGACGAGGAGCGAATTGGAAGGGATTAGAGCATGGGGCAATACCCGCGTGGACAATGTAGAGCGACCAATATCGCCACCTTAAACAGAAAATGGCGCCCCCTCCCCCCGGCACAATTGGACGAGGCGCGTGGCGGTCATTACAATTGCCCATTTCCAGTCGATCTGGTGGTCGACTTGCCCCTAGATCATCAAGACTTATTTGAAAGGTTCGCGATGGCAAACGATACACCTGCAATAGTCGCCTTCCCCATCCCCAAGGGCTGGATCACGAGCGGCGACTTCGCCTCCGCTGTGGGAATCCTGTCGGGCATGATGAACAACGCGCAAAGCGCCAAGCTGTATGCGGGGAAGGTGCTACTGTCGTTCGACGGTTGGGACAGCGATCCCCGCCCGCTGTGCGAAATCCCGGAAGTCTGCTCCTGGTTTCGCAATCTCGACCGTTCGTTCCCGTATTGGTTCGTGTTCGCCAACCGTACGACCGATACGATCCCCTCATCTACAACCTCGTTCTCTCCCCCGGTACGCGGGTGCCTGACGGTATGGGCGGGTTTGGCGTTAACCATCCGAGGCCACAGATCAACGCGCTGACAAACCGCTACTTCACCGAAATGCACAACCTGGCCAGCCGGCTGGGCATCGAGCCGGCTATCGTGCAAGGCTGGACCAGGGATGTGACGGAATGCCTGCGAGCTAGCATCGACTAAGGCAACGCGAAGAGCTGGCGCCGCTTTTTGACTTCGCGGGCCCACCTGATATCGTCGGACGTCTAGGGCCAATGTAACGACGCCTAAGCGGTTCCGGGACGCGAACCGCTTCAGCGCCCGCCCCCAGTCAACCGCGAGGAGTGTGCATGAGCGAGTTTTTGCCCGTCGTCGTTCAACAAAGTGCTGAGGCGTTCGCAGAGCACGACAACGCACCGGCCGTCTACGACCTGATCGACCAACTCCTGCTTGAACACAAGGCGCGTCGTCAGGACATCGACCAGCTGGCGCACCTTATGAATGGCGGGCTTCGTGACGCCCTGCGCTACTACATCCACGGCAATGCCGGCAACAATGAGCTCCATCGCAGCCTCTACCTGGATAAGCTACTTCGCAGACCACGCGCCCATCTCGCCTTGCAGGAAGAGTCCTGGGACAAGGCACTGGTACAGACGGGCTTGCTGGAATTCCTGCCGCAAGAGCGTCGCGATCAATGGCGCCACACCCTGACCGCCTGGCGCAACAAGGAGGGCCAAGAAGTTCCGTTGCCGCCACCATTCGACGAAGCGACCGTCAGGCCTGTCATTACCTCACTGCTGGAAAACCGGCTGAACTACTTGGCCGAACGCGTCGACGGCGTATTCCGCCGCCTGTCGCGGATCCACGCCTCGACTTGCCCAGAAGGATTCTCCAAGCGCATGATCATGAATCGCGTGTATTCCGAATACGGGTGCGCCGATCACCAGGCAGCTGGCATCGTCAACGACTTACGAGCCGTTGTGGCGAAATTCATGGGGCGCGACGAACCCAAGTGGGAGCAAAGTCTTAACGTGCTTGAGAACGTATGGGACGCGCGGGGGCGATGGGTGGACCTGGACGGCGGAGCCATCTCGGTGCGCGCCTATCAGACCGGCACCCTGCACATTGAGGTACACCCAGCCATGGCCGAACGGCTCAACAAGGTTCTGGCGGCAAAGAACCCACTTACCATCCCCCGGGAATTCAGGGCAGCCAAACGCAAGCAGCAACGCGCGGCCGCCAGGTTGGAGCGGCCGCAAGTGAGCTTTGCCGCCACCAGGGTGCTGCAGTTTGCCACTTTTGACCGCTCGACCTGCCAAGTACGCATCAGCGACATACACCAACCAACGCCCGAGGCGATCGAGAACGCCACCGCCTGCCTGATCAAGCTTGGCGGGCGCGTGGCCCCCGATAATCCCTTCTTGTTCACCTTTGACGTCGACATGTCCGAGGCCATCGCCCAACTGGTGCTCACCGGCTGTTTGCCGCTTCCCCTTGAGTGAGTATTCTCACCACTGCCGCCAGCGATTCTCATAAGTCGCCGCCACCTGTTCTCACTGACCGCCGCCACCCAATCGCATTGAACGCCGCCACCTGATCTCATCACTCACCACAACGGTCGGTGGTTGCCAACGGTCGATCCTGACAAGCGGCTTCCGCCCCAAAGTGGACTGTTCCAAAGGTGAGCGCCAGCCTACGTGGTTGTTTCATCCGCTGCTTTCGTGCCGGCGGCCGGGGGCCCCACATTGAGGTCGGTATCAAGCTTCGCGTCTTTGAACAAACCCTCGATCAGGCTTGCCCAGCGCGTTTCGGCGCGTTCGACTCGAATTCTCTTGCATGCTTCAAGGAAGTGCTGAGGGCCAGAACCGAAGTGCCGCGCGTAAGTGCCACGGTTGGCGTAAATGTCGAGGTTTTTGAGCATGAACACCTTGAGCTGTTGGCCACGGATGCTCAAGATTGTGCGCGTGAAGTCGTCCACGGTCGCCGCCTGCATGACGGCCTCCTCGGAAGAGTTCCACCCGTCACTCTTGGCAAGGTAGAGGCATACGTCCAACAGGGTTCTAGGCTGCTCGACGGAAACGCGCGCCTCTGCGAAAGCTGCCACGATCGAAGGGTGCAATGGGCGTCCCGTCCAGTTATCCAGTACGAATTCTCTGGGATCCGCGCCCGGCGCCGCTGCCATCTCCCGCAGTTGATCGACCCACAAGGACACCATCTGTTCAGCAATCGCCGCCCCTCCCTGCAATTCGACTAGGTAATCGTGCAGTGAGCTGACGCTATAGCAGTCCACATGCGGCACATCCGCGAGCAACACACCCGCTGCCTCCACGATTTTCGCGGGCATTAGTTCAGGATCCCATATCGTGGATTGGAAGAACTCGCGCACGCGTGCCTGTGCTCCGGCGCGTTGCTGCTCCCGACAATAGCGAGCTACGACCGCATCGACTGCCGAACGGTCAATAAGGCCGGCGTTCAGGTAGTCTGACACAAGCTTTTCGTATTCGTCGGTGTACATGATTCCGAGGCGATTAAGCAGGAGCATCCATCGCGCATGTAGCTTGTCTTCATCGTTTGCTTCCTCGCCAAGGCGCTCGCGCTCGCGTCGTGCGATTTGGCGGCCCACATTAGACTCGGAGTCGAGAACGAAGGCCATGGTCGGGCCGTCCTCGATCCCCTTGTAATGGATGGCGGACAGCAGCACCGTGGAAGGGATGACGCGGTCAAGGACGTCATCCGAAAGCGTCAAATGCGCGG
The DNA here is from genome assembly GCF_009857655.1 of Duganella vulcania. Classification (NCBI taxonomy): domain Bacteria; kingdom Pseudomonadati; phylum Pseudomonadota; class Betaproteobacteria; order Burkholderiales; family Oxalobacteraceae; genus Duganella; species Duganella vulcania. The sequence continues at coordinate 125,515 of NZ_WWCX01000001.1, forward strand.
CAAGGATTTTATTTGCCGCTCGGATGACCTTGCGAATGATCCTGATGTTGCTGATGCCGCAGGCTTCGACCGCCGGCTTGATCTTTGCTGCGAACGGGCTCTGTGAGAGCTGGATAGCGATGTCGAAGGCCTCGGCCGCTGTCGTATCCAGCCGCAACTCTTCATCAATGACCTTTTCTCTGAATTTCTCCCAGACAGTCCTGTCGGCGAGCTGGTCGGTGTTCAGTATGAGCAGGATCCTGCAGCCGTAGTTCCGTGTGAAGTCGTCGATGAAGCCCAAGACTTCGTCGATTGTAAGTTTCTCATGTTTGCGCTCGATGTCATCGATCACGATGAACTTCTCTCGCACCATGGCAGGGACGGCAAGCAGGGCGAATTCGTCCAGGGCTGTCCCGAGTTTGAAAATGCCCTGTGCACCGTTCTTTATAGCGCTAATCGCGCCCTTAACAGCATCTGCCTGAGGCCCCCTCTTTTTGATCATGGGCACCGCTGATTGGGCAAGCTTCAGCTTCAACTCGGCGATCGTGGCGACGCCAAACAATGAAACGTACAGTGCCCCCTGAATATGGCTATCCGTCGAGGCTTTGCGGAGGCTGTCCCACATATGGCTCTTGCCCGTACCCCATTTTCCGGACAGCGCCATGACCCTGACCTCTTGGTTGGCGATAAGATCTTGTAGAGTCCCTTTTGCTATCAACATGCTCATACGATGGAGTTCAAACGTGCAAATATTCTCTAATGTCACGCTTGCGTGACGACTGTTGGCGCGGGTGACCGCTTTTGGCCGAACTCGGCCGTTGACTAGAGGATAACATCTTGCTCATCTGAAAAATACGCGAAATCTCACAAGCCCGAGGGGCCATAACCGACGAGAACGATTGGTGGCGTTCAGTGCAATTGGGAGGGCGGGTGGCGGCGATCAGTGAGAACAGGTGGCGGCAGCAATGGGAATACTCAATTGAGACGTTAAGCGAGCCGTGTTTCCGCACCGGTAAGCCGGTCGCGCGGCACTGATCATCGACCTCGAAAAAGCGATGTAGCGGCCGATTTGGGCGCCTCTCGCCCCGCACAGCAAACAGGCACAACCTTAGAATGCCCAATCTCTACCAGACTTGCGGCGATACTCTTGAATACTGTTGCAGACCGCGTATCAGAGCACTCGGCGACGGCCCAGCGTATCCAGGAACTGGAGAGCGCGCTGGCCGCAGCGATCACGTACATGCGCCGCTTGCCGCCCCACCCGCAGACCTACCACGCCGCCCAAGCCGCCGAGACGGCGCTGCGAAAGGAACAGGGTGCACTGCATGGACAGCCTTTGAACGTCCAGTGGCAAACGATCGACGGCATCACGCTTATCGAGGGCCGGCTAGACGGCGATCGGCTTGAAATGCTTTCGCCCGTGATGCGCCCGGCCGGCGCCGCCGGCAATGCCAAATGGCAGAAGATGGTTTGCGACGCGCTGGGCCGCGGCTTGGTGATCGACTTCGACGCGGCCAAGCGCACGGGGCGTATTCGGAACCAATTCTTGGCGCCGACGTCACCGCTCGACTGGGGCTACGACCAGCTAGGCAAGTCCCATATGACGCAGAAAGAGGAGTTCCTGCAGGCACTGGAGCGTTTCGCCGACCAGGTCGGCCTCAAGGATCTGCTGCACGTCGGCCTGCCACGCAAACCTTGGTTCTACCTGGATCTACCCGAAGAACCGTACAACCAAGTCTCTGACCCGATCTACCACCAGGCATGGTGGCTGCTGGCCAATTTGAGCGGGGTGATCAACCAACCGGGCCTGGCACCGCAAGAGAGCGTCATTTCGCGCGCGCTGCACACTTCCAACCCGTCTCATCACCGCGGTGCGCTGGAGGCCTACGCCGGGCCGCGCCTGTCATTCACGGATCTGGGACAGCTCTTTCAACTGCCCGTCACACGCCCTGACACAGAAGAAGCAATGCTGCTCGTCAACCTCATTAGCAGCTATCGCCAATTGCCCTAACATCGGCAATACAGATGGCGCCTCCGAGTCCAGCTGGGCCCTAATTCAGAGCTGTCTGGTGCGATGCCTGCACTGCGGCCACGGCGGGTCGGATGATCGCCCGGAGGCGCTGGCCACAACCAAACAGCAGCCCCAATTTGACGGCCACCCAGAACGCCATCATGAAGAAGGCATGGCTTTGCGCAAGTACGTCTTCCAGCGGCAACTCAACCATCCATGCGCGTAACTGGGTTAGAACTTGGTCGTGCTCTGGCCCGACAAGCACGCCGGCGATTGCGGCCCAGGAGAAGACAAAGAGCCACCTCGCCGTCCATACCATCGATGCGCGTACGGCACCGCCAACGAAGGTGAACGCGCGACCAATTGCACCTTCGCCACAGAAATAGGTGCGAATAGCCGCGGCCACCGCACGCAGGGTATCGCGCGCCATCAATTGGCGCTGCTGCTTGGACAGCCGGCGTTTCGGAATCATGGACCAATCCTTTACTTTGAAATTGAGACCTTGGAAGGCAATCGCAACGCAATTAGCCTGAAACAGACGCGATCACGCGAAACTCATGCCCGATCCAGGACGCGCAAGTACGACTGAGTGGGACGCGCTTTCAGTACCCGGGTCAAAACGGAACGGCAGCTTGGCGTTGCAATTGGCGAGCACCGCATCCGCCACAGCAGGGCTGGCGGCGGCCAACTCGGACAGTCCAGCGATGCTCACGACAGGCGCATTGGATGGGTTTTTCATATCAGACACCTTCAAGGGAAGTGGATAATTTTTCAGTTTCGACTGAAGCGAGCCAGTACGCTGGCCAACTCCGACTTCTTTTCTTGTGTCCACGGAAGACGCATGCCAGGGAATGGCGAACCCATCTCAACCTTGCGTGCGGCCCCTACGTCCAACGAAGGCCCGATGGACTGCGAAGCGAGCTGCACCGGGTCCTCCGTGACAACTGCATGACGTGGATTCTTCAAGTTCATCGCTTAGTCCCTTTGCTCCCAATATCCATAGACCTCAACAGAGGCGGATTCCAGACCTCGCCCGAAGAGTAACTATAAGGTGCGTAAATGCCATCCAGAACCTTCTAAAAAGCGCATCGAGGTAACTTTACGCAAATAGGGGCGGCGCGCGAGTCCACCTAAAATTCGAGACAGCCCGCCTTCCCAGCCTCGCTGCGTTCCAGCCCCCGAATACGCGGTAACGCCGCAACGACGCTCCATTCTTGCTACGCGATGACCGGCACGGAGTTGGTTCTATAAGGCCGGCACCTGGCTGTACGCAAACAAGCAACCGGGGCTCTAAGGCACTTTTGGGACACCTTACGACAATTGGCAAAGCATCAATCTCCATATAATGAAACGGCATCACTTACCCCAAACCACCAATGACACTGCGTCCGAGTTCCGACCACCAGGTCGGGGCATACACATTTCGCATCGAGAACGGCCGCCTCGCCGCGTCCGCAAATGGCGCCAAGCTGTGGCAACGCCGGCCCACCTGCATTGCTGTCGTGACAGAGGACGGTGAACGCTTTACGCTCTTGCGGGACGAGCATCCAAAGCTCGTGGACGCCAAGAAAGTCGCGCTCAAAGACCTGTTTCAGCTAGAGAATAGAGCTACACGTCGGTGGGAGTTGTGGGCCTTCCCCGCCATCAGCGCAGCCGCAGCACTTTCGCATACCTACTGGCTGGCGCTGGCCGCGCTCAGCCCCGCTGCGCTCATGACACTATGGCACCGGCGCCAGCAAAGCGTGCTCTTGTTCTCACTCGGTGCAGTAGCCCAAGCTCGCTTTAAAACCATGAAGGAGCAGCTGGCACAGATCAAAAACGCCAGCAGTATCTGGGACATTGGTCCGGCGACCACACAAAAGATACCCGGCCTATACACGCTGACCTGTTTGGAAAAGGCCAAGCATGTGCCTCAGGTAACGCGCGGCCTGCCCTACGCCATCAGCTCGAACCTTGAAGTGCCATGCCTGACACTGGACGGAATGGCCTGGTACTTCACGCCGCACGCGTTACTGGTTGAGGTTCGCGGCAATGTCCAGGAGATCGCCTATAGCAGGCTTCAAACCAGAACGACGCGCGTCAACGTACGCGAGGAAGGGACAGTACCGCCTGGCGCCACCATCACCGGCCGCACCTGGCGTCATATCACGAAAGATGGCAAGCAGCACCCCAGCCAGCGCGACAACCATTCGTATCCGGTGGTGGCCTACGTCCAGACGACCATCTACACGTCCGATGGCTTCCAGGCCAGCTTTCTAACCCTGCGCGCGGGGACCATCGACCCGCTCCTGGCCGCCATCTCCGGCATCGCGCCGGCGGCCTATGCGGGCAACCAAGGCTATTCGCCCCCCATCGATCGCCAACCCGCGCGGGTGCCGGTCTGGCACTCGCCCGCCGAGCCGGCCGGCCAGGCGGACAGAATCGAGCCCCACCTACATGACACCCAAGCGACTTGCCGGCACGATGAAGCACCGGGGGCAAGTCCGCTTGCCGCGCCCGCAGCGCGTAAGCCCAAGGGCGCCAGGTCGCCTATCTACATACCGGCGGGCGAGGAGAATGGTGGCAGATCAGACGTTCCGATCCCGCCGGCGCCCCCGTCAGCGAGCGCAGACGCGCACCAGCGCCAGCGAGCCGGCGCGCCCCAGCCGCATTTCATTGCAGCGCACGCGCGCAGCGGACAAGACAATCCGCCAGCGCCGCTCTGGCCACGCCACGACGCCGCCTCCGGTAGTCCTACGACTGCCGCGTTGCCACCCAATTGTCGTTGGATACGCAAGGGTGAGAGCGTCTCGGCCGGTGGTTTTGAAATCGCCGGTGGGTTGCTGTACATCTGCGTCGGAGGCAGTTTAGGCGATGGACCACTGGACCCAGCGGTCATCGATATCACCGCCGAAGTACACAACCAGGATGTGCCGCTCCAAGATGCGCAAATGGGTTATTGGCCCAGCTACAGCGACATCTCCCCCCGCGCCCGGCGCGGCTACCTGCAATGGCTCGCTGGTGGCCGCAGCGCACCTGATGCCGACATCGGCTTTGCTTTTTTGTACCTCTACGGCCTCGAACGGCGCATCCTTGCCGACAACGGCGCCGACGACCTGGACGAATTCGAACTGGCTGATATCACGGAGCGGATCGCCCAGCTGCTCGGCATCTATGGCGGCCAACCGTCGTTTCGCCATTACGCGGAAGGCCTGCGCCATTACATATCGGCCCTGGCCGTTCAGGGCAAGACTTATCTTGCACCGCCACCGAAACTTAGCCGCGGCACCACCACCACGCCCTTCCCCATCAAGCTTGCCTTGGCGCAGATGGCCGCCGACAGCCATCCCTTGTCGCCACAGTGGGCTCTGGCATGGGCAGCGACGTCCCCGACGATCAAGTTCGGTCGCCACGTGGAGCGCTGCAAACGAGAGTTCGCTGACCTATTCCGGTATCACTTCAACGACACCTACCCGGCCGGCATCGTGCTTAAACCAGGTCGGGCCGCGCTGCAACTGCGGTATGAACCCGCCTCGGCCGCACTGCGCGGCCGCAGCTTCACGCCTGACCTGCAAAACCTGCCCGACGTGTCGCACGCCCCGCACTATATTGACCTGCTCCAGCAGCTGGTCGACCGCTGCACGCAGGCTCTTGTCGCCTACAGCAAAAAGCTGCTGCGGGTGGCCACCCCGGGCGAAAAGGCAGCTGCAGCGTACCTGCTGCCCTTCCCAATCTGGCCGCAGGAACTCAAGCGCCCGGTCGAGCAGCTTCGGCTATCGATCGGTGAACGAACGATGGCGATGACGCAAGAACAACTGATCACGCACTTCCTGCACGGGGAACCGTGCACCAAGGCCGACCTGGCCATCATCGCCGCAGCGGCGGCCGCTGCCGGCATCGCGATGGAGCCGGCGCTGAACACTCTGCGCCATGGCGAAACACCAGCGACGGTACATCTGTACCGCACCGATGGCACCGACCCCGCCCCCATCGGCGACAGCGATTGGCGACACCTGACCTTAGGTCTGGCGGCCAGCCTCGGGCACGTCAAGCACGCTGGAGTTGCTGAAGCTGTGCGTGAGCGTCTGGAGTCATTCGCCCTTCTGCACAGCGACTTGCCAGTCGCCGCGCAACGTCGATTGCGCGCCAGCGGCGCCGCACACTGCGATCAGCCGCCAAGTACCCAGACTCTGGTCAAGAAGATATCAGTACTACCCGGCGAACAGATCAAGGACTGCTTCGGCTATGCTGCGGCCATCGTATCGGCCGCCGGCGACGCGGCGCTGACCGGCAAGCTGCTGCACGCAATGGCCAGTGTCGCTATGACTGACGCAGAAGCGCATGCGCTATTACATGCGGAGCGCTACAACGTGCCTGCCCCCGTCACCCCGATACCGAGCGGACCGGCTATCGGCGGCTCGGCGCCGGCGGCCGCGAACGCCCCCCTCCCCGCCGACGCAGGCGCGCAACAGGGTAACGGCGGCAAGCACGAGCAGCAGCCATCGGGCGCCATCGTACTTGACGCAGATCGCATCGCGGCCATCATCCGCGACACCGCCGCCGTGAACCACTTGCTGGCCGGCGTGTTCCAAGACGATCAGCCGGCCAGCACACAAGCTGCCACGTTCAACCGGGACAGCGTGCAGACCCGGCGCCCATCCATCTGGGGGCTGTCCCCCACCCTGTCATTGCTGCTGAGATACCTCGTCAAGCGGCCGACCTGGTCCCGCTCCGCCTTGGCGCGTCACTGCGCGCGACTGGGCCTCATGGTCGACGGTGCGCTCGAGGCCATCAACGACGCGGCCTTTGATCACTTGGACGCGGCCCTCACCGAGGGCACCGATCCCATCGCCATTGACCCAACCCTTGCCCACCAGGTGCCTGTATGACCGCCATTATCCGAGCCAAAGAACGCGACACCATCATCCAGGCCCTGCGCGCGGGAGTAGTGCCCAAACTAGGACAGCAGCACATTCAAGTCGGTCGCTCGCAGGAACTGGCAGCGCAGATACGGGACATTGAACGCATCGCCGACGGCGGATCGAGCTTTCGCCTCATCGTTGGCGACTATGGCAGCGGCAAGAGCTTTTTCCTGAATCTGGTGCGCGCGATTGCGCTCGAGCGCAAGCTCGTGACAATGCATGCCGACCTCACCCCCACGCGCAGGCTCCATGGCGCCAATGGGCAGGCCCGGTCGCTTTACTGCGAACTGGTCAACAACATGGCCACGCGCACCAAGAACGACGGCGGCGCCCTGCACGGCGTCATCGAAAAATTCATCGCCCAAGCCATTGAAGATGGCAAGGCGGCCGGCAAGGACGCCAGTGCCGCCATCCTCGCAAGGCTCGAGCCTCTGCTCGACATGCCCAATGGCTACGACTTTGCCAGTGTGATCAATGCCTACGGGCGCGGCTTTCAGAACGACGATGGCCAGTTACAGCAGAACGCTCTGCGCTGGCTACGGGGGGAATACGCCACCAAAACCGACGCACGCCAGGCCTTGGGCGTTCGAAATCACATCGACGACAGCGCGCTATACGACCAGCTCAAGCTATTGGCCAGATTCCTGCGCATCGCCGGCTACGGCGGCCTCATGGTCGGGCTCGATGAGGCCGTCAACCTCTACAAGATCGCCAACGCCCAGGCCCGTAACACCAACTACGAGGAGATTCTTCGGCTACTCAACGACTGCCTGCAGGGCTCGGCCGAAGGCCTTGGGTTCATCATCGGGGGCACCACGGAGTTCGTCACCGACACCCGGCGCGGCCTCTACAGCTACCAAGCCCTGCAGTCGCGCCTGGCCGGCAACACGTTTGCAACCGGGGGGCTGATCGATTACACCGGCCCCATGCTCAAGCTGACCAATCTCACCCAGGAGGACTTCTACGTCCTTTTGCGCAACATCCGGCACGTCTACGCCGGCGGGGACAGCAACACCTACCTGGTGCCGGACGATGGCATCGCCGCCTTCATGCAGCATTGCGCTGCGCGCATCGGCGACGCTTACTACAGGACACCGCGCACCACTGTCACAAGCTTTATCAACTTGCTGGCCGTGCTGGAACAAAACCCAGGCGCCAGCTGGCAAACACTCCTCGGGCGCGTCGAAGTGCACAAGGATAGCGGCGCCGAGGCGGAACAACTGGCCGACGGCGACGACGCCCTAGCGCACTTCCAGATGTAAGACCATGGGCAACTTCGAGCTGCTCGACCCACGTATCCAGCGATGGATCTGGGATCAGGGTTGGGAGACACTGCGCGACGCCCAGGACAGGGCCATCCCCGCGCTGATCGGCGCGGACCGCGATGTCGTCATCGCCGCGCGCACTGCCGCCGGCAAGACCGAGGCCGCCTTTCTACCCATCCTGTCGAATTTACTGCGGGATCCGGGCAGCATCACCAACGTAATCTACATCGCGCCGATAAAGGCCCTGATCAACGACCAGTTCAAGCGCATGAACGAACTGTGTGACCGGCTCGATGTCAAGGTGACCCCGTGGCACGGGGATATCGCGTGGTCGAAAAAGGCTGGTTTTGCGAAGCGTCCGGCAGGGGTTGTCTTGATCACGCCGGAGTCGCTCGAAGCCATCTTCGTGAACCGGGGACCATACGTGGCATCCATCTTCGCAGGCACGCGCTACATCGTGGTCGACGAGATGCACGTCTTTCTCGGCACGGAGCGCGGGCGACAACTCCAATCGCTTATGCACCGCATCGAACTGGCTGCCAAACGCAAGGTCGCGCGGGCAGGCCTTTCAGCAACGCTGGGCGACATGGCCATGGCTCAGCAATTTCTGCGCCCAGGCGCCGCTGCCGAGGTCCAGCTGATCGTTTCCAAGGACAGCGGCAACGGCTTGAAGGTCCAGCTCAAAGGCTACCGCATGGGGCCGGCCAACACCCGGGACGAGGCCATCAAAGCTTACCAAGCCTGCGAGGAAGCAATCGCAGAGCATCTCTACAACGCGATGCGCGGCGAGAACAACCTCATTTTCCCCAACAGCCGCGGCAACGTTGAGATATACGCAGACCTGCTGCGCGCGTACTGCGAGCGAGACCAGGTCCCGAACGCCTTTTTCCCCCACCACGGCTCGCTTTCGAAGGAACTACGCGAGGAAGCTGAACGCACACTCAAACGCGGCTCCCAGCCGGCAAGCGCAATATGTACGTCAACCTTAGAGGTGGGCCTGGACATTGGCCCGGTCAAATCCATCGCGCAAATTGGGGCACCACCTTCGGTGGCCAGCCTACGGCAGCGCCTCGGACGATCCGGGCGCCGCAAGGGAATGCCAGCGATCCTGCGTTGCTACGAGATCGAGCGCACCATCGACCAACGCTCCACCCTCTCAGACCGAGTCCGCGCCGGCATGGTGCAAACTATTGCCATGATCAATCTCCTGCTGCAGGGCTGGTGCGAGCCGCCCGATCCACTCGCATTACACGGTTCGACCTTGGTCCAGCAATTGATGTCCGTGATCGCGCAGCGCGGCGGCCAGACGGCTGGACAACTTTGGAGGACACTCGTCGCGAGCGGCCCCTTCTCAACGATCGAGCAGGACGATTTTGTCAGTCTGCTGCGCATGATGGGCGGGCGCGACCTGATCACCCAGGACCAGCAAGGCACACTGCTCCTCGGCGCGCGCGGTGAGCACCTGGTGCAAAAGCACGACTTCTACTGCGCCTTCCAGTGCGACGACGACTACGACATCATTGCCGACAGCAAGGTTCTGGGGAGCGCTCCTGTTGCGGCCGCGCTGTGCGAGGGCCAGGGAATCATCTTCGGCGGGCGCCGCTGGCGCGTCCTCCAGATCAACGAGAAAACGCGGCAGATCCACGTATGCGCCGACCAGCACGGCCAGGCGGCGCAGTTTCCCGGCACAAAAGGCCCGGTACACGACCGCGTCCGCGAGGAAATGTTGCGCATCCTCTCAACGTCCGACGACATCCGCTACCTCGACGCCGAGGCGGCTGAACTGCTACAGGAAGCCCGTACGTTCGCCATCGCTGCGCAACTAACCAGCAGGTCGATCATCGCAGTGCAGGAGCGGTGCCTCATCATGACCTGGAAAGGCGACTGCCTGAACAACGCGCTCCAGGTCATACTTGGCACCGAAGACATCGACGCCGTCAACATGGGATTTTATCTGGACGCAGCCATCACGCAGCAGGAACTCACCGCCATGCTGCCGACGCTGTGCCAGTCCGATATCGGCGACCCCGAAGGCATATTGGCCGGGACCGCAATCCCGGCCGCGGAGAAATATGACTGGGCGGTGCCCGCGTCAATCCTAAGGAAGTCTTATGCCACCAGCAAATTGGACCTCGCGGGCGCTCTCGAATTTCTTGCCACATTGCGCGACAGGCCAGAAGCAGCAGCGCCTACCCAACCGGCTGCGGATACAGCTACTTAAACTGATTGGCGGTGCATTCACCGCCGGCAATCCGAAAAACTGACAGCCGAGTTTTCAAACGCCAAATGCCCTGAATTCCCACCATAACAGGCGCCGAACGATCCAGGCGCCAAAGACCGCTGCCGCCATATAGAAGCCGGACGACGCCAGCAGCCAGGCATTTGTGGTCGGCGCAGTGAACTGATAGCCATTGTATTGGTAAGCCAAATAGGCATGCACGGACAGCATCACGCCCCCAATTGGTACGCTCAATAGTGAACTCTGCCACCACGGCATCTTCAAATTTCCCAATGGCAGGAGGAGCACAACCAGCATCATCAACGAGTTCCGCGCGACATGTTCGCCAAATGCACCTGGTACCCAGCCGCAAACTGGGAACACGACCATGCTAAGTACGAGGCTATAGAGCAACATAGCCTTAACCTTTAGCAATGTAGGCGCGCGCATCGATGACCTTGGCAAGTTGTTCGAATCATCAGTGGTTAGCATTTCCATTCCTTTACTCGATCGCTAGTTAGTCGGCACCGATAACCGCTATCGGCCTGAAAATTGTATTGAAGGGCCATACACCAGCCTCCAGCCAGATAACCTTGGATGGCCACAATACAATGGCCAGCCTTGCGCACCCGATACCGAGACCAGCGCCGCTCGCGAACAATGAGCACCGCGCCCAGCCATCGGATGGGCACTAAACCACACGCAAAATATTCGCCGATGAGCCTTAGCCGCCCAACGTGTTCCTGCGCTGAACGAGACGGATCATGCCGGAGACAATCAGCAAGACCGGGCCGACAACGACGAACCACTGCGCAACGTCCAGGCCCCAAATCGAGGCGCGCGCCAAGGCCTGAACGACGTTCTGGTAAGGCGCATTGTCAGGCTCCGCGAACGGCCAAAGGACCAGGCCACCGACGCACATCCAGAGGCCAGTGAGATAGGACAGCGGCTCGAAGTTGCGGAACAATTCGCGGAGCGATTCATTGACGGCCAAACAGATGCACACGACGGGCATCAGAAAAATCCAAGCGAGAAATTCAAGAAATGCCATGACGAGCGACTCCTAATGACGAGGTGGAAGGAAACTGCAAACTGGGTTGACTGTCAAAACAGGGCCAATTGACCATGACGATGACGCACTGGCGCCGCCGCGGGATTGCGCCCTGGCGCGGGGCTGACAACGACTGCGGAGTGACGACCGACATTGGCGCCAATGTGCTCGTGCACCGCCCGGCACAACGCCGCGTGCATCGGGACATCAATCCCTTGGCCAATCTGCTCGGCACACTGTTCGGCCGCGACGGAAGCGAAGCTAAACGAGGCCGGGATGCCGGAGAGGAAGCGCAGCAACTCCTCGGACGGCAGCAGGTAGCGGCCGTCGGGCATCTCGATGTATACGCTGTCTTTGGACTGCCGAGCCTGACTCTTGACAAGCGTGGGGGAATAGAGCGAGTCTGGCCGGATGACCCGCGCCCGGCCCACGCGGATCCCTTCTTGCAGGGATCGGGTGTGGCTGACGTCGCGGCAGCCTGCCAGATAAGGTTCGATCTCCTGCCACAAGGGCGCGATCCGGGGACTAGCAGGTTCGGGCATTTGGAAACCTGGGTAGACCGAGGCGACGAGGTAGAAGCGGTTGCGGCCGGTCAAGCCACCCATCAGCTTGGCCGGGAGGACCGCCTGGGCAACATGGTAGCCCCAGCGGCGCAGCCGCAATGCCAACATCACGCATTCGGGCGACTGCCCGTATGGCACGACCTGCTCAAGCACAGCCACAGCCGGCATGAGTACTTCGATCCCGCGCAAGAAGTCGTAAGTCAAGTCGCGGGTTGAAGTTGCATCCTCGATCGCCAGGCGGCGCAGGTTCCCACCCTTCATCGTCGAAAAATCGTCGCAGCACAGAGACATGTGCAGCACCGCCAACTGGGGCACGTCAGCCATTTCCCGAACGAGTCTGCTCCAGTCGACTTTGGTCACGTCCTCGTTGAACATATAGCGAGGCGCGTTGTTCGCCAAAAAGGTCAACGCCCCCGATTCGGTCAGGTCACGCTTGTCGCGCGCTTCCTGCGGCCTGTAGTCCAGGCCTGCCACAACGTTAAACCCCGCTGCGCCGAGCGTGTGCGCGTCAATGCCGCTACTCATCGCCACCATTGCCGCAAAGGGGTCGGCCGCTTTGCCGAGATTGCGTCGAATCGAAAAGGTCCGGTTGGCCAGCGGCCGGATCAGAATTTCGCCATGGCGCATGGTGCAGTGGATGCGTTCAGTGCAGCCTGGGATCGCGGCGTCGAGGAGCTGGCTCGAACTCACTTCGATCTGCGCCTCGAATGGATTGTTCTTGCGTTGGTTATACCGGCGCTGGTAGACCTTTTGGCGGCCGGCGGGATCGAACGCCAAGCGCAAGCCTTCAGCGCCGGGCAGCACCTCCACGCTATGTCGCCGCCCCGGTTCAAAGCCCATCAGAGGCAGGAAATTGGTCGACAGCCGAATCTTGCGCTGATCACCGTGCCTCACCAGCGCCAGTTCCTTGGTGATGAGATCCGGAACATGCGCAGAGATGATGACAGACGGTTTCACATGGGGCGCGGTATTGAGCATGAACGTGACCTTTCAATAGCAGATGGGCGCGAAGGCGCATAGGTCAGTCGATGAGTGAGAGCTGGCGTGGATCGATCTTGGAGGACCGAAATGCTTCCAATGCCACCTTCCCCATTGCACTGATCTCGTACGAGTAGGTCTCACCGTTCTTGGACACCAGAACCATGTCCAGCACGCGCAGCTTGCCGATCACCTTTGCCGCAGCGATGGCGGCGCCCTGGGCCTGCATCTCATGATCCGGCCAGAGCTCATAGCCCACCTGGGCCGTTCCGCGGATACACCCTTGGCGATCCAGCAGCGCCAGCAGGTCAGCCTCGATGGCTGTCACGGGCCGGGCCGGCGTCAGGCCAACCAACGGCGTCGGCCTGGCCTTCGGAGCGTCACAGGTGTGGGCAATCAACGACATAGGACCTTTCCTCGATAACGAGACAATTTTATTGATCACGCACCGCAAATCAAATTGCCGAGACGATGCGCGGCGTTACGCTGCCCGCGCCGCCACCGCTTTGTTTGGACCGTTGCTCAAGCGCTGTTTGCTGCGGCGATCACCGAGCATCAAGCGCAGATCGCGAAGTGGGATGTCGCTCTCTTCGTGGATCCGGATCAAGAGCGCGGCACCAACCGGGAGGCGCCGGTGCCTCACCTTGCTTACGATCGGAGGCGCCACCTCCAGGACGCGGCACAGCGCCGCATCGTTTTTCAGGCTCATTTTTTCAAGGAGCAGATCGACGAAACGGTTGGGGTCATACGACAGATCGTGATGGAAATCTTTTGGCATTGCGACTCTCCCTAATCCACAGCTTCAAAAAAACCTACCCTGGCATAACATCGACTGGCCATTCATGCGCAGATCCACCGATTCATCCGGTTCCACAAGCGCGCACCCGTGACGTCGTGGAAGTAGCCAAAATGGCGGATACCTTCTCGCGCCCAGTCCCAGTGAAACAGCGCCAGCAATTCGGTCTCGGTGGGTGCCAACTTGTCGGCCAGAGCAAGGCAAGCACCCCGGGGTGCAAGAAGCCTGTCGTCGTCGGCAAAAACAACCAGCGCAGGCGCTTGATGCAAAACGTTCTCGCGCTGTGCGTCAAGGCTCCGCGGACGCAGCAGCGATCCGGTGAAGCTCCACTGCGCGCACGTACGCACAACTTCTGCCGGCGCGGGTGGGGCTCGCCGAGCGCCGCGCCACGTCAACACGCCGCCGGCGAGCGCATTGGCATACGCATGCGCCCAGCGCCCCAACACGAGCGGCTGCTGGGAGCGGGGCCACAATCGATAGTACGGGTCCGCCGCCGCCACCAGAACGAGTTTTCCGATATGACGGTGGCCGCATAGACCAAACAATGCGCCGCCCAGGCCGTGACCGACACCAACGACGTCGCGCCCAAATTGGTCGCTGATGAGCGTAACCAGGTAGTTCAGATCGCTGGCCCAATCGTGCATCGTGATCACCTTGCGACGCGTTGCCAGGCGCGAGTCCCCGATCCCAGCCGCATCAAAGGTGACCACGACATGGTCAAAGCCCATATGCGCGGCAAACCTGTCATATGCCGCCCGCGGCACGCCCAACTCAGGTGCGACGACCAAGACCTGCTGGTAGTCCCCGGAACGCGGCCGGTAAATCGAATATCCAACGTCGATGCCGAGCCGATTGCGGAAGTACGCGTGACTGACCCTTACTGCGCGACGGCGCCACTCCAGCTGGGCGACAAGCGGGTCGCCGGCAAACGCTGTCTCTGCGCCGCCCTGAGCCTCATTCCCATTCAGGTCAACCTCGCTCATGATTCGCATCGCCTCCGGGTCCACAACATATGGTTCGGCTCCATCGAGTAAAACTTGATGACTGGAAACCCTATCATTCTGGCAATTAAATCACAGGGCGGCGACCTTGGATCGGCATAAGAACGCCATTTACGGCGTCTTTCGCAAATTGCGACTGCAGCTGCCTCCCGGCCCACCCCGCACATGCCGAGCCCACTTTTCGTGATGACTTCGAATCGCACGATGCGGCCGCTGCCAATTGGGCGGGGCGCACTGGCCAACGCTTAACGTGGCCTGATCAGCTCTCCCAGCAATTGGAACTGACAACACCGAACCAGTAGACTTTTCCGTACAACCAACCCCACCGATCCACATACAAGGCCTACAACACCGCCATGCTCGACACCATCAATCTCCCGCTCTTTGTGGACCTAGACGCCCAACAGGCCAGACTGGACGCTGTCGAGCAGCTGCACCAAGCCACGAACTTCTACACCGTCACCCCAGTGGTCGACGATCTCCTCAACCGGCTGAGGTGGCCCGAATGCGGTGGCCGGCTGCTCGATCCGGCCGCGGGGAATGGCCAATTTCTCGTGCGGGCAGTCGAAAAGCTGCTGGAGAGTGGCGATGTCACGGACGAGGACCTACTGGCCAGAGTGGAGGGCTGGGAAATTCACGAGCAGGCCTGTCAACAAGCCCGCGCCCGCGTGTCGGCAACACTTCAACGCCATGGGCGCTCACATGAAACGGCGCACGTCATGGCCACCACGATCGTGAAGAACCAGGACTTCCTGACGCAGGCGGAGCTGTCTGGCGCGGTCACGACTGTAGCTAGCAATCCTCCATATCTGCGCCGCGACAAGATCCCCCAGTTGCTGCGCGACGAATACGACGCTCTCCTGCCCAGCTACGCGGTGCAAGATCTCCTGCATAGCTTCCTTCTGAAAAGCTCAAAGGCGATCACCCGTGAAGGTCAAATTGGCATTGTCGGCGCCGACCGGTGGCTGTACGCCCAGGGCGCGGCAATCCTGCGCGAAACGCTTGGAAGCCAACTGCGCATTCGCCACATGGCCAAACTCGATTGCAAGTCCTCCTTCTTCCGGCCCAAGTCCCGCCGGGCCGGCACACTGCCTCGCGTCCATCCGGTCGCCATTGTGCTGGGCGGCGGCAGCGGCCAAGAACTGACCAAGAAACCCATTTATCCATCGGCGACAACCACGGACTACGGGCGCTATCCAAAGCTGCGCGATCTGGCGACTGTGCGACTTGGTTCATGGCTGGGTCCGGACGAAGTTTTTCTGGTTACCGCAGAACAGGCGCGCGCGAGCGGCCTACCCGATGACGTCCTGGTGCCGGTGGCCGGCGCCAAGGATATCGTTGACGATACCTTGCAGGCGCCCACTCGCTATGCAATCCGCACTACGCCGGCGACGCTCCCGAGCGAGCAAGTCATAAAACACTTGAACGCGAATATGCATCTGATGCCGCCAAGTGCTTTGCGCAAACGCCGCAACACTCCGTGGGTGCCGCCGGAGGCGTTTCACAACACGCCCCTGGATCAACCGACACTGCTGGTGCGGCGCATTAGCCGGACGCCCCAGGCCATCCGCTTGCCGGCAGGCGTGCTAGCCATCGACCACCACTTGAGCATCACGCCCAACGACCCGGCGATGTTCAGCGCCATCGAGCGCGCGCTCATGGCCCCCATCGCACAGCAGTGGATGCAAGAACGTGCGCGCCCCCTGGAGGAGGACTGGTTCGAGCTAACCGCTACCGTCCTGCGCGACATGCCCATCGACTTGAACGCCATCTGATCACGCCGCATACACCAAAGGAATTAGCCCAATGACCATGCAAGCCTCCCAGCGCCAGCTGGACCTGTTTCACCACGTGGCAGCAGCGTACACCCAGCCCTCGGACGGGAGATTAACCAATGAGGAGATGTACCGCATCGCTGCCGGGCGCGCGGGCATTAGCAAAGCTGACCTCAATGCCACCTCCCCGGTCGGGCACGCGGCAGTGCAGCGCAGCACCATCAAGCGCGCGATGCGGTGGCGTCAGCGCGACCTGGCCGACCTTGGCCTGATCCAACGCGTCGCGGACCAGCGCGGCGTCTGGGAGCTTACTGAAGGCGGGCGCCAAAAACTGCGCAAGATCCAGGATGGTGTGAGTGTTCTGGGCTTTAGCACGAAGCTGGGTGTCGCTATCTGGTCGAACTGCAAGCCCGTCTTCGAGCGTTTGGATGAGCCGATATTTCTTTGCCTGTCGTCTCCACCGTTTCCCCTCAATCGCCCGCGCGCCTACGGCAATCCGAGCATCGCGGACTACGGTAACTTCATCGTCGAGTACCCTGGAGCCAATCGTGCGCAACCTTGCGAAGGGCGGCAACGTCTGCTTGCAGCTGGGCGATGTCTACATCAAGGGCAGCCCCGCAAAATCGACCTACATCCACGAACTGATCGTGGACCTGAAAAGGCGCCTCGGTTTGTTCTACATGAATACCATCACCTGGCGCTCGAACAAGCCACCGGGTCCGATCGCCTGGAGCGCCAAAAAACGCATCCAGTGCCACGACGCCGCCGAATACTGCATCTGGTTTAGCAACGACCCGGAACACTGCATCGCGAACAACCAGCGCGAACTGGAACCTCACACGGAAAAGCACCTGCAACTGATCGCACGCGGCGGGGAAAACCGCACGGCGATCAACGGCGACGGCGCCTACCGCATCAAACCGGGTTCCTACGGCAAGCCCACAGCGGGACGCATCATGCGCAACGTGCTCGAGATCTCGAACGTCTGCGCTAGCCAACGCGCGTACAAGCGGCGGGCCAAGGAGCTGGGCCTGGTCCCGCATGGCGCGACCATGCCCCTCGCACTGGCACGAAAACTGGTGCGGTTCTTAAGCGACGTCGGCCAGCTCTGTGTGGATCCTCTCGGAGGTTCCCTAACCACGGGTCTTGCGTGTGAACTGGAAGGACGGCCGTGGATCGCAACGGACGTCGTTTTTGATTACATCCGGGGCGCGGCAGAACGCTTCACCGAGTTCGAGGGATTCGAACTGGCACTGGACGTCCTGTAAGTTCAGCCATCCTACAGAAGGGAAATATCTCAAACCATGGTCATCGCATTCGAAGAAGTAAGCAGCTTGGCAGAGCAACTGGTGGCCTTCCGCAGCCGCGAAGAGAACCTCGTAAAATTCGACGGCCGTGACCAAGGCAACTATCTTGGCTACGCATGGAACGACCACGCCGCGATGATGATGACGGCCGATCCGACCGGCCTGTCAGCTGCGCTCATTCTGGCGGAGATGATCGAAGCGACCATCACCGGATCGCAGGTCAATCTGGGACGGGTACTGCGTGAAGCGGGCTATGTCGAGCGACTTCACCAAATCACATGCCTCGAGCGCAAGCTGCTTGAGCGCATTGACGGGCCACGCCAACGGCTCCTGGATCGCGTCGCGACGTCGCTGGGGGAAATTTCTCCGGACTTTGGCCGGCCAGAGCCGCGCGAACTTGCCATCTGCCTGCGCGACGCCATCTACGCCATGCACAAAGGCCTGACGCTGCGCTGGCTCACCTGCGAGCCGCTGCCAATGGCGGCCCACGTGCCATTATGTCCGACCATCAGAGCATTTCCCGATCTGCCGGCATTTGTCGATGCCCTACGCACAGGTCTCCCCTTTGGCGCGCACTTGGTACGCGTGGGCCGGCATCACACAGCAATCGGCATCAAACAACCAGGCAAGGCGGCCTACCTCTCTTCGCTGTCGATTAGCCAAGGAAGCCTGGCCGAAAACCGCGCGACAAACCACCACATGGCCGAGCGATTGGACCTGGATACGCCAGTCGAGCGATATCCAGATTGGAGCACCCTCCAGTCACAGGAACACCCGCCTGTGGCGATGACGGAATCGAACGACAATCAACTCTGTGGTCTGGAGCGGCTACCGCGGGACCGACTGTTGTGGGTGGCGATGGTAGTGGAGATGGCATCTCAGCGCATGGCCGCGACAGCGCCTGACGATGTCGAGCTGGTGGAAACGATGGCGCGGGCACTCGCACTGCCCCTATCGGACTCCAAAGCGCTCGCGCTGATTGATGCGAACTGGAGCCTACCGCCCCTCTCGATCGCCAACACCATCGACCAGTTCGAGTTCGCGGCGTGGGAGCGGCAGTTCCTTCAGGGTGCAATTGAGGGCATGTGCGAGGCGGACTTCTTCCAAACCTCAGGCACCAGTACCTACGGAATTTCGCTGACGAGCAAGGCCTTCGCGGAGTGGCCACGCTCGGGCAGCCACGAATCGGACCGCATGCATGAGACGCACGTTCAATTGCGCGCGGCGGCGCCCGACCTGGCCGGCACGCGCGCGGAGGTCGAGTCCGCCCGCCAGGCTCTTTTCGCACGCAACCTACTCACTTGGATACTGGCCTGGGGAAACCATCACTTTGAACACGCCTGGAACCAGCACAAGGAATGGTTCAAAACCAGACTCTCCAAAAACCTTGCAACAGCCCTGCAGTGTTGCAGCGTGCAATGGAGGAAAGACGATTTCCGCGCGGTGAACTGCCCGCACCTTTACAACCAGAACCCAAAGCGCAAAACGTATAGCCCAATGTGCTTTCTGAATCCAAAGAAGCCGGTGACCGTCGTTGCGCACCTTTCGCCGGCCGACAGCACCGAACTGGTCAAGATGCTGGGCTTAGGTGACGAACAGGATCTGCCGGCATTTCTACGTGGCTGGAGTCGTTTGCAGTCTTGGACAACAAGTGACCGATTCGACCGCGGTGAGGGCAGAGCAATTCCGTTCGACGTCCACGATCGGTGGTGTTTTGGACCGGAGCGGTGCTGCACCAGCTCAAATCGTATGGTCGAAGCGTCAGTCTGCTTGCATGACGAGAGCGTGGGGAATTTGGGCCTCCACCGAACCCAAGCCGCAGGGCCGGCCGCCAAATCAACGGGAAAGCGCGCAACGCTCGCAATTTGAATTTGACGCACCGCTCCGTATTCTGGGTACCAATCCACCTACCAGTGGATCACACACCTGGTCAATCACAAACGAGGAGCGCCGTCATGAACGAAGCCATCCAATACATGAGCCTGCTGGGCAACAAAGTCCATCATGAGCATGCCACCGCCGGGTCGCTACGCCGCAAGGCAATCGCGGCGGCGCACAGCGGCCGGCAGCAGAATGCCGCAATTCTCAAAGACAAGGCGGCTAAACATGATCAGCGGATGAAGCAATTCTGTGCCCGGCTGCGCCAGCCGATGTGGATGGCCGGACAGCAGCCCTAGACGCGCGAGCCTATCCGCCCGCAGCAGCCGTAGCATCCCACAGCCCAGCACGGGGCGCCGGGCCATCCAGACGGCGCCGCGCGCACCTTTCCCGCCCATCACACGGCGCGGACAGAGCACGCCGAACCTCCTCGCTTCCTTCGCCATAGTGCTGCCCTGGCACACCGTAGGCCCTCCCAAACTGGTGTTCGTCCCAGGCGCACCATCTAGTCGCCAACTCCAGCGCTGGGATCTGGCGCTCATAATTTGATTTCGCATCTTCGTTCGGTAGCTTGTCCGGTATCGCGGTCGGCATTGCAGCAGCACCGCCCCACTTGGCAACGGAGAACACTGATGGAGATGACCACCACCCAGCACCAATTCGCTTCGCGAGGCATGAAACCACTGTCTGTGATCGCCGAAGGCCGGGCGCATGGTGACCGCATCCGCTACCTGGCGGGCTGCCGCTGTGAGCAATGCCGCGCCGCCAATGCTGCATACGCCAAGTCGAGAAAGCAGGCACAAAGTGCCGGCGACTGGAACGGCATCGTCTCGGCAGAACGTGCACGCCAGCACCTCAAGGATCTCTCCAGCAAAGGCGTTGGCCGTCGTTCTGTCTCAGCAGCGTGCGACGTCGCAGAACCGATCATCGGCGAAATCCTGAACGGTCGCAAGCTGCGTATCCGGGCGCGTACCGAGCGCACCATCCTTGCGGTCACGCAGGCCGCGGCGTCCGACCGAAGCCTGGTGCCGGCCGCGGCAGCGTGGGCAATGATTAATGAGCTACTGGACGTTGGCTACACCAAGCGACAACTGGCACTGGCGTTAGGTTTGAAAAACGGCGCCCTGCAGCTGAGCAAGACGCGTGTCACGGTGCGCAGCGACTACGAGGTGCGCCGTCTTCACGAACGCTTGCTCCCTGCCTTGAAGGCGCCAACCGAGCAAAAGGCGCAGCCGCTGTCGTCGGACCAAGTCCTGCAGCAGGCCAATGAGACGACCAGGTACTGGAACGGCATCGTGTCGGCAGAACCCGTGCTCCAACACCTGCAACATCTCTCAAACAAGGGTGTGCATCTACGCGTCATCTCACAAGCGTGTGACGTGGCGGAGCAAATCCTCCGGAAGATTCTCAGCGGACGACAAAAGCACGTACGCGCGGAAACCGAACGCATGATTCTGTCGCTCACCGAGTCGGCGTTGTCGACTCACATCCTGGTGCCGGCGAACCGCGCCAGGGCCCTGGTCAACCGGCTTCTGAAGGCAGGCTATAGCAAGGCGCAGCTGGCACAGGCCCTCGGGCAGAAAAGCGCCTCCCTACAGCTGAACCAACCTTGCATCACTGCCCGACTCGACACCGAGATCGGCCAGCTGTATGAACGCCTGCGACCGGTATCGTCCGCCCGTGCCCTTCAACAACTGAAACAGCTCTCGCAGGAAGGCTATACCCGTACCCAAGTACGGCAGCGGGCACAAGACCTGGCTCGCTCGCTCGGGGTGCATGACGACGACCTCTCAATCAGCGGCCCAAAGATCGCCAATGAGAAAGCCGAGTTCATCGGCAAGCTGCACGCGCAGATGACGGACTGAATAATTTAGCGGCGTCAAGCGCGGCCGCCATTACCCGCCACTGCTGGAATTTGAATCCGCAACACGGATCCGTAGCATGGACTCATCCATAGGAGGAAGGCATGATTAGCCGACAAATCGTCATCGATGCACTGAAGGCCAGCGACCATATCATCACGCAGCACAACCTGATGTCCACGGCATCGCAACAGGATGTCGCCGCAACACTGAACCGCTTATTCGACTGGCGCAACGGCGTGGTTCACCTGGTCAACGAGGCGCTGGCCTGCGAGGGCGACACCAAAGCGCTGCGACAAGTTCTCCAAGATGCAGAGCAGATGTCGCCGATCCTGACCCAGACCATGGAAAGGCCCTTTCTCGATGTCCGCCAGACCATCATCGAGGAACTGCGCGCGGCCCTGGCTGCCCCGACCGCAGCGCCCCCTGCGGTCGGTCATGACCAGCAGCTGGCCGCACGCTAGCGCATACAAGCTGCAACGCCACAGCCAAGATACCCACCACCCAACTGGAGGAACCATGGGCGCCACCGTATTGATTGCACAAGCAGCGAGTACGCTTCGCCATACCAATGGCACGTTGATCTATTTTCTCTACGAACGCACTCACGAGCAAATCACCTCTGCGACTGAATGCACCTGGAACTGCATCGCGATCGGCACTTACACCCAAGTGCTAGGTAAGATCTTCCTGCACGCCGGGGCATGCGAAGCGGGCCCGCTCGTCGGTCAACATGGGACGCTGACCCCGGAAGACTACCTACACCGTTGGCGCCAAGCCATGAGCCGCCCGGCCCAGCAGCTCAACGTCACAATCGACCTCAGTATCGATCCATCACTGTACGCAGGCGTGCCACCAGAGCACGTCGACGCTGTGGCCAACCTGCTCGCAAGCGCCGGCCACAACACCTTGGCTGTCGCGCTGAACCACGGCAGTGCGCAAATCGAGCTTTACCACAGCCTGGAACTCGTACTGAACCTCTTCGGGACCCAAGGCATCCTGCCGCCATGGCGCGCCCTGCACTATGAACCGAACACCCTCCAAGGGGAATGCGACGTTCCACCCACGACCACCAGCAAGCCAGATGTGACCCCACCCATGGTGTATCGCATTGGTGAGACCGAGCGCCTGGTGAAGGTGGGTGACGGGCCATGGGAGCGCTGGGGCTGGCAACAGTCCACCGTTGCCCGCTTCATCACCGCCGAAGCGCATCACATCGAGCTGGCATTCCCGGGCACGGCGGCCGAGGCGATCAAAGCATTCCGACTGCTGTGCGCCCTAGCACCAAGCCTGCCGCCGACCACGAAGATCTCCGTTCAGCGCAGCGTCGCCCAGTTGCCGACCTGGTATGAGCATAGCGCCGACAACCTGGCCCATCAAATGGCTATCGCCATGGACAACGAGCCGGCGCCGGATAGCTATGAGGTCCAGTATGGCGCCGTCGTGGAGCGCGACGCACTGTACTACCTGTGCAGCCTGTCTCCGCTCCAAGTTCAGTGGGAGGTGCCACAGGCCCCGGCACGAGGTGTCAGCAACGGCAATGGCAACGGTCAGGGCGGCGCCCCGCACGGCGCAGTCAAGGCGGATCACCGCCACTAGTGTTGGAGTCGCATCGACACACAGGCCTTGCACCATTCGGCTGGAGCGCTTCAATGCCCTCGCCTATCCAACCACGGCACAGACCAACTTCACTTCTATAATCAAGCGGATCGTCCCATGAAACAAGACATCAATGATCGCCAGGGGCAGCAATTCTCCACCTCCGCCCACGTGGTGGCTTTGGGGAATCCCCCCCTTCCCAAGAAAGCGAAAGAGCACAAAATGAAGCTCCTCAAGCTGATCGAGGACCAGTCGCGCCGCTACCACCACCGCGATGTGTTCATCGACTTCGTCACCGTGGCCGCGATCGAGCTGGCGCGGGCCGACTTCGGGCAGGTTGATCGCAGAGAAGCAATCTACATGGAACGCCTCGCCCGCTACAACAAGGTCGAGCAGACGCGCTTTGTTGCAATGCTGCACGAGCTGGTTGAAGCCATGGACGCCTGCCCTTCGGACATCCTGGGCGAAGTCTATATGGAAATGGGGATGGGTAATGCGCGCACAGGACAATACTTCACACCCATTGAAATGTGCAAGTTGATGGCCGGGCTGACCATGCAGCGCGTGACGCAAGAGAAGCTCGACCACGAAGGTCACGTGCGCCTGCACGAACCGGCCTGCGGCTCAGGCTCCATGATCATCGCCGCCATGGAGGCGCTGCGCATGCGCGGGATAAACTACCAGCAGCACATCCACGTGACCGCGATCGACCTGGACCCGACGGCGGCCAAGATGGCCTTCATTCAGCTGTCACTGCTGCATGTTCCGGCTGTGGTCATCCACGGCAACACCCTCACACTCCAGCAGTTCGAGGTATGGTACACGCCGGCGCACATCCTCGACGGCTGGGCGATGCGCTTGCACCGCCAAGGCGAGCAAATAGCAACCGCGGCCGCGACGACCAGCGCCAGCGCATAATGCCACGTGTGTGACTATTCTCAGCATCGCCGCCGCTCGTCCTCATAAGTCGCCGCCCCCCGTTCTCATCGGATGCCGCCACCTGTTCTCATTGACCTACGCCACTCGTTCTCGTGTGGCTCCTCCAGCGCTCAGCCTGAGCGGCGGTCATTACTTTAGAGATAGCGAAGGACCGCTAATGGCCGAAACCGGAAGCTCGTCGCGGCCAGGGTACCTCAGCAAAAAACGGGTGACTTCGCTACTGCTGGCCCGGTAGTCATATTAATTTCCAAAACGTCGCATCCATTTAGGAATAGTCACACCAATTCCGCAAATTTCATAGCCGGGCATTCAAGCCACGACTGTTCGCATTTCGAGTCGACGGCTTATAAGGCGGCTTGTCCGCAATGCGCAGCTCCTTCTCCAGCTCCTTCGACAGTGCCCGGCCGCTGGCGTTGAGTAAGATCGTCGCGGTCGACTCTTCTCGGATAGCAGGCAGGATCGAGATCAACTCCGCTTCCGAAATCGAGTTGATTTTCGTGTACTTCAGAAGAAAATCGCGAAAGCTCTGGTCTCCGTCCAGCCGAAATGACACCGGGTATCTTTTCTTGCCCGTTTCCTCATTCTCCTTTGTTCGGAGCGTTTTTTGACCTTCTTCCTTGAACTGCTCTGCGATAGTAGTGAGTTCTTCAAACAGTACGGTCTTGACCTCTCCCTTGTTCGGCTTTGCCGGCCACACGACGTAGACGAATTCTGCGTGGGCGGTTGACAGGACCTGCTTGCGCAGATTGAGCAACCTGGTCAGTTGGTAATTCTCTGCCTCACGTTTGAGATCGGCCTCCATGGGCTTATCGTCTGCAAGTGCTCTCGCCAGGCGCTCGGTAGCCGCGTCCTCCCAATCGCCCGTCTCATCCTCACCGCCTCGCGCAGCGGCATCGCCCCGATCGTCGCTGTCTCTGTTTTCGCGACTTTCCTGCTTCTTTTTGGCAAAGGCCTTGCGCCAGATGTTCACTGTCGTGGGGTCCTGCGCGGTGAGTCTTTTAGCTTGCACCACGATCACGCGATAGACAGGGATGCCATGTTCCAGATCGACAAAGATAAGGCTGAAATCGGCACCCAACACGGTTTCTTCCTTATCGCTGTAGTGCTGATAGAGGACTCGCTCGTCAGCCCCATCTCGCGGCCAGACCCAGAGGCGTGGCCACATTTGGCTAGCAGCGGCCAGTGAGGCGGCAAAGGACGCGCTGACGGCCTCCTCGCCCATCCCGGAATAGAGAGCGCCCTCGTGCAGAAGGTAGAACGTCTCTTCGATGATCATTTCGATCATTGAGGCCGGCGCGCCGGTTGCCTTCTCGACGGCGTCGTCCTGACGGACGGCTTCCGCGATCACTTGCTGAACGGCCTGGACGGCCTGTGTATATGGGGCGGTTTCCGAGGCCGTGGTGGATTTGTAGGAACCTACTTTTCTGCTTGAGGGTTTCATGTTTTTTTCTGGCTGCTGTGTCGACGGCGGTTGAGGGACAACGTATTACGCATGCTAGGCAAAACCCGTCATCATTCTAGTCGAGCTGTACGTTTGCACCACAGCCCCGTAAAAATGTTCCCCCAACTGTGTTCGTGACTGTCCGTCCCTGGCCAAACTTGGCCGATGGGCAGAGGATATCATCTTGCCCCTCTGAAAAATACGCGAAATCTCACCGGTCTGAGCGGCGGCTGTGCATAAGAACAAATGGCGGCGAACAGTGAGAACAGGTGGCGGCACCCAGTGAGAATGGGGGGCGGCGACTTATGCGAATGGGTGATGGCTATAACCGAGAACAGCTGGCGGCAGTGATGCGAATACTCAAGCTGTGATCGCGGGACGAAAAAAAACCCCATCGCGGATGGGGTTCTATCGAAGCAGTACTCCTTTCTGAACAATGCGCTTCACCTAGGCTGCAACTGCGGCTAAGCTGGGTTCAGACACGCGACGGGCGCACTCGGCAGCGGCCAAGTCAACCGCCATCACTTCCCAGTTCTCTTCCAGCTCAAGATCAACGGAGCCGGCATCATCAGTCGCCATCATGTCAGCGAGCGAAGCCAGCAAGGCCCTGGGGGGCGAGAACGCCTCGGCCGACTGCTCATCCTTGGCACGGATGCGTAGCGTCACGTTCACAAACACCTTGCGTTGGTCGTCGTCATCCTGTCCGTCGTCTTCAGAAATATGGCCGCGAATTACAGCGACGACGTCCGCAGGTAAGGTGTTCTCCTTACCTGCAACCTCCGTGAACCCGATCGCTTCCGATTCCGTCAACTCGCAGTCGGACAAGTCCGAACTGGTAAAGCCTACAGCTTCAAACTCGACGTCGAACTCCATCAAGAGTGGTTCTTGGCGCTCCACAAAACCAAACTCTACCTTCAGCTGCTCGGCTTCGACATTGGCCTTGGCGATGAGCGACACATCATGCGCCAGACGATTATTGATTTCGACGGCCTCCTTTTCGATGGCAGCTCCTGTCATCGGATGGATAGCGGCACCTTCAAGCTGGCGCCGGGCATCATGCACCAGTTGTGGCTGCAAGCCCAACTTGTCTGCAGCAAGGATCATGATGGCCAAACCATCAGCGTAGGTGAACTTCTTCATGGGATCTCCTTTGCGCGCACAATTGACTCCCGCTAGGATGGAGTGATGTACGCAGATATTGAACGATAGCCGTTGATTGGCCGGGAAGGAAAAAGTCAGGAAGCAGCCGGGGCCGCTCCTGACTTTTCTAACAGACAGCCGCCAAGGACTAGCCGGCCGCCTTTTCTTGGAACGCATCGCGAACCTTCTCGAGCTGGCTGATCGCCGAATTGAGTCGATCAATCGCCGTCGAGACGCTGTCGCAATCTTCCTTCTCGGACAGCTCCAACAGCAGGAACGTCAGAAGCGTGTCACCAACGTTGCGCACATCGGCAGGGTCTTGCGCCAGATGGTCGCCATTGTTGTACGACGCGATGACAACCTGCTGAAACTGGTCCCAAGGTGAATCCTTGATACCGGTGCGGACCATTGGATGGCAGAAGGCACCGCAGCTCTGACACTCGCCTGAGGGCACAGTGTCGCCGGCATCGACCCGCAACGCGAGATCGACGATGTCCTTCAACATGGCTTCAGTGTGCACCTTGCCGCAGTTGGCGCAGCAATGCAGCTCCAGGTGAGCCGCTGCGTGGTGTGCAGCATCCAGAACGGCGAAGTCCTCCTTCAAGAACTCCACTGTGGAGGTGGTATCGCCGCAGCGCCAGGTCCACTGCTCCGGATCGCCACTGTCCACTTCGAAGGTAAAACCGATTTCGATCAGAACGTCTTTACTCAGCATGTCAAGCTCCTTGAGAAAGCGGAGACACACCTATCCCACGTGGGAATGGCGTGCGTTCCCCGCGGGGTTGAAAAAAGAATGGAAAAAGCCGCGCAAGCGACATTGAGACAGAGGGACGCGACAAAGCCGTCCCACACTACGAGAGAACCTCTGGACAGCGACGGGCAAAGCCCGTTGGACTGTTTAAAGCCCTGTCACGATCCCGTGCAGCTGGACGTACAGGTCGCGGGAAATCTCCTGGTAACCAGCTGGAGTCACAACCATGGCGCCGCTCTCGAAGGCGTAGCCGTCGCCATCCTGCTCACCACCGTCCTCGTCATAAAAGCGCGACGCGATGTTGTCAATGAAACGAACAGGGTCGTCGGCCACGAATCGGAACAAATGGATATATTCCTGCTCCCCGTTGCGCTCTTTCAGCTTGCCGATATAGTGCGTGGGTTGGGATGCCGCTTGTTCGTCGGCATCCGTTTGGGAAGGCTGGATACGCTCGCTCGAGAGTACGACTACCCCAACAGAATTCGAGGTGAACGTGCAGCCCATGTCCTGGATGCAGTCATGCACGCTCGCCCCAGGTTGCACTCGTAACTGCAGCTTGAAGCCCAACGTGACGGTTTGCTCTTTTGGCTGTTGAGGGTTCGCCCTCGCCTTGGCATAAGCCAACGCCTCGGGTGTGATTTCTTCAACATCGGTCACACCAAAATAGGCGCAGACTGCGTCCACGATGCGAACAAAGAACGGGCCACTCCAGCTAACGTGCAACCGGCCGATCTCGTCGGAGCTTTCGTCGTTGTCATCCAGTTCAACAATCTCCTTGTGCGGCAACAGCAAGATCGTGTCGGTGGCGTCGAAGCTTTCCTCACCAATGTGGATAGCCTCATCACCCTTGCGACCGCCCCATTGTTGCTTGGTGAACGCGCCGATGATCCTGCGATTCGTGACCACAGCCATCAGATAGCCTTCGTGGTTTTCGACCGTAAAGGTTGTTTCCTCAGCTCCAGGCATGCTGCCGAGGAAGTCGTCCGCGAGGTTGATTGCGGTATGGAGATCTTGCAGCTCATTGTAGTAGTTGCCATCTTGCTTGATAGTGTAGAGGTCGGACATGATTTACTCCTTGAGAAAGCGGAGACACGCCTATCCCAGGTGGGAATAGCGTGTGTTTCCCCGCGGGGTTGAAAAAAGAATGGAAAGAAGCCGCGCAAGCGACAGAGAGACAAAGAGGACGCGACAAAAGCGCTCCTCTCTTCAGGAGAACTGCTGGAAATCGAGGGCCAAAGCCCATTGCTGCGCTTTAAGAGGACTGGCGAGCAGCTTGCCTGGTGCCGAGCACCGTGAAGTAGCCCCTATCTTAGCAGCGACACCAAACCTGTCAATAGGTACCCTGATGGCCGCCGCCACGAAATCCATCAGGCCGCGCACGGGTCGTGGAATCACCTCGATGGTGGTCAATGGCCCACGTTGGGCGCCGGCATCACAGCGGATTGAACTGCCCGCTTTTCAGGAGCAGGTTCATGAGAATGGCGGGCGACAAGGTCACTTTGCGCTTCTTGGGCTGCTTTTGCATCTCAAACTGGCCGCCCGTGGTCTCGACAATCAAACCGCACTCCTCCGGCACCTCGGCTGGCAGGATCATCCCGGCCTCGGCGACGTAGTAGACCCTCTCGGCCACCATGAAGTAGCACTTGCGCTTGGATGCGTCACGCACATCGGCGAGGAAGTCGGCCCGGCTCACTTTTACCTCGTGAACTTGCGGGGCCAGCCGTCCCATGTCGCACGTGGCCACCACGGAAAACAGGTCAGGTCGCATGCAGTAGCGCGCACCATCGGCATCAGCATCGGCCAAGATCTGGATGTTTTCCCAGGTGACGCGACTTTGCGAACGTAGTGCGAATGCCAGACGCCCAGCCAGTTCATGGTGTGGCCGGCATCGCTCGACCTGGCGCTCATGTTCTTCGGCCAGCACCACCTCGCCCAGTTGGGAAATGCGGAACCGGACAACGGCGCCATCATCATGCGTGCGCTCGATATACCCGCGCGCGGCCAGATCGAGATCGATGAGATCGGTCCGGCTGCCGGCACCGCCCTTGGCTCCACGCCAGTAATGGCGCAACCTGGTGAAGTGCTGTCGGGTCAGTTCGAGTGGTGCGAGTGTGCTCATCAGTAAGGCCCGTCTCCCGCGATAATCGCAGGGAAAGCCACCCCGGCCCGATGAAGAAGTCGTATCCGGTCAGCCATGGTCGCGTCCACCCCATCGGGGCTTGGGTCCAGGCGTATGGAAGCGGTCGTCGAAATCTCCTTGAACTTCCTGGGCCCACCCAACGGCGCCCCGACTTCCAGGTCGTACCACTCGGATGCACTCTCGAGCGTTCTTGCCGCCACGTAGTCACAGTCATCGACGAGCCACACACGCAGCGTATCGACCGTCATCGACGCATGCCGCTCAGAAGGCACCTCCACAGATGCACGGCTTTGTTCAGCCTGGAGCACGCGCTGTTCCCATTGGCCGCGCGACTCCCCCTTTCGCATGGCGACGGCACTTCTGCCGCCCGTCAGCAAATCGGTACCTCCTCGCACTTGCGACTCCAGGGCCTCGCACCGCGTCGACAGCTGCGCGATCGTGCGACGGGCGCGCCTCATCTCACCATGGAATTGGTCGACCCGCCCAACACGGGCAAGCAAGGCCGCCAGAAGTAACCACTCGCGCCTGAGATTGACCTCGTGGCGCCACACGCCCTGCTCTCCACGCGCGACCAACACGTGGCCGGCACGCACATGCACATGGCCAAACTGATCGACCTCGATCAAGCCCCACCTGTCGGGCAACTCGTCAAGCCCGATGAGCCCGACGGGCGCTGCGAAATAGCGGAATGTGCCGATGCCAGTGCAAGGTTGCACACGATGCGCCTTGGACGCATCGCGCAGAAAATCGCCCCGACTGACCTTGGCCTCGACAAGGACCGAACAACAATCACCGGCGACGGACCGCACCCCAAACGCATCACCACGTTCACCTGGCTCACTCGCCCCGGCTTCGTTGACGGCAAACGTGCACCCCGGCCCAAGGCGGCCAATGGGCCGCTGAAGCCAGGCGACCGAGATGCCAGCGATCTGTGCGTGGTCAATCATCCGTTGCAGGTCAAAACGAGGGAACGCCGTGCAGGTGCCGCGTCAGGTACCAGCCGACGCGAGCGCGGCCTTGCCGGAGGTGCCGGCTGGCGTCGCGGGCCCGAAGAGCGCTGCAACGAGAGGGTCGCGCACTGGGCGGTGGCGGCTTAACTTGACAGCGAAATCTTCGTCATCGGCCAGGATGTGAAAGCGCCGCGCGTTGCCCGCATCATCCTTCCCCAACCGCGACTTTACGGCCGTGTTCGATCGGGACGCGGCCTTCTTCACTTTTTCGGCAAGGGAAGCAAAGCCGGCCTTAAGACGCGCAGGATCCGCGGTCACCTTGAACAGCTGTCGGCCCGGCGTGGTGGCGGTACCATCGGCACCTTGCAGGGCTTCCACGATACCGACCTCGCGCAACTTGGTGACGTACTTTTTCGCACCAGTGTCGGAAAACTTTAGAAAGCGCTGAATGTCGTAGAGCGACATTTCGCGGCCTTGCATCTGGGTGACCAGCGACTGCATCTTTTCGAGCCGCGCGGATGTCGGCTGGCGCAACCCGACGTTCAAGCGGTTCAAGCCAGCAAAGCTGTATTGGGAGCTGTCGACCCGGTTGGAGGCGCCCGCAACGGTGCTTGCATCGTCCATAAGTTGGTTGAGCGCGGTACGGTGGGAAGTATTCAACGAAGTTCTCCTGTTGTCTGGACTACGTTTTACGCAACCGGTTGCTCGCCGGTGCTGTGCATCGCGACCCGATTGGCGGCCACGGACTTCCACGTCATCGCAAGGCAGAGCATTGCGATAGCAGCGAAGTAGTAAGCCTGCCCTGTCATGACCAAGGTGCAAGCGCCAACGGCCATACCTGTGCAGACGATCGAGGGCCACAGCGTCGAGCCGCTGGCGGTCAGCGCCAATACAGGAATCATCACCAGTGACCCGATGCGCAGCATGAAACTCGCACCGCACAGCACCACCGCAATCAGAGGGATTGAGTTGTGGGATGCGCTCAATTCCCCAGCCAGCCCGTGAGCCTGGTGAACCGCAAAGGCGTACATGCCGCAGAACCAGATCAGAACGAACAGTTCCCTCCAATGCGGCTTGACGGTCTTCAAGCTGGCCAATACCAAACGCAATTTATCTTTCACCTCTGACTCCCTCAGAAAAGAGCAATAGCATGGAGCTGCGCACGCGCGTTATAAGAAGACTGGCCTCGCATAGCCTGCATCGAATTCGAGACGAGTCTAGCGACCCGCGCCACCGAAAACCAATTACGAGCGCCAGAGGCTGCCCGAGGACAGGTTGGCCGATTACACCATAAGGATGTGGTTTCGGATGAGCATAAGGTGCCCAAAACTGCACTCCTAACCACACACAGCGATGCATTCTCTTGCGACCATGGCGGTACGTGGCGCAGACCGGAATCTCCTGCGGGGCTCGACCACCCAACCCATAATCGAAGCCAAGGAAAAGGCATGCTCAAGCAAATCGTACTGGCAAGCTTACTCATCGCCGCCGGCGCGGCGCTCGCCGCAGATAGCCAGCCCTCGACGCCGGTCATTACCCGCGCAGCGCTACAAGCGCTGTCGCCGCTGGTGATCGCCGCCCTGGAGGAAATCGAGGCTGACCGGGGCCAACCGATTCCCGAGAGTGAATTGGCCGAGCTGTTGCAGAGCGAGGAATTTGCGGCGAAGTACAAGCAGGTGCGCAAACAATTTTGCACAGATCCGGCTAACCACCATTACGTCATCTGCATGGCCGACGACACCAATACGGACAACCATGCGGCGAACAACTAGGCCGTCCATCCGCGGCGACCGGCGGCAGCAGAGAACACCACCACAGCTGACATTGAAGGAGAATTTGTAAATGCTCGGATATACGACGACTCGCGCAACCAGGGGGCATCGCCGCCCGCCACCGCGACAATCCGCTCAGTTCGGGACGGGCAACGCGCAAGCCCTGCAAGGTGTTCGTTGGCTGCGGCGCGAAGGCTTTACCGTTGTGGCGAAGGAGCTGCAGGGCGTGGGCTATAGCGAGCCGGCCGACATGATTGGTTTTCGCGCCTCCTGCAGTGTCTTGCTGCGGCCAGTGGATGGCCGCGAAGAATTTGAGCGTGAGATGCAAAGTCCACGCGCCCAAGCGGGCACCATCGGGCTATACCGCCTGTTCATTTGCCCACCTGGCGTGATCCAGACCCACGAGCTGCCCTTTGGCTGGGGTCTACTCTATGCGACCGAACGTTCGATCGAGGAGGTGGTCAGGCCTCCAGGCAATATCTGGCCGGGGCCGGGGACCAAAATACCCGCAGTGATGCGCTTCCAGCACCAACCAGACCCGCAAGCCGAGCGCCAGGTGCTGTTCGCGCTGTGCCGAAAAATGGCAGCCGGTGAAAACGTCGAATAACCAGGAATAGCGACGTAGGGCTGGCGCTCCGGCGCCCGCTAGTGCGACGCTGCCTGGGAATCGTTTGTCGCTGCCTCGCCATGCTCCCGGTCGTTTGAACCATGTCGCGCCGGCGGTACATCGAGCGACAGGGCTGCGTAGCCACTTTCGGCGAACCCCGTTTGAACGGCCGACATCGACAATGCCATCGATGCGAACGTCAACCAGCCACTCAGCAGTAAGCACGGCGCGGCGACCAGCGGGAACCACAGCATCGAAAGCGAAAACGCAATGAACAAGGCGCTGGTCAACAGTGTCAGCAGCGCACGGCGCATGGAGCCGCCGCGTCCGCGCAAGCGCGCAAACCAGAAGGCGCTCACCACCTGGACCGCTCCCACACACAGCCATACGAACACCAAATTGGCGAAATCTGACAAATGCCCCATCGGAACACGCTCCCATACGTTTGGGCCAGCAGCAACGCTACGTTGCCCTCCGGTACGGTATACAGCATGGGCGTACCCGTGTAAAGCGAGGCCCGTCAAAGCTCGCAGCCAACGCGGAAGTGCCCGGAATTTGACCTGATGCCGCCGAAACGCTATGGTGCTGGGGTGGCGCAGCTTCAAGCGACGGCCGACAAGAGCGCCAGGGCGGACATCCCAAGTGAAGTCTACGGCGCTGCGTGAGGCGAACAATCGCGCCGCTCATTGCAGCTTGCTACTGACGCCAACCCGGCTGCCACGACCAGTGCGCGATCGCGCGGCACGGCGCCCACGCCACGAAGGCACGCCGGCGCGTGCGACGTCATCATCGCCGCAATGACTCCAACCGAGGACGACTCACGATATGCAAGAGCTGTACATTGAACGCGAAAGCGCATTTCTCGCGCTGCCCGACACGCCCAAGCGTGTGCTGGGCTGTTACTGGAGCCCCAGCCATGCATTTCTTCAGGAGCTGGCAACCCAGCTGGCTGGCAAACGGGTATTGGAAATCTTCGCGGGCCATGGCTACCTGGCCGCTTGGCTCGCCACCTTTGGCGTATCCGTGCGTCCCACCACCGCCCTGAGCAATGCGGAGGACCGCCATAGCCTAGGCTTTTACCACCACGTGGAAGACCTCGGCGCCGTCGACGCCGTCAAGCGGTATGGTGCTCAGGCCGATATCCTCCTGGTATGCTGGCCATCGGTGACCAACGAAGTGTTGCGGGCGGCATATCATTGGGGGCAGGACAAGCCCATTGTCTACATCGGCGAATGGACCGACCGCAGCAAAAATCAGCTGGCCGGCTGTGCCTCGGACATGTTCTTTGACATGGTCGCACAAAAAAAGGTCCTGCAATCGTATCGGGGAAACAGCTACGAGGTGGCGGCCGTCTGCCAGCTCGACCCCGAAGGCGCTGGCAAGCGAATCGACATGCGCCAATTCGCACCCGCCCCGTTCTAAGATCTAACGCACACCTATACGACGGCTGGGTACTGCGGCACCATCGTCGAACGGATATTGCGCTGGCGTGAGATCATATTTTTCGCGCACGCGCGCACCATGTCCATGTCGCCACGCGCGAGCCATCGCCGCAAGCTTGCCTCGTTATCGC
Source organism: Duganella vulcania (assembly GCF_009857655.1). Taxonomy (NCBI): domain Bacteria; kingdom Pseudomonadati; phylum Pseudomonadota; class Betaproteobacteria; order Burkholderiales; family Oxalobacteraceae; genus Duganella; species Duganella vulcania. Next base: position 160,012 of record NZ_WWCX01000001.1, read on the forward strand.
CACGATCGAGGTATTGAACTTTCTCCGCCTCGATCTGCTCCAACATGGACTGCACGTCGGCAGGCAGGCCATGGTCAGCCATTCGGCGCAGCGCCTGCTGCTGCGCGATCACAGTGGATGCAATCGCTCGCGCAAATGAATGATCACCGTTAGCCAGGTTCACACGCAGGCGTTGCATGTCATCGCAGCGCCCAGGGTATTCCCACTGCCCGTCCTCGACCTGTTGCATCAACTCCTGCAGCTCCGCAGGCAAGCCGTGCCGGGCCACCAGGCGTAACGTTCGCTGTCGCGCACCGATCGTCTTGGCAATGCTGCGCGCCATCATCAAGTCACCACGGCTCAGCCATTCCTCCAGACGCTTCAAGGCCGCCTGGCGGTCCGGGTAGGCGATCTCATTGGCGGCAATATCATCTAACGCCGCAACCAAGTCGGATGGCAAGCCGCGATACGCCATGACGCGCAACGCAGTCTGGCGCTCTACGATCAATTTCGCCGATACGCGGGCGATACTGAAGTCCGCCTTCGATAGCCAGCCATAGAGCCGCGCGAGGTCACCTGACCTGTCGGGATACCCGAACTTCTCAGCTTCAATCTGCTCGAGCACCACGCGAAGGTCTGAGGGCAGTCCCTCCGCATCCACCAAGCGCTGCATAAACTGCCGCTCGTTCATCAAGGCGGCGACGGTCCTAGCCATGTCGAAGTCGCCGCGCGCCAGCCAAGCTTGCAAGCGCGACAGGTCAAGGTGCCGCTCCGCGTACGGATGCGCCTCCTGATACACCCGGTCGACCTGCAACTGCAGATCCCAAGGCAAGCGGTCATGCGGGGCAGCGGGCTGGTTCGCGCAGGCGACGCTGGTGTTTGTCATGTTTCCCTCTTTGAATTGATGCGGTTCTTCGCCAGAACCGCTGGTCTCAACTGAGCAACTCGTTGTATCCCTTGCCGCACAGATGAACGCCAATGTCAAAATGGTGCGCCAGCCAATCATGACGCTCCTCGATAACCGTTACCTCTATCACGACGCGGCAGGATAATTCAAATACTCGACGGGAGCGCCCGCAGAGCACGTGCGAACGCACGTACTCTTGGCGAACGCCGGTGCGCGTTGGGTCAAGGGCGACTGGCTAATGGAGCGTGGAGTACAGCAGGCCTACGAGCCGAGACGACTGCGGATGTGGGTGGGATGGCGGGACTGGAGGTGAGGAATTGCGAAGGGAGACGCATCCCCCTTCGCACGCACATCAAACAGCTGCGACTTGCGCCGCGCAGCCGGCAGCATCGCCGGTGGACGGAGCCGGCGCGGCAACAGAACCTGGCGGGGCGGCGGGCTTGCCGAGCGGGACTTCGTTGTCCTTGAAGTTTTCGAGATGGTTGGCGTAGCGGCTGAAGCGGCGCGCGCGGAAGTTCAAGCTCGCCTCACGGTCCAGGCGATCATCACGCTGGGCTGGCGTTTCAATGGTAGTGTGCATGGCAGATCCTTCTCTAGGGTAGAAGAAGGGGTGGTGTACGTTCCCCACCCCTCGGGATTTGAAACAACGCCGAAAGCAGTGCATCGTCCGGCGTTGCTACCCAGATTACGGATCAAACCAAGAAATTCAAATTGTGAGGCGACGACGTCAGTGCCAGCACGCGAGCGCTCCAATACGCCCCCTGATCGTCCTGGCCTACATGGCCGGGCTATTCCTGCAACCAGCGCAACATCGCGGGATACGGGTTCGCCACACCAGGGCGGGCGCGCGCGCACATGCCAGCATGGTATAGGCCGTTGATGCCGCGGTGCTGTCCCAGCTGCAGTTCCAGGCGGGTAGCGGCGCCGGCGCCACTGAAGTCGGCATCGTGAATGATTTCCTTCGAAGGCAGTCCAATGGCAACGCCGGCGGCCCAGCTCCAGGCGGTCGCTTCGAGCTCGCCCGACTGCAGCGCCGCACGTTCGATCGGGTGATCGGGTGGCAACCTCAACCGCGTGATGTCGTCGAACATACGCGCCATACCGGACCGGATATCACCGCTAAACCAAGGGCGGTAGCGCGCCCCGATAACGGCCAGGTGAGCGGCTTCGTGCAGCAGCTCGGCTGGCGCACACGCGGGATCGACGTCGAGCCCACCGTCGCGGATGTACACATGGCCCGTGAACCCGGCAGCGCCCGGCTGAACATCGACCTGCATGCCGATCTCCCGCAGGAATGCTATCGTCCGCGCAAGCGCAGGAGCAAGCGCCGGCCCTTGCGTACGAACGGTTTCGCCCACTGCCGACACCATTAGCGAAGCTCCACGCCGTGCAGTTTTAGCAGCTGATCAAACTGGTCGATCGAGAGCCCATGTCCAATGACAGCGACGCGCTGCGCCATGTCATGTCCGCGCTCGGACTCCGCAGCCCAGCTGACAATGTTGGACGCCTCCGCTGGCGTCAACCCAAACTCGTCTTTGGGCGCCATGAAGCGCGCAACAGCCTCACGCAGGGTGTTGAAAAAGGTCATCGGTATCGTCCTTTGATGGTGGCGCCCGCAAGCCAGACGCGCGGCGACAGTGTACGTGAGCCCGAACGCAACATGGCTCCGCTTGAAATTATGCGATGAGGCCAGGCCACAGTCAAAATGGCACAAGGCAGTTTTGCACACGCCGCCGCTGATGGCGGGGCGCTCCGATCGCCGGCGTTGGCGTTGGCGTTGGCGTTGGCGTTGGCGTTGGCGGCCGCCACACTACCGCGTCAAAGATGGCCAGCGCCAGCTGTGCCTGGAAGCGCGCGGGACTAGGCACGGCAACCCCGCCACCTACACTCCCAGCTGTCTGTACTGGTACTCCCCTTCTTCCCCGATCGCACGCGCAATCTTCCCGCATTCGAACATCAAGCTCAAACACGTCTCAAGCCTGTCGCGGGTAAGCCTAGGACGCCAGCACTGGTCTTCGCCAAGGAGGAGCGAGCCAATACCGACATCGTCTATGCTCAATCGCATCCGTGTGCTGTCGGCGCGCGTGCGCGAGGCGGCGACTCCCAGGTGCTGCGAAACGAGGCAGTTCTCGATCAACGACTCGAGGAAGTCGCGTGCAGGCCACGCGCAACGCTCGCGGAAATAGGCCGCCCACCACGCCAGTGGAAGACGACTTGGCGCCGGGTGCACGACGTACTTCGACAAGCCCGGCGTGGCCATCATGTGCTCCACGTGCACCGCCACCAGCACCAGCAAATCGAGCGCCTCACAAATGGTGTCATCGGCCAATGTCAGCGCACGGACCGCCCCGGCAAGTGTCTGCGCGCGCCCCACGACATCACATTGCGGGTCGTGCATGGCGCACGCGAACAGCGCGTCAGCGTTGCCCGCTTTGGCTCTGTAATGGGCCGACCGGGCAGCCAATAGCGACTCTGACTGCCAAGAGGGCTGCGCCCGGGCGATCGCCGCCGACATCGCCACGGCAAAGGCGTGACTGGAGTGAGCTCCATGCTGCCAGATGTAGCGTTCGAGCGCACCAAAGAGCACCTCCATGCACAGGCGTTGAGCCTGGCGCAGTTGGAGTGCCCGCCAACGCCAGCGCGTCTGGTCCACCGCGGCCGGCAATGCGTGCAACGGCGCGCTGGTCATGGCAAAGCGGATGTCGCTAACTGACATCGGTGCCGACTCACGCTCCAGTACAGCCGAGATCAGATCGATCGTAGCCACGCGCGACTGCTCCTGGATGCGCGTGGACGCTGCTGGATACATCCGATGCCAAAACGCTGAGGTCTCATCAGGACGAAGCGCATCGAGTCGCCACGCCTGTGCAAACGCCTCCACGTCTGAAGTAGCAAGCTTGACCTTATCTATCTTGCGCAAGAACGTGTAATGTTGGTCCGCAAGCTCCGCGCGCAGCTGCGCATCGAGCGCCTTGGCCATGGTCTCGCCGGCCTTGGTGACGAAGAAGACACCGCTGACGTTGTCACTAGGGTATGCAATGGCGTAGCCGTTATCGCCCTTGAGTCCGGGACCGTAGTTGAGTGCGGAGATGATCGTCGTGGACTGGCTGCGCCCCATATCCTCAAAGCGCAAACTGGTCGTCAGCCGATGTTCCATGCGCTGATCGGCGCCGGCGATCCCGCTCACCGCTAAACCCTTCACCCGCTGGCTAAAGATGAACAGGACCTCGACCTTCTCACGAAACTGCGCGTACTCGCTCGCCTTCATCCCGGCGACGCTGCCTCGATAATGCTCCTCGTAGACCCAGATCGTCCAGGCAAGCAGGGAGAACGGACGGACCCGGTCGGCGACGTTGTTCATGCCGGGTAGCAGCTCATCCATCATCTGCAAATTGATCGCCCGAAGGCCGAGGAAGTCCACTCCGCGCGACGCTTCCGCATGCGCCGGTAACAGGAATGGTGCTTGGGTCGAATCGCTCATGGCGCGCCTCCATCGGCAGTCTTATTGATCAAGGTCACATGGCAATGGAGACACTCGGACACGCAGCACACCTTCAGTTCGGCGAGTATGGACGGATCGGGCTGGCGCTCATCGCGCCCGCCCACTGGAATACGCAAGTCTCCTTGGCACACCGGACACGCTTCCATGCTTCGAACGTCAACCACGCCATACGAGGACGTGCCGCCACGTGGCCCAACGGCCGCGCCCAGGCGTTTCATCATTCGCTCATTGCACTGGGCCCAATGCCCAGGCACGGCTCGCGCGCCGGCATCCGTCAAATACCGCTCGACCAGCCGGGCCGGTGTTGGGGCTTCCAATGCCCGCCGCAGAGCCACCAGCGCCTGATCCGGGACCTGGTCGACCAATTCAAAGCCAACCTGCGAGCTCAACCAGTCGCCAGCATCGCGCAACACGTCTTCCACGTTCGGCTGATGACTGGCGATCCCTGCGCAAGACAGGTTCGGCGCGTGGCACGCCACGGATTCCAGATACTGGACGGCACGCATGGTTTTCGCCGGCGCGCGGGATTGCGCCACGCATTGCATCAACGCCTCGGGGCCCGCAGTATTGTGATACGCCAAGACAGCTGCGCAACCGGCGACTTCAAATTGCACGTCCGCCGGAACCGGACAGCCAAAGTCGAGGTCGACAACCCTGTGCACCCACTCACCGATCAGCGCAACGGCAGTCGCGCTCTGCTGCAACGGGCCAGTATGGGCGCGCAGCATTACCTGCAACCAGGTCCGCTCAAGTTGGAAGAGCGACGCGCGCAACTGCTCTTGGCCATCGGAGCGCTTCGCCCGGCCAATCATCGTGAGAAGGCTGGTACGGCACCCGGCAACGACATCCGAAAAGCGGGACAGCAAGCCCCTCAACAACTCTTGCCCATCATCGGTGTCGTCGGTGTCGTCGGTCTCGTCCTCACCGTCCACCGAATTGCGTATGATAGGCTGCTCGGGCGCGCGCGCACCACCACGTCGCGCGGGCGAATCAGACCCACTTGCCTGACCCGAGCCAGCAAAGCCGGCGTGACCCAGCAACACCTGGGCAATCTGATCGGCCAACGGCAGGCCTGACACGCCGCCGGCCAGCGCCGCAAGCAGCCGATCGCTGTCACTCATGCGCTGCCCCTGCGGTCGATCTGTCACCAGGTCACGGGCGGACGCCACCGGCTCAGCAACGCCACCATGATCCCCCTGTGCCTCCGTGTCCCGTTTAGGCTGGCTGCTGTCCCGGCCGCCAGCGCCAGCACCACCGCTGTGCGCCATATTGTTCGTGAACGCGCTCACCTCCTCCATGAGAATGGTGAGCACCGCACTGAAGCCCGCGGCGGACTCGGCGCCGCTACGAACGTCGGCCAACGCCGAGAGCAGCGTTCGGTGCTGAGCGCCCATCTTAAGGATCTGCGGCAGCGCGATCCACCCGCGCGCGGTACGCTCGCCCTGCTCCATACGCACCTGCAGTCCGGCGTCGACCTCGGTGTTGATGCCGGCAGCCAGACTGGCCGCAAAGGTGCCATCCTCCTGCACCACGACCGTTTGCGACTGGGTTGGCGCCACGTGATCGCTATAGAGCTGCAGGTGCCAAACACCAGAGACGGCTTTGTCTCCACCAAATACCGTGCCTTCGAGTTTGCGCCCAGTCAGTGATCCTGTTACGAGCAGCTCGCCCGTCGCGCCCATACGTGGGAAGGTCTGCTGCACAAAGGGCAAAGGTTCATCCTCAACCCAGGCCACATCGGGCGCGGCGGCGCGACGATAGACGCCGCATTCGACGTTTCTGACCGAAGCCAAGGACTCCTGGGTAGCGTTGAAACTTCCCGTAAAGGTGATCACCTCGGCGCCTGTACGCCACTCAAACCACTTGGCATGCACAAAGCGCCGTCCATCCTCGTGCAGGTAGACAGCCCGGGTGTCGTATGGCCAGGCCGCGGCCAAATGGAACGGAAAAGGCGACGTCTGGCCATGTCGGTCCTGGCAAATCAACAGGCGCGCCGGCGAGGTGGCATCAGCCAGCGCTTTGATAGGACCGCCCTCGGGGTGGTGGTATGGGGAGGCGACGAGAAGTTGCTCGTACTTGGCGCCAGCGAGAAGGCTAACGAGCTGCTCGAGACCCGACTCATGCAGGCAATGCAGAAAGCGCACATCCTGGACATTTTCAAACCGCTGGCCCAGCCCCGTCAGGCGTTTCGCGACGGCGTCGAGCGCACGCGCGTCACCGATGACATCGACGCGGCTGGTACCATGGGCGAGGTCGTGGAAGAAGACGCCGGCCTGGCTGAACGCGGCGGCGTGCATCTGGGGACGAAGCTGCTCAAAAACCTCAACGCTTCCACCGTGGCCAGCGTATGTCAGATTACCGCTGCCGACCATGAGGACATCCCCGTCGCCGGAATCAGGCCACAGATGGATGACTTTGGGGTGAAAGATCCCACCCTTAACCGCTACCGGATGGACGGTATACTCTCGCCCGGCGTAGCGTGAACGCTGCTCGACCAAGCAATCTGCATACCCCAACTTGTCAACAAATATGTCGATATGGCTGCATCCTTGCGCGCGCAGACGCGGCAGGATATAGCACTCGAAATAGGTCAGCGAAAGTGTGAACGTGGTGAAGGTGGCGCGGCGCCAACGGCCGCTGCCAATGACTTCGAAAATGCTGGGGGAATGATCGGCCATGTACAGCGAGCAGGCAAAGAACCGAGTATAGCGCCATTTTTCCTACCGGAAACTAGCGAAATATCACATTCCCCACCCGCGCATTCAACCAACAATTTGAGCCCGTGCAAACTCGTCACGTGCCGAGGTAGGCGTGATGTCTGTCATACCAACATCACGCTACCCGATCGCGCCGATGCGGGCGCGCTCAATAACCGTGTTCGTTTGTCGCTTGAGTTGATCCATCGCGTCTTCTGACAGCGCAACCATGCGGCCATCAACGCTGTGCACGATAATTTTGACCTTTTTCTCGCAGTCCCAGACTTCGACCTGGTCGACCGTCTGCAACAACGCTTGCAAACGCCGATGCCCGCTAACGACGTTGTAGCTGCCATCGGGCATCCGATTAACTAAAATATCTGTTGTCATCATTTCTCCAATGCGCCGTCGGGCACCTTGCCTGGCCCCGCAGGCTAACCCCGCGCGCGCCAATCGACCTGGAGCCAAAACCGCAACGCAGAGCAGCATTATAGAAGGTCTCGGGCACCCCATCGCATGAACCGGAATGTCACCAACGCCTGCGTTGGACCAGCTCAGCCCGACCGAAGCAAGATTGGCGACGCCCACCGCAAACTAACGAATCGAGGCTATTCTGACGACGATGCGACGCTAAATCAAAATCCCAGCCCGGGCCTACTACTCGCCTAACACGGCCTTGGCGGACGTTTGAGCCACGACGGCGAAACCTCACGCAAGCGCGGCCTCGCGCAGTTTGTCCGGGAAGTCGGCAAACACCGTCTGCTCACCGCAAAGTGGCCAATCGCGCGACAACAGCAAATGGGTTATCTTGTCTGCAACTTGTCCGGCGCCTTCGGTGTCTGCTACTGGTCCATCGCTCCTCCTCGGCCTGTCACAACCACCGGGTCGCCTGTCTGAGGTCCTGCACTAAAGTCCACCGCAAGCGCAGTGCAAATCCCGGGATCTCTGACCGCCACTTCCCTTTAAGCTGCCGGCGCCAGATCTGCGCAAGCCTCGCGCGCAAGCTTGACAACATCGGCGGTACATACCTGGCTTGGATCGAGCAAGGCAATCTTGTGTAGCGTCTGCACGGCGTTGCGCTCGGCCGCGGCGCGGCGATCCTGCTGCGCTTGGGCACTCTGAATTTTGACAAGCGTCTCGCACGCGCGAACGGTGCCCTTTCTTACGCGAGGATCATCGCCGCAGTTATTGAGGCAGTCACAACGCGGCAACGTAAGGTTGCCAGGTGCTGGCTTACAATCGAACATGACCACGCCCCCCCTCAAAGTCAACTGAAAACGACCACTCTGCCCCGCGTGACGGCCATCTGCTTATCGTATGCACCATAACAGCAGTTGTAGCGCTCGACTTCCTTATAAGACCGCCGATTCGGACGTTTCACGGTCGAATCCATCACGACCGCAAACATCCATGCCCCCAACATGCAAGACGAGCATGCGTGCCAAGATGCATACCCACAGCGTTCGGTATGATTCTACGTAGTGGCGCCAGCCGTTCAAATTGTGGCCACGGGCCCAGTCACCCGAAGCGAGCCCGCTTCGGCTACCTGCGTCCAGTGCGTCCAGGATGCCCACCCCAGCCACAAGGTGGCATAATTGTCTGCGCCTGGCTGGTACAGGAAAACCTCGCACCCGATGAAGGAAATCATGACCGACATTGCAAAAGCATTTAAGGCCGAAACTATCCGGCTCGCACGCAAAGAAGTGCGACTCCAGATCGAACCACTGAAGAAGTCGGCCGCCCAATTAAAGTCCCAGGTAGCGGCGTTGCGCGATGAAATTGACACACTTAAGGCGCAGGTCCGAAACCTGAATAAGCTAACCAAAAACCTGGAGGCCGTGCCAGGGACCGCCCCGCAAGACGCGTCGCGGCAGCGTTTCACCGCCAAGGGACTCACCACGCTACGCGAACGGCTCGCCCTTTCCTACGCGGACATGGGGTTACTACTGAACGCCTCGGACCAATCAGTACGCAAGTGGGAAGATGGAAAAGCCTTCCCACGTGAGAGATCACAACAGGCCTACTTCGACCTGCGCGGCATTGGCAAGCGAGAGGCAGCCGCCCGGCTGGAAGCTATGAAGCAAACGCAGGGCTAACGCGCGGCTGGCGCGCAACTGCAACCGCTGATCCAAGAAAGACGACCATGCCACTGCTTCGCCTTTTCCGAAAACGACCACGCTTATCCGCCAAGGCCATAGAAGTCCTATGCACCCAATTTCTGCCAGAGATGGAGCGCCTGGCTGCGACCGTCCCAACGGAAGCGACTGCGAACGATTACGTGGAATACCGCCACGGAATCATGGGTCTACTCAAGACGCGTTCAATGATCGACAAGAGCATTTCGCCGGTTGCCGAAGCAAACGTTTATCTCGCATACGCGCAATGGGATCCGGCCATCGATGCGCTGGAGCGCGGTCTGGAGTTTCGGGACCACGAGTTTGCAATGGCCGGCGTCGAGCGCCCGCGCGACGTGGTTCAGGATCTCCTGCGACGCATGAAGCAAGCTGCGACCAATTACGCGTGATGACTGCCATATGGGTGGCCACATGCGGCAATCAAGCAACTGCTGATCGCGAGCGTTAGCTCACGCCCGCGGTCAGCTGGCACCGAGCCGGGACATCGTGTCAGGATCCGCAGCGAGGCCGATGACGCCATGCCCCAAGTGCCCCCCAGGTCGGAATAGGCACCGTGCCTTATCGCTTTCAGAGCGTAGACAAACGCACCATAGCCCGGTGGACACCCTTAGGTACCTTCTCGGGAATGGAGGGCTCTACTTCCGGTAGCTCCTGGGCCAACAGCAGCACTGAACCACCACCTTCGATATAGGCCGAGACCAATCGGCGCACACCATCCGAGCCGGCGAAACTCCGATCAATATGATGAATCTCGTCGACGATGAGCAGGCCCGGGGCACAGGCCAGGAACGGTGCGGTGAGCTCGTTCTCCGATGGTAAAGGGTTGGGATTGCCGCGCGCGACATTGTCCATATCAACGACCAGCAAATCGGTGTCACCTAACACTTGGGTATTGACGCTGCCATCGGCACCTACTGATAGCAACGTGCCACCAACTGCTTCGACCAATTTCTGATATGAGCGACCAATATCCAGGACGTGGACCGCCAAGCCTTCACGCAATGCGTTGAGCGCGTAGTCATATGCACGGACGGTCTTTCCAGACCCTGCGCGGCCAACGATCACAATCATCTCCTGGCGTCGTAATCGACTTTGCTCGGTTATCAACGCGCGGCACGTGAGACTGGCGAGAGGCGACTCAACGACGGCAGGAGACACACATTGCGTCACATGTTTCCAATGCTGATAGCCGGCCTCCTTCGCCACGTCCTCCAGCGCCTGCGCGTGGTTCAAGTTGGGAGTGCTGCGAACGCGCAGTTTGGCCGCTTTTTTCAGCTTGGAGATGTCATCAGGGGTAGTAGCAATACGATCCATCAGAATACCCTTTCTCGCGAATGTACCTGGTGCCTACCTGCCAGAACTCCGCAAAGAATGGGAATTCGAATGGTGTTTGGGTGAATTACCGTCGTCCCTTCGGGTGAGCCTTGGTAGGCAGCCGGCGCCGACGCAGCCGTGCCTGGACAATATCATACGAAAATCGTAAGCGCCAAGCGCTCCCGTCAACGGCGGCGCACGTCAATTTCGACGGCCACCAGGGCCCATTCCCGCTCTACCACTGCCAGGGCTGTCTCCGACGCAGCTTCTGCGAAGGCCGCACAAGACACGCCCGCCGTATCGTCCGCTGGCATGGTATGCCAGCGGATTGCCATTATTGCGTAGCTTCCCAGTCGCGCATCTCAGCCGCGGTCACATGAACCGAGCGCACGGTGCCGCTTACCGGAAGACGCAGCCGACCGCGATTGGGGCCGCTAAGCGCCCGGCGATAAACCTGGCCCCGCACCGCCATCACCTCGCGCTCTGTTCCGCTCCCCAGCCAACCGGCGTAGAACAGCCGGAAATTGGGATCCGTTGGCGCGATCTTCTTGAGCGCAATTTGTCCGTACGACTCACCTGCAAACTTATCGACTTCCATGCACATGATCTATCCCCTCCATTAGGCACGCCCGTGCCGCCAGCCGCCGGCCAACAATGCCCGAACAGCGCCACAACCTCGATGGTCCAACCAGATGCTATCGGGCCATCCTGGCGCATACAAGCCCGCTCCCGTCCCGCCAACAGCTCCCTCGTCGTACCTGACTGCCCCTGGCGACGCCTCAAGGGATTCCAGACCGGTAGCACCACCACGTCGCTGGGCGTCTATTAGGCGTGGCCAGATATCACCGTTTCCCGACACCACTAGAGACGCCCATAAAGAGCCGGAGACGAGGCACCGCTACGCCCGGGCAGGTGCCGCAGCTCCAGCGTCGGGAGAGGATCATTCCAGTCTCACCTGTGACGTTTAGAAATAAATACGACAGTTTCTGCAATAGCTGCAACTGGCTTTTCCGAGGTTGGCAGGAAGCAAGCGGTGGTACACCAGAAAAAGACGCCCACGGCGTCTCACTCTGAATAAAGCACGTTTTCAACCATTCAGAGGGGTTCAAATGGCACAAGCCACCGTCCTAAAGCCCGGTCAGTACCGGCATCTACTCCCCACCACCCGAGCCACCCGCCGCTGCCCAGAACGCGATGTCCTGGTGCTGCTGATGGGTATCCATATGGGCATGCGGGTCAGCGAAATCGCCCAAGTTGAAGTCGCAGACTTCATGTTTCCGTCCGGTGCGCTCAGAGAAGAAGCCAGCCTTCGGGCCGTGGTTACGAAGGGCGCGAGGCAGCGCACCGTGTACGCCACCAATCGTCACTTGGTCGAGGCGCTAGAAGACTGGCTGGCCTTGCGGATCGCCAAGCGCTGGCGCATGAGTTACGATCCGACGAAGTATCGCGGCCAGCTGCCGGAGTGAAAGTTGATTCTCAATTCCAAAGGATTCAAGAACTTCATGAACACCAAGCGCCGCATTAACGTGGCCGGGGAGCAGGTCGATTACCTGGACTGCGATTCACTCCAGGCGCACGTGACGGACCTGTACAAGAATGCCGGGATCAAGGGCGGCAGTAGTCATACTGGTCGGCGCACTATGGTCAGCCGCTTATTGGCTCAAAACGTTGAAGTGGAAACTATCTAGCTTATGTTGGGCCATGCGGAACTGGACCATTGCGACAGGTACATGGACGTGAACAAGAAAAAGCTACGGCAGGCATTTGTGGACGTGCTAAGATGGTGCGATAAACGCACCTTTTGAGATGATTTATGACCAAAACACCGCAGTACCCAAAAGGGGACTTGCGCCGAATGCTGGCAGTCCTCGCGGCGATTGATGCGCTCGCCCCAGCTACCCTAGTCAAACTGGCAGAGCGGACTGGCATCGACAAGAAAACGGTCACGAACCTGATCGAGCAAGCCAGGGAGCAAGCAGGAGTCATCGTCGTGAAATCTGGCACGCAGTATTCGATTGAAGAGTGGGGGCCGATCATCAAGAAAACTGGCGCTAAAATGTGCTTGACAGGTGCGTTTAACGCACCTAGCATGTGAAGCATAGGCAGCGTAATAGCGCGGCTCCGACACTTAGGACAGCGAAGGATTTTTGAATGCGACACCTCACTCTTGACCAGCTTATTGCCAAGCTCCAGCAGCTGAAAGAATCCGGCGTGCCGGGCGATATCGCGGTAGCGATTCCTGCCCTGGATAACAACGGTCGGGGTGGTGTGATGCAGCGCATCGAAGGTGCTGGCCGCGTTGCGGTGGCTAAAGCCGACATGGATAAGGGCTACGACCTGTGCAAGACCGTAGCAACCCGTGGCGTCGAGATCGTCGTCATTCGATAAGGAAACCGAATGGATCAGAAGTTTGTCGAACTCGCCCAAAGCTGGGAAGCGCTGAACCGCGCTATAAGCACGATGTTGGTCGCGCAGCCGGCGAAATTGAGCGCAGCCGCTGATGCCGTGGAAGTGGCCCGCAAAAATCACGAGGCGCTGTTCCAAACCTACGCCCACTCGCAACTGCTACCGAAATAAGGGAAACCGCCATGAACATTATCAGCCCCGATTTAGTGACCGCGTACACCGCGTTTAACGACACCGCCGTGGCCTTGCGTAGCGCTACGCTTCTGGACGCGCGTACAGCCGCTGATCGGTTGGAGGATGCCCGCAAGGCGTTCCAGGATCACTTCATGGTGGCGATTCAGGTGCAGGCGGCGCACGACAAAGCGTCCAACAAAGTGGTCGCGACGCCGGCCGCGTAGGAAAGGAAAACGCATGAGAAATCCTCTAAGGGGTGTTATCCGATCTTTTGTTGTCCTGCTTTTGCTGGCGCTTTCAAACTCGCCTGTCATGGCTGCCGCCGAGATCGTGGCCCAGTCCGGTTATCGGGCAGGAGAAGATGGTCTTCTGCTTCTCTCTACCGCGTGTCTAGCGGACAAGACGGGTCAGCTGCGCCACGCTGTCAGACGCTTAGGTGGGCAGGTCGTTGAGGGATGCTACGTCATCAATAAACGCGGAAATGCGATCATTAAGTGGTCTGATGGTTCCTTAGTTGAGGTGAGCGCTTCGGTGTTTGACGTGAAGACCTTACCACAGCCGGAATCAAAACAAGGTAATGCATGGCTGCTAGGCTCGGGCGGTAAGGATAAGTGTTCACGATTGCAGGGCACTGTGGACGAAGAGTTTGACAGGATTATGCAGCGTTGGGCAGGCCACACGGAGGTTCTCAGTCCGCCTCATAATTCTAATGGACAGAGGTTTTTTCAAGTAATCACTACCGATGTTGCGGGTAGACAGTATTCGTTCTTGGTCACAGACTCCAGGAAGTTCTGTGTGGCTGCGGACGTTCCGGCAGACAACACAAAGTAGGACGAAGAATACTGTGAGTTTTTATATTTCTGTTGTAACGGCCAGGGAGCAATCTCTCTTTGAGCTGCAAACGCAGTGCTTTTGCTGCGGCAAAGCAATCGAGACGGCGGCGGACGGGCCAGTGATTGCATATGACGCCTATCCTGCGACTGATCTGCTGAACTCCGTCTTAATGCACCGCGACTGCGCCTTCGCGATGGCGCAGCGGATCATCTGCGACGCATGGCCGAAGCGCCATGCTGGTGAACAGCTGATGAAGAACGATCGATAGGGCAAATCATGGACATGCGTATCTACGTAAGCAAGCCGGTTTTCTATGGTCTTCTGTATGCCGCCATCTACGGGACTCTAGTATTGCTGCTTTCATTTCCTGCGATATACCTCATGATCCGCCCCCACGTGGATTTCATGTATGCCTGGAAGGGAGTCTTTGATGGCACGGCTAGTGGGATCATCTGCTTCAATATCATCGGATTCTGGCATGGTTGGACTCGTGCCAAGAATAGCCAGAGTTGAGAAGGAAATTACCATGCAACCAACAAAAAGCAGCGACACTCCAACGGCACGATCGGAGAAAGCCAAGGACCCGGTAGTGTCACTGCTGCTGAGAGCCGCCTCCTTCTCTCTGTTGGGCGTATTCCTCGTGGGAGGCCCAGGAAATGCACCGTTGGCGGTAACCGCCGTCCCTGGTGTCGTGTTCCTGGTCAGCGCCTTCGCCGCCATAATCCGGATAGACCGGCTGGAGGATGCTCACGCAAGAAAGGCCGGCACTTGGGAGGGGCCGGAGAAGTCAAGCAAGTGGGCACGAGTTCGCATTGCCGTTGCACTGCTCATTTTCGTCGGAAGTTTGATGCGCTTGTTTGCAGTGATGGTCGGTGGGCCGAGTCTTTCTGCCGAAGCTGCGCTTGCCTTCCAAATCGCGATGCCGCTGAGTTTCCTTTGGCTGCTGCTTGAACTGTTCTTTGCTTCCCGCAAGTGGTCTTGAGTCATTATGGATGGGAAGGCAAACGGTATGGATGTTACGGACAAGCAGTTGTTGGAAAAATTCTCGAATGCTGACATAGCGACGATTCACAGCAGCGTTATCGCTTGCGCGGTCGATGCCCTTATCGCGACGCACCCAGATCCAGAATCCGTGCGCCGGGTTTTTGATGCACTTTTTGCTCAGGCTTCAGCAACGTTGATCGTCCAGGGTGAACCGCTGGAGGCATTCAAGCTGGCACGACGTTTTGCTGATCGTTTGTTTGACCAAAACATGCAATCCTAAAGGAAAATATCAGCATGAGCGCAATTGTAAATATCGAAGACCCAGAGGGCTTGATTAACACCCTCCAGGCCCGGATTAAGCTGCTTGAACGCCAGATCGAGAACGAACGTCAAGATCGGGCAGCCCACCGCCCAATGGAAATCGGGGAGGCTGTAAAGCGCCTGCGAATGCACGGGGTAATCCCTCTGCACATCGGGGATCAAGATCGCGCTAAGCTGGCGGAAGAACTTACGGCCAATCCTCTTTTTGCTGATGTAGTCGATCAGGTCTGGTTGTTGTCGGCTGCGCCAGTTAGGCCGGAAGTGAAGGACGCGATCAAGATCGCCGCCGAACACGGCATGAATCGCTGGAACTGATCGGTGAAAACGGTATAAATCGTTTATAAGTACAATAGCAATGCAAATCACAAACTTTCTTCTGCCCGATGATCTGGCCGCCCTGAAGCGGTTCGCGGAGTGCTGCGAAGACCGCGGGTCGGGTGAACACAATGTGCCGAAAGAACGCATGGCTCGCCTGTGCGAAATCGGTGTTGCCGAATCCAAGGGTTTCGGCCGTCACCAGATCACGACGTTCGGCGGCTATGTGCTGGACTTGGCAAACGACGAATCGCCTGTGCTGCCACTTAAAACCTATGCAGACTACGAGGAAGCGGCCCGTCTGGCACACCTTGAGAAGCTAGGTGAAAGGCCGCTGCCGGCCTGAGAGGCAAATCCCGCGCCACCTGGCGCACCGCACCGATCGGCAGTCGGGGACTTTGAAAGGCCGCCAAGTGGCGGATTGCAAATGAACAAAGTAGAACATGCGCTCTCTCACGGCGATGCGATGAAGATTGCTAGTGGTGCGGCAATGCCGGATTGTCCAAGATGCGGCAGCCCGTCAACCGCGCCTGTCCGGCATGGCATGTATTTGACGTACAAATGCACCAGCTGCGGCGAGTCCTGTCGCATGCTGTTCGCTATGTCGGACCTCACCCAGTTGAAAGATGTCTGCGCGAGCGACGCAGAAATGGTGCTGGGAAACTGCAACGTGAAGATCGTCGGAAAGTTCACCCAGCCCTGATAGGAAAATCATGAGTGACTACTCTAGCGTTAGCATCGCAATCGAATTTCCGCTGCCACCGGGACGAGGGCATGACGCGCAATATTTTCAAACGACCGACTTGCCGGATGACCCAAACTATGGTTCCTGCATCGGTGGAACTATCGAAAAGGATGGTCTTTTTGTACGAACTGATTCCGGCATGCGGCGATGGAACCCTGAACTTTCAGGCTGGGCATATTTCATTGGCGTCGGCGTTCAAGCTGATTTTGCAGCTCGCTTCGCGCGCGGACGAGTGGTTGAAGTGCGGGGAAGCGACGACATACTCGAATCTGACATTGGGAACTCGCTTTCACCTGCTTATGCTTCCCCAAATTCGTGGCTTTCTGCCGCGTAGGAAAATCGTGGGCAAACTTTTAGACAGGAAACTGACAGGTGGGCAGAGGGCATTGCTCTTTCTCGTGTGCGCTGTACTGGCGTTTCTCGCGTGGCGAGTCGGCCAGGCAGTTGGTGAGCGTTTCTTGGACACTGTAATGGCTGCCCTTCTCCGATAAGGACAAGGCAAATTATATGAGGCGTGATCCGCTTCAGTTCGAAACTTGGCGCAAAGTGGCCCGACGTATATCTTCGGTGGCCAAGCTGCAGTTGACCTTGAACACATCGGGCTGGCACTACTGAGCAAGACCGCACCATGATTTGATAAGGACAATATATGAAAATTACTGAGTCAAAAATTCCTGTCGCAATGATGATTCTCTTGTCCGTCATCGCGATCCTATGCCTCATTAAAGGCGAGTACCTCGGCGCTGTTGGGTCTCTGCTTGGTGCGCAACAGGCGTGGTCCTCCCGTTGGTATCTGCTGAAATTGAAGCCCTCTGCCCTAGTTGAGTGATCCAAGGAACATCCATGCCGAGCGAACTGCATGACGAGCTGTCCACCCTTGGCGCTGCCTGGTTAAAGCGCAACGGGTTCACTGTTGTGGCGACCGATCTAACCGCGCTAGGATGCCGCGAGCGCGCAGACGTGATTGGCTTCCGCTCGCAGTGTTCCGCGGCCATCGAATCCAAGGTGAGCCGGGCCGACTTCCTGGCCGACCGGAAGAAGCCGCATCGCGCGGTGGGCGGGATTGGACTGTACCGTTTCTACATCTGCCCGGCGGGACTGATCGGCGCTGACGAGTTACCGGCGCGGTGGGGGCTGCTCTACGTCGACGGGAAGCGCGTTACCGAGGTCGCCAGGCCGCGCGGGAACACCTGGCCTGGCCCGAAAGGAAACGTTGCTGGTTGGGCCGAGTGGCAGCACGAGACAGACCAAGATGCGGAACGCAACGTGTTGTTTTCGATCTCGCGCCGGCTTTCGCTGGGTCAACCAATAACGAAGTGAATAGGACGGAAAATCGCCATGACGAAGAACTGCCGCACCTGCAAGCACCTTGAATAGGCTGACGATGACAGCGCAGATGGCCATCACGGCACTAGCGGCTACTGCTGCAACAAGCGGGACGACGGCGGCGCTCACGTCAAGTTGCTGAAGAACTTGATGCGAAACAGCTACCTAAATCGCTTCAAGGTGTGTTTTGAACCTAAAGCGGCGGTGGCCGCGTGATCGGAAGATTAGAAATGAGCACAGATTCCATTACGCAGTTTTGGAACCGAAACCACCGCTGGCTTAGTCCACTTGTGACTTCCTTGGGAATGGCCGCTGGCATCTTTATGGCCAACGACATGAGTGCCGGATCAATCCCTCACGCGACGAGCGCCGTCCTTGTGGTTCTGGTAATCGGGTTCGTCTCCAGCGGCTTCCACGCAGTAAGGACTAATACTACGACGGCTCGTTGCGCGATATATGCAGTCGGCAGCATAGCGGTGTATCTCTTACTTCGATCGTTCCTAAAATGAGGACTAAAAATCATGTCAAACAAAATGAGTGCTGACCGCCTGCGCGATCAAGTGTATGGCCAGTGGATATCGCGGGCGGAAGACCGTCGCAAGCAGTCGGACACAGAGTCGTTTGTCGATGAACTTTGGAATAGCGGAATGAAGCTCGCATCGTCGCAAGCTGTTCACTACCAGCACGTCATGAACGTGATCCGCTCTAAAATATCTGATTAGGAAATCGCTCACAGCAGCACCCACGGCCGCGCAAGACGCGGCCTGGTGCATTGAGAAGGTCAGCGCGGTGCTGGCTGTGGAGAACCCATTATGACTGTTGGCGATCTGATCGCGCTATTAGAGGAACTTCCCCGCGATACGAAAGTGTTGGTGCATGCCTTCCATGAGTCAGAGCTGGTAGACGCCGCAGACCTTAAATCACTGGACGCAAAGCAGCATTTCGGCCCGCGCCATGGTGGCCGGTTCTTTGATGCTGAAAACGACATCGACGGCTCGTTCCCGGCGGTCGTGCTTGAGTGAAGCTGGCAAGGAAATCCCCCCCCCTGGTGGCGCCCGCTACTGAACAGCTGCCATCACAACTAAACCCGTAACAGGAGACCTCATGAAAGCTCTAGAAAGTCTCGCACCACTTGTCGGCGGCATATCAATCTTTGTTGCGCTCTTTGTTCTTGCCATCCCCGTTTTAGAGAGATTGTTTGATCAGTGGCGAGAGGAAGAAAAACAGTACAGGCGATGGTGGCTAGTGGAAAAGAAGCGAATGGATGACGCCACCAACGGATGCCAGTGTGAAGTGATCGAAAAATCTCTGCCCTGACAGGCTAAATTTGAGGGCCGACATGGAGAGGGCGGCGTTGGTAGAAACGCAGAGGATGCCCGCAATCGTCCCCCAAGCTGCGGACCTGATGAGCAAGTGGGGGAAGCTGGAATAAGACCCAGCCCCTCTCCATGTCGGCGAAAGCCAAAATACAATGAAAATTACCATGTTAAAGAAAATTACCTACCGCTTATTCGCTTTAGGGCTTTTGGCCTTTTGTGTCACCACCTGGGTTTGGATGCTGGGCGGTATTGCCCGCTTCATTCCAACAACGGGCCTGGGGGCAAAGGATGCCCAATGGATTTCGCCAGGCATCCTATCTATGCCGGCCACGATGGCGACAATCGCCGGACTAGTCGGGGTGCTATTCCTGTTTGGAGTTTTACCACTTTCTCAGGACAGTAAGCAGTGATGACTTAAACAAGGAAAACGAACGTGAAGACTTTTGAGCGGTTGGCGAAGAAGCACACGGCGGGGGAACTTTTGGACATGATTGAGGTTCGTCGCCTCTACATGGAAGGTGCCACAGGTTCGCGGTATGCAGCCTTTCGTCGCCGGTGGTTGACGCTGCAAAGGGCATTGAGTTTGAAATTGCCTGTAGCAGTGTCGGCCAGCGAGGGAAAATAGGGTGCTGATATGAAAAGTCGCTTCGTAGATTTCTTTGAACCACTCTGGTTCTTAATGTTGCTCATAGTGTTTTTGGTTAAGTGGGTAGATCCATCGTTCCGGCAACACATTCGGACGCTACGTGTGAACCAACCCACCGGACGTCGAACGATAACTATCATGCGGCTGGTTAGTAAGCGAATGGCGAGAGACATGCCCTTAGCTTTGCCCTCGAGTCTGACATTTGGTGCGTTAATTGGGGGGGTCGCTTCCGGTGGCCAGGCTGTTGGTGCTCTTCTCGGGGCAATCGCAATTTTCGGATTAATTATGCTTGTTCCACTCGCGATGCCTGTCCCAAGTCATGCCATTAAAAGTTCGCGCAGCCCTAAATTGCGGTACGAATAGGACGGAAATTCGCCATGGAAACCAGTACCGCCTTGAATATGATCGTCACCGCTCAGAACGTGCTGAGCAACAATGCCTACCACTTGACGCTGGGAGAGGAAGTGTCCTGCTACCAGTGCTCGAAGGACAGCAACTACACGCAATATAAGCGCGGTGAAGCTTTCCTGGTCGGCCCCGGCCACCATCCCTACGATGGCAATGCAAACTACTTCTGCAAGGGCTGTTTGTCGCCCGATGTTACGGTGTGGGAGCCATCGTTTCAACCTGTGACCGTGGCCGCCTAACCGAACCGAAAAAACCATGCCGAGCGAACTGCATAACGAGCTGTCCACCATTGGCGCCGCCTGGCTGAAGCGGAACGGGTTCGCCGTTGTGGCGACCGAGCTGACCGCGCTGGGGTGCCGCGAGCGCGCTGACGTAATCGGTTTTCGCTCGCAGTGTTCTGCGACCATCGAATCCAAGGTGAGCCGAGCCGACTTCCTAGCCGACTGGGAAAAGCCGCATCGCGAGGTGGGCGGGATCGGGCTGTACCGCTTCTACATCTGCCCGGCCGGACAGATCGGCGCTGACGAGTTGCCGGCTCGATGGGGGCTGCTCTACGTCGACGGGAAGCGCGTTACCGAAGTCGCCAGGCCGCGCGGGAACATTTGGCCTGGGCCGAAGGGAAACATAGCTGGTTGGGCCGAGTGGCAGCACGAGGTAGACCAAGACGCGGAACCCAGCGTGTTGTTTTCGATCTCACGCCGGCTTTCGCTTGGCCAACCTATAACGAAGTGAACAGGACGAAAAATCCCCCTACGCCCTGGCGGCGCTCACAGCACCACCTACGGCCCGCATGACGGGCCTGGTGCTATGAGAGGGCTGCATTGTGCCGGCCCAGCGAGGAGAAACAATGAAGACCAATACCATAGAAATCTTGGCTGGTAACTCGGTCCAAGAAATCGAGCGTGCAATTTTGAGTGAGGTGTCGAACAATTTCTGTGTCGACGAGGAAGAGTTCAAGAACGAATACCCTGGCGACAAGCCTGTTCGGTATCGTGTTCAAGTCACCGTCACTCCGATCAAATAGGACGGAGAATTTAGATGAATGATTGGCTGCCGATCTCCAGCTACGACGATCTGAAGGTTAAACCAAAGCGCGCAGTGTTTCGATTTGCCCCTGAGTCGCCAAACGGCTCCGGTGGATTCGCATTGGGGGAAACTGTGGAATTGACGAGGCTGTTTGGCACTCGCGTGTGCACGCACTGGGTGGCACTACCTGACACCGATAATCTTTGACGGAAGATCATGAGCATCGCAATGTACCTGACTGCCTCGGCGATCCCGGCTCTTTTCGCTGGTAAGGGAGCTGCTAGTCGCATGGGCGGTAACTGGATGGCGGCGTTCGTCGGCGTCGTGTTCTATGCGGCGATAATTGGCTCGCTGTACGCCCTCGGCAAATTTGACGGCTGACGCCAAGGCAAATCACGATGATCGTAATCGCGGAAAGTAAGTGCAGCGAAGAGTTCAAAGCAGCGTACAAGGCCCTGGGTGAAGGCGCTTCCATCCGGCGTGCGAGTTGGACGTCGGGGACGTTCTTGCGAAAGAACGGGGATCGTATCAACGTCTACCGCCTCGATCAGTTTGCTGCACCAGACTGGCACCCCTCATCGACTGAATTGCAGGCGTCGAATTGGGTTCTCACGTAAATGTGAACTTTCGCGTCGCATTTGGCGCACCGCCCTGGCCGGCTGCCAGCCCGTGTAAGGCCGGAGGGAATGATGGCAAAGTTGATTGAGTTCCATGTGGTTTACGATTCTGAGCACACGGCTGTGTCTGAGTTCCGGCCAGTTCGGATGCTCATTGACGCCGATGCAATCGAGTCAGTGATGGAGAATCCGATCGAAAAGAATTCTGACGAATGGCCCAAAGGATGTCGGGTGACGCTGACGCCAGCCGTCGCCGAATTCGGCGAAGGGGATGAAATCGCGCAGGGGCAGCGCATGGTTGTTGTAAAAGAGTCTTGCGAGCAGATCGCCGGCGTCTTGGCCGATGAACGCGGCATTATTCGCGTGCCTTCCAACCTTACCTAACCGCCAAGGAGCCCCCCCAGCAACGCCGACGGCCCGCACGACGGGCCTGGTCAATTGAGAAGGCCAGCACGTTGCTGGTCAGCGAGGAAAACTATGAGCAAGAAAATGACTGAAAAACGGGATCAACTGTTGAAATCTCGAGAGGATCTCAAGCAGATAAAGTTACTCCGTCAGAAGGTTCGCTTTGGAGTACCTGGGGCCGCTGGTGAATTGGAAGCTCGCCGCCAGGCGCGAATACTGCGCAATGCAGTCAAGTCGCCCCTTGAGCAAATTCATATGGAACCGAAGCGCCTGTAACCTGAAAGCATCTATGTTCAATCGAATAAAAGAGCTCGCCGGCGCGCGCATCGAGTCGGGCTATGCAAACGGCCAGTTCCATGTCGCCGCGCCATTCAATCCACGCGAAATCCATGGTATCGCCGCAATGCGGATACCAGCAGTCATTCTCCTAGTTGTTGCACTTCTCGTGGTGCATAGCTGGTGGGCTGTGATAGTCGGCTTCACGGCATTCGCCGGGATGATCGCCGCGCTCACGTTGCTCGAATCGATTTGGACGGAGCTTCCATCCAACAAGTTGGCTTCAGCTTGGCAGCATGATAACTACGGATTCGCCACGCGTTGCGGCGTCTGGTGCGTATTCCGGCGAACGTGACCGGTCATTCCGGGGAACGTGACCGCTGCGCATGAGATGGCGTTACGCGGTCAAATTCTAATCCCTGCGGTCACGATGGGTCGATATTTTTCTCCTTATTGGCTGTGTTGGGTCGTTGGGCGCGCAGCGAATCACCGGCCAGCGTGAAACGGTGGTTGCGCTGCATGACGCGGTCCAGGATGGCGTCGGCGATGGTGGCATCGCCGATCCAGGCATGCCAGTGCTCGACGGGCAATTGGCTGGTGATGATGGTGGCCTTGTTGCCGGCCCGGTCGTCGATGATCTCCAGCAGGTCCGAGCGCGTCATGCCGTCGATGGCACCCATGCCCCAGTCGTCCAGCACGAGCACGTCGGTCTTGGCCAGTTGCAGCAGCCATTTGCCGAAAGCGCCGCTGCCGTGCCGAATGCGCAGCTCTTCCTGCAAGCGAGGTACGCGCTGGTAGATGGCGGAGTAGCCACGCCGGCAGGCGTACTGGGCCAACGCGCAGGCCAGCCACGATTTGCCGGCGCCGGTCGGGCCAGTGATCAGCACGCTGTGGCCGGCGCCGACCCAGTCGCCCAATGCCAGGCTCATCACCGCCCTCCGGTCGACGCCGCGACCGGCGCGCGCATCGATGTCCTCGATCGCCGCCTGGCCGTATTTCAGGTGCGCGTTCTTGAGCAGCCTCGCCAGCTTGCGGTCGTTGCGCGCGTGGATCTCGCGATCGATCAACAGCGCCACGCGCTCCTCGAAGCTCATCGCGGCCATGCCCGGTTGCGCCAGTTGTTCTTCAAGGCCGGCCGCCAGGCCATCGAGCTTCAACGTGCGCAGTTGCGCCAGGGTGGTATGCATCATCATGGTCTCGTTCCTTATTGGTAGTAGCCGGGGCCGCGCAGGTGGGCATGCTCGGGGCTGACCCATTCGGTAGTGGTGCTCGGCGCGCTTTGATCGCGGTTGTTCTTCAGGATGTCGTTTACGTGGCGGTACTGGCAGGCGCCGATCTGCAAGGCCAACATGCAGGCCGCCTCCAGCCTTGGCTTGCCGTAGCGCTTGGCCAGCGACAGCAGGCCCAGGCAGGCCCGGTAGCCATGCTCGGGATGCTTGTTCTCGGCCATCAGCCGCGTCACCGCCTCGGCGCTGGCCGGGCCGACACTCTCGCCCCAGTGGATCAAGCGCTGTGGCGTCCACTCCATGTGGGCGCGGTGTGCCGCGGGCATGTGCGCGCCGATGGTCGTGAAGCCGCCGGCGCGGCTGCTGCGGGCGTGGCTGGCAACGCGCTGGCCGCGATGCAGCAGCTCCACCGCCGCCGTCGTGATGCGCGCCTCGAGCACCTGGCCAACCAGGGCTTGTGGCACGCTGTAGCGGTGGCGCTCGACCTCGACGTGGTAATCGATATGTACCTTGACCGTCCTGAAGCGGGCCATCTCATAACGCTGCAACGGCAGTGCCTGCAGGGCCGGCGCATCGATCTCGGCAAAGGTGCTGGCGCGGCTGCCAGGCAGCTTCTGGAACGGCTTGTCGTTCAGTCTGGTCAGCAGCGGCGCCATCGCCGCGTTGACCTCGTGCACATTGCCGAACTGCTGGTGGCGCAGGCGCGCCATGATCCACCGCTCGACGATCTGCACCGCCGATTCGGCCTTGGCCTTGTCCTGTGGATGGTAGGGGCGCGCCGGCAGGATCGAGGTGCCGTAGTGGCGCGCGAAGTCGAGCACGGTATCGTTGCCGCGCGGCTCGTAGCGGTTGGCGTCCGAGATCATCGCCTTGGGATTGTCGGGCACGATGAGCTGGGTCACGCCGCCGTAAAAGCTCAGCGCCCGCGCCGTCGATTCGAGCCAGTCGGCCATGGTCTCGCGCGGCGTGGCGCAGGCGTAGGTGTAGCTCGACGCGCCCAGCGAGGCCACGAAGATGTGGGCGCGGCCGCCGTCGGTGAGCGCGATGGTGGGACCGGCGTAGTCGATGAACAGCTTCTCGCCGGCGCGGTGCACCTGGCGCATCGAGCGCTTGAGCTGCTTGGCGAAGCGGCGGTAGTTGTCGCAGAACTGCGAATAGGAATAGGTTTGGCAGTCCGCGTAGTCGGTGCGGTGCTCCTCCCACAGCAGCATCAACGTCATGCCCTTGCGGCGCAGCTCCTGATGCAGGCGCCCGTAGTCGGGTTGCACATAATCGCGCGCCTTCTGGGAGCTGGTCATCAGGCGCCGCTCCAGCGTCCCCTCGTCCATGCCTTGCACAGCGCTCCAGTCCAGCTCTGCGGCGGCGGCCAGGCCCGCGTACTTGGTCACGACACCCTTCGACAGCCCCAGCGCGTCGGCGATCTGCTGGTGCGACAGTTTGGCATCGAGCTTGAGCCGTAATACGTCCTTAATTTTACGCATATTGATCCTTGGTGCGGGCACGCGGTCTCCAGTAAAAATCTGGAAGCGTACCCGTTCGGTTGCAAAATGCGTAACGCCAATACTGTGCTGTACGTCGCCGTTCCGGTATCGTGACCAGCCATTCCGGTATCGTGACCGTTGATTCCGGACGATGCTCGAAATCGGTCACGTTCGCCCGGAATGGGCGGTCACGTTGCGCCGGAATGACTGGTCACGATACCGGAATCACTGGTCACGTTCGTCCGGAATACCCAGTCTGGCGACCTTTGAGCGAAGTAATCCACTTTGGGCTTCGTCTTCCCACATACACAGCATGGAGCTTGATTGCATGGAAGCTCTACATTCTGTACGGCCCTCAGTAGGCTATCGGGGTAGTCATCTGGGAAATCCACCTGACCACCTGGCACATCTACATGCCGATTGAGTCGGCCGAGCGCATGAGCGATTTGGAACTGGTGGATATGTTCCAGGGCCCCGCCGATCAAACGCGCGCTCACCTGGTGATTATGAAGGCGCAGGACATGGAGGTGCTACCATCCGAGAGCTGCGACAAACAAGACTAAGCCGGCCGCCGTTTGGGCCGTAACTGAACCTGTAAAATACCGTATAAATGGTTTATAAGGAAAAGCACTATGAGTCGTACATTGGGGAAGGTAGCGAATCAGTTGCTTGGAGTGCGCTATTTTATCCACTGCAGCACAACTGGCTATTCGTTCTCGCCTCTCTTTAACAGCGATGGAGAGGCATGGCGGGTTTATAACGACGATGACGCCAAAGCCCTCGCTCGCGCCGTTCCTGCGACCAGCAAAGTGGTTTCTGTGGCCGCCGTGACCCTCGCCTACGGCAAGAAATTCAGTGGCGCAGACGACGTCATGCGAGGACCAGTGCTTGGCCTCGTAACCGAAGATCGACTACTGTCACCAATCTCCGAGAATGACGATGGCTACTCATTGCTGTTTGTCGATGATGTATTGCATATTTCCCAGACTATGCCCGGCGGCTATGACGGTGAATATGATGCGCCAATTTGCACTGGAGGCCGGAAGCCATCGGAGAGCGCGCGGCTCGTCGACCTGGGCGAATACCTCGATAGGCCCCTTTCGCTTTGCCCGCATTGTGTGGCCAAAGTAACCGCAAACGAATAAATCGGAAAATACGGAGAAGAAGATGAATAGAAGTGTGGAGATAGCTGATCTGACCGACGCAATTGCGTCAATCGGTGAAATGCTCGGGGCGGTTTTTCTGTTCGGAATCGGTGTGTTCGCATCTGATTGGTATTCAGGGGGAACTTTTGTGATTCTGGCGATATGGATTTTCGGATCTTACCGCGCTCAAAAAAATCGAAAATTGTACCGCGAACGGCTCTGTTCGAAACTCGTCGGTACGGATGTGACGACGACTTAGTAGATTGATGAAAATCGCGTCATTGACGCACCGCCTCGGCCGGAAGCCGGATAGGGAACTTTTAATGAATATTACACGAGAACATTTCGACGGCGATCGACTGAGCGCCATGGATGAAATAGCTATTCTTGTACTCGCGATCCAGGCGCTGCGTGCCAGCGGTGAGGCATTCGAGCACACTGAGGATCTTGAGAAGGAGCGTACGTTTGATACCGCTGCTCCGGTTTTAAAATTTCTTGAAGCTACTGCGTCAAGCCTACTCAAAGCAATATGCCAGGGTAAGACGAAGCGTGCATTGTTGCTTGCGAAGACGCGCTCCCAAAGTGCCGTTACGCTGATGGCGTTGCTGCCGAGTGTCGAAGCCCTCGCGAAGCAAGAAATCGCTATCTACAAAGACAAAGATACCGGCGGAAAACATGTCGGCACGTCCGTTCGCGATCTGGTGCTTGAGCCGCTTAAAGCGATGCTATCGGTATGGACCGTCAATCACGTCTAGAAAATCGGAAACCCGAGCATGTCGAAGAAGTCGAAGCCAGAACCGTTACCCAAACCAGTGCGTATCAATTGCGAGAACTGCCGCCACTTCACTGGCAGCGCGTTTTGGCACAAGTTCGACTGCGGAAAAGGACACGAACGGGAGGAATCCTGGTCCTTCATGAGGGAGGCGTGCGCTGACAATGCCCCGCTTCGTCGGGACGAATTGATCTTCAAGAGGTTCAAACTGTTTTGGTCGGGCGGAGAACAAAAACTAAAGAACAAGAAAGCAGTAGTTCGCCGCACGTCGACGAATCTCCGCGCAGCGATGACTGAGTTCGAAAAGGTGCTCGACGCCGAACAGGTCGCCGCGATCAAGGCCGCAGCGAATGCCTTTGACCGCTTGGGAGACGATATCGGCCGAGCCGCTCAACTGGCTAAGCAATACGAAGAAGATCAGAAGGCCGAGTTGGCGAGAAAGCGCCAGGCACAACTGGATGCTATCGCGGCGGGCTATCTGGGCATTGCCGGCGATATCAAGGTACTTGAGATAGCGCGTGACATGGAAGCGTTTATCGGACGTGAGGGACGCGCTTGGTACAAACCACTATCGGGCGACAAGCAAGGCTACATTCCAATCTACGAAGGAAATATTTCCAGCGAAATTCGGGTATATGAGATGAATCCCTCTGCGAAGAACCTGCACGCCTTGAGGACACGATTCGCTGAGTGTCTTGAAGAACTGCAGTCGGATATGCGGCCCAGTTTTACCGCCACGCCCGATCACTTTAACCAATTTCGTATCTGGCGTGCGCAGCAAAATGAGATCGCGAGGCTGGCCGCCTCAGATCCAACCATTGTTCAACTGAAGCCGCAATCGCGGTAGATCGGAAGATGCCCGTTTCACATAAGCCGGCACAGCCGGCTTTTTTACGTCGAGCTTTCAGCATCGCATCTTTTTTCAAACCGTCGCATTTATTTCGGAGAGTCAAATCACCGCGCCGCCGGCGACACACGGATGCGCACCAGCGCCCTACTACCTACCCGGCCGAAGACGTGCTTCAAGGCGCCCGCCCATAAAAAAACCCGGCCTGTACAAGCGCCGGGTGATGAACAATGGTTCGTTGTACAACAACTGCAACGTCAGCTGGCAGAGACCTTCGCCTCCTGATTCGGCAATTTTGCAGCCTCGCCGAGATTGCGACGCCGGCTGAGGACGTCGCGTGCCTGCAGTACGCTCACATGGAACGGGTGCTCCTCGCTTTCGACCGGCATGCCATAGCAGTTCACACCGCAAGCGATGGCGTCGACATCTTCCAGTAACAGCTCCAGCGCAGCGAAAGCGTCGTCCTCCAGCGAAGGTGGAGCAGCCGGCGCCGCAGCGGACTTCCCATCGTCTTCAGCCAACATCGCCTGCAGCTCGGCAGGCACGGCGGTCTCGTAGCGATGCGCGATCACCGCTACACCATCGCGTCCGAGCGCTTTCAGCGCCTCGACCATGGCTTGCGCATAGGCGTCGCCGATACCCTCGTTGTGAAGCACGTCCGACAGGGCCTCTTCGCGGTCCGCGCGAAGCAGAACACCGACCAGGTCCAGTAACGCTGCATTGTTGTTGCATTTCATATTGCCTCCCAAGTTTGAAAGAAAGCAAAAGGCAATCCACCGGTTTGATGGACTCCCTTTGCGAGTTGAAACGATCAGACGGTGATGATGTCGCCAACGTCAGCGTAGCAAACACTCGTGATATAGACCGCCGAACCATGCCTTTTTATGGCCGCTTCGCGATCGGCTTCACGTGCCGCCACATCCTCAATGTGGCAATACATCTCGGCCTCAAACGCGGCCACAGCAGCCGTAGCATCAACAGCGTCGATGACATGACAGGTATCTTCGTCCGAGCCGGGTATGCGACCATTGACGGCGAACGATTTGGTTGCGGCCGCACCGCCGTGCTGGGCCAATAAGGCTTTCCCCAGCTGCACGCGCAACTCATCTCGAACACTGTCGACGGCAACACCGGCGATCAACCTCTCGACGGCTTGCTGCAGACGTGCACCAGCGCTGGAAATATCACCAGCAGCCAACAGCTCGTCGATATTGGCGGCCATTGCGACTGCTGCGCCCGTATCAACGTCGAGCCAGAAGTGGGCGCCGTAATACACCATGGCGCCGCCAAATGTACCAGCGACCGGACGGTCCCCGTGTCTGGCTCCTTCCATATGCACCGACTTGATGCCATGCCCGTCATCGAAATAGCGGGCCAGGGTGTAGAGGACTTCCAGATCGGCGTCATTATCGAACGCGTAGTTGTCAATCAAATTGAGCAAGTCAGCGTTATCGTCCTGACCAAAATGGCTGCCCAGGCAAAAGAGCTGCTCCTCAATCGTATCTTGCGCATCGTCAGGCAGTTGCAGCGACAAAGTCTTGCTCAGTTCCCGCAGGCGCTCATGGATATCGTCCCACTGAGGGTTGACCATCTCGGCCAGGGTGGCGATCTCAAACTGCGTATCGCTTGGCGTGGAGCCTTCCAGGATGAAATCGCCAAAGAGTGCTTGCACTACAGGCGTCGCCTTGACGAACGTCACAACGCCGACGGCATCGTAGTAATTGTTAGACATTTGCATACTCCTATCGAGAGAGAAAGCGCAGGACTTCCCCAATCGGGAAAGAGGATCCCGCGCGGGTTGAGTGTCATTGGCCATGGGAGGACCGACGACAAGGAAATAGCCGCAATCTGTCAATACGAATGAATTCGAGTCGACAAACAGCAGCATCGAGGTACAGCGAAATGGATCTATGCCGACTGAACATGCGGTCTGGTGAGCAGCATGCGGAAAAAGCCATGCGCTTCCAAGGCAAGCAGTACAGACCAACAGGAGAAAACCGACTTGGAACCCAAGCCGGCGACAGAGAACGGAGCCAAGGGCAGCAAAAAAACCTTGGTGCCCGCGTTAGAGAGTTGAGACAGGAAACATTGAACAGGCTTGGTTGGCTAAGGCCGGGCTAAGCTCACCCACTCGCGCCGCAATGGCACAGAAAGTACGGAGAATCCTACCTGATTGTGCCCAACTGGGCAATCGATCTTCGTGGCGGGGATATCGCCGCCACGATCGGCCCAGGCTAGCCGTTACAGCATGCTATTTGGCTAGCGCATGGTTCAGCACCATGGCCATCCGAGCCCCGGCTCGGACCAGCTGCAATTCCACGACCGGTAGCGCCTGGTCGTAATACGAGGCCGGCAACCTGGCGACGGACATGGGCCCCTGACCGCAGGCGAAACCGGGCAAGTTACCGTAGGCTACCCGCTGCGCCAGATCATGCGATTCCATGGCCCACGCCGTAGCATTGCCGCTTTGGGCATTTTGGATCTGGGTATGATACCTGTCGAGCAGCGTCAAAGCGTAGTCATCAGCGGACTGGTAACGAACGAGCTTTTTGACCAAGCCGGAGTCCCACTCGCTATGCAGATTCCGGCTCCCGATGGAGACATCGTTGCCCCCATGGTCCCCATCGTCCGCGGCGTGAAGCGGTTGATGGATATCGCCGATCAGGTGCACCAGGGCTTTTAGCGCGAACACGCGCGTGGCCTTGTCGGTCGTGCGGTCAGCCAATATCTCGCTGAAGTAGTCGATCCGAGCGCTGGCGCAGTCGCCGCCATGGCATACCGCCGCGACCGACGCATTCCCGCAGACAGGGATATTGTCGTAGTGCCACTTGTCCGAGCCTGGTATCTGACGCTTGAGGTTGCGCCGCTCATCGTCCATGTAGCTGGCAACGTCCGCCAGCGAGCCGCCCATCAGCAGCTCACCAGCGCGTATGCGGGCCTGCTGGGTCAGGAGCCCAGAGGCCACATCCGCAGCGATGCGGTGGCCCTGATAGCCCCAGGCGTGGGCGGAGACCGACGCCAGTAAAAGGCTTGCCGACATCAGGCAATTGAGAACGAACTTCATCGAATATTGTTTCATGTTGCAGCTCCTAAGTAACGTTGATCCTTGCGGTAAATTTTCCGGGCGAGTGCCTTCGACGGTCAACCGTGCCTCGTGCACGTTTAGGTCAACTCACAATGCGCATTGCTGGTAAAAAGGCGAATCACGCCGCGACAGGCAGCGGGCCCAGAAGGGCAACCAGGACTTCCCGCGCGGCGTCGATGCTGAACCAGTCGTCCACCCGAAGCTTGGCTTCCATATCGATCCACCAAGCACCGTGGGCGACCTGCGCAATGCGGCTAACCTCGTCGACGATGTTGGCGGGGCCCAGGCCGCCGGCAAAGCCCACCTCCTTCCGCGTAGCGGGTTTGCCCCAGACGGCTGGCGAGATACCACGACCGGCAGAACCGTCGACCAACAACTGGTGATTGGCGATCGGAACATGAACCAACGCCATGTTGATCTCGCAGTGTTGTGTGATGACTGTTTGCGCGCAACGGGCCAGCAGCTCGAGCTCCGGCGCAGTGACCAGACCATTGATCTGGACGCGCGGCGCATGGCGCGTCACATGCGTCAGCAGCCCGCCGCGTAGCGATGCGCGGGCCACGCCACCGCAGATGTGGATCGCGCAGCGCCCGGTCAAGGCACTTGCGGCAGCATGAAGCCATTCCAGCGACGGATAGCGATGACGCCCTTCAGGCTTTGCCGTGTAGAGAAGGCCGACTTCCAGCTCTGGATAGTATTTGCACAACGCCACCAGGTCGGCGATGGAGGTCTTTTCGTCGGCACCGGTTAGGGTGATACGGTTTGGTTTTGCGGTATGCATCAGCAAGCGCTCCGTAGGAATTACCAATTAAATCTGGCCAGCACCACCGAACGCTGGTGATGTACGCGGTCCCAAGTCGCAGCAGTTACCAGGGCACCAATACCAGAGCACAAGCGGTGCAACGCACGACGAGCCGGGACACTATGCCTTGGAGATTACAGAGGCGAGGTGCGCGATTCAAATTGTGGCAAGCGGGTACTAAGGGCTTCTCGGAATGCGGCACTGCGCCCTGATTTGCCATGGATAGGCTGCAAAGAATCACTCCCGGCCGGCCAATATCGCGCCCAGATAGAGCACGGTTATATTCAGCCACGCTCTGTGAAGTTACCGAAACGGCAACGTTACAACATTAAAACTACCGGCTATTGTTATTTAATAACCATCGTGCAGCGGTTCAATGCAATTTCAAGCGACATAGGGTCCATGCCTCGTTGAGCGACAGCGCAGGAACCTGCGTTCAACAAAGCACGCAAGGGCCATCCCTTGCTCAGATCAGAACGGAGCGCGGTTTCTTGACGGACGCTGACACAAATGCAAACAGCGACAACTTCCACTATTTAACCTTTTAGGAGCAATACATGCGCGCAATTAAATCGGTCGTTCGAGCAACCGCCATCGCAGCTGCGATGGTGGCCGGGGCAAGCCAAGCTCAAGCTGCCGCGCCCAGCTATATTTTCATCGACCTCGGTACGGTTGATGGCAGCGCGGGCAGCAACAGCATCGGCGTTGCGATCAACAATGCCGGCAAAGTGGTTGGCACCAGCAGTGTCGACGGCGGCTGGACCCTAACCCACTACTCGAGTGAACTCGACTCCACCAAGCTCGACACCTACTCGAACGGCGTGCGCTGGGATAACAACGGCGCCCTGCCATCGCTGGCAGACGTCAAGCACAGCTACGTGACAGGGCTCAACAACGCTGACCAATCAGTCGGCGCGTTCACGGCGGCTGAAAGTTTTGACGCTCCCCGTTTCTACAACGCTGTGCGTTGGACGGGAAAGCAAGCCGTGATCCTGGAATCCCAGTCCGGCGACTCCATCGCTTACAGCGTCAATGACCTGGGCACCGTCGTCGGTCACGTCGGTCTCGGCACCACTGATGCCACAGGCAACCTCCAGTACAGCGCCATGCTGTGGAATGTCAGTGCGACAACGGGCGCCGTGACATCCAAGATCCTCGCTACCGGCGCGTTCACCGAAGCCTATTCCATCAACAACGCAGGTCAAGTGGTGGGGACAAAACAACGGCAAGCCACCATGTGGAATCCTGATAACACCGTCGTGAACCTCTCGCAACTGTGTGGTTCCAACAATGGCCAGGCCTGGGCGATCAATGCCGCTGGCACTGCAGTGGGCTGGAACAACTTCAACTGGGAAGGACACCCCGTGATGTGGAGCGGCGGCAAATGCATCGATCTGGCCGCAGCCAACACCTTCCTGGAAGGATGGCGCAGCGCGGTCTACGCCATCAACAACTCGGGCGTGATGGTCGGCGAGGGTGGCACGCTGGCATTTCCTTCCGATACCTATGGAACTCGCGCGATCATGTGGTCGCCGGCCGGTGTTGCTGTCGACCTGAACAGCTTCCTGAGCAACGATGTTGCCAACAAACGGATCGTTCTGCGCCAGGCGCTGGGCATTAACGACAACGGCTGGATCACCGGTTACGCAAGTGTCGGGGACAATCCCAACGACGTATCGAACAGCGCCCGCCACGCGTTCTTGCTGATTCCGTCCAACACGAGCGTCGCCGGCAAGACTGCACTGTAACTAGCCTGCCCGGGGCGCTTCATTAAATGCAGGGCGAACCGACCAAAAAAGGCGCCACTGGGATCTGCAAGGTTTCACTCAAACAGAGGCAATTCCTTGCAGATTCCAGAGGGTAAAATGGGCCCAACGCCAGCCGGAGCGCGAAGCAACAACATGTTAGGCGTCCTCAACGCCCAGGTGTACGCCGCGTCGTTCACGCTGGCACCTAAACGTTGTGCTTTGCAAGAAGAAGGCCAGTTTGGTGCGCCTCGCGTCGACGACGGTCTGCACTTGCGGACAATTACTTGGTCGATGCCGGCGCGTTCTGATTGGACAGCATGACGAAGTATTCCGGTGTCACCCAACCGCCCCCGTCGGGGTTTTGGAACCAAATTTTGGTCATCCCATTAGCGAGCGCCAAGGCACCACCCCAGCCAGCAGCGATTGGCCTCAGTTCCGCGACCTCAACACGGCGACATTGCGGGTCGTGGCCAGCGCGCATCGCGGCGCAAATCTGGATGGCGACTTCGGTCGTCACCTCGATGCCCTTTGCCCTGGTCTCCTGCAAGGACTTCCAAAAGTCGAATGCAAGCAAAGGCGATCGACATACAAACACGTGCCGTACAGGTGGTGTGTTCCCGGCGCCCGCCGCAGCGATACCGGCGACGCCCAGCGCCAGGACCATCGCGGCCGATCGTAAGCTCTTGCGCATCAACATAGTCTCAACCCTTGTTGTTTCCCACACAGCGTCATGGCCAGCTGCGCGAGTTCGATCGCGTCGTCCAGAATGATGCTGCGACACTTGGCATTTTGCTCGATGCGCGAGCACTCCCCCGGGAATAGCAGATTTAGCTCCACGAAATCCTTAGGCAGCACGATACCGGCCACCAGAAGAGCCTCGATGCGCTGCTCTCCCCCCCATAGTGGAAGGTCGTGTTGCTTACACCAAGCGACGATTTCCTCGATGGTTTCCTTCGGAGTAGCCAACTTGTATGCGTGGTCGACGACGACCCCACGATAACGCGCATGGTCTGGCTCAACCCACGGGTAAGGTGGACTCGCCAGCGGGTCGACCAGCATCAGATCGCTGGTTTCGATGAGCATCTCCAAGAGCCGGGACTTGCCCGCCCCGGTCCGCCCACTCACAAAGAACGTATTCATGCTCTGCCTTTAACTTGCCGTCGACCTGCTGTAGAAAATGTGGGTTCAATCACGCCGGTTGCGCGGGGCGGGCAACGGAGTCTGAATCCCTTGCCAGTTCAGTACTCCGGACCAAATCAAGCACCGCGACACGAACCGTGGCATCACAACCTGGCCGATAACGTGCCCGCGACAAGGCCGCACGTTCGAAATAGACCGGCTCATGGCCGAATTGGTCCGCCGTGATATCGGCTGTAAAAGCCACGCCATCGGGAGTCACGCCTTCCACCCAATAGTGGCCGCGCAAGGTGCCACCACTGTCGAGCGCACCCCCATCACCATGCCCATCGCCACCTCTCACTACCGCCGTGCAGCCACCGAACTTCTCCAGCGACAAACGCAAAACGAACGAGGCGTAAAGGCAAGTTCCCGCAGTGCTCCGGATTTCGGAGTTGCGTAACATCTTCTCGTGGACCACCCGCGATCCACGCACGATATCATCAATATCATTCCAGCTGGACATAGCAAAACTCACGCAAACCGGTCAACGCCACTCTGGCAGGGATTCGAACTCAGCACGACTCATAATGCCATAAAGAATTGAAACATCAATGCGTTCGCCAGGCGCTGGCACGCCGTGCAAATACAAGACCGCATCGTCGATCTTGTCAGACAGCACAGTGACCGTCTTACCGTTGATGGTGACGTGGGCGACAGCAGTAATTCCCGGTCCATTGGGCCGCAAAAAGACAAGTTTTGTATTATTTTGGTTCATGCGATATTGTATCAACTACTGTCGACAAGAATTTCCCTCGGGACAGACCACCTATTTCCACCCGTCGCAGACAGAAGGCACAGCGACAGCATGGAATCACCACGAATCTAGATTTAAGCGGACATACGCTAATCGCGCTCGTAACCGGTTCCTGAGTAGCGTTGTATCTATCGGATCTTCAAGCCGACACAATCTCCTCCGAGCTCAACAACACGGAACGGGACATGAACAAACAGGAATTTCAAACCTCAAAAGAAGCAAGCTGGCGTAATCATCTGGCGCGGCATGCCGCGAGCGGCAAGAGCATCGCCGCCTTCTGCCGGGATGAGACGATCTCGCAGGCCAACTTTCACGTCTGGCGCACAAAACTGGCGAACGCCACTAACGAAGGTGCGCCTGTGCCGACGCCGACGCCGACGCCGACGCCAGCATCCACATGTATCGATCTCGGTGCCATCAGCAGCGCCATCGTTCGCAGGGTCCCCGAGCCTTCACCGGCACCGGAGCCAATACACGCGCCACCGGCCATGCCCGGCCTAGCGATTCGTATCGATCTCAGCGACAGTGACGTGCTGACGGAACCGGTTACGGCCCTTCCGTCATTTGCAGTTAATTCGAGCCGGAATCGGCGTCAAATGCGAGCATGGCCAGTTTCAAACGCGAGCCGCTAAGCTATGACACCATCGGCTCGGCCGCGCGCCGTAAGCTGGGTATGAATGCGGTGGACCGGTACCACAACGTCGAGTTCTGCGCGGACGACGCGCCAGAATTCCGAATCGAATTCACGGGGACTCCATGGCCTGTGCGAATAGCCTGCAACAATGTTGGCGAGAACCGGGATCAAATGCTCCCCCACCTGGATCCCGCGGATCGCATCGAGGTGCTGATCCATTTGCTGGATAAAGCCAGCGACTCTTGCCCTGGTTGGCTCACTGATGGTGAGTAATGAAGCCGCTATTTCCGGGTATGTTGCAAAAGGCATTTTAATCACCTGTCGGATGAATTGTTATACCGCTGAAATACGATCGAATTTCCAATCGTCCGTCTACAAAAATCGGCAAGAAAGAAACCTCGGTGCTGCGGCCATCGCTTACGTTGCGAAGTCCTACAGCGCACTGTGGGTCGGCGCCAGTGCGATCGCATCGCGGGCGATGCGAGCCGCTTCGCGGTTGGTGTGCCGTTCCAGCACCGCTTTTTAAAACTAACACTCAGCCAGTCCATGCAATTTACTTGGTCGCTTCAGTTCAAACCTGCGCAGCAGAGGTGACCGCAGCCGCCCAGTGTCGGGCTGCTACCCGGTGTAGCGATTCTGTCAGTTCTTTGTCGCGGCGAAGGGACTGCCAATGAGCGAATTGTCAGACTGCCCGAAACGCAGGCCAGTATTGAGCAGGGTGTTTTTGCCGCCATTCAAATACCCATGCTCGGTCACGCTGCCCAGCACCAGCCAGAGTGTATCGCTGACCTTAAATTCGGCGCCAAAGCCGTACCGGCGCACCGAATCCGTCAGAACTGGCCCCGTGCGTACGCGCGAGAGCCCGGCGTCGGCAAAGGCGTTCCAGCGATTTTGCGTCAAGCGAACACGCAGCATGAGGTCCGTACGATCCTGGTTGGTCAGCTTCGAGTCGTCTGCGGGGTCCTTCACCTGCAAGTGCAGTTTCCGGGTGGCAGAGGCCTGCAGCAGCGTTTTGAACGACGCGTTCGGATCATTGGCACCGCTCAGGCCCTGCGAATAACTGGCCCAGAGCATCCGCGGGCCCAACGTGCCCGCCTTCGCAAGATCACTGTCGCCCGAATACCAGCTATGGTCGTAGCCCACATAGAACTTACGCTTGAGGGTCAGGTCGCCTAGTTTCTTTTTCGACGCTTCAAAGCAATCCTTGGTCGCCTTATCGAACGCTGCTGATGCCTGCGCAGCAGCATCCGCCTCGGCGGCTGGAATCTCGTCTTTCGACCGGTGCCGGCCTGCAGGAATGGGGTTGATGTGGCTGCGGGGGTAGACGTCATCAAATGCGTTGTCGGAACAGTCCGATAGGTCACGCCAAGCCAATCGCGGATCGGTGTCGTCGATCACACCAACACTGAGCGCAACGGCGCCCTGCTGCCCTATGCGGGCGTCGTCAGAGCGTGACGATGCGATCTCTACCGAGGTTCTGGCCCAAGCTTGCATCCATGGATCGGACGTAAACTTTCCGCCACCAACGATACTCGATCGGAAGAACAAGCCACCTGGGCTAAATTGGATCGCAACGCCATCCTTCAGCTTGCCCGACCCATCCACGCCTTTTGCAATAGCGGCCGCAAAGTCCTTGGGCGTTGCCGGCGTATTGAAGTCGCCCGGCGTTACACCGATAGTGGTCAGCGCCGTCGATTCGGTCGACTGCGCCTGGTTGGTAATCTCGCTGGCAAAATCCTTGTCGAGCACCTTCAGCTGCGAAATCGATTTCTCCTTCGCTAGATCCATGGCCGACTTCGACTTGTCCTTACCTGCATCGGCCGACTCTGCGGCGTCCCCTGGCCCGGACTTCGACGCGCCAGCCTCGGGCGTTCCGGCTGCCGGCTTGGGCGCCGATGGCTCGGCAACCTTGGCCTTGAGATGCAACACAAGTTCGCCGTCCCCCACCTTGAACTGCTCCACGGCTTCGTACTGTACACCGCCTACAGTGACCAGCTCACCAGCACGACTGGCAATGCCGGCAAGGCAGAGCAAAGCGGTAAGCACGACGCGCAAGAGCACACGCGCGGAGCTCATTTCGCGCCTCCTTTTGACTTGACACGCGCGACTGGCGCGGTGGCCTTCGGCTTAACAGCGGCAATGGCTGCAGCCGGCTTCAGAAGCGCCCCGGCAGCCGGTACCGCCGCGATATCGAGGTAGTCACCGTCCTCCTCGAGCAACGCCTGCCAGGTGCCATCGGCGAGCTGATACTGTTTGACCGCATCGTTGCTGACGCCGTTCTGGGTGACTCGCACGGTCACGTCGAACGTCACCGCACCAGGCCCTGGATACTCGGCCCAGATCATCCACTTTACGTAGGAAGCGCCGGCCAGCTTCTCGGGCGAAAAGGAAAACCTGTTGTTGCCGTTGCCCGACGACAGGCGCGGCGAACCTTCCTTCACTCCCACAGAAAGCACATCATGATCCGCGGCGTTTCGTACCGCGATCGACATCTTGAGGACGACAGCGTTGTTAGCAAAAAAGCTGACGACGACATCACCCGTTGCGGCTAACACCAAAGGCGAAGCCGCATCTTCGAATAGACCGTTATAGCGCATGGACAATTCCCCTAGTTTTGACTTATAAGAATCCGCTTTGAGTTACCTCAAGGTGCGGCTTTAGGGATTGTGCTATTTGCAATTACTTACATTCTCACCAATTCTCACGACGATGACGTGCCCCGGGGAACTCATCAATAATTTTCTCGGAGTGTCGTGCCGGAACGACAAGTTCGCCCGCAAAGGCAATGCCGCCAACAAGTATGCTCAGCGCCGCGTTGCTCGCCCCGGCGACGATAGCGGCGACAGGCCGGCATAGGCGAGGCGCTTGGAGCGCGGCGAAGCATAGACCAGGTGAAACTGTGGTTGGCCACACTACGGCCCTGTATGCCAGCTGTGGCATCGCCGGCAACGGGAGTCACGTCGCCGCGCTAGAGGCTCGCAGGGCGCCCTGGTCGGCGCGTTACAGTGGCGCTGCAGGTAAGCCATAACGCGCTGCCTCAAGGCTCAAATCGTTCGCTGCCAGCTCCATTGGAGGTAGTATTCATCCGGTCGATCTCCTCGGCGCGCGTTTGCAAACCGTCCATCGCCTCATGTACGGCGGCGTGATGCTCGCTGCCCCAAAGAGTCAGCAACACTGCCAGGGTATCCACGATATGCAGCGCCATGGCCGAGCTGGAATTGCGATGCAACTGATGCTCCAGTCGCTCGACAATGACTGGCAGCATTGCGCGCTGGTTTGGAGCCTGCACAACCAGCGCCAGCACCTGCTGCGTCAGTTTCGCCCGCCCCGATCTTGGGCTCGTTTCCACAACCGGCACCAGCTTCAACGCAAATTTCGTCCGACTATCGGGATCGAACGAACACCAGGCCGCCAAACGCCGCGGTTCCAGCTTAGCCAACGGATATACGCCATGGCGGTCGCTTTGACCGAAAACACCGTAAGCCCCCGCCAGCAGACGCTCCTCACCCTGACACAGAGCTTCAAGGACCGCCTCCGGCTCGCGCTCTAGCAGCAACGCAATTAGCTCCTCAAAATCGAGGGGAAGGTTGTAGGCACGCTGGACAGCGCTGGCCATCTTCAGCGCCAACGCCGCCGCCAAGCCCGCCGATGCCGGTCCCTGCAGGGCATACTGCGCAATCCGCAAGAGGCCATGAGCATGTTCGGCCGCATGGGAAGAGAACGAAAAATGTGCCACCACCTGCTGACTGGTGAAGACCAGCGCCGCACTCACTTCTTGCGGCGCCTCGTGTTGGCGCGCAATCCACGCCATCAGGGCATCGATGGCCACGATCGCTCCCGCGGCACTAGTGGCAATGCGGGCTAAAATGCCTAGGGCGGCGATTTGAATATCACAAGTGGCAACGCTGGCATACCTTAGCCAATCGAATTCCGTGAGCGGAATGAAGCCCGCGGCGTCGGCGGCCAACAGGCGCTCTAAAGCGGTCCGATCAAAGCCGATGGCAGCCTGCAAGGCCGGGAGCGCCGGCGCCAGATGAGCTCTCGTCGCGCACTGGTCGAGAAACCGTTCGGCCAGCGCCCTATCCTTACTGGCAACCTGCCGCAGGAACCCACTAACGAGCAGAGGGTTGCAACGCATCGGGTGATCAGAAAGCAGTACGGATTCCATCACGGTCTCCAAGGCAGGCGTGAGGACGTCCCACACGGCCTGGCGAGCACTCTCGATCTTCGCCAGCCCGGCACCGAACCCCTCCATGTGGCCACCGCGAGTGAGGAGGATCGGCGCCAAATCTCGCAGTGTAACCAGGTCATCGACCGCCTCGCGCGCGAGAGGGTGGAGTGCTTGCTCCACCCTCTCAACGAACTCCTCCGCCGATTCCGCCTCCAGCTCGTGCCAAGGTGATCCATGCATGGTCAGCACCGCGCCCAACACACGGCCGGCCAGGTCGGACGGCGCCAGTTGCTGCTCCAGGCGTTCCAAGCGCGCACGGCCCTCGGCATCGTAGCCCCGCTCCAGCATCGCCCTTCGCACGGCCACCCATCCTGCTCGCCAAAACCGCGCGGCGCCAAGCTGCCGTAGCGTCGCTTCCAGCCGATCACGCAACAAAGGAAAACGCCACAAAGGCAAGAGCTGCATGGCCACAAGACTCCTGGCGAACTCGGCGTGTCCACCACCTTGCGCGTATAGCTGCAGGACCAGATCCAGCCCCTGGCCGTACCACTGGGACAACCCGACGTCGTCCACCGGCCGATAGCCGTCATCACGCGGCCGCGCGCCCAAGCTAAAGCTGCGCCCCCCCTTGTAGGTCGAGGACAGCGCCTGCGTCAACGCCTGCCGTCCAAGCTCTTTAATTGGCTCGTCGGGGTCCGCCAACCATCTGGCGATCAGCTTAAAACGCGCATCGACCGACGCGTGGGTGCCGGACCGATATGGCTGACACATGCCAACAAGCGCCTGCGTCGGCGCCTCAACGTCGACCTCATGCCGGTTCGCACGCACCACGGTAACAAGAAGCGCGACGCAACGTTCAAACAAGCTGGCATCCCACGCCAGAAGGCGCAACAGGTCCACATACCGCCCCGCATGATCTAGCCAACTC
This sequence comes from Duganella vulcania, assembly GCF_009857655.1. Lineage (NCBI taxonomy): Bacteria > Pseudomonadati > Pseudomonadota > Betaproteobacteria > Burkholderiales > Oxalobacteraceae > Duganella > Duganella vulcania. The sequence continues at coordinate 201,119 of NZ_WWCX01000001.1, forward strand.
ACGGGATCTCGCGCGGCACCCTGCTCTACCCTTTCGAGCACCAACTCCGGCACCACCGGCGCAAGATGGAGGAGCGATAGCAGCTCCTCTGGCGTGCAATCGATACGCTGCCCCACCAACCCGCCTGGGCGAAGCAGCTCCTCGGACCATTGCACCGCAGCCGGCTGGTCATGTAAGTAGGACAGACGATGGGCAAACGAGCGTATGAGACGGGGATTTGATCCCGACAAGATGCCCAGCCGTAGTTGCTCTGGCATGATCAGACGCAACGACTGCCCGGCCAGGCGGTTGGCGAGCGCCTGCGGCAACACTGCGCGCCAGTTCGACCTGGACTGCATCAGGTCTCGCTCGCGTAGCACTTGCACGCAACGATAGAACGTCGCCACATCCTGGCCGGCAAGCCGCGCCAGCACCTGCAGTTCCCCGCCGTCGTGATCGTTGTTTTCGCCATCGAACGAGTAGACCAGAGCGCAAACTTGCGCCGCGCGCAGCAAGGCATCATCGGGAACATGGCGCTGATGAAACAGCCGCTCGAAAATGACGTCGTCCTGCAGGCCCGCCAGCCGATCGCCCTTGCGCACGGTGCTTGCAATGGCCAAGGCGACCCGTGTATTGCCACCCGAGACGTGTGCGATGATGCCGGCGTTCTCCCGCGACAAGGCCGGATAGCGCTGGGCCAACACGCTCAACACCAATTCGTCGGAGGACATTTCCAACACGACCACTTCGGTGTCCTCCGGCGTGTCGGAGCGGACATCGTACTCGATGGTCACGAGATTGATGGTCGTGCCGGCGGCCTGGCATACGGCAGTGAGCTGCTTGTGCATGAGCGCACTACAGTTGTCCACCACCAGGATGGTGCGTTTGCCCAACACCAGCAATTCGCGCGCCAGCACCGCTGGCTGGGGCACGGTCTGCGTTTCGTGCAGATCGGTATAGACGGCTGCCGCAACCGGCAACGCCTCACGTCCGATACGAGCATCGAACAAGGCCTGCACCAGGCGTGTTTTGCCGGCGCCAGAGAGGCCCACCAGCCGGACGGACGTCCCGGGCTGCGCCACCAGCGCGCGCAGGCGTTCAATGGCTGCCAGAACAGGCAATCCGGGCTCCGTAGGGCCGTCAAAACAGACCCGGGCGCGTTTATCCAACAAATAGGCGGCGTCTGGCGCCTGCTTTGGGTTACTCCAATTCCCGTAGGCCTGCCACCCGGCCAGCGTCCTCCCTACTTTCTCGCGCAACCAAAGGACCAGGCCTGGATGCTCACGCACCCACGTCGCCATACGCGTACGATCGTAGAAGTCCACCAGCAGCCGGTCCGCGTCCGGACAATCGACAAGCGCCTCTTGCATAGCTTGCCGGCGGTGCTGTAGTGGCCCATCCGCAGTCGACCCGGTCGCGCTGACGATGATATAGGCCCCGCCGCGCGCAGCCAGATCAGCAATGACGCTGCGAAGGCCGCCCTTGGGCCGCATCTCGTGCACAATAGCTTGGCGGCCCATGTCTGGTTTTTTGACCTGGTAGCCGACGTTGGCGCGGGGGACGTTCGGCCCCGGCTCGGCGTTAGGGGCAAGCTCAATACGCACATCCAAGCCGCCGTCAGGCGCATCCTGATGACCGCCGGCGGTCACCGCAAGCGGCGACAACCCATACATCACCAACTCGGCCGCTGCAAGACGGGCAACGAGCTCACGCAACGTAGCATCATCGAGCAGGGCGATATCGTCCGGCGTAACGTCGAACATGCCTGGCGCTCCTAAAACCAATGTTAAATCGTGGCACTATACCGCGATGTAGTGGGCAGGGACAACGAGGGCGCCATCGGCAGCCCCCCCAAGGCAAGGGCACATCGGGGCAACGGCCATACTGCAACCTATGACAGGCACACGGCGCGATATGGGCTAACCCAGGGGGGGCCGGATCGGTTACGCAAGCACCAAATTTGAAGATTCAGCGCATATAAGGCAAACTTGTCAGATTTAGCTTGCGCGGCAAGTGGAAAATTCCGTGTTGTGACTTAAAAGCAGCAATACCCGATCGCACGGGGACGATCCGGTGGGCACAGAGACATTCTGGGACAAGTTGACGGGGCTCACAGGTGACGAATACAAGGAAAGTAACATGAGCAACATACTTGAGAGCTGGCTGTTGACGCCATCTGACCCCATGGAGGTCCTCAACCGACTCAACACAGTCTTGGATAATGACCTCGCGGGCGTACTACAGACGAGCAGTCCAAGTATAGGCCGCATGTACTGGACGCAACAGCGCGGATTCGGAACGCTCATGCAAGTGCAAATCCATCCAGCATATCCACGCCATTTGGCTGAACGCGAAGTTGAGGTATGCGTCGAGGGTAACGCTTCGCAACCACGCCTTTCCGTTTCATGTGACGTATGCGGCCATCAATATGGGATACCGAGCGGTTATGAGATACCGAGAGCTTGCGATCACGGAAAGTGGTTACTGATCAAGGCAGTGCAGGCGGTGCGGGGTGACGTCGCACCGCATTTGGCGGATCCGCGTCAATTGCGTAAAGTGCTGCTGTCTAAAAACGCGGCTTCGATACTGCAGGTACTTGAACGTGACACGGCCAGTTCTACCAAAAAGACCATTGAGCAACCGTCATCTGACAGGGACACGGCCGAACTGACGTTTATACTGGCAGCAGGTAACCGCGGGATGCGCCACAGCCTGGAGCTCGTGCAGAACGGTACCGATGGCTATCGCCGGTCATATCGATCGGTGCCGCAAAACTGGTCTTCGTTCTTGCCAGTGATCGGAGGGCGCATGAACAATCACAGCGACGATCCGTTCCACAGCGATGGCGTTCGACAACGTCTATCCCAAAGTGATATCGACTGGCTCAAACAAGTCTTCATGGCCGCCGGCTTGCCAGAATCCTCCCACATCCTCGTGCGCGGCACCAGGATCGGCACGACACTGTTGCAGATGGCCGAAGCGGGCAAGCTGCGAGCGAGCTCTATTCGCGACGAACCACTGCGACAATCGGAACCACGCCAGCTCATGCTAGCGTGGCAGCGAGATCCGTCGCTCCGTTGGCAACTGGTCATGTCCGTCGAAGGCGGAGGTGACGTCATTCCCTGCATTCCACCGCTCTTTGTGCAGTCCGACACCGGGGAAATTGGACTCTTGGCCGACAGCTTGGCACCCGAGGTGCTCGATGTCGTCACCTTTGCGGCCGGCTTATCCGACGAGGACCTTATCACACTGCGGCAACGGGCAAACGGCCGCCAGATCACGGGACTACCTAACCTGCCGGAAGTCGAAGTCATCGACGGCGGCGTGTTGCGACCGGTGCCAACACTGCTACTTGATTGGCGGAGCCAATATGCCCGAGGCTCCCAACAAGGCACCGCACTGGCCGACGTGGACTTCGATTATGACGGCACGAAAGTACGCCATACCGATGGCAAGGAGATCTCCGTCATCGACGGACTCAAACGGATCGATTACCAGCGAGACCTCACGTACGAAGCGGAGTGTGTGCAGCAAATCCGCCCACGCGGCAAAGCGAAGAAAGGCGACAATACGCTGCAGGTCGTCGTGGCGCAAGGCGAAGCGGACGCAGACAAGGTGGTTAAACAAGTCAGGGAGTACCACAAGGCTGTCGTGCCGACACTCAAAGAGGCGGGGTGGCGCCTCCAAATGTCGGATGGCTGGCAAGGCGGCATCGTCCCCGTTACAGACCTCGATTACACCATCAAGCCCGCGGCAGGTGGCACATATGACATCAACGTGTCGGCAGATGTCGAGGGAACAGCACACAGCATGGTGCACGACCTGGTGGGCTTCCTCGGGCGCCGCGACGTTCTCGCGGCGATCCTGGAAAACCAACCTGGCAAGACGTTCGAACTACCAGCAACGCAAGAGGGATACAGGCCAATCATCACACGGGACCTGTTGGCGAAAATACTGCCACTTTTTACCCTCTTAACGCACGAGGACAAAACCAACACCTATCGGATGCGCACAATCGATTTTGGTGCGCTTGACGCGGCAACGCGCGATACGGACTCGCGATTGGATGGCGGCGAGGATCTCGCTAAGCTGGCCACTTCGCTTTCCGTCATTCCTGAGAACCTACCGCAGAGCACGCTGACGGCCATGACGATCCCGCCCTGGCAACACCAGGCTCGCGGGGCCCTGTGGTGCGGTGTACGACGCAAACATGGATTTGGGGCCATCATTGGCGACGAGTACGCCACCGGCAAGACCCTACAATCTCTCGTGACCCTGCACACTGCGTGGTGCGAGCCAGAAGCTGAGAACCACCGAGTGTCGTTGATCATCGTGTCAAAAACCCTGTACTACGAGCGTCGCTGGCAGGAAGACGCCGACAAGTTCTTCCACGACATGCGGTTGGTAGAGGTGCCAAATTCGAAGGGCATGGACAAGATCGAGGCACTCGAGGGAACCGAGCACGCCGTGATTACCACCTACGACACGCTGGTGCGCAACCTGAACCGCTTCCTGGCGCGACAGTGGAACGTCATTGCCTGCGACGAAGGGCATAAGCTTGGCAACAGCCTGTCCACATTCACCAAGGCAGTTGGTGCGCTGCAAGCGCGGCAAAAGCTGATCATCACGGGCAGCGCCATGCAAAACTCGGCACGCGAGATGTGGTCAGTGATGACGCTCGCTGTGCCTGGTCTGTTGCGTGAAAAGGCATGGTTTAACCGAACGTTCCCAAAAAATAAGCTACTGAGCGACGAGACGACCGATTCGACCAGACAGAGTGAGATCACGCAAGCGAACCGCGCCAAGCTCGTCGCACTGGGTAAGCTCATTTCACCGTTCTATCTACGGCGCCTCAATGCGGAACTGGGCCGCTCCCTGCCCACTGTAACGGAAGTGCGACACTCGGTCGTGTTCGGCAAGGAGCAGGCGGCTGTCTACGAAAGCATACGCGCACTGCAGCATGCCGAAGTGCGCAAAGCTATCGCTGAATCTGGTCTGGCCAAGTCTCACCTTTTTGTGCTCGAAGCGATCGAACGCTTGCGCCAAATCTGCGACCATCCGCAACTGGTCAACGTCAAAGGCGTCGCATCGGCCAAGCTGGAAGCGCTCAACGAAATCTGCACCGAGCTACTCAGCGAAGGCAAGCGCATCGTGATTACGTCGCACTTTACGAACATGCTAAAGATCCTGGAACAGCACTTGGAAGAGACAGGGATCTCGTCGGTTCGCATCAGCGGCGGCATGTCAGGTCCTGCGAGGAAAAAGTCTTCGGAAAAGTTCCGCTCCGGCGAAGTGTCGATCATCCTCATACAGCTCAGCATGGCTGAAGGCATCGAGCTCCCGGAAGGCGATGCGATCGTCTTGTTTGAACCCTGGTGGAATGCCAAGAAGGAAGAACAAGCCATTGCCCGATTGCGCCGGGATGAGCGCGACAAGCACGTCACGATTCTGCGCCTGGTTGTGTCGAACAGCGTGGAAGAAGGCGTATTGAAAATCGCCGCCAAGAAGCTCGCCGATATCGAGGCCGTCCATGAAGGCCATGCCAGCGCCGGCGGCACGTTGACGCTGGACGACATCGAGGAATTCTTCAGGCCCCTATCGGATTTTATCGATGAAGACTAAACCTAAGCCGGCCACGGCGCACGAGGCCGTGAGCCACGCGTTACAGCGTGCCGGTGCGAACGCCGGCGACAGTGACGGACGATCAATCCGCCGGGTTGAGCAGTGAAACAGTGAATCCCGCCGGCCAACCATATCGATCGACGCGCATCGCATCCTCCAGGATCAGCTCAGGAATGACGTCACCGTAGTCCTCGTCCGTGCCAGTGATCATCACCAGGGCGCAATTGTACCCTTGCGCCTTCGACACTTGCTGGGCCAGGCGCTTCATTTCCTGCAGCAGTGCTTGAACCTCTGGGCTTGGCTCGGTTTGACCAGCGTTGCTCGATACAGACATGGTGACTCCTCTTTATGGCCAGCTGACCACATCAGCTGGCACGTCCACGTGGTGATGCGCTTTCATCTGGGTGCGAAATTCTTCCCATTGTGCAGGGCCCGCTGGCGCGTGGGTGCAGTGCAGACATTGTCCCGCTCCCGCCATCTGGGCGGTCAAGGTCCGATGCACGTCGATGCCAAAGCGCTTACTGAATCGCCCGATATTGCTACCATCGGCGCCATGGACCCAAACGGTGGTGCCATCGGCCGATACGTCAAGGCCATAATCGATTCCTTCGACCAGTGGAGCTCGTTTCGTCATCGCTATCCTCAATGCGGCATCCAGTATTCAACTCAGGTTGCGCTCATTCGCGCAGTTAAGCTCAGCGCTCACGTATGGCAGGCAGAAGTGTCCATGGGGCTGAGCGACAAGGCCTACGCCTCATCATCGCCAAGGCCCCCGAAACCCCGGCGCCATACTACCAGATCACCAAAATTGCCCGCAACCTCAAGCCACAGCTGCAATCATTGGCGACGCGACGGTAAGCCTAGCGTGGACCGACGACCATGCCCAGTGCGTGCTGCGCACGAGCAATCACAACCGACGTGGGCAATTCGACCTGGCCGTCGCTTAGCTCTGCACAAGCGAGTAGACGGCGCATCTGTTCACCAGGTGGTGCGTCCACGTTGGCAAAAGCGATGGCCAGGTGGGTCTCGGTGGACACAGCTTCACCATTGAGTTCGCTGCACGACAGTAACTGAGAAATCAGGGACGGCAGCCAGCAGGTCAGTTCCACGCCCATCATGCCTCCTTCGAATTGGAGTCGGTAGGCACCTGCCCGCCGACACACTGCAATTCTCCAGAAACGAAGTGGAAACTCAAATTACCGCGACACGACGCGCACTACTCAAAGGCCACGCTCATCCCACGATGACATCAGGCCGCCTCAAGCGCACACTCCCCTCCTTGTGGCGCCTTCAGAATCGAAGCAAATACCGCGACGTCACCACCCGCGATTTCGCGCGGATCCTTTGTCCTCAATAGTTCAGCAAGACCTGCATCGAGTTGGCCGGCCACGCTTTTGCTCACCACCGACGTGCCGGCCATCACCTTGGCCAATTCGGCCGTCGCCATGTCGTAGGCTTGGCGCGCCATGGCCAGCTCGCGCAGAGCACAAATCTGCTGGTCGTTCACAATATGCATCCAACTTCCTCCATGGCTCAAACCATCATTGATGGTTGGGCAAGCGCCCACACCATCGTTATGATACCCCTCGTCTCCCGATTCACACGCCGGCGCCGCCTACGCGAGTGTCTCGCTGCGCATATTACGCAAGTGCTCGGCGAGAACTGTTGACCAGGGCTGCCGCGGCATCACCAACACTGAAATGAGCGGCTCAAGCACATCCGCAGTGAAAAGTACCTGGTACCGATGGGCCTGGCCCAGGGCGGTATAAAGCACCAGACTGGCCTCAGCAACGGCTTCAGCTGCGCGCGCCATGCAGATGACTGGTGTCTTGCCCACGACTTTTCCGTAGCGCGCAGCAACCTCCTTGCGGCGCCCCAGCTCCCCTGGCGTTGTCGGCGGAGGCCGCACCAGACGGACGGCGTCGTCATACAGGGCTTCGTAAATCGACGACACCCTGTCGCCCTCGCGCACCGCCAACAAGGGTTTCAGCGCCAGATCGTGCGCAACCGCGAGATCTCCGTTCGCAACGATCTCTTCCCAGAGGGTACGGAACAAGTCGAGCAACAACACCAGCTCGTTCGCGTCGACGGGACATTCTTGTTCGACGCAGCGACGCATCGTCAGTGCCAGCGAGCGGAACATGGCCCGGGGCGAGTTCCAGGACTGGAGCCCAGTATTGCGCTCATCGTCGAGCAACAGCAGCTCGATCTCAGCATCCGTTTTACCTTCACCGTTGACATCCTCCTCCCCCTCTCGCTAACCTTCGCCGATCCAAAAGCCGGGAAGGGGGAGGATTCCTACTGCGTCATGCCGCTAACGCGGACAGCTCGCTTCGGTGGGCTCCTGCTGCTGGCGGCATTACTTCGCCACTCACTTCACAGGCTAACCGGGCGTGTCCCGCCCTTAAAACATTGATCGCGCCAACCACGTCGGCGTGTTCTTCCACCCCACAGGCGACGCACGCAAAGACCGCCTGGCTCGGACGGTTCCGCGCGTCCACGCAACCACAACACGGACAGGTGCGGCTCGTGTTCTGCGGCGGTACCGCAATGAGATACCCGCCGCTCCATGCCAGCTTGTAGTCCAGCTGGCGCCGAAACTCAGACCAGCCCTGGTCGAGGATCGTCTTGTTCAGCCCCGACTTGGCCCGAACGTTCTTTCCGGGCCTTTCGACGCTGCCAGCCGCCGACCTGGTCATGTTCCTTACCTGCAGATCCTCGATACACACCATCGCGTGGTTTTGGCTGATCGTGGTCGTGGCCTTGTGCAGGTAGTCGCGCCGGGCATTGGCGATGCGAGAATGGATACGCTGGACGCGAACCTTCGCCTTCTTCCAGTTGTTGCTAAATTTCTGCTTTCGGCTCATGGCCCGCTGCGCGCGGCGCAGCGCCGCCTCGTGGTGCCGGAAGCTGGCCAAGGGGGCCAGGTAACTGCCATCCGATAGTGTTGCGAAACGCACCACGCCCATGTCGATCCCGACGGCGTTGCCGGTGCGAGGGAATGGCGCCTCGATCTCGCGCTCGGTCTGGATGGCGAAGTACCAGCGACCGCAGGCCTGGCTCACGGTCACGTTCTTCGGCACGCCCGACACATCGCGGCTGCTGCGATACCGGATCCAGCCCAGTTTGGGCAGAAATATCCGGCCATTGGCCTGATCGAGCTTGAACTGCTTCGGGTCTGGATAGCGGAAGCTGTCGCCCTGCCCCTTCTTCTTGAAGCGGGGGAACTCGGCGCGCTTGGCGAAGAAGTTGGCATACGCCCGATCCAAATCCTTCAGGCTATGTTGGAGCGGGTGAACCGGCGCATCCTTGAGCCAGGGCGTCTCCGTACCATTGCGCCATGCGGTGAGATGCTTGGCCATCGGTACATAGCCGATGTACTTCTGACCAGCCTCGTGATTGGCCTTCTGCAGGGCCAGGGCTTTGTTATACACGAACCTGCAGGCGCCGGCGAAGCGGCGCATGTTGAACGCCTGGGCACCGGTGGGCATCAATTCGAATTTGAAGGCTTGGAGACGAAGCATACTGTTATTATATACAGTATTAAGCACTCAGCAATCGGCAACCCCTAATACGAACCGGTTCCCGGCCGACGCTCTTGACCTCGCCCTGAACGACGAGGTTTGCCGCGCGCCTGATCAAGCGGAAACAGCTTCCAATTGCTCGATCGCACGTCGGTACTTTTCGGTACGCGCGTAATCCGCGGCGGTCGGCTCGGCAATGCGGCCAATGTCGGCGTTGTGCCGCAGATCGCGGATCTTCACGCGCCGCCCAATGGGATCCATGCCAGCACGAATGACAAAATCGGCGTAGGTTTCGCCCGAGCGACGTGTTACCGCGTCCACGCCAGAGACCACTTCCGGCACAAAGCCTTCCGCACGCAGTTGATCCAGCGTGACGCCGCAGTCCTCCACGACGTCGTGGAGCACCGCAACGATCCGTTCAACTTCGGTGCTCATCGACAGCATGACGGCCAACGGATGCAAAATGTACGGTTGCCCTGCCTTATCCAACTGCCCGGCGTGCGCCCGCACGGCGATCTCGATGGCCCTGTCCAGATTACTCACCAGAACTCTCCCAAAAGCATATTGCTAGCCGCCCGTCGGCAGCACCATTGTCTGTCCAGTTCCCAATGCCGTGCGCTGCGCGGCCCAGGTTCGCCTGCCCCCTCCCTCTTGCGGTAAGCCGCCATCTCCACTGGCACTTGACCACGTCATCCTTGATGTCACTGGCCGTCCCTTTTCCCCATGGCTGCCTCGCCCCCTACCACTGCATTTGGAGCCGCAACATCGGGTTATGAGGAACTCTGCAGCGACATCTCGAAAGGCTTTGCCGCATAGCCAACGAACAAAGGATGCGTCGGCGTGCTATCTTGGTTCTGATTGAGGGCAAAGGGCTTGATGCCCTCGTTTCGCAGGAGCTCCAACACGGCCCTATCGCGCCCACCTAACGCACCGGGCTTGCCCCAGCCGCACACCACCACGGCGGCACGCTTGGCAGCCGCAACAATCATGGCGTCATTTTCCGGGCCCACCAAGTCAAACCCCGACTGGTGCAGGCCGGCCAGCTTTTCCGATTCCGTTTCGCGGTACGCGAACACGTTCGCAACGACCAAGCCGCCAACCTCCACCGGGAACCCGATCTGCGGCCACATGCGGACACGGCGAATCTGACGTTCCACAGTTGGATCGTTGGACGTCTCATCTGCCGTACTTGGATTCATCAGGAGCAGCAAAGCTGGCGGCAGCGACTCGTCCCAAATACGCCAGAGCAGATACCGGTAGGTCTCGCAAGCGGAATAGACGGCGCCAGTCGAGCCGGTCAGCGTCTTGTGCTCGCGGCGAATCACTTGCTCTCCGCCTGCCATGTTTTTTCCCATCTACCTCGTCCTTTGGCCATACTCGAAATCGGCGCCACGGCGCGCCACCAATGCGCGGTCTGTCTATGCCGGTACAAGCATAAACTCCGTACTTCGCCATTCAAGTAACGACCTCACTGGGCAAAGACACATGTTCAAGGCGCTTCCTCAGCGCCTCGTGCGCCAAAATCTCCCGCACGTGCGACCACACAATCGGGCGCAACTCCTGATAGTTCGGGGGATCGTCCGGGTCCGCCAGCCACTTTCGCAGCGTAAAATCCGAGGCGTTGAGACGCTTTGCAAACGCCGCCTCATCCAAACCCAAGATCTCCATGGCCTCGAGCAAAAATTCCCGCTGGGCTTGTATTTCGTGTCTCATCGCAGACCTAACTCTTTACCCATTGGGTAAATCCTACCACGCGAGCACACGCGCGGCGATGGTACCATTAGAGGCCGATCCCTATACAAGCCACCTAGTGCCGAGCGGCGCGACCACACGACGACAAGTATTCCACGGGCAAGCCCCTGCGCCGCAGCCTCAATACCGCCTATCTCGATCTGTTCCAGGTGAGATTCCATTGACGACTCTCCACAGGAGAGTCCTTCGGCAGCACCATGCAATCGAAACGCTTCCCGGACATCCTCAAGACCAGATAGCGCCGGCCTGTGCGCGTTACAAGCTCGTCGCCGATCAGGCACGGCTCAAAACCATTCCAGGTAACGCGCAAGGTGACAGGGTCGTAGGGCGGTCTTGGCATATCGTTTCTGCGGGCGCGGTCACTGGTGAACGGTATCCCTCACAGGGGGGCGAGAGGCCATCTTGCGCAGGTTAGAAAAAATGCCCAGCACCCCAACGAGCATCACCGCGATGGCCAAGGCGTGGAACTGATGGATCGACATGCCCACGCTCTTGGGCGAAACACTGTCGAACCCAAGCAAGTTCCATAGGCCGAGCCAGAAACACACCGCAAGCGAATCTGGATAAACAGCCGTCACCAACAAGACCAGGATCACCGAGCACCGATCACCAAGGGCCGCAGTCAAAAGACCCTCCTGCAGCGTCAGCGCGGCGCGGTCGAGCAATCCCACGAGTGTTCTCATCGGTCCCCTTTTTGAACTTCCATATCCTGACGACCTGAAGCACCAGGTCGCCCTACCCTATTGGGCGGCCGTCCTGCGACCGGCCAGCGTCCACAATGCACGATTGGTCCCGCAACGACAAGCGCTCCCGTCGCCCAGCGCAACGCCAGCATCTCTGAATGAAGGCGCGATTGCCAGCATTACCGGCGCCACAACACATCGGGTAACGCTCGCTCCCCCTAGTCGTGGCACGCAGGTCGAACGCAGATAAGCGCGCCCACACCAAGCCAGGACCGAGCCAGAATGAATCGGTCAGCGACAGAGTAGATAGCGAGGTGTCACCAACGCGCACGCGGCGCGCTAACCCAAAGGTGAGACCTGCTCGCCGGCGTCCCGCCTGATCGCGCTAGAAAGCGTCTTACGCGGGTGCGACCCACAACCACGAAATGGCGGCTGCCGACGTTACGGAACGACTACCAGCCGCCTGTGGCACTGGTACGTCGGAATTCGGCAGCTGGTTCGGTGGCGGTGTGACGGCGGGCCTGCGGTCCCGCTACTACGCCGATGCTCCATTTACGATCGGGGCCGGCGAAACTGTTTTTGCTCGTAAAATTCACCGCTACGATTGGAGACCGGATGCGCGGACGCTGGCCTTGTGGTTCCGGCGCGGCGACGTAATAGCGCCACAGCGATTATCAGCGTCACCAACCCGACACCAGCCATGGCGCTAGCAAGATGGCTCCTCGACGCGAGCAGCAAATTGGCCATGGCGACGGCCCCGTGGGCGCGGCGCTCTACGCCTGCCGGCTGCGGCCACGCCTGCGTCCGCGCAAGAGCACCTGCCTGGAGCTCCAGCTCCGCCGTCATCGGCTGCGCAATGTGCATGGTCATGAAGTCCGACTCGACGCGAAAGTGACGTAAGACGTTGGCGCCAAGGATATAACGGCTTGGCCCAGGCATGATCGCCACGGGGACGTCGTGCACTGTGAACGGGCCCAGGGAGATCGCCGCGGCAAGGCCGAGGCAGGCGCCGGCTGGCAGGTCACCAGCGTCGTCCGGTATCGCCGCGCTGCACTCGATACCGGCATCGCGCGCGAAGGATGACGAGATCACCGAAACAGGCGTCTTGGGATCAATGAAGAGCGCTGCCGACATGCCGTTGACCGTGCCAATTTTCACGAATCCATTCCCGGAGCGCACCAGATCAATTGTCTGCGCTGCGCGCCCAGGATCAGGGAAGGTACGGTAGGTCACCTTGACGTCGCCCGCATCCGCCCCCGGCCGGATCATTGCCTGCGTGACGACCCCAGTCTTGACCGGGATACCGCCGCTGATGGCATATTTTGCCCCGCCCAGAAACCCCCTGCCCAGGTTGCACCATCGCTCACCGACCATCACGCCAAAGCCGAAGGAACCAGGGACCATGCGCACGCTGACCTTGGAATTGCCACCGACGGCAATCGCGCGCGACAGGGAAGTCAGTCCCGTGTCGCCCAAAACCACCACAACGAGCGTGCGCAAATCGTTCTTGATGGACAGGACGCCATCAGTACCGGCCGTGGACAGACCCAGCGCCGGCGGGACGGTGGTCGTTCCCGCCTCCGGCGCCGCGGTACAGCCCGACGCCGGGCCCAGCCCGGCGCTCAGCCCGGGCGTACCCTGGCCCGATGCGGCGGGCGCCCCCAACGCCACATAGCGCCCGTAGAGCGACAGCTCAGTGCCCGCGCCAACGGCCAGCACAACACCGACGCAGCACAGCTTGGTGATGAAGGACGACATAAACACTCCCGAACGAATGAAATCCCCACAAGGCCGGGTGAAGTCGTTGCAGCCCCCACAAGGTCAGGCGCCCGGCAACCGTCATTGCAGCATACCGACCGCCGACTGAATAGCCCGCTCCCGTCGTTTTTAACCAGGAACCATGCCAAACCTGGACATGGTCCAAACCACGGGAAAGATGACTGGCCTCGCTGGGCCTGGAGCGAGCACGAAGCGCGGGAGAGCATGGCTTGGACGACACCGAGCCCTCTCCATCGGGGCATAGAGACGGGACCGGCCAAGAAAAACGTGTCGGAGATGCCAAGCGAGCCCATGAAAGGCGGCTATGACGCCGGAATGGAAAAATATTGCTGGCGGCCGCCGCCTTATGGCACTGTCGCGACGATGCGCACGTAGGCGGGAAGCGCGCCGGAGGCGGCAGACTCCGCGCTCCACAGATGGCCGCTTTCGTCCACAGCCATGCCGCTTGCGGAGCGCTTGGCAAACAGGTTGTGCCATCGGCCCCAAGTGGTCGGAGTGCCATCCTGCTCCGCCGCTGGCCCGCACTCTGAACATAGCCGCTTACCACGCACGGCTTCAGGCCATCGAAGGTCTTCGGTGTCGTGATAGAACCCGGCTGCGGTATTTTCCACGCAACCACACTTCTGGCATTGGTATAGGGGCATAGTCGGACTCATTGGAAGGATCGCTGGCCAAGTGGCCAAGCTGCTCTGGATTTCGCCGGCGCAGTTCCCTGCCCATTCCCCCGGAGTTGCGCGCTCACAGCTGGTGCTTGCGCTCTAGAGCCGGGTAGCATCGCGTGGCGACGACTCGCCTTCGATGGCGGCGCCGGGGGAGTCGGAACGCGCCCAGACGCCCCGCTTCAGCTGCGTCACCTGGCCGGCATTGCGCATATCGTCCAGACACGCGCGCATGACGCGGTCAGCGATAATCCAGTGGTTCGGCCTGATGGCATCCATGGCCACCATCATGTCCAGCCCTGCACTGGTCAGGTGTGCCCGGATGTCCCCGGGCGTGAAAGTCGGGTCCCGCAGCATGCGCTCGCGCGCCAGTTTAAAGAGGCTGCCAGGGATTTCCGTCTGCCCGAATTTCATGCGGCCTCCTTCAAAAAACTCGTTTTGGCCCAGGTGCCGCGCTTGAGCGGGGCTATCTCACCGGTGGCACGCAGTTCGCGAATGCACGAACGCGTAACGCGATCAGCCACGATGCCCCAGTTGACGCCTTTTCCGCTGACGGACGCAAGGGTGTCGGGCGCCTGCTTGGCCAAGTGGACGCGGACGTCTTCTGGCGTGAAGGTGGCGTCACGCCGCATGCGCTCGCGCGCCAACGCAAATAGCGCTTCGGGGATTGGTGTCTTACCAGATTTCATGCCCGGTCCTTTCGGAGTTTCATTTGAAATGTTCGGCCGACTAAGTCCCAGTCTCAACGCGATGATGGAGGGACTGGGCGAAGAAGTCAGCCTGTCTCGTAGAGCGGGAATACGTGCGTGAGCCGGCCCAGATTTTGGGCCAGCTCACGCCTGGCCGCTGCGACTTGGCACCGGCGCCGATAGCGGAACCGCGCTGGCCAAACTAGCGCCAAAGGCCGCTACGGCCGCATCTTTGAGGACAATCACCACTGGGCCTTCGCGCATGTCGCCCTCGATCGTTCCATGCAACGCCGCGCGCTCCTTGACCGTTAAGTTGCGCCACTTCGCGATCCAGTCCCAATGCCCAAACAGGAGCCCTGTCGGGCCGCCAGCGCAGGACTGTCCATAGGAAATCCCATGCTCCTCGCACCAGGCTTGCGCCGCATAGAGAGCTTGGAACGTGCCTTGCTGGTTAAATTCAACGCGCATGGCTGCTCCCTTACGCCAACGCCGTCAGCTGCTGACGCTGCTGCAGGGCCTGTTGGACAGCCGTGATGACCCGAAACAGGTACAGATAGTTGGGGTTCGGCTTGGTCGGCAGCTGGAACCACCACTCGGCGCCGAAGATCCTCTCCAACAGGTTGTACGCCGCCCAGCCGTCGTCACCAAAGCGCGCGAGTTGAACTTCGTCCCAGAGTGCCTTCGCCTCGCGGGCGGTCAGCTCGCCGCGGCCAATGCGCAGCACCCGTTCGCGACCGCCGACCGCCGGAACCACGAAGCCGCGGCGCAGCCGCAAAATGTGTCGTTGCGCACCGCTCTTGATGCTCTCTGCGTCCACAATGTCCTTGCGTTCGTTGGACAGGTAGTTGGCCAAGTATTCCTCGCTCATGCTGCCAACAAACTGGGCCACAGTCTTTTCGCCCATTCCGCTCCACATTGCCGACCAGGCTGTGCCCGCACACTCCAAAATGACCTTGCCCCGCTTTGGCATCAGGTCCTCGAAGATCGCCGTAATCGTGTCGAGGCCTGGCACGTCGGTAATCGTGAGCTTGGTGACAGACGATTGGGTAACTTGCACAATACACTCCTATCATTTGCTACGCTCTGCGCCCCCTTCTACAACAAGGGCCTGGCGGGCCAAGAAAAAGCTCTATGCCAAGCGAAAACCCGCTGGCTGATAATGCCCATCCGGCCCCAAGGCAACGCATGCCCGGAGCGCTACAAGGCGTTCAACAGAATCCAACACGCTTTCACAGCGCTCCCGACGGGGCTCCAGCGCCACATTTACCGCATCAGGCGCGTCCGTTGGCCGGCGTCAATGCCCCCAGCACCACGCGACCCAAATCGGTAATCTGGCAGTTTTTAAGCAGCCCATGTTTTGTGAGCGAATTCAACGTCGCCGTCGCACCACCGTAGGCACTTCGGCCGGTGATGTGAGAATCCCACGATCTTCCCTCCGAAACGTTTTGCAAGACGCGGCGCTGGGATGGTGAGAGTTTGATTTTCTTTGCTGTTGTGGTCATCACGCGCCCTTGGCCGCCGTTACGAACGTTGAGCAGTGGGTGATTCGACTACCTTCAGACCCAAATCGCGGGCAAGCTTGGTCGCACTCCGGACAGACGTCGCACAGTCGATCCAGAATGCGGGATGCTCGACAACTCGGATGGCGTATGGAGGGACGTCAGGACCACATTCGTTCTGCGGGCTAATAAAGACCTCAGCCCCACTCTCCAGGTACCCAGTCATTTCCTGTCTGCAATCAGGAAACACGTTCGCTACATGCAGCATTTGACGTTCAGTAAGCATAGAACTCCAGAATTCAACACATCGAAAGCACGACAATACTGTGAAGTGGCACCTTAGACAACAGCACTACCCATCCACTTTGGACTACTTAGCAAAGGCAGGGACGATCAGCGCGAGTGATCGCCGGCTTGCACGCAACCTGCCAATGGTATCAACTCGTCTCCCCAGAACAGCGTGACACGTGCCTTGGCTCTTGTAGTGGCCTGGAGTTCGACGTACCACAGGCCGCCGCTGTCCCTCCCGAGGGCATTTCGCTCGCGCACCACACCAATGCGGTTGGGGTATCTGGGACCGCCCAGACGCCGCTGGATCGATTCAACGCGAACAGTCTGACCCGGCTGCACGGCCAAGGTTTCAGCCAGGTGCCGGTAGCGCCGAATCTGCTTGGCATAGCCGAAGGCTTTGAACTCGTGGCGGCCGACAGCCGCGAGCAGTTTCCTCAGATCGGCTATCGCAGCGCCGTAAGCAGCTCGATTTATAGGGTTTGTGTATTTCGCGGTTGACATGTGGGCCCAGCCTACCTTCCTTGATCATCAGCACCCGTATGATACGTATGGGAAAGCGCGTATTCCCACCAATAACCTACCCCCATACAGGCGAAAATCAAAACCCACGCTGCGACAACACGGGGCAATACCTGCATAAACTCGCCATAGGAACTCGCACAAATCAAGACCAAACCTGCCGTCGCAATAACAGAGATTGCCACGATAACCGCCATCACAAGCCAGAACTTAGCATGTTTCATCTCCCCCTCCGCTTCCCAAGTCCGAACTGCGTCAAGCGCCGAATTCGACTTCATCAAAACACAGACTATCAACGCGTAGCAGGAAATTCCAATTGGGCGCTAAAAGACTTAGCCCACCTTGAATCGATGTATCAACCACACGAGGGTCTCACTAAACGGCAACCGGCCGCCATCCGTTCGACAGCACCAGGGTCACGCACGAACGCTTCTGCAAACGCATCGGCTTCCGCCTCGCGCACCGCGACCAATGCGTCCCAAGCGCGTAGCGTCCTGCTGGAACAGGTATGCAGCGCATACATCCCCCCCAACCGTAACCCAGAACAAATAATCGACACCGTCCAAGTGGGCAATATAACCGAATGAGATGCCGATCGCGATCAGCAGGGCAAATAGCGGCAGCACGTACTGCAGTGCGTCACATGCAAGCTTGAAGCGGTCCTTTGCATGGCCGACCTCATGGGCCAGCAGGGTCCGTAGATCTCGAAGGCCTAAGCCCATCAGAACATCCTGGGCCACGGTCACGCGATGCATGATCGGGTTGTAGACCGCAAAGCAGTGCGCCATGTCCGAGACGGCAACCGACGGCGGCGTGATGCCGGCGTAGGCGCTCGCCTGCACCACGGCATCCAGGGCCAACCGCAGGCCTTCATCGTTCTCACGCAACTTAGCAACTGTCGACATAGACCTCGATTAACTCTGTCTGCTGAGCAAGGGATTTCGGACCGCATGCCTCGGCAAGCGCCATTGATAGCCCTTTCCCTTGTCCTGATCTCATCGACTTGCCCGGTATCAGCCGCGCTTGCCACTGCCACGACGCCAGCCGTCGAGCAGGGCTGCGCCGCTGTAGCTGAAACCGACGAGTCCCAACACCGAACAGCTGAGGCCAAACAGGAATTCGTGCTTCGTCGCCAGATTCCAGGCGCCAAAAGCCAGAGCAGTAAAAGCACACAGGCAGCACAGCGCCAGCAACGGCGCCGACAAAACATTGGTCATACACACTCTCCTTGTTCGGGCTCGCCAAGGCGGCAGCACCAGCGCCACGATTCAATTGGACCGCCCTCGCCTTGGTTTTCAAACTGTCGCCATCGCACCACCGTAGGCGCGTTTCGTGTCAGCCCACGACAAGTTATCGTCGGCACAACACCCCATAACTAATTTTGGACTGGCGCCGCAACCGCCCCGGCCTGCGCCTGGCGGACCGAGGCTGCAACTTGGCGAATCGTGGCAGGATCGAACGCTTTAATCAGATCCTCGTCGGAAAAACCGACGTCAACGCCTGCGCCGATCGAAGCCCAAACGAGCTTGGCCAGCATGGTCTTCTGTCGCTGATGTGGTGAAACATAGGCCATTGTGGCTCCTTAACGAACGACCAGACGGTCGCCAACTTTGTAGATCGACTTGAAGCCGCCAGGACGACGATCAGCCGTCGCGGCGGTCACGGCCAGCGATTCGGCGGCGCTCGACTGGCCACGCGAATGCTTGACGAAGAGGGTATAGAGGCTCTGCTTTTCCCACCGCGGTTTCTTTTTCATCATGTCCTCAAAGGTTCGATGTTGACACCGGTAACAGCTCGTCTTCTTGCAGTCCCCCAGCATCATCAAGCGATGCAAGGTTGTGCACTCGGTCGCGTGCTGCGCTTTAACACCACCTTGGCGACGCGACGGATCCGACCTGCAGCGCCAGCTGGCGTGTCATTGACCTGCAACCACTCGTAGTCTGACTTCCACCAGGCGATAACGCCGGCAGCGGCCCTGATGGAAGGCGCCGCAACAACGGCCGTCAGTTCCACGAACACCTCACGCCACCAGTCCGCACCTTCCTGTGCTGTGGCGGTCGGATCAACCGCCCGCTGATAAATGGCCATGGCCTGTTCCATATTCATCACTTAGCCCCTCCTGCGCCTGTTGGCCTTAATACTGCTAAATTATCCGGAAACCGGCATCGAAAGCCAGAAGCGAGCGCGCATACGCCACGCCAACGATGGACCGCACGCGGTGAGCTGCGCCGAACGCGATTATCGGCGCCGCAGGCAGCGAAGTCTAAGGGGTAAGAAGCCGGCAATGCGCTCTTTATAGCATTTTGCTCGGCCAAGAAGATACTGCGGCAGGCGGAGCGGTAATCGAACAAGGGCGCGCGCGACGCTCAATGAGTGATGAACTTCTAAGGAGCCGACCGAAATACGGTCTGAGGACACCCGCCGAATGGGGCAGGTACGCCTATCCGGCCGGCCAGGTTCGCTTGCCGCAGTACTACTGCGGTCCAGGACGTTTCAGACTGCGCTTGAACACAAACTCGGCCGTAACCAGAATGCCCGCAATGAGGAGGCCGCTCGTCTGGGCCAAAAGCGAAACCCTAGGCCACTGAGCTATCGACGCAACTATGGCAACACAAAGGCAGACAGAAACAAGCAACGACCCATTTGGTTGCTTGCCAACGCAAACACGCAGCGCGGCCACCACCGCCAAAAACGCCATTGAAACCAGACGAAAAACGTCCACCGTCTCCATGCGAACTCCTTAGTCTTACCAGCTATTGCAAAAATTTATCCTTAGAACGCTGCGCTATTGGCGCCGTTCTGACCGACCACACTTTCAAAAAATGACACGGGTACCGACCAAGCATGAAACGAGTGGACTGCGACAACCGCTACTGCCCCGCGCCGATGACCGATACCAGATCCGCGCGCTGCTGACCACGGGTCTTTTGTCGCTCGGCCTCGGGGTATGGCGACTCCCCCGATTTGACGACCCTGATGTAAGCCGGGAAAATCACTGCGGAGTAGTCGTGCACCGTGATTCTCTTTCCGCCAAATGCAGCGACTACTGCATGTCGGTCCGCTTCACTGCCGCGCATATAGACCTGACGCGCCTGATAGTACGCCGAGTCTCCTGCCTCCCAGAAATAGTCGACCGGATTCCAAGCCATTGGTGCCAGGAGAGCCAGCACCAAGGTCGCTGCAATCCAGCCGGAATTACTACTGCGCTTTTCCGCCATTGAATTAACCATCCTCAACAAAAAGGCCATTGGCCGAAGAATCGTTACGCTCGAATTTCGCATTGATACAAAATCCTACTACGCTTTGCCTGAGATGGCGACAGGACCTCAAGGTTCACTACAATCTGCAAAACCAGCATGGGCCGCGGCCTCCAGCAATGACGCAGCCGGAGTAGCCCGTAGCGCGCCCATAGCCATCCTGCCCTTTCAGGCGCACGCCGCGGCGGGCTGCGGCCAGCTCCTGCTCTGCCTGCAACACGTGTCACCAGTTCGCGCTGGCGCGAATCCTTGAAGTGGCGTGAAAACTGGATCATAGTCGACTGCGCTTGCGCCAGGGTTAGCCAGCACCAGGGCTGCTTCACTCGCCAAAAACGACATCGCTACCGGCACGGTCGATCGCTTCCTGAATGAACGTGCTATCGACTGAGGACTTCTCGAAGCTCACTTCGTACAAGACAAAGCAATTCCTCGCACGACTGGTCGTCAAATTTTTTGAGATAGGCCAAGATCAGGAGGGTTAGCGGATGGACCGTCAGGGGAACCGCCAGCTCATCAATTTTTTGCAGTGTTGGCTGCTTTAACCCACGTTCAAGTTCACTGATGTAGGTGCGGCCAGATTCATGCGCGAAGTCCTCTTGGGTTAGGCCTCGAGCAAGTCGCACTGCTCTAAACGCGGCACCGAACTGATTCTGTTGCTTCATGTTACCCCACTTATTGGCGCCACATCGGCGTAAAGTCACTCATCATCACCAGCCAGTTGCCCATGAAGCTGTAGCACGAGCTCCGGGACATTAAAGCCGTATCGGATGCCGTGATGGACCGCGTGATCCACAGTTCCTATACTATCGCTTTATCCAGCGAGACCATGCGCCGCATGAATGCGCCAACACTGAAGACGGATGTGCAATCCGAGCGCCCAAAGAAGGCATAACGGCGTTGCTAGATGGGCAAACGACGTAACGCCCACCAGCATTAGTGGGCAGACATTTCTTCGTCTTAGACTTTTGATGTGGCGGCGTTCTAGGCGAATGGGTGTCCTCTCCATCTCCGGCCACGCCGAGCCGCGCGCGTTCGTGCGAACCTATGCTACGATCACGATGTTCTCGGTGCTTCGCACCAGGCAAGCTGCACGCCCAACTAAGCGCAGCACGCCATCAGGCTTTCAATTTCCAGACCATCGCGGTCTACTGCCACGCTGTCTCTGACACGTGGTTCTTTCGATCTGGACTTAACTGCCCGGATCTTCATCGACCTTGGCCGATCAACAGGCCCAGGTTACTTCCCACCCCGCGGGCACCCCGTTGTTCCCGCATCTGGGGACCGGTGCGCTCCGCTTTTCCACCAAGGAGCATAAGCATGTCCGACACCAAAGCCGTACGAATCACCCTCGCAGCCTTAACCCGCGTCGAGTACACGGAATTGCTGCAGGTGCCCGCCTCGATGACCTCCGATCAGTTGGACGACCTGGTTCGACAGCGGTATCAGGACGTTGACGGCGGTCTGTATTACGATGACCCGCATTACTGGGAACGCAGTCCAAGCTGCCAATGGGCAGATGCATCTGCCGAAGACCAAACGCCTTCAGGCGCAGTAACGGTTAGCGAGCACGGCGCCTTGGTGATCACACAGATCGCCTAAGCACGAAACTCAGTCAAATCATTTTTCCCACCGTGCCAGCCTATTTGGCTGAGCACTTTTCAACCCCGCGGGAACGCCACCGATCCCGCCTGGGATTGGTGCGCAATCTCGCATTTCTACCTATGGAGATGCAAATGAGCGCAATCGAGCACAGTTTCTGGGCCAATACTTTCTTGCCCAACACCATGGCCACATATCGAGCCGAAGTGGCACAGTGCGTGCAGTGGCTGGGCAACCATTCGCAACACGACCAACCCATGGTCCTGCAACGAGAATCGGGCACCTTGGTAGCGAAGGTCATCGACGCCGCTGCCATCGACCTGGATAACCTCTTGCAATACGAGATGATCCTGTTCGAAGGCAAAACGACCGCCGGCGCCATGTGGAAGCATATTTTCTTCCCCACCAACCTGCGCGACTGCTTCATCGGCGACAGCCCAGTGCTGATGCCCGACGACGGTGAGCCCGAAGACGAAAGCAACATCTTGGCCTCTAACGGCCCAGGCGAAGCGGATGGCTGTGATTCGGAGCTTTTGACCTGCAGCGAATGCGACTGCGAGGTCGAGTACGTCCTCGGCGCCCCGGACGGCGCGGAAGTCTGCCAGGAGTGTTTCGACGCCGGCCGTCACTAGCCCGCAGTCCCGGCGATCCACCGCCCTGATGATCGTCAAGCCGACGATCATCAAGGCAGTGGCTGCCGAAATCGCCTCGCCGAGTTATGAGCACCCAAGAACGACAGTCTGGCAATCGCCTTGACCCAGGCCACCCAGTTCAACGACCGGCAACTTGCAATCCTTCCCCCGCCCTCCATCTCGGAGCGTGCGGGGTTTTTTTTGCGGAAAATGCGGAAGGGAGCGCAGCTGCAGCGGGAGTACCGTGACACCCTACGGGGCCCAGCACTCGATCGGAGTTATCGCGCGCCGGCTGAAGTAGTACGGCCACGCAGCGGCGATCCGAAGGCCAGAAGAAAGCCCAGGCCCATGATCGACATGCCGATAAGGAAGGCAACGACCTTGCCAAACGGCTCGTACCTCGCAGAGTCGCCGGCGTAACTGATCACCGCCACATTCCTATCCGGCACCAGCATGACCGTCCGGCCAGTCGAAATTTCGACATCATCGGTCGCAAGCGTATGGGAGACAGAGCCCACCATCACGCAGTCGCCATCGCTATTGGGTTTGACCGGACAAGCGTCGCGGTGAAAATACAACGAAGCGTTGTCATGCACCAGCATGGCGTTCATAGCGCGAAAGCTTACGTTGATGGTGAAGGTCAAGATCATCAGCCTGATGATCCACTTGATGATAAAGCTCATGAACTAGCATTCCTCACATTGCATAACCAAATTGGAAAAAACGGCCCTCGCCCACCGGTATTGCAACGGTGCCGGCATACTCGTCCCCCGACATGCCGCCGTTGGTGGTCTGGTTGACGTAGTGCTGGCCCCATCCGGCGCCATTATCCTGCAGCGCACCAGCAGGTTGCGCAGTAATCTCGTAGCCAAACGTGTAGCAGCACTCGGTCAACTCGCAGATGATCTCAGCATACACCTCCTTGCTCACCAGCGACTTCACTTCGGCCAGCACCTGTTGGCGCCGCTGTTCCTCAGCGCGCTCCTCAGCCAGGATCTGCGCATCCATGCCGGCCATTGCAGCCATGTCCGTCTCGCTAGGTTCAAATTCCATCGTGCTCTCCAACAGTTAAGGGCCACTGATTGATGATGCGATCGCCAACATACTGCAGGACGGCATGGCCGGTTTCGTGATGATAAAACACACCATCGAACTGGAAGGCGAAGGTGTAATACGGCGTCTCTTCACCTTGGCTGTTATCTATCACGCGCAGCGCGTGGCTGGGGTCGCGGGGGATATTCTTGGCTGCGCACGGCAATAACACGTCTTTCGAATAATGGCTGTCCAGGGCTTCCACCTCAGGGTGCATACATGTCCTCTGCTAAACAATGGCCGCGAGACCTTCGCTCACTTTGCGCTCGGCGCTCATGCGTTCTGCATCATACATCTGCCGCAATTCGATCCACGTCGTCAGACGTCCCTTGTTTGCCTTGACATGACCACGCACGACAGTGCGAAATTCCCGCTGGGCCTCACAGATCACGACCATCGCGCCCGGCGACAAATCGACCCACATCATCCCCTACCGTCCACTGTCCGCGCTAACGGCTGCGCCAGTCAACGGCCTTTCGACGAGCGATAAACCGTTCGGCATCACCCATATACTCCTCAAACAGCTCATCGCGCTCCTCCTTGGAAATGGCACCATCGAAGAGCGCCTCCAAGGCGCGCAGGACACTGGTACGCACCTGCTGGATATCCGCGCCGAAGTTGACCACGCCGATAACCGTCGTGCTTTGCGTACCACCGCCAATATGAGCACCAGGCACGCTATCCAATGCTTGGTGCACCCGGTACAACATCTTGCGCTCCTTGAGGTTCACGGAATTTCCTTCTTGACACTATGGGAATCATGGGCCGCCTGTTCACATCTGGCTGCGGCAGCTTCAACCGAGACGGGAAAGCGAACGGCCGATCGATCGCCACGCAGCGCCCGCGCGGCAATCTCGCAGATTGTCCGTTGACGCACACGGCTCGACTTGCTGGCCGACTTGGGCATAGACTCCAGTGTCGCAGCATGGCAGTCCGCCAGATAGGCTGCTGTCGTTCGGGACGATTGCAGCTCATTTAGCAGCGCCTGCACTTCACTTTCGGATATCGCTTCGCCGGCGGCAAGTTTTGCGAAATAGGCGGCAGTATCAATCATCATCGAAGCCTCACCCCTCGTCATTGATCAGGTGGCCAGTCGCGCTTCGAGGCGCTCAGCGACCATTTGCATATCGGCTCGCCAGCTTTCAGGATCTGCGCTGTTTGTCTTGACACTATTGCGGGCGATGGTGGCCACTGCCTCCATCTCGGCACGCAAATGCCGGATCTGCAGGCGCAATTCCTCGGCGTCGGTACTCGCATTCATCGACATGGCGATCCTTTTCTATGGCAGCACGGTTGTGGCACTTGGGCCATTGCCACACTGGGATTAGCCCCCTTGCTCCAGGGTGTTGCGTCCCATTGTAAAGGCTGCAAGAAAAAAGTCGAATTGCGCCGGGATCGGCCTGGGTCGTCACACGGAAAGACTTGCAAAGTCACGAACGTGGAAGAGCGGTACGGAGGCTAAGCCAATTTCCACGGCTGCACGGCCGACGCCGCACGGTACTGGCACGACTAACTCAAAGAGGCCATAGGCAGCCCCCTCAGTGGACTCACAAGTTCGAGGCAGGCACGCGACGACATCCGGGATCTAGTCGCGCTAAAGGGAGGACGCTGGGCGCCCAGACCACCCCAGCCGGCATTGGCTCAGCCCCTACTTCGCTGGGTTGCCCAGCGCTGCTTGCTGAGCCGCTTGAGCCTTTTTGGCCTGCTCGGCTTCCTTCTGCTGCTTAGCCTTCTCCTTTGCCAGATGTCGCCCGACAATGCACCCACCGACTGCACCAGCCACAGCATGGTGCCCGGCTACGTGACCTACAGCGGCGCCGGCGGCGGCGCCCTTCAGGCATCCCGCAGCACTGGCTGCCTCAGCGAACAACAGACCTGCGAACAGCAATACAACGTACTTTTTCATGAGCGACCTTTCAATGTCGGAAACGGACCGGATACGGGCGCGCGAAGCATACTGCGCGATGATCGATATCCTACATCAGTCTGCCGTCTCGGCGACGTGCGTCCCGTACCTGGTGTTTAGCTTTCCCATGAGCCTGCACAGCAGCTCGAAATCGAATTCGTGCTCATTCTTGGAGACCCCCGTAGCCACCAGGATGTGAGTCAAGTAAGGGGCGTAGTCCAGCACATTGTCTGGCGTTACCCCACTTGCGATCGCCAGCGGGCCGCCGCCGATAGCACGATACATGCGCGCGATCTTGTCCACGTCGGCTGCCTGGCCAGTGCCGGGGCCGGTCGTGGTGGAAACGATACCCAGATCCTGCGCCCGCATCGCCGCAAGACCGGGATTGGGCTCATGGCGCTGATATTTGAAAGCGACGCCACCAAATAGCTGGTGGTCGACAAAGCGCTGCAGTTGCGCGGAGATGCCGCGCGCCAGGACTATATCCTGTTGGCTATGCACCTGCGCATTGTCGATCCAGGTCATATCGAGCCCAGCTTCTGCACAGGCTTCTATGGCCAGCTCGGGCGGCCTGGACAGGAAATTGATGCCAACCAGGTGCCGCGGCCAACGCGCTTTGACCTCCACAGCCTGCTCCAGCAGCACCTCGTCATGCCCATCCATCGAAATGAGGAACACCCCGTCGCAGCCCGCTTCAAAGGCCATCGAGGCGTTCTCCAGCTCGTACCGGCCTTGCGCTGGTCGACCAAAACTACCGTTACAGTGATACGTGGACGCAGCAGCGACGCTTGGTTTCACCGCCACGTCGTCGCAGCGGTATGGGTCTCACAAGCAAGGGGTGGTGGCCCTGCTACAGCGCCTGGCGGCGCAACGGTACGACGCTACCGTACTCCCTTCCCTCCTTTCCACCAGCTGCCCTAAAAAAGCGTCTTCTGGATACCAGCATTACCTGCCGCATTGCGAAGCGATCGAAAGCCCGAGCACAAGACACAAGAAACGTTGCAGAACTTGGACGACAAAGCCACGATACCAGAGGCGGTAGCCCAGTTGCCCTTGCTGGACGGGTTGGACGAGACCATGAGCGTACTTTGGGGGTGGTGCTTGGACTGGCTGGCCAGGGCCGCATTGCGCCGCCAGCCACCGCTATGAGCTTTCACGGCGCCCCATGGTCTGAAGCCGTTCGCTCGAACGAAGCCGCCGGCCGGATCGGATGGCCGCACTGGGTTTGCTGTCGCCGCGCCAGACTGCCCCGGCGTGGGAAACGCCATCTGGCTACTGCAGGGGCACTTCGGCCATTGCTCCCGTCACGTGGAGGCGCCGCCGGAAGGAGACAGGTCAGACACTTCGCACGGGAGCGTCTTGACGGGAATTCGAATATCGAGTCATCCTGAGCTATTGTGCAACCATAACCAAAACTGCCCCGACCGATACCATGCCGAGCGCCACACTGACAGCCATATTCTCCTATACCAAAGCTGGCGCCCCCTCATTCGCGTGGCGCGACGTCCGGACGGTTCTGGCGCCAATTTTCCACGAAGACATGTCGCTGCGGGACGTGCTAGAGGTCGTCGTCAAAGCCTACGAGGAAGCGCTGCTCGACGATCGATACGAATTGCCTTCGCGCAACCAGGCCGGCATAAATCTACTGCTGGCGCCCATCAACCGATACGTTCCACCGTTCACCCGCTCGTGGCCACAGCTCGACACCAGCATCACCTTCGAACAGATGTACGACGCCTTCCTGGCGCACATGCTGTCGGAACTGATGCTGGCCCGCGTCGACTGGCTCAAGAAGGGCTCATCACCAGCAAATCCAAGCCACGCGGAAGTCGAGCATTCGGCGGCCGGTTAAGCGACATAGCGCCACTGCTTCATACCAAGCGCGCGATCCAAAATCCCAGTCTCAAAATGAAAAATGCCCATCCCTTGTGGGGACGGGCATTTCGATGTTACGCGGTGACTCCTTGGAACAAATCAAACATCTTTCTACCCACCACCGGGTTGTTGCGCAGGCTGCGCAAACGCGAATGCCAGGTATCGTACTGCTCGAAGCGCACCATTCCGTTATCGAGCAACCAGAACGCATCGCACAGCAACTGCGGCTCACACTGCTGGCTGCGCAATACCTCGAGGACCTGTTGGTCCGTCACCGGACTGGACAGTTGCAGCACGGACGTGGCGATTTTCCGAGCCAGATCGCGCACTTTCGTTTCATACTTGCTCTCTGCTTTGGTCAGCATTTTTCATCTCCTGTAAAGACATTGCCGCTCAGGTAGTCACGCACGAGAATCTCGTCAAGTGCAGCAGGGTCAGGGGCATCTTCCAGATACACTTTCCCCTTGCACTTGAACCGCGCGTAGTAGTGCGGCACCGTGAAGCGGTTCTTGAAGCGAGGGTGTCGTAGCTTGCACGAATAGGCAGTCACCACGCCGTCGTCAGCAATGCTGCGGACGCGGACGATAACGGCCGACTCGATCGGTTCAACGACATCCAGCTCCTTGGACAACTTGTAGTTGGCCATGGCGTCCTCCCTACCACTCAAAACTGGGGAGTACTTCGTGGTCAAGGCCGTGGGCGTCGAAGCGAACGACGATGCAGCCTTGCTTGCGAGCGAATTCCAGGACAGTGCGCAGATCTTCAGGAACACTGTCATGGTATTGCTGGTCTTCCCGGACGGTGACAAAGAACCCGTACTCGTACGAAGCCACGGTCTGGCCCAGGCTGTTCGAACCTGCCACCGACTCCAGAAATTCCGAAGTGGCCTTGGAGATGTGCGAAGTCGCGACATCCAGGTAGCGGAACTGCCCGTTTGGCGCCGCCGGAATTTCGGAGGATGCCGCGACGACGTCATCCGACGAACTCTTGTCTTCGCCGCCCAACTCCGCACGCAACTGCTTGACCGCATCCATGCCCCATTGGAGAACCTGTTCCGGGCAACCAGTGCGGACCGCGACCTCTTCGCTACCTTGGCGGACGACCTCCAATGCATAGCCATGGGAATGATGAGGCCCAATGCGCACTTCATGCTGCCCCACCTTCTGGAGATACACGCCAATGCCGTCGCCTTGCTGCCAATTGGCCAGTTCGGCGGCAATTGTCGCATTCGCCATCTCACGCTCAGCGAATGCAGCTGCGTCGCGACTGGGGAAGGTGAAGTCGCCTTCCTGACCCAAATCTTTGCGACGAGGATCGCACACGATGCGCCACTTCCTGTCCGGGTAATTGCGGCTCACGCAGCCACAACCGCCGCCCAGGTGCCGGACGTTACTGACATACCAGCCTCCATGACGCCAGGAGGTGAAAACGGGCTGCCATTGGCCGGCATGGCCAGACTGAGAAAAATCGAACATATTTACTCCTTGAAATAGAAAGCACGACGCCAGCGCCCTTGAGAGGGCGACGGAGCCGCGCGGGATTGAAATGACAATGAATTGCCAGGGCCAAGGTCAACCTTATCGGTCAACCCTAGTCCGCTGGCATGGAACAACACCGGGCCTACTTTCGAAGTCCAGCCACGATGCCTTACGCCACCAGCAAAACAGCTGAAGGCGGCGTCACGACGTACTCACTGCGGTAGAACAACGAGCCAGCCAAACCGCGGCAGGCATAGTCCGACCACAGATGAAGCGCAGTAGCGTCGCGCGCCAACGATCCCGCTTTGGGAGCGAGGACCGCCTTGTAGACACGCATTTCGTAAGTACCGGTCGGAGTGATAACCACACTCCCGACAGCACCTCCTGCACGGTACAGGGTGAAGTTTTCGTGCTGACCCATACGGTGGTAAGGCACAGGCGTGTTCATCAGCGACCTGAAGCCTTCGCGACCAATCTCCTTGATGGAAAACGACTGGCCATCCTGGCCGATCGCGATCTCGAAGAAACGGTCATCGGCGGCCAAGTTCAGCAGATAGCCCAGCACCTTGTTCTCTTCCACGTGCAGGCCAATCGCAGCCATATGGGTATGACGGTGACCGACCATCCAGCCGAAGCGCTGACCAGGTGCCCAGAACCGCTCAAACGACGCGCGGTCATGCACCAGCAGGTCGTTGGGGTAGTGCTGCAGCAGTTCCAGCTTGTACACGCCAATCTGAGCCTTCAATGCCTCGATGAGGCGGTCCAAAGCGTTCGTTTCCATGATTCGTCCTTTCGTAGCTGCGACAGTTCACTTGGAACTGGCACAAGCGATGAGATTGAAGATATACCGCGCGGGGCGGCGATTGAACGGCAAAACAAGTACCTTGCCCTTGGAGCGCAAACTGGCAGGGACGACATACCCCTGCGCAGTGACTACAAGCAGCCAAAGGCCTAGGTGAGCGCCCGTGCTGCGGCGGCCAACCTCGACCATTCAGGCGGCAAATTGGAGCGCTCCAAACCGAATTGAACCGGCGTGGAGAACACTTCTTCATTTGCGCTTTTGAGGCTGTGCTCGACGTCAGCGATCTCGTTTTTCAGAGCAGGCGAGTAGTTGCCGGCCAGGTGAAGATCCATCTCAACGATCTGGCCCGAAAGGGTGTCGAAGACAAAACGCACATCAACAGGGGAGGAGCGGAAGTTGAACAGGTGGTCCCACTCGCCGTGAATGTATCGCATAGAAAGCTCCAATGAGAATGGCGGAGCCGCACCAATCCCTGGGCGGGAAAGGTAAAACGGTCCCGCCGGGGTGGAAAGAAGAAAATCCAGAAGCTCAGGTGAGCAATGGATGGTGAGAACTCAGATGAACAGGACGTTCATTGAGATTTGAAATAGCTTCACACGCGAACGCTTGTGAAGGTCGTACAAAACTATGCTGCGCTTGATATCACGATGATTGGCGGGCAGCTTGCCAGGCGCAAAAGAGCACCAAAAACTAGGGTCAGCTTACCAGCGCCAGCAGGAAAGTCAATCCTGCAATTGACCGCGTTCGAAGTGGGCAGCGAGCCGGCATCCCGCGTTGGCTTGTGCCGGAAGCGGCACGCCGCGGTTGAAGGCAGGGACCGAGTTTCCTTCCGTCCGAAGTCTTCAACAAAAGCTAGCGTTGGAGCTTGATGTGGGAAGGAGCCCCTTGAATAAGGGGTCTCCTCGTAGACAGCATGATGCTGCTGCAGCCGGACGATGCCGGTCGGTTGCCGCCGGCTGGTGGTCAGGACACCGCGCCGAAGGCGAAGCCGCCGCGGCCAGAAGCCAGAACGATCGGCACCACCAACACGTGACGGTCAGTCGCCTTGCAATGCTCGCGCAGGTAGCCGTCGGCCTGGTCGCGCTGCAGTGGCCGCTTCATGTGGCGCACCAGATACTGGGTGCGGCCGCCGAAAATGGGTTTGCCATCCACGGCGTTGGCCTTGATATTGCGATAGGCATCGAACCAGGGCTTGAGTTCGCGCTCGGTGAGGTTCAGCACCTGGCGGGAGGCCAGATTGACATTGGTATCTGCTGGCGCGGCCACGGCCGTGCCTTGTTCATGTTGATTCATGATGTTCTCCTTCATTCATTGAATTGGCTATTCGCGGTCCTGCGCAAGGCAGGCGTCGTTACACTCATTGAGGCCAGTCTACTGACCGAGATCCTCAAATCAAGATCGCAGCGGCCGGCGGCGGTGAGCAGGCGGCGTGTCGACTAGACGCGCTAAACCCGGGGCCTACAGGAGGCACACCGGGTGTCTGGACGTCATCGTCAGCGCCACATGCGCCATCACCGCATCGCTAAACGCAGGCCTGGCAACTACACGCCTGGCTGGGGGCGGTAGCGGGTGATGGCGTGCTTGGCTGCGTGAACCGATTTCACGTCGCGCGAGGCGTGATCGTGAAACAGGACACTGACCACCTCGGCGCCGATCGCCCGGTCGCAACAAGTGGTGATCCAGCCCGACTTATAGCGGCGAGTGATAAACGAATCTTTCATTGCATGCTCCTTGAAAATAGCGGCGGAGCGATCCCAAGACGGGAGCGGGCCCCGCCAGGGTTGAAGACACGCTGCACGTGCAGCGCATTGAGAGATCTGCCCCGTCATCAGGGCATTGGGGCTTTGCGCAACAGGTCGGGCCAGGACGACACCGATGTATTGATGCGGTCGCCCTGGCGCCGAATTCGAGACGCCGCATTGACGCTCGCTGCAGCGCCAAGCCGGCGTGCAGGTCGCGTGTTCAAGCCCGGTTATTGCGGGATCAAACACCACGGCCCGACAGCGTCGATGATGACCGTATTCAGGGTCATTTCACGACGCCGGGTCTGCAAATGCTCCCATTGCACATAGTCTGCCTCGTCGGCGTGCCCAAGCGCTTGCAGACACTCCAATCGATACTTGGCATCGTCATCCGAGGCCGCAACCGCCGGCCGTTGGTGGTGAATAGCCTTGGCCGTTTGAATGTGATTCATCATGTCTCCTTTCACGGCATGGTGGGAATCGCATCAACGCGCTTTGGCGTGCCTTGCAACCAACACGGCAGCGCGCTCGGCCAGCATACTCAATTTCGCTTGATGGCCGGGTGGCAGCACGGTGGTGGTATTGAGCGACACGACCTCTTTCGTCATGTGCTCCAGCAGCTCGAACATCGTGGGCGCCGCGGCGAAGAACTCGGCTTGCGCGCGGTTCTCGGTCATACCGAGGCCGGTGGCAAAGCCCAACAACGCAAGTGGCCAGCCTGGTTGATCGGCGTGGACAATAGCAAAATGGGGCTTCTGATCGTAGCCGGTGATAACGGCAACAGTACATGGTTTCATTGCATAGTCTCCAAAAGGAATTCCGAAGCGTCACAGGTGCCATGCACTTGATACGACTTCAGATGGGGTTGAATAGCGCTCAAGAACCAACAACGCACTGGTTGATTGCTCTTTTAACGCCGAAGGAACGGTGCCTACAGGTTGAGATTCGAAACCCGGCTCGCATGAGCAATGCGCGGGCGCCTAAAATCTATTCGACGGTCAATTTCCGAATACCTTGCATGACTTCTCCGACCACGAAATCCGGATGCTGCGCTTCAAACCAGTGCCAGATTTCTTCACGGTGCGTGCCTGCAGGGAAGTGTAGGAACGGTTCCTCGATCGCGTCGGCTTTGACTTCATTGGTCCCTTCAGAAACCGGGATGTCGCCGAGTCTATCCCACCACTGGTAGTAGTCCGCCAGAGTGAGCAGCCGGTAGGCGCACGGAAAGCCTTTGTCGTTGTCCGCAGCATCAGCCGCATCCTCCAACAGGCCAATATCCACCCTACCAGGCGCTTCATCGAAGTTCGGTGCCTCGAAGTCCTCGTTGCAATAGAACCAGCGACCGTCAGCCCCGAAGAAGACCTGAGTCACCTCCGGGAAGAGGCCGTTGACGTGGTGCAGCGTCATTTGAACCTTCGTATTGAATTGCATCATTTGCTCCATCAGAGAGGATTGAATAGCGCTCAAGAACAACCAGCCGCGTGGGTTGGTTGCTCTTGTAGCGCCGAAGGAGAGGTGCTTACGGCTTCAGATTCAGAACCCGGCTTGCATGGACATCGCGCAGGCGCCTCAGATGTTCGAGGCACTCGAACAACGACTCATGTTCGCTTTGAGGACTCGCATCGTTGGTCTGCGCGGCCCACTTGCTGACCGTACGGTTTGCCAGGCCAATCCACTGCTGCGTTTCGCTCGACGCGTAAGTCAAACGGAACGTGTGCGCCGAGAGCATTTCCAAGTTGGGGTACACAGCCTGAGCAAGCGCCAACAGATCTGGAGCCAGTTCAAACATCGGCCGGATGGCGTCGTACTCAGCTTGCCGTTCGATATACTGGGGATCGCGCGGAGAATCCTGCTGCCAATCTTCGAGAAACTCGTCTGACAGCGCCAACAACCGGTATGCGTCAAGAACCGTTGGAAACTGACCGGTAAGCACTTTGCAGCGCACTTTCAGTGCCGGCAATTGACCCGGCAAGACGAAGTCCGGCTGAACTGCGTTGCCGAAACCTCCGACGGCAGCAATACTTGTTACCAAGCCTTCTGGCACGAACAGACCGGCGTCCACCAGATGCTGTGTCAGCAGGTCTTCCGGCATTGAAGTGGCCACCAAGACAGACCGGTGGGCAGACTCTTTGGATGCAGCGTTGGACCCGCGCAGGGTCAATTCGAACATTGTCATGATTGCTCCTTGAAAAAATTTGGGGAGCAATCCCGGACGGGAGTGTCTCCCGCTAGGGTTGAAAAAAATTGTAATCAGGCGTTACCGGCACGCATCGTGCCGATCAAAGGATGTTTTCCTTTACCTGTTCCCAAGCCTGATGGGCCCGGTCGAACAACGAAGTCACCTCCTCGATCGTCAAATCCATCGATTCAGCGAGCGCTGCCATATCCAGCTTGTCTTGCGTGGCCATGATCTCGGCGAGCAGACGTGGAAATTGAACGTCGTCACGCTCCCACGGTAGCAGAGCTTCACCGACAGCAACCATTTGAACCTGACCACTGCTGACGGCTTTGACGGTGAAGTTGATTGGGGCAAGCGACAGGTCACGCAAATCGTCGAGTGCGAACTGCGCTGCTTGCTCGGCCGATTCTGCGGTGACAGAAACTTCCACCGAGACATCAAAATCAACTCCGTCTTCCACCAACGCTGGGTTGCTGACCACTGCCGGAACAGCAGTTTGCGAATTGCTTGCTTTCATAATGAGTCTCCGATTAAGCGGTAACGGGAGCATCCCTGGGCGGGAGTGCTATCCCGCATCGGGTTGATGTTGTGTGTCCGAGGATACCGAGCAACCCGGACACTGGTGAGCTAAAGAAGGAAGATCAGGCGGAAGCCTGCGCTGTCGATCTCGGAGCTCCGAACTTGGCTTGAAGCTGTGCTTTATAGACTTGGCCTGCTGCAGTAATGTGGTAGCAGTCTTCGGAACGCGTAACGAAACCGCGTTGAAGCAGTGTGTCCATGAAGCTTTGGAACTGACTCAGGCTTGCACCATGGGCCATCATCGCTGCATACAGGACGCCGCCTGCCGCACCTGTATCACCGCCAACCTCGACGGCTTCGAGTACACCAAGGCCAATTTTTTGCAACAGTAAAATAGCTTGAGCATTCATCTTGCGAACTCCTGTAAGAAATGCGGAGCAGCGCAAATCCCGGCGAGGGATCAGCACTACGATCCCGCAGGGGTTGAAAGCATCGATCAGCAAAGACGCCGGGACGATGCTAATGGTGGAAAGAACTAGACATGACGACTGGCTGCGCGAATGCAGAACAGTCGGGGAGAGACGCACTACTTGACGATTCGCCTAGTGGCGATGCTGCGCTTTGAGTAACTTTGGCGGGCAGCTTGCCTGGTGCCGAGCACCAAAAAAGTCTTGCTATCGTATCACTGACAAGCGGCTTGTCAACACAAAAACGAACGGCGTGGGACAAGATCGGCCACCGGGTCCCTGCCCGCGAAGATCAGGGCCGAGGGCACCGTCATGCCGGCGGCGACGGGCCCCGAGATTGCCACCGCGCGCGCCGCCCTCTGCGAATCGTCGCATAGCAGCTGCGTGACCGCATCCTGTACGGCCGTCACCGCCTTGCAGGCCACATCACTCATTCCCGCGACATTCCACCTTGTGGCTCGCCTGCGCCGCCTGGCTATCGGCGTTCTGCGCAGCCGTCACCTTGTGCTCGCATTTCCCAGCATAGCCACAATACTTGGCCCCAACAATCACGGAAGAGCACATCGCACCTGGCTCAATCATGCCGTGCACTTTGCACAGCGGCTTATTCTGGTCAGTCATAAATTCCTCGTATCGAGCAGCGATCCTTTAGCAACCGCAGTATCGGACACCTCACGGCATAAATGCGCCATTCAAAGCATCACTTTTGGGCACCTTACGCTAATCTCATGGGATTTTCACGGTAAGCATGAACGGCCGGCTTGACACCACACCAGGCGGCAGGAGGCAAACGAACCACGTTCAGATCCCGGCCAGAGTGGCCATGCGGTCGAGCGCTGTGCGGGGCCACCCGGGATCTTCGCCGCCTGTTTTGTACGGCCTTCAGCCATCGCATGCACGTTGGATTCCATCGGCGCGGCCACGTCACACCGGAACGCCGCCGGCGCCGCTTGTGGCGCACACTGGAATTCCGGTGCCGAAGCTACTCGCCAAAGCCGGTCTTGCGGTGAAAATCGTCGGCAGCGTGCTGGTAGTTGTCTTTGACCGATCCACCAGCGATGACGGAACGCTCGAAAGCGTGGCGCGTGAGCCGTAGCTTGACCAGCTTCGTCGTGCTGACACTCTCCTTGGCACTACCGGAGCGCTCGTACAACAAGCGTTCGCCTTGAGGGTAGTCCGGATGGGCTTCAATGATGGCGCCGTTGGACAGGTCAATCACCGCGCGGCGTGCGCCATCGGCAGGTGGCTGCAGACGGCCCATACCTTGCAGACTGCCCAGAAAGTCAATAATTCGTCCAGCAACGGTCATACTCATAAAATCTTCCTCTTTAATCTTGGAGCCGACGAGTCACCTGCTAACCACAACCCGGAGAACACAACCGATTACCACCTTCACATCAGGGACGCGCGCGGTCAGCCTGTGGCGACTTGCAGCGTCTCCTCCAGCCCGAACTCGCGGCGCAGAGCCGCGACTACCCTGCTAGCTCCTTCGACACGCGCCCAGTCCATATTGCCGCCAATCTGGCTGCTTCGGCCCAGAAGTCGGTCCTGGTAGCACTCGGCAAGGGCTTTTCGCACCTTATCGGCCACGCCAACGGCGTGCGCCGGCGAGAACGTGCCCGCGCCGTCCCCAACCAACATGGGATGCAGATTGCCGCCGGCGTCGCCTTCAATTGCGATGCGCAACGCACAGGCGGCCACATCGAGCGCCTCCGCATAGATGTCGCCGTCGCCACGGTATGCCCGGCCTAGTTGCGTCACTTTCCCCATCAGCCCATCGAACATGCGACGGTTCGAGGGGTACTTGCCGCGGCTGCGGGCCACGTTGGCGAGCAGTTCGTCACCGGCCTCCTCCCCATTGACACAGCTGGCATCGACAAGCAGGTTCCGCCGTGCGGCGGCGGCCAGCTGCGGCGCCTCAACTTGCCCGATCCGCGCCTGCAGGTTACGGAGCTCCTTGGCCGCCCAGCGGCGCTCGCAGCCACCCTCCAGCCAGTGAATGACCGGCGTCAGGGAAGGAAATTCCAACGCGCTTGGGGAAATTCCGCCGCGAACACTGGCCTCGCCTGCCAAACTCCCGGATTCGCACCGCCCGGCGGCATAGGTGTGCAGGCCGGACCAATTCCCAACGCCGGCGGAACGCCCATCGCCGCCACGCCGATGATTGCGCGCGTCCTGCTTGAGCCACTGGTTCGCTGCGCGCTTCAACTTCCTGTACGTCCTGCTTGCCACCGTTGCACTCATGATTTCAATCCTATTCGATGGGTAAGGTACCTACCGCCTGCTGCACTTGCGCTTTCAGATCCCACATTTCGGCTTGTGCCTGAAGCTCGCTCCTGGCGGGGCCACGATCACGGCGGTCGGTGGCCACGTGCGACGCTTCCAGGAAGGAGTGGAGCGCCTTTTCGAGGCGTAGTCCTCGATCAGACGCAGCAGCTCCACGCGGGTCACGGTTGCCATCGCAGCAGGCGCTATGCGTTCAATGCAGCGTTGCCGGCACGATGACACCGGTGCCGTCCCCGTTACGTTTCAGCCGCCCCACCTGATCGGGCTGGCCGGGCAGGCTGACGCAATAGTGCTGGGCGCCGTCGTGCCAGTAGAATCGAATTTCAGCCCCGACAGGCAATGTGCCGAGGACGGTGCGTATGGCCGCTGCGACCTCGGTCGATATCGTCCGAGGCTGACTAGCGGCCTTCTGTTCAGCGTCAGAGGCGCGCAGCGCCCGGCCCACGCGAACGTTGGCCAGGGACGCGCGGCGCTCGATACGCTCCTGCCGCGCCTGCAGACGCCCCGGCTCGATCTTGCTGGCCAACGCCTGCCATGCCGCTCGCCAGCGATGGCCCCTTTCGTACTCGTTCAACATTTCATGTCGTGTCATGGCGCTATTGCCTCTATCTGGAATTGCACAAACTGCGACAACCTCACTTCCGGCGCAACGCAGTTGGCGTTCACGTCGCCGCTCGCCAGGCATCACGCTCCGACCTGGCCAGCAATTCACCGACTTGCACCTGGCCCGTATGCCGGGCGGCTCTGGCGATGAATGGCCATGGGGTTCGCCTCCAAAAATGCGGTACCGAAGATACAAATCGTTGCGGTATGGAAGGCGGTTCAGACCAGTTCAGCGTACACAGGTGAAGAGCAAAGTCCAATTCACAGCAAAAACTGACGGCATCTCGCAGCACCCAAAGCGCACATGCCGTCCGCACTGTGCACCAGCATTAGCGATCCTCAAGCTATGCCCATCTCCAGGGTGCGTGCCGCGCCCTCTTTGGCATAGGCCCATTCGTTCATCGCAACCGACGCCGCAACCGCCCCCTCGGCGAAGAGTCTGGCGGCCGCCACTTTGGCTTCCCGCGCCTGTTCAGTGGCCACAGCAGCGAAAGCCAAGGCCCTGTCAGCGCACTGCATGTCCGCCTCGACACTGTCGTCGTCGGCATTGCAACGCATAGGCGCCGGCGCGGGGTGGCGGTATGTGATCTCGGCAATAATGGGACCGATCACTGCCAATACTCCCTGATACCCGATGTCGCGCAACTGCTGGTGGGCGATTTGACGGTCGCTTTCGCAGGCAAAGCTGCGGCCGAATAAGCTGGTCATCGGTGGGGGCACCCGCTTGGTTGCGTCGTAGACGTGCTCAAAAATGACTTCACGCCCACCTTTGACTTCACCTTCGAAGCGTTCCCGCACATCTGGGTCAACGGCGTATGAAATGGCCGAATACAATTCGACCAAAAACTGATCGTTGGCGCGCAGCCAGCGCGCCAGGCCCTCGCATTGGCTGAAAATCTGAGGCGCCTGCGTATGAATGGCCGTCGCGATCTCCACGCTTTCGCTCAACCGCTTGCCTATCCCACCAACGCTGGAGTTCACCACGCGCACAACGACGCCCATACGGCGGCGTAGCTCCATGTATTCCCGGTCCATGGCCCTAAACCGGCCATTGGTATCGGTGGCGCGCAGGATATCTTCGTACATCGCGCAGCGCTTGTAGGTAAAGCGCAAAGTCGCGACCAACAGCGACAACGTCACCACCAGGGCGACTACGAGGTAGGTGTTCATGGTGCCACCTGCTTGCGCGGCGCGGTTGCGGCGTACACTTCCATCCTGGCCAAGGCACTGACGGCGCCCTTCCAGTCGATGGACATGGACTGATAGAATTTGCTGATGACGACGGTCAGCATGGGCGGCACAGGCACAAGCGGATTGGCCAGCAGAGCGACACCCAGCTGGCCGACGATGCGGCCAACTGCCACATCTGGCTCCACGTTGAGGTGCTGGTAGGTCACGCCGCCCACCATGGCGGCGATGAGCACGTTGGTGCAGGCCGATTCGGGGTGCTCGCCGGAGTCATGATGGACGACGTTGAGCAACACGTCACGACCAGCGATTCTTACTTTGGGCATTCCCATGATCTGATTCCTCTTGAGGACAACGGGACAACGCGTCCAACGCTTTCAACGACGAAGCCGCCTCGTGGACGGCGCCAGATCCTTCTTGGCAAGGGCTGCTATTGCTCTCCGCGCCGGCGAGCCAACTCGCCATCCAGCGAAATGCGCCAGCCGGGCAACGGCTCGATGAAATGCGTGGTCGGGCCTGAGTCACGCCGTGACGACACCATCTTCAACTCGCCACGCTCCCAGCGGGCGACATGCTTGGCAACCCAGACATCGCAGCCAACGCTATTGAGCTCTGCCAGCTCCGTGCGAATATATGCGGCACGACGATGCACCATC
This sequence comes from Duganella vulcania, assembly GCF_009857655.1. Taxonomy (NCBI): domain Bacteria; kingdom Pseudomonadati; phylum Pseudomonadota; class Betaproteobacteria; order Burkholderiales; family Oxalobacteraceae; genus Duganella; species Duganella vulcania. The sequence continues at coordinate 240,396 of NZ_WWCX01000001.1, forward strand.
ACGGTGTATCCCAGCGCCAGCAAATTGGCGATGAGCGATACGACAGCCAACAGTAACGATCCAACCTGAATACTCACTGCACTATTCCTCCTTAGAGATCCACCGGATCGACCTGGTAGTAGCCGCGCTTGCCCGCCACCGCGATGGGTCGCGAGCGCAGCGCGTACAGGAGCGTTCGCCACATGATCTCTCCATCGAACCAGAGGCGCACCGCGTTGATCACGTAGACGATGCCGTCCATGGCTCAATGCCGGTCACATGCCGGGCAAAGCCACACCTGTTCTTCCCCATGTCGGTGCAGGACGGCGCTATGCCCGCAACGCTGCGGGCAAGTCTTCGTTTCGACGCAGTGACTGCCCTTGTTCGTGACAGGGACAAACCCTTCACGCTTGACCGCGCGAAAGAACGGCGTGGAAAACGCATCGGAGACAGCGGCGATGGAATTGAAGTGCTCGACGCCGGCCAGGCGCTCAGCGGCGATACTGCCGGCCAGAAGGCCCGCCTCCAGTGCGATATTGTTTAGCCGTTCTGACTGCATGTTGTTCCCTTTGTGACCATCTCGGCCGGATCGTCGCGCGGCCCTTTCAACAAGCGCACCATGAAGGTCGCGCATGCCCCTACCGAGCCACTATGTCGTGCCTGCTTGGCGCAGGGCAGGCAGAAAACACTGCTACCGGGTGGAAGCGATGATAAAGGCGAAGGGATCCGAGTCAATCGATGTCAGAAGCCAGTTTTGGTCACTTCAGCCGAAGAAGGAGGTCACACCCCTTCCTTGGGCGCCTAAAGCTACAGGCAGGCCCGGGCCAGGCTGCGCCCTAGGCTATCCACCCAATCGCACCGGCCGTGGCAAGGCCGCCATTCCGCCACATCAAAGGGCGAGTCGAGCAGGAAGATGACCAAGGCGAGGCCAACCCTCAGGCCGGTTCCAGTGCATCGTCCATTTCGTCCTCGGCGGCCTGGCTGTGGTCGCCCTCATCGTCATCCTCTTCAGACGACACGCCAAAGCCTATCGGCGCGGTGCGTGGTTTATCGTCGTACACGGACACAAACTTCTCCAACACGCACAGCTGGCCACGCACCCGAACCAGGAGGCCACGGCAGTCGCCGCGCTCCTTGGCGCCTTTGTCAAAAGCTTGGATCAGGGATTTGTAGTTGAAGGTGTCGCCCTGCCATTGAACGGCTGGCACGATCGAATAGGCCAAGCACTGTGCATAGTCCTTACACCAGTGGGCCCCCTTGTTGACATACTCGCGCGCGCCCACCTTGAAGGTCCGAACGCTGGCGATTTTCTCGCCCGACTCGGCAATGGCATTGGCGCAGTACGCGGGCTCCCACACCAGCTGGTCGCAGTAAATGGCTTCGAAGGCATCCCGATAGCCATCCAGGAAGTGGGTATCTCGATCGAAGGCAAAGAAGACGGCGCTGCTGCCTGGACGCTTGTACCAGTGGGCGACGACGCTACCAATTCCTTCGTAGTACAGGCCGGCGCTGGTTTCGTCTGCCGTGTCGGTCACCTTGCATTCGACGCCCTTGCTGTTGGTGGCCGCCTTGTTCTTGCAATACGCGATGAATTCCAGGACCAGTTCGTCGCCGCACTGGGCGCGCCTGCTGCGTAAGGTGTAGCCCTGGTCCTTTTCATCGATCTTCTTGCGCCTGGACATCTGGTCGGCATGTTCCGCCAGCGCGGCACCTAGCGTCAGTTGGAAGATTGCGTGCTCAATGCCCTGCAGCTGTGCCAGGAAGCTGCGGGCCCGGCCAAAGCGTTCTGCGAATTCCGTTTCGGTGTACGCCTTATCACACCAGGTCCCCTCCGGCATGGCACCCAGCACCGGCGCGGCGTCGCTGAAGTCAAATCCGAATTGTTCCGTCTGGCCCATCATGGCTCCTCCCACAAGATTTACTTGAAGACAGGTTAACAACGAGCAGGGACAGTTTCAATTTCCCGCAGGTTATCGAACTCAAGCTGCTCGGTCGCTTCGTATGACGCCCGGACGATACGATGGTGAACGAGGTCGTCGCTGGCTCGCTGCCCTCAGTCCAACTGAAGGCGCGCCTTTGCCAACAAACGCTCATTCATCCCATGCCGATTCAACGGCCCGCCCTTCGTCGGCGCTATGCACGAACGGACGGGGAGCGGGCGCCGGACGTCGGGCCGAGGGCGTGGGCTGGGGCTGCGCGGGAGGCTCATCGGCAGGCGCATCCTGACTGTGGCCCAGCATCTGCATCTCCTGCCCAATGATTTCGGTGACATACTTCTCAACACCGTCCTTGTCGGTAAATTTTCGCGTCTGCAGGCGACCCTCCACGTAGACGCAGGAGCCTTTCTTGAGGTAAAGGTCCACGATCTCGGCCAAGCGGCCAAAGAAGCAGATCCGATGCCATTCCGTATGCTCGGCCTGAGCGCCGGTGTTGCGATCTTTGGACATGTAGGAGGTAGCCACGGAGATGGTGGCCACCGCCTCCCCCCCGGTCATGTACCGCACCGAGGGTGCTTGGCCGAGATTCCCAACGATCGTTACGCGATTTACGGAAGCCATATTGGTCTCCTATGAATGTTCGGGGCGCAAACGGCGGTGCCGCGCCCCATGGGTGTTTGCGGCGGCCGCCGATCGAGGTCGAATTACGCTGCCAGCAAGGCAGCCGCGACGTGGTTGGAGCTCAACGCCTGGGCACTCGGATGGTTGAAGATGATGGTGAGGAGATCCAATTCCTCAGGATCGACCGGCGGCACGCCGGCCATGATGACTGCCTGCAGGCCCGGCACGTGTTCGTAGTAGAACATGCCCACGTCGGCTTGTAATACCGTGTGCAGCGTCTGAACCTGGTCGCGATGCTCAGCCAGCTGCAACGGAGCCCACTGAAGGTCCGTCTTGCCGCCATCGATCATGTCCAGCGCGGTGGCTTTGACCACGAACTGGTATGCCGTGGCATCGAATATAACTGGACCAACTTCGACCCAGGCATGGAACGGATGCGCGTTTTTCCCTTGCTGAGCCATGTCGTTACCCGGTGCATGGACGATGACGTCGCCGTCACCGGGCCCGACGCGCCATGCGGCGTAGCCAACTTTCACTTCGGCAGCAAAGCCCGCGCTTTTCAGCAGCGCTTGCGCCAGCACGGCGTGGCGCAGGCTGTCGACGCCGATTTTGCTGCCGCTGGCCAAAAACATGCGGCGCAGTGCAGTGGCGATCTGTGCGTAGGGAGGCGCCTGCACAGGGCTGGGCGCGGCGGAGGTTGCCAGTTGATGGGTTGCTGGTTTCATGATGCGCTCCTCAGGGTGGTCAGTGAGAACAGACTACGCTTAGGAGTACCGCAATTCCAATTATGGCAACGGCTCGATCACGACATGGGAGCAGGTTGGGACAGCAGCTTGAGGCCCGCATCAACTTCTTGGCCACGCGGTCGGTGCAGTGGATCGCCAGCAAGGCCGCTACCGGGCGCCCGGTCGCAGCCTTCATCGAGCCGACAAGGAATGCTTCAACGGCGGATGCCTTGCCTCACGACGCCCTTTGCCGCATGCTTGCACCCCTACCCAAAATACGGCGCCAGCGGTAACACCTTGGCGCTGCATCTCAAGGGATTTGTCGCACCATCGTGCAATTTCGCCGGTCAGGTCGTGACGGCCGCGCGTGCTGCGCTGACTGCGGCGCGGATTTCTCGGTCGGCCGCGTTGTGACCAGTTTCCCGCACATGGGGCACTACATCGCGCAAAAGATTGCGGATCACTTCTTCGAGTTGTTTGACTCGGCCGGCGTCACCAGCTGGCGCCGCATCCAGGTCTTCATTCACGCCCAGGTCTTCGTTCGCCTCGACGGCACGCTTCGCTTGCACCAGCGTACAGCCGTGAGTCGCCTGGTACGCGCGAATGCGCTTCACATACAGGTCTTGGTCGATCATATCGTTGCCCTTGCTATTTGGCCGCCAACGGTGGGGCCGATTCCATGTCGTCCGTCCGCAGGTTCCGAGTATAGTTCAATGCAGCCGTGATCCGGCGTGCCATCTCGTACCGCTCCTCTTCAGTCATCTTGTAGCTGTAGGCGGTCGTTGCGACGCCGCCGTCGACATCCGCAAATCGAATCCCCCAGCCCTGGTAACCGCTGCTCTGCGCGTAGGTGCGTCCCTTAAACATTGCCACCCCCAGTACGCTGGAGACTGGTCTCAGCGCGCAGCGCTGATTCTGGGCCGCGGACCAGGATGTGCCAAGGAGCGTGACGTTTGTCCTCGACCTCGACACCTTTCGCAGCCAAATCTGCGATGAGGGCTTTGCTCACCAGATGGGCGCCGGTAACCAGTAGCATTCGGGTCTCACTTTCGTTCTAAGGTTTGGCAGACGGCGGAGAACGCCGGGAACTGAAGAAAGCTTACCGAACCGCCCTCGGATTCTCCAATTGTGGCAGTGCTGCGGCCGCCAACCTACCGACGCAGTGGTGATCGCCCGGGCAACTGCGCTTCTACACCACCTTGGGCCGGCGCAAAATGACCCTGTTTTCGGGAGACTTAGTAAGGACAGGGCGCGGCGCATAGCGCGCCGACCGCGCGCCAGGTACAGCCGCGGCATCTAAGCCGCCAGGAGCCACACTTCACTTTGCCCCAGGCAGGCAACGACGATGGTTCCGGTCCGCCGCGCGCGGGCAACTCGCTACCGTCACGGCGCGAATTCCGACTCATCTTCCAGGGTGCTAAGCCAAGTCAAGCAGGCCTTCAGGGACCAAATAATGTACGCGACATGGAGAAGAAGTGTGAAAAGCGCGCCCACCAGCATGGTTTTGGCGTGGCGCCGGACCACGGCCAAATCCGCAGCGCTTGCCTCCTGGGCCGGCGGCACCTCCAGCCAAGGAACGATCGGGGCGAAGGCAATATCGGACCGGCTGCCGTCCACGTCGTCCGTGGCATTCTCAAGCGGGGTAATTCGCACAGAAGCGCCGTGCCGGACCAGCTGGAACAGCCGCAATACGCTCATCCCAAGTATGGGTTCAGTCGTACCCGGCACCACGGCGACATCGACGTCGCTCAACCGGTAGGGGCCAAAGCGCAAGTCTCTGGCAACGGCAGCGCAACCGGTCACTGAACCGGCTGGGGTGATGTACCGCGCCGCGCGCGCACAGCGCATGCCGGCCTGCGTCGCCACGTTCGGTGGCAGGGTTACAGCTGGGGTGCCAGTGTCGATCACGAAGGTCATAGGCTGGCCATTGATTGCCCCTGCGCTCACGATGCCAGCGCTCGTGCCCAGAAGGTCCAGCGCAAGCGCTTCGTGCGGCGCCGCCGGGTCATACCGATACAGGGCAGCGATGGCGTCCGCGTTACTCTCGGCGCCAATGGATAGTTCGTTGATCCCGTCTGGTTTTACCGTTACGCCATCGGGCAGGGTCAAGTGCTGGCCAGCGACGAAGCCCTGCGACAGACTGCACCAGGTACGCCCGGACAGGATCGCGACCCCATAGTGGGCCGCGCGGACGCGGATGCTGGCGCTGTCAGCTGGGGCAACAACAACCACTTGCGCCAGGTCATGCAACGCCGAGTCGCCCAGCACCATCACCACCAAGTCGCTGCGCTCGTTTTTGACAGTCAACGTGCCCAGCGTGGCCTCGTAGCCAATCTTACCAGGGCTCAGGATGGACGTCGTACCAGCCGGTGGCGCCGGGGCGCACGCTGGCGCTGCCGCCGCAGGTGACGATGCGCCGACAGGCGCTTGGACGGACCAATCCGCCTTGACGGTGCGGTACCCCGCCAGCTCCAGCCGGAAGAGCAAAACGTTCGCTACCACAAACACCGCGACCTGGAATGCCCGCTTGTACATCAGGCTACCCGTAGCGACAGCGGCGCTCCCAGCTGGAAGTACTTCGCAGGCAGCGCCGGGCGACGCCATGCAAGCGCATGGGCATCTGGCATCGCCTGCCCTGGCCAATGCGCCGAGCTGAAACGGCGAACGAGGCCGACGCGCCGGGCGCAGGCAGCGTTACCGATCGAGAGCAGGATCAGGCCACGAAGCGGGCGACAGGCGGTGCGCGGCAATAGGTAAAGCAGACATGGCGGCATGGTGATTCCAGACAAACTCCCGGGATGTGGGGCACGCCCCACTGACAGGCCCTCATTGAAGCACGTCACGACATCCTCGACTACTGCGCGCCCGTGCTGGCGCCACAAATTGATCCCGCGCGCTCGACCTGGAATCATGGTCGCATCTGAACCAAAACGTGCTTGCCGATGCTTCCGCGGACCAGTCATGGTCGGGAATTGACACGGGAAATCATTGTGATAACATCAATACTTTCTACCGGTGCTCAGCACCAGGCAAGCTGCCCGCCACCGATCATCGAAAGCGCAGCAAGTTGTCTACGCGTTTTTCCTGTCGGACTTCATCCGTCTTTCTCGCTTATCCCTACAGGCATTCCATGCCAACCTCAACCCGTTCAGTTTCATCTGACACGGCTATTCCCCGTCCGTTGCTTTGACGGGACCGGGACCATTCCACCACTGACGCGGCCACTGCACGGCCACAAGAACGGCCGCAGGCCACTGCGTCAATTTTTACAAGGAGCTCAAGCAACTCAATCGATCGACCTCGCATCACCCCACCAATGACCGCCAAACGACGGTCGTCTCATTTCAACTCTGCGGACACCGCCACCTGATGTGGCAGGCACATCCGCTTTCTATCTATGGAGTCAAGCATGTTTACTGAAGCCACCAACGCATCGCGCGCCAAATGGGCACAAGCCGCACTGGACACCTTCGCATCGCAAACCAATATGGACAAAGCGGGCGAAGAGACCGGCACCATCCTGGGTGATCTGTTGGCTAACCTGATGCATCTGAGCCATCAACAGGGCCTGGACTTCTCCGTCCTCCTCGACACGGCTCGCGGGAATTTCGAGACCGAACTGACGGAGGAAGACAAGGAACTGCCTGCATGGGCACTGCTGGCGGCACCTGGCGAGAAAAAAGCCGTCAACCCCGACGGCCCGCGCGAAACGCAAACCTGCAATGCCGCCGCGAAAGCACCGCCGACGCCTCCCGCCAAGGAGATCGTCATCCGCGTGGACGCCGACTACGTACCCGACGACGGCGACGCCTTTGAAGCCGTACAGTGTGCCCTGGAGCATTTCAGCATCCCAACGGTCATGATCGAGCGCACGATCGCACCCGCGCGCGTTGTCATCGGCTTGGAAGGTGGTGTCATCCAAGGCGCCACCGCCAGCGTGCCAACCGAGTTCCTGGTCTACGACTACGACGTCCAGGACGCAGCGACCGACGAAGTCGCGGTTCGTCCGGCGCTGGATGGCAAGACAGTAGCAGTACTCAAGTCGACCAGCCGGGACGCCGTCGTGGATGCAGCAGCGGTCACCATCGTCTTTGACGCCGCCGCTACTGCTGAAGCGGCAGCTTAAACGAGCAACACCAGCAGTTGAACTTGCTACGCTCAGTAGTGCCTGGGCCAACAGCAGTCGCCATAGGCCCGGACGCCTCCCTTGCGGAGACCCCGGGCCTTTTTTATTTGCCATGCCAGCGTTTCCATCTGACTGCCGTTTCTTGTGATACGCACATTTGTGCGTATAATTAGCTTCATAAATAAGGCTCTATCCGGCACAAAACAAACACACCTACAAGGAGTGCTTCAATGTTCATCAATGTGACCCAGCTCGTGGAAGAAACCGAACACGAAGAGGATGCGCAGGTCGCGGGTGTCTACGCGGTGCACTTCGAATGCGACGTTGCAGGGCTTGCCATCGGCGAGTTGGTCGGCCGGGCGCTCGACATTTTCCATGCGCACCAAGGCATCGAATCACTGGACGACTTTGATATCTGTGTCTTGGACGACGACCACAACATCCTCAATCAAACCGAGGAATACGAGGATGGCTCGCACGCGGACGACGGCATGGTCGAAAAAGTCAGCGGCGAGCCAATCAAAGTTCAGCCCGCTACCAACAGTGCGGCGCGGAACCGATCGTGAAGAACCCGAAGGCGCGCCACTGGTCTGTCGCGTGCTCAGCGAACAGCGAACTCATTGGTGATCGCCAGGTGGCCGGCCAGCCACTGTTCTCCAAGCGTGACGCCAGCGGCGTGTGGAACAAACTCTCTTAAGCGCAAGGATCTCAACCATGAAGCAGTTGCCGAATTTGTGCACCCAAATGCGCAGGAAACTGGTCCAGCGCAAGATTTTGAACCTTGGCACCGGGGTATCGAGCGACGAAGGGCAAGAATGGCGTACGGAGCCTTGCAACGTGCCGATGTTCACGGACGAGGAGCGTCAACGCGGAACATGTGCGAGCTGCGCAAGCGGCTGGACGCATGCGCACAACTTTGCCCTGAAAACGCCACGGAACAAGACCGAGCGCTTCCTGCTGTCGTTTCAAAGCGTGCCACTGCGGCAGGAACACCGCAACTACAACGACCAGACACCGGCGTTGCGGGACCTAGGCATGGCGCCAAGCATCGCAACGGCGCTGATCCGTTGGGGGGAAACAGAATGCCTGGTATGCAAGTTTGAAAATGCCCGCGGACACGGCCCAAATGCCTACTCGTGGCAGCCCGCCTTTCTCAAGGCGGCGTTCCACCAGCATATCGAAATGTTTGGCGAGGTGGGCAAAGGTGATCTCACCCCTCTGATGCAAGCCTACGCGGACGAATTCGTGGCAAGGTAAGATGGCGATTCTCAGTGCCACGCAGCCTAACGCCTTCAGGGGAGACGACGATGAGCACTGCAAAATGGATCAAACCCAGTGAGCGTCTGCCGACGTTCGAGGACGGTCCGCGCCGCTTTAGCAAAAAAGTGGAGGTCGAAGTGCGCTGCGCGGCCGGCGTGCAACGGCGCAACTGCTTTGTCGGCGGCGGTTTTGACGACGACGATTTCTTTGGCATGAAAGTGATCGCGTGGCGACCCGTGGCCTCGTCTGGCCAAAGCGGCCCCGATGTCCTGGCGCCACAGCCACGATCAGCATCCGTATAACCGATTACCCGCGCCAGCGAGGCGCCCGTAGCTGGCCGGTCGCCAGTAGGAGTAGTACAGGAGATGGTGCGCAAACCGACAGCAGAACAGATCAAGGCCGCGCGCGAAGCGGCTGGACTTACCCAGAGCGTGTGCGCTGAGATGTTCGGCTACAAACTACGATCTTGGCAAGCGAAGGAAGATCCAGGTGCAGGCAACCGAGGCTTGAGCGCCGGCGAGTATGCCTACCTGCAGCTGCTGGCAGACCAGCACCCAAGCTACACCTTGGCACCCAAGCACACAGGAAAGCAATCCCGTTAGATATTCCATTACGCACGTATGAGCGTACAATCGTGCGTATAAGTGAACTGAAAGAGAACGTTCACACACCTCTACCGAAGGAACACAAAGCACATGCGAATCGAACAATCTTCAGGTTTTTTGCTGGACTTTGTCCGCCACGTCGGCGACGGCCGGGTTCTGCCGGCGGCGATGCAGCGTCCCTACGTCTGGACCAAGCAAGACGTCGAAGCCATGTGCGACTCCATTATGAGCGGCTTCCCGATCGGCAGCTTCCTGCTTTGGCAGCCGGAACAAAAGTTCGACCTGGCCACCATCGCAAAACATCGACTGGGCCCGATCCATGCAGCGTCAGATGCCGAGGCACAAGGGCGCCCGCACTACCTCTTGCTGGACGGCCAAAATCGCCTCGCCACCATCGCATGGATGATGCTGCGCGACGACGACCCGCTACCGAATGACCCGTCGGAGGCGGAAGCGCAAACGTGGCTCAGTGGCGAGCGCCTGGTACTCGATGGTGTCAGCCGGTCGGTCAAGTTCGTACCGGCGGACGAGGCGGCAACGGGGTTGCGCGTCCCGGCCTGGACCCTGGTGTCCAATTCGCGGATCGGACACGCCGACGCCAACCAGCTCGTACGTAACCGCTCGAACGGTCCGTGGCTGCAACAGTTTCCCGAGTCAGAAATCGAAGACTTCTGGCGTCTTTGGGACAGCGCGCGGGACCGTTTCAAGGATACGCGCACGTCGCAAACGGTGATCCAGGACGCGTCGCCGGACGAAGCGCGGCACGCCTTCATCCGGATCTGCAAGGTTGGCGTCCCGATGTCGGTCGACGATTTCGATTCGGCCATCGGCTGGCATCATGCGGCCTGAGAGGCACATGCATTTTACCCAGAGCCATCACAACGGAGAATAGTGTGAAACCATACACCCCAGCTTCCAACATTGGCAGGACGATCGGCGGAGAGGACATTCATCACCGCACCGCCGATCAACCACGCCAGGCGGCAAAGGCCTCGGCCAAGCCTGCCAAGCACGCCGCACGTCAACAGGGCCAGCGCGAGGCCGGCGCCTGGTCTACCACCAGCTCAAAGGACTAGACGATGCGCATCCAGCTGAACAGTGGCAAGTTCTGCCGCAACGAGCACGGCGAAGGCCATTTGCCGGCGAGCGGCCCGGCCATGGGCGACCTGGACATGGTCGCGAAAGTGAACGGAGCAGCCAAATGAAGACCCTGGCCGATTCGTTTGCGAACCTCGACAAGTGTGGCGCCCCGTTTCAGGCCGCGATCGCGGCACTCGATTCCGGACGCGACGTGCGCCGCGCCAGCTGGCCCGAAGGCATGTTCCTGCGCCTGGAGAAAAACGGCTTGGTGGCGATTTATCGCCGGGGACGATTTAGCGTGGTGAGCTGGTCGGGTAGGGACCAACACGATCATTTTGCTGGCGACTGGCAGGTCCTGAGCGGCCAGGTATGCCCCGCTTGCGACGGGTCTGGCAACTTCGACAATGGTAGCGAGTCGGGCGAGGACTGCTTAAATTGCGACGCAACCGGGCGCGTACTGACCGAAGTTCCCCCTTCAAAATGGCTGGGCGACCCAACAAAGGCCACCAAACCGGCATGATACCCTGCGCCAGGGCACAGCAATCCTGGCAGCGCGCCCGATTGGGAACTGCTTTGCGCAGGACCTCCCATCACCGGCCGGCGCGTTCGATTTGCCCAGTCGGCGACGGCGCCCCAGCCACGATCAAAGCCAACTTTTGAGGAAGCGACAAATGAACGACGAAGTGCGCGCGCGGCAAGGCCTGATGACCGTATCACTTGTGGAGCAACTGGTGACAGAGTCCCTGGGTGCCGTGCCAGTACTGGCCATCGTGGGTCGCTGCCGTAGCGGTAAGACCTGGGCGACGACCGATTGGGTGAAGGGCAGAAAGGACGCTACGGAACACGTCGCCTACGTCGACTGCAAGGGCATTGGATTTGGCACGCCTGGCCTTCTTGCTTTCCATGGCGTGGAGCGCGACCTGACCGCCGGGCACTACCCGAAGTTCGCACTCGACGGCGTTGATATCGTCGTGGTCGATGAGCCGGGCTGCAACCCGGACTTCGTCCAATCGCTTTTGTCGATTACTTCCCCACAGGCTGGCGCCGCCGGCCACCGGCTGGTGATCCTGCTGCTGCAAAGTACGCACTTCCTGAGTGAGCTTGGGCTCAGCCCCAAAATGGTTCGGTGCTACAGCACGGCAGGCCTGCCGCTGCAGTTCGCCAAGGGCTAGACGGGTGGACTACACTCGGCGTCCGCCGGACGTAGCATCGCACATCGCACATCGCCGGCACCGCCCCGCCCGGGCCGGCCTGGATGGCGGGCGACGGCAAGATCGACGATCTGCCCTCAGATGCGATCCCGCGCTCGTATCTGGACTTTGCCATCACCAATGGCATGATGGGTGAAACGTTCCAGCGGACGCACGAGCTGGGCAGGCCGGCCCCAAGCATGTTGCCGGTTCCCTACTACCCCCCATCTGCCGAGGGAATTCCATGCAAGCTGAACTGCTACCGATGACCAGTTCGACACTTTTCGACGCGGCCGCGCCAGCGCGCAATTCGCGGTTGTCGCAATACTTCACCCCTGGCTGGGCCGCCGAGATGCTGGTGGAACGACATCTGGCGGGGCTCTCTCCCGGCAGCCTCGTGATCGAGCCGGCCGCGGGTGACGGCTCGTTCCTGGCGGCCATCCCCTCGTCGCTGGCCGCCATCGGCGTGGAAATTGACCCGGCAATGGCAATCTTGGCGCGAGCCAATTCCGGACGCGAAGTCATCGAGGGGGATTTTCGTACTGCTGTCCTGCCAGAGCGGGCGGACGCGATCATCGGCAATCCGCCGTTCGAAGCCGACCTGATCAGCCAGTTTCTCGACCGGAGTTGGCATCTGCTCGAGGAAGGCCTAGAGTAACAATTAATGCGGATAATTCTCTCTAGAGCAGGGGGCAATAAATGACAAACAAATTTATATGTGGATATTTGTGCCAATTAACTTTGAGAACTAACCAATTTGGTCATCGCAAATTTCAAATCGGACAGATCAAGTAAATTCGTATAAACCGTTTATAGGATAAATCATGCAGCACATTGGCAATTTGAGTGTACACCAAACAGAGCACCAGGCCGTTTTTCATGAAAATTTCCCAGGGGAATTAGTGGAAATTATGCGTGGCGTATAATTCCTTAGCGACAACATTTCCACTCCTGCTGAAAATTCCCCAAGGGACACTGCAACTCTGTTCCGCCACACTCAACTTTGCTGAAGCCGGCACAGCCGAAGTAGACCGCCAGGCGCCGCACTGTCTTTAATAGACATTAGTAATGGTTTTTTTCTTGGCTAGAAAACCAAGTTGGATAATTTTTTTCCAATTGTGGATTTTTTAGATAATTCATAGGAATTTGTGGCTAACAAAAAAGTCGACCACAAGACGAGCAAGTCCGCCACACAGCAAAAAAGTCCACCACAAGTCATCGCGCAGAAGACTTAGAGCTAAATGCTGCTTCTTTACCGGCTGACAAGCCTGGCCCTTCCGCTATTCTCATGCGGCTGGTAGTTCACCGGAGGGCGGCGGCGCGGAAGATATGCAAATATAGCCATGTATAGCCTCAGGGACTTATACGTGGCTATACATTCGTCAAGGCAGTGAAAGTGAACGCCGCTAGGGCTATGGCTATTACCTTGGATCGCGCAGCCCTCGAAAACGTAAAGCGCATGATCTTCCGCCGCAGCCGCGGCTACGATGCAGGACATGTGAGTTTCGATCTTGCCACCATGCGGTGCCACGATGACGCCCTACTTTCACCACAACGCGGAAGTCTTTGCCTACCACCTCATGGGCGGACAGATCCAGAAAATTAGCACGTGTGTCTGTCATTTGCGCCGTTCTCTAGCTAAGCAGCTTCAGGATTCCGTGGTCTTGAACGCTTGCAGATAACTGACCACCAACCTGTCCGCCGCCAGTGTCGACTTCTCTAGAAGCTGCGCGCAATATCCCTCCAGCGAAGACGCAGGCAGCTGGGATTCACAGAGATCGGAGATAAGAGATCGGGCATCAGCTACCATTAGCGCGAGCTTATCAAGCGTCAGCGCACAAGATAGCTCGGCTGCGGCGGCTCTGGTCGCATAGGCATTCGGCACAATCCCTACTCTAATTGCTACGTGCCCGGGGTAATTTTGAGTGAACCACTGCTCGGCAACCAAAAGCTGCCCATGCTCGCCCTTGTTGTAAGGGTTGTCCTCTTTTTTACGGGTTTTTGCCTCGATGATCAGACCCTGCTTATTTGGCAGCAACCAGAGCAAATCTGGACCGACGCCGGCGTCGTCATGCCGGGAAGCAGTGAAGCCAAGTATACGTCCCAGATTTGCCATGGCCTGCTCAAATTGATTAGCGGATGCATCAGGATGTAGATTGGCGACTATATCCTCAAACTGCGACAGGTATGCCCTGCGGAACCGGTAAGCGCGGAACGAGGCGACGATGGAGTGTGTTTGAATACCAGGAAGCGGTAATAAACGGCTGGCTTCTACTTTCTTGGGCCGGAGCATGTTTGCATTTGCAGCGTAGGCGCTGCGCTGCAACTCTTCCGATCGCTCTGCATTGCCCCAGTCATCGGCGACACGGGCGGCAAGCTGTAGTACCCATCCACGGGTTTGTTCATCCAAGCTTGGCAGCTCCGACGCCTTTAGCAGACGGCTAATTGCCTTTTCATGATTCCCGGAAGCCCAAAGGTCAATAGATTTGCGCTCCAGCGCAGCCAGTTCAAGATGAGACTCATCGGCGTCGATCTCCTCGACCAATTCTGCCAACATCTCGGCATGATATTGCTGCCAGACTGGCTCGCGATCGATGCAGCGCATAGCGGTCTGAAAGAACTCCTCTCGGGTCGTGACGGCTTTGCTGATGTCGATGCCGATGGTGAGCTGGGCCTGAGTGGCGCTAGTCAGGAAGGCGAAGTTTGCGTCCTTGCCGATCCAGGCCGACAACGCGGTACCCACGATTAGCACCACGCAATGGTCACCTGCACCGCGGGCGCCACGACCTATGCCCTGCTCGATTCGCTGGGCCAGCATGCGGTTGAAACTAGCACCACCATACACCGCTGCGGCACGGTACTTCTCGAATTCGGAGGTGCCGGTTGGCAGCCCGCTTAACACTAATAGGCGACATGCGTCGCCAGGCAGGTCAATGCCGTCGTAGCGATTGGCGAGCGCAAAGGGACCGAACGTCGAGCCTTCCTGCAGGCTCCGCACAATCTGCTGAACGTCAGCTGGCTTCTCGGCTACGGTGGCGACCGACTTCCATTCCTCGGCAATCTTGCCGGACGGGGCAAGGAAGACTACGCCCTTTCGCGATGAAGACAGGCTCCTGGCCAATTCCTCGACCGCAATGCGAGTGTTCATTTTGAACGGCATGATTTCGGGACAAAGGATAAGCCGTTCACTGATGCCAGCAAGCGAACGCGAGCGCAGCGGTTTTTTGACCAGTTGGAGGTCGGCAGCGAATGTGCGGATCAGGTCGCTGTCGTCAGCGATGGTCGCAGACATATAGATGCGCCGCGGGCAGTCCGCGAACGTCGGGAAAGCGTTTGGAAATGGCAGAATCGGGGTGATGCTGAAATTGGTAGAGCTGACAAAGGCGTGGCACATCAGCAACCGGTCGCGTACTAAAGGCCATTGATAGGTATAGGCGTCCAAGGAGCGCCGTAACAACTGCTCGACGGCCTGTATCCGTTCGCGCCAAGCTGGATATGGAACTTCAAGGACTGCCGTTTCCCGTCCAGCCACAATGTCGTCAAACGTGCCTGACTTACCTGCATCGCGAAACGCTTGGCGGAACAGGTCGCACATTTCCCGATACCGCTCGGTGTCGTGACGCGAGGAGATATCGAGCGTGAATGAGTCCCGTACCAAGGGGAACGATGAGTGCGCGTCGTCCAGAATGATGGCACCGGCCATGACCGGATTCGCACTCCCCTGCACGCCAAACTTGCTACGGCCATGGAATAAGGCCTTGTAGGTTCCCACCATGATCGCCTTGGCATTAGCGAAGTCTTCATGAAGGGGGCCGCCGCCAGTCTCATACTGCACAGCTGGGATGCCAAACTGGGCAGCTCGCTCCAATGTCTGTTCGACCAGTTGGGTTGTCGGAGCGAGGTACAGCACGGGTAATTTCAGTTCATTTAAAGTTGACTGCGCCATCAGCAGACCAACCAAGGTCTTGCCACCGCCAGTATGTAACTTGACGATCGTATCCTTGACATTGCGGTTATCGTACCATTGCTTCAGGACTTCGGCCTGGCTTGAATATAGGTCATTGAATCCTGCCGGTTTCGGTAGCCTGCGAAGGATTTCATGCGGATCAATGGGAAGCGGTTTTGCTTTTGCTGCGCGCAATGCGTTGAGATCGACCATGGCGGATTGGAAATGGATGTGGTGAAGGTGATCACGTTAGCGCATGTCAATAGCGCCAATTCTCCCCATTTATCACCTCGGTGGCTTTTTCTTGAACTGGAGGGCGTCAGGCCTGCTTGAAAAAATTGTCATCATGGCATGCTGTAAAGATTTACACTTCTCTTGAAGACCACGGTCGATATTCTGCCTGTTGTCTGCGGGACGATATGACTAGGCTAGGCAGCGTATGATCGAGACGAAAAGGACTCAATGCTACCGAAATTGACACAAGAACTACGGAGGCTTGTCAAAACACTGCAAGAAAACCCTGGAGGCAGAAGGCAGGCGCGGGCTGATCGTGATTCTAATGCTGGTGTGGACGTGGCCTATTGTGGAGATTATCGCGTTCTTGCTCGCCCGCGGGCAATAGGACGAGTTGTGCGATCTCGACGCCACCAAAAAAGGAAGGTTGCCATTGCCGTGGATGAGCTGTAATAGCTCAGACTTTATCTAACGCTGGTTGTCACATCGGTTGTATGCGGTCGTTGTTCCACATCATTTCAAGGAGCGTTCTTGGCATAGCCAACGGCCGCCGCATCGCGGCGATCGAAGATCGGCGATGTCCTTGCGCGGGCGTTGGATCGCGCCGGCGCGGTGCCGGTGCAGAGAATTATGAAGTGGTACGCAGCAAAGAGGCCAGCGATGGCAAGGCGCCCCCAAAAAATCTAAGTTTTGTCCAACATTACGCACTCTAACAAGAGGCGTTCGAACGCAAGCGCCAGGAGATACTGACCTGGTCCGGCGACGAGGATCCGTGCGTGCGCGTGTTTGCCGCTTGGCTTATCGAAAGCCTCGACCGGTTCATCAATCGGGAGCGTCAGCGCGCGGACGAAGGCATAGAGTTGCGCAAGTACAGATACAGAAGCATCTTCAAACCATCCCTTGGTGCGTCATCAGTGCTGCGCAAACCTTTACTGCTGGTTATGATAGCCACGCGAGAATGTCCTGAACAAAACAATTGGCTATCTGTCGTGCATTCGATGCAATTTGCGCTGGGAAACTACATACAATTAGTCCAAAATAGGAAAGGACTCCAAGCAACAGTTTTTAAATGAAAAACTTGATAGGAATTCATAGCACATGAGTATCGCCAAACGTCTTCAGGCTTCTTGGAGTGGCGTCGGGGACCGCGTGCTGGTGCTGAGTCACGGGTTTGGTTCGGATCAAACGTCTTGGGACTACATCCGTCCTACCTTAGATCCCCACTTTCGCGTGTTGTCATATAGCCTAGCCGGTTGTGGTGACGCTGGCGTCAGTAGCTATGATGCAGAGCTGCATGGCACTTTGTTTGGATACGCCGATGACTTGCTGGCGCTGATCGATGAACTGAGATTGCGCGAGGTCAGTTATGTCGGCCATTCGGTTAGCGGTATGATCGGCATGATCGCTGCCGCCGCTCGGCCTGAGTTGTTCGCCCGCTTGGTGCTTTTACAGCCCTCTCCGCGCTACCTGAACGATGCCGCGACGGGGTATGCTGGCGGCTTTGAACAGCTCGACCTAGATGCGCTGTATGCCGCTATGAAGACCAATTACCAAAGCTGGGCAGCCGGCTTCGTTCCCATGGTGATGGGCGTGGACGACCGACACGTACTGGCGCGTTTCAGTACGACCCTGTTCAAGATGCGGCCCGACATTGCGCTCGACATTTTGCGCATGATTTTCCAGAGCGATCACCGCGACTTGGTACCGCGTGTGACCACGCCAGTCCATCTCATCCACAGCCGCAAGGATGTCGCGGTGCCGCTCGCCGTAGCTGATTGGTTGCGCGTCCAGTTGCCCCACAGCGTATCGGAGATCCTAGAGTTGGAAGGTCACCTGCCCCATCTGACCCAGCCAGCAATAGTAGCGACTAGTGTGCAACGTCATCTATTGGCGGACTGAGCGCGCCTCATGACCGTCGATCTGCACT
Organism: Duganella vulcania; assembly: GCF_009857655.1. Classification (NCBI taxonomy): domain Bacteria; kingdom Pseudomonadati; phylum Pseudomonadota; class Betaproteobacteria; order Burkholderiales; family Oxalobacteraceae; genus Duganella; species Duganella vulcania. The sequence continues at coordinate 258,026 of NZ_WWCX01000001.1, forward strand.
CCAAGGCCCTGGTGGCCCTCCTCACTCTGGCCCGCCAACTGACACAGGCCGCTATGACAGCGGCTATGGTGCAGCGGACACCGGGGACGATGGTGCCGTTTCGCAGCGAGCCTCCGTTAGGCTTGCGGCGCACCATAGCGTGGCGCTGGGCTTTCCAGCAGAAGGCGGCCGGCTGGTATCGCATTCCCCTTGGCGACCTGCCTAGCTTGGTGAAGATAGGCCTGCCGTTCGTACCGGCGGCGGCGGTGTATCTGGATTGTGCAGACTGGGGCGAGCGGGCGATTGGAGGCGTGCTGTTGTTGTGGGATGATGCGCACGCCAGCCACGCAGCCGCCTTTGAAGCGCAGGCGAATCATCCGGCCCTTCTATTGCGGCCGCTATTTGCGCGCTTGCTGGAAGAGCGTCACCTGAGAATGCAAGGGCAGGAATCGGATGCGCAGTTTGATCACATCTTCAATAGTGTGCCGCATGGCATCGTAGTGGTGGCTGGACATGGCGCCCATGCTAAGGTGAACCTTGCCGCAGCGCGGCTGCTGCGGCTGATGGACGGCGCGGTGGATCTGGATATGCTAGCCGAAGCAATGCGATTGACGCGAGCGCGCTGCGCGAACGCGGCGCAACTCGATGCGGCCTATGAGGTTCTGCGGCATGAATTCGATGCCAAGGTTGAGGTAGATTGGGAACTTGACGATCAGGTCTGGAAAGTCGACACCCACCCTATCCTAGACAGCGCAGATAACGGGCGCGTCTGGTTGTTTCAGGATATTACCGCGCAGGTTCGACTGGAGCAGATGTTGCGTCGCGAAGCCGCCCACGATCTGCTCACAGGGCTGTTCAATCGCCGCGCTTTCTTTGACAAAGCTCAGGTCCACTATCTGGCGCATGCGAGGGATGCAGACGCGCCGCAGTGCATGGCACTACTAATGTTTGATATCGACCACTTCAAAAGCATTAATGACAGTTTTGGTCATCTGACGGGCGACGCGGTACTGCAAGAGATTGCTGATCGCGCGCAGACCGCGTTGCGCGATAGCGATCTGCTGGCGCGCTACGGTGGCGAGGAGTTCATTGCCCTGTTGCCTCAGACCAGTGCGGCCGATGCGCTCGCTGCCGCCGAGCGGTTGTGCCAAGTAGTGCGAGCCGGGCCGGTGCAGGTCGAAGGACTCGCCATTGAGGTCCGAATCAGTGTCGGACTGACGATGTGGCGGGGGGCGAGCGAAAAGCTGGCCAGTACCATCGCACGCGCCGATGGCCAGCTCTATCGTGCGAAGCGAGAAGGGCGCGATCGTGTCGCCGATGATGTCGGCTAGCGGCCGGGCGCCACGCACCACAAAAATCTGCGCAACAATTTTTCCGACGAGCGGGCGCAGTATCGGCATCACACCTTGGCGTCAATATTTGGACTGGATGTTGCGTGAGAACAGGCGCCCCCCAATGAGTAAGACCGGGGATGTCCAAGGGGGCGTCGACGTCAATCAGCAAGTATCAGATATTGCCGTCTACGCCGAACTTGCCTCAACCGAAGGAAAGCTTTGCTCAGCTCAGGATTAGAAATCCGAATTTCACCTCGGTCCGGCCCGCCAAGAGCGGCCCATGTCGCACAGAGAACGTGTGGTCGGCAACAGCCCGTCAATGCTGAGCATACTGATGGTTTCGCGGGGACAAGACATCAGGTTAGTCAGGCTCGGTGAACCGTCGCTTGCGTCGACGCTCAATGCCACCAGCTGCGCCCGCGATGTCGATGCGCGTGTCGATAAGGTGCCGGGCAAAGATTGATGCAACCAACCTTGGCGGCAAACCCATTCGGATGGCAGTGCGCAACCCTGCATCGACTCCGAACGCCGCGCGTGTCAGCAGGGCCAGAGAAACTTTCTCTGCGACGCTATAGTTAGTTCGTCGGCTCAATTTCATCGCCCTTCCGCAAGGTGCACCACCGCTATGAACGGGCGACACGGCCCAGCCTCATGCTGGCGCGGATCACGCATCGGCGCTCGTCCTCGGCCAGTTCCTTGATCATGTCCAGCACATATTGCCTGATGCCGGCATGGCAGCGCAAGGGCGCCTTCCCCGTACCATTGCAAAGCGCGCACACCTTGCCCGACATGTTGGGAGTGCCCAGGACCTGCTGATGCTGGCGCTTGGTGCAAACTTGGCATGGGCTGTTGAGCCAACGGTTGAGCGAGAGCGAAGCAATCTTGGCGATGTCCACTGCACTCTCGCCCGGCGTCCGGCCATCAGGCCAGCCACGCCGGATGGCCTTGGTCGACACAATCCAAGTCCACTTCGCCAAGAGGCGCCGGTAGATGGCTGGACTGTTGACATACTTCGTGCGCAGCAGCAGGCCACCGTAACTGTCTGGCGCGCCGGGCCGGAGGAAAGGGGCCAGCGCGTTGGCTTTGTGGCGATGTGCGTTCGACTTCAAATCGCACAACAGGACCGCACCGGAATAGTGGTGCGCCAGACTTATTGCCAACGACGTGTAGGGCGCCTCCACTTTATGCCACCTGGGGCGCGAGCTGCACGTCCACGTTAGCGAGCAGACCGTAGCTCTGCACCGGGGGGGGCATGCCATCCTCGCACAACTGCTTCGACATCGCCTCCATGACGGCGGCAGTTTGCCCCAGCGCCGGGGCGCACGCGATGTCGCGGATTGATATGTGAATGGCTGCATACTTGGCCGGTCGGCCTGCCTCCAGCTGTCGGGCGTCTTGCATGGTATCTTCCCTAGTGGTGCCGTGACCACGGCGATAGCGTCCGTCACGGATCAAACGATGTGGGCCGGCACCCAACGAGCTGCCAGCACGTGTCATTTCTGTTCATCTGGCCTCAATCGGCGCTTGGGCGCCGGCCTGTCACCGTCGTTCACTTCCGTCACTACCTGCATCCGCGATACGCCACCAGCACGTCCGCACAACCATGATCCACTATCAGCAACGACCACATGAAACAGCCGTTGGCTTGGGGTGAGGTCACAATGCCCCTCTGGTTGGCGTATACGCGGTTGCCGTACTTCGAGTCGCGCCCCCACTGCCGCCGCTGCCACCGCGCGTTTCCGTGATGCGCAGTCGCCGTTCTCGTTGTCTGACTTGGCATTCTGATTATGGACGTCGTTCGAAGCCATCCCAATTGGCCACAATGGGTGTGCTGCATTCGCTTCTCATATGCCGCTCGAACCAGGTCGGCCTTTTCAAGCCTACCGGCGCGGTCATTCTCAAGCAGCATTCATGCGGTGCCCACCGATCACGAAGCGTACTTCCGGTACAAAAAAAAAGTCAAGTTTCTGAAGAATTTTATTGGTATTTCGGGCCGGACCTAGTGACCGAGCTTTGATGGCCTTGGCCGGCCTCAGAAGGTGCCATGCCCCTCTACGACAGCCCAACACAGCGCTCTTCCTCGTTCTAGGGGTAGTCCGACGCATGTCGTAGATGTATGTGTGTGTGGGTGCTGCACTTCGCCGCACTCATCTTCGAGTCCTTGACCTGTCTGCCCTTCGCCCTCAACCTCACACGGCACATCAGCCTCACCACCCAGCCAGATGCGGATTTTCTGTCCATCGCGCGCTGTTTGCTGCCTGGCCAAGCGTGGAGAATGGCGCTCAATAAGGTGATCGTTCGGGTGGCCGCTCTCGGCCCCGAACTTGGAGAACTCTGCGAGCGCAAGACGAAGGAGATCAACAGCGCCTACGACCAAGCCATGGCCGAACGCAGCACCACTTGATGCAGGAGGCGCTGTTCCCGAATTGATGTGTCGAGAGTGACCGATATAGGTCGGCATTGCGGCTATCACTGCGATAACCATGTCTCTGAGTTTCCACTTGCCGTAGATGGAATGTAGAAGTCCAGTTAGCGGGTTCCTTGCCCAAGCGATTTTCAAACGCGGCACGCAGTTCGGCAAGGCCGTCGTTGGTATTTTCGGTAGTGGCACCCGGTTCAGGCTACTGCGTGAATCCGTGCAGCATTGGGATGAGTTCGTCAAGCAAGTTCTGACTGGCGATTAACGCGGGCACTGGGGCTGGCCATGCAAACGGCCAACCCTTTTCCAGCGTCATGGTCCCGTGTTAGCCGGCGTCGACAACGTGGTACCGCAGGCCCGCGCGCGGCCGCTGTTTTTGGCCAAGTAGAGTTGTTTATCGGCGCATTGGATCAGCGTTTCGGGCGGTAGCTCGTGCTGGGGGACGGTGCTGGCCACACCGAGGCTGATCGTGACATGGCCGCCCAGTTCCGAACCGGCATGTTCGAGGCCCAGGGTGGCGACGGCCTGGCCTAGCGCTTGGGCAATGTTCAGCGCGCCGTCAAGCGTCGTTGCCGGCAGCAAGCAGACGAATTCCTCGCCGCCATAGCGCGCGACCAGGTCATATGGGCGGTTCAGCGCCAATTTCAGGGCGCCGGCGATGCGCCGCAGGCAATCATCACCGGCCAGGTGCCCATACTGGTCGTTGTAGCGCTTGAAAAAGTCCACGTCCACCATCACCAGCGACAGTGGCTGGAGGTGGCGCGCATCGTGGCGCCATTCCCTGGCCAGCCGTTCGTCGAAATAGCGCCGGTTGGCCACCCCGGTCAGGCCATCCACGAACGCCATCTCGCGCAGCCGGTCGGACTGCAGTTTCAGTGTCAAGTGGACCCGCACCCGATTGCGCAAGGTGAGCGGATTCACGGGCTTGGCGACGAAATCGACGCCGCCCGCCTCCCAGCAGGCGTTCTCATGCTCCGGCTTGTCGCCGGTCGTGACAAAAATGACGGGGATGTCGCGTGTGGCCGCCATCTGCTTCAACTGGCGGCACGCTTCCAGTCCATCCATGTCCGGCATCATCACGTCCATCAGCACCAGGTCTGGCGGGGAAAGCCGGCAAAATTCGATGGCCTGGCGACCGCTGGTGGCCATGAAGACCTGGTAGTTGCCCGCGAAGATCTGATGCATGGCGTGGATGTTGATCGGCTGGTCATCCACGATGAGCAGCCGCGGCATCGGTGTATGGTCGCCGGACGCGAACGGCAGGGGGGCGGGCGGGAGGGTCATGGGTGGGCGGCGGTGGCAAGCGAACGGGCACGACAGCATATTGCATCATTTTGGCGACATCGAACAGTGCCAACCGCCGTCCATCGCGCCGGTTTGCTCTTCAGGTCACGGCAGTGGCGTCTCTGCGCGGCAAGGGCGCGCGTATACCTTACAATGGTCCAGAACTGATCCCATCGCGCCCGCACGCCCGGCGGCGCGGTCTTGTTGCCCTAGAAAGGGAGCTACGTGAATACAGACTCGACATGGCGCGTGCCGGCGCTGGGCCGGCTGCTCGTGTTTGCCATCGTGTATTTCTGTGCGGCCCGCTGGAGCCTGCTGCTGGCGTTTCCAGGCAGCAATGCCTCGCCCATCTGGCCGCCGGCTGGCATCGCCGTGGCCGGCTTGTCGCTGCTGGGAGGGCGTTATTGGCCCGCCATCACGCTTGGCGCGTTCGCCGCTAACTTGAGCGGCTTCCTAGCGCAGGGTATCGGCGGCGTGCCGGTGTTGGCCGTGTCGTTGGGCATCGCGGCGGGCAATACGCTCGAGGCGTTGGGCTTGCTTTTCTGCATGCGGCGCTGGATCGGCGGCGACTGGTTCGCCGGCATGGCGCGCGCCGTCAAGCTGTCGCTGGCGGCGCTGGCGATGGCGGCGCTCGGTGCAGCGATCGGCACAGCCTGCCTGCTGGCCGGCGGCCTGGTGCCTGCCTCTCTGCTGGGCACGGTGAGCTTGACTTGGTGGCTGGGCGATGGCGCCGGCCTGTTGCTCGTTACGCCACTGCTACTGGCGTGGTTGCGTCCGGCCCCGGCCCCGGGCGCCGCGCTGGCCGCGCGGGCGTTGGGCCGCTTGCCGTTCGCGCTGGCGACGGCCGGTGGCTTGGCTTGGCTGCTGTTCGCGTGGCCCGCCGGCACGGCGCAAGATGCGCGGCCTTGGCTTTTCCTGCTGACCGTGCCATTGGCGTACTCAGCCATTACTTGCGGCTTGCGCGGCGTGACCCTGGTCAACGCGGTCATCACGGCGGTGGCGGTAGCGGCTGTCGCCCAGGGCCGTGGCATGTTCAGTATGGGTGAACTGAACGACGCCCTGATCCAGTTGGACATGTTGCTGATCTTGTTCGGCGTCGTCGGCCTGGTGCTAGCGGCCGACTTGGGCGAGCAGCATGGCGCGGCGACTTGGCGCGGTTGGTGGCGGCAGATGGGCTGGTCCTGGCTGGGGTTGCTGCTGGCGATGGCCGCTTCCATGCTGACCTGGCATCTAGCCACGCTGGGCGCCGAGCATCAGTTGCGCGATCAGTTCGAGGCGCGGGCGGAACTCGTGCGTGCCACCCTGGCCACGCGTGTAGCCGATTATCAATTGGTGCTAAAGGGCGCGGTCGGCCTGCTCGAGGTGCGAGGCACCGTTGCGCGCGCCGATTGGCGCAACTATGTCGGCGCGCTCGACCTGAAGCGGGGCTTGCCGGGCGTGCAGGGGGTGGGCCTGGCGCTGCGGCTGCCCCCCGATGGCCTCGCTCGCCATCAAGCCGAAGTGCGAGCCGAAGGCTTGCCCGACTATACGGTGCACCCTTCTGGCCCGCGACCGGAATACACGAGCGTTGTCTACCTTGAACCGCTGGACGCGGGCAACCGAGTGGTGCTGGGCTACGACATGCAGACTGAGCCGACCAGGCATGCCGCCATGACGCTGGCCCGCGATTCGGGCCAGCCGGCCATGTCGGCCGTCGTGACGCTGTTGCAATCCGGCGCGAACGGCTCGCGCAGCGGGTTTCTGATCTACTTGCCCGTCTATCGTGTCGGCGCGGCCGTCGAGACGGTCACGGCGCGGCGCTTGGCGCTGACGGGCTATGTCTACAGCCCTTTCCTGATCGACGATTTCATGGCGGCGACGATGGCGCCGCTGCGGCGCGATATCGGGGTTGAAGTGTTCGACGGTGCGGGCACGGCGCCGGCGCAGCGCATGTTTGCGCGCGGCGTGGTGGACACTCGCCGGCAAGCCGGCCTGCAACGCACGCTGGCGCTGACAGTGGGCCAGCATCGATGGACGGTGCGGGTGACGGCCGCGCCGGCGTTCGTTGCGGCGGCCGGGATCCAGAAGTCCAGCGTGCTGCTGCTGGCGGGCATGTTGGTGGGCCTATCACTGTTCGCGCTGGTGCGCACCATGGCCATGACCCAGCGGCGCGCGCAAGACCAGGCGCAGCGCAGCCAACAGGCGTTCCAGGAGGCCGAGTCGCGGCTGAACGCGCTCGTGCGCAGCGCCGGCGAGGCCATCCTGATGCTCGATCAAAGCGGCGCGGTGCTGATGGCCAATCCGGCCGCCGAGCTGATGTTCGGCCGGTCGGCCGACGTCATCCGAAGCGTGCCGTTTCAACATCTGTTCCAGCCAAGCGACCGCAGGACGTTGTATGGCCTGAAGGCGCGTGCCGTGGCTGGCGAGGAGCTGATGGGTGAACTCAGCCATCTGGTCGCCGTGCACGCCAGCGGCAAGCGCTTCCCCGTCACGCTGTCGCTGTCGCACTGGAGTTCGACGAGCGGGGGCATGTATGGCGCGATCATCCGCGACACCAGCGAACAGGAGCGCGCCGCCGAGTTCATGCGCGGCGTGTTCGACGAGGGCGGCGATTCCATGCTGGTGTTTGATCAGGACGGCCGGGTGCAGCAATCGAATCAGGCGGCCGCGCGCGCCTTTGGCTATGCCCCGGAACAACTGCGGGGCTGTGAGGTTGGCCGCCTGCTGCCGGCGTTGGTGGCGGCCGGCAACGACGGGCGCGGGCAACTGGCCGTGCGCGCCGACGGCAGCAGCTTCCCGGCCGAGATCAGGTGCAACGCGCTGCGCCTGCGCGAGGGCGAGTTGACGGTCGCCACCGTGATCGACACCAGCGCCCGGGTCGCGGCCGAGCGCCAGATCGGGCGACTGGCGCGCTTGCAGACGGCCATCTTGAACGGCGCCAACCTGAGCGTGATCGCGACCGATCTGCAGGGGGTGGTGTTGTCGATCAACGCGGCCGGCCAACGTATGCTTGGTTACAGCAGCGAGGACATGTTGGGCAGATTGACGCCGGCCGTGATCCATGACCCGGCGGAGGTGGCGGCGCGCGCGCCTGAACTGAGCGCCGAACTCGGGGTGGATGTGGCGCCAGGATTCGAGGTGTTTGTGGCCAAGGCGCGGCGCAGCGGCCTGGAGGAGCGTGAGTGGACCTATGTGCGCAAGGATGGCAGCCGCTTCCCGGTCCTGTTGTCGGTCACGGCCCTGCGCAACGAGGTGGGTGAGATTGACGGTTTTTTGGGCATCGCCATGGACATTTCCGCGCGACGTCAGACCGAGCAGGCGATGCGCGAACAGGAGCAACGCTTGCGTGAGAGCGAGGAAATGCTGCGAGGCTTGTTTGAAATGTCGCCGCTGGGGATCGCGCTGACGGACGCGGAAGGCAAGTACGTGGAATTTAACGATGCGTTCCGTGCCATTTGCGGCTATTCCGACGAAGAGTTGCGTGCGCTCGACTATTGGACCCTGACCCCGCCCGAGTACGCGGACGCCGAACAGCGCCAACTTGAATCGCTGCAGCGGACGGGTCGCTATGGGCCGTACGAGAAGGAATATCTCCAGAAAAGCGGAGCGCGCGTGCCGATCCGCCTGAACGGCGTGACCGTCAAGCTGCAGGGGCGCGACTGCATCTGGTCCATCGTCGAGGATATCTCGCCGCAAAAGCGCAGCGAGCGCGCCATGCGCGAAGCGCAGATGGCGGCGGAATCGGCCAACCTGGCCAAGAGCGAATTCCTGGCCAATATGAGCCATGAGATCCGCACGCCAATGAATGCGGTGCTGGGCATGGCACAGTTGATGGCCGATACGGATTTGTCGTCGCGGCAGCGTGAGTTTCTGGACATGATACGGGGGGCGGGCCAGTCGCTGTTGGCGATCCTGAACGACATCCTCGATTTCTCCAAGATCGAAGCCGGGTGCATGGAGCTGGAACCGGCGCCGTTCCGACTCAGCGAGGTATTGGATGCGCTGGCCGGCATAATGAAAGCGAACGCCGCCGAACGCGCGCTGGAACTGGAGATCACGGTGGGCCCGGATGTGCCCGACGCGTTGGTGGGCGATGCGCTGCGCTTGCGGCAGGTGCTGATCAACCTGGCGGGCAACGCGATCAAATTCACGGAGCGGGGTGGCGTGTCGGTTCTGGTCGAGCTGGTGGAACGGCACGACGACCTCTGCAGCCTGCGTCTACAAGTGCGAGACACCGGCATCGGCATGGACAGCGCGCACCAGGCGCGCCTGTTCATGGCCTTCTCACAGGGCGACGCCTCCATGACCCGGCGCTTCGGCGGCACAGGCCTGGGACTGGCGATTTGCCGCCGGTTGGTGCTGCTGATGGGGGGCACGATCGATGTGCAGAGCCAGTCGGGCGAGGGCAGCGTGTTCAGTGTAACCGTGCCGTTGACAGTTGGCGCCGAGCCGGTGGCGGTCGCGCCGGCGGCTGCGGCGCGGACGTTCTTGGTGGTGGCGCCGGCCGGTGCCAACCGCGACTACCTGTGCCGAACCTTGGCCAGTCGGGGCTGGCAGGTCGAGGCGCGGCAGGACATGGAACAGGCCGTGCGCAGCGTCAAGGCGCGGCTGGCCGCGCACGAGCGCTTCGACGGCGTCTTGCTCGACGGTCGTTGTGACGATGGCGATGCGGGCGACGGCGTGCTTCTACATGCGCTGCTCTTGGCGCAGGGGATTCCGGTCGTCGTGATGGCCGGCGGGCAGGCGGGTGAGCGTTGGACCGATGCCAAGCTGTTGTTCAAGCCGGTGACGGCAACGAGCTTGATGGCGGGCCTGGAGCGGCTCTTGCATGGTGACGTCCAGGTGCCCGAGGCGGCGCGGAACGGGGACGCGGCTGACGCCTGGCGCGGCCGTTTCGCCGGCAAGCGCCTGTTGCTGGTGGAAGACCATCCGCTGAACCAGTTGGTGGCGCGGGGCGTGCTTGAGTACACGGGGGCGCGGATCGATGTGGCTGAAAATGGCCAGCAGGCGCTGGACCGGTTGCGTGCCGATGCAGGCCAATACGATCTGGTACTGATGGATGTGCAAATGCCGGTCATGGACGGTTTCGAGGCCACCCGCGTGATCCGCCAGGTGCTGGGGTTGCGTCTACCCATACTGGCAATGTCCGCCGGCGTCATGTTGTCCGAGCGCGAACATTGTCGGGTGGCCGGCATGGACGATTTCATCGCCAAGCCCATTAACCGGGATCACATGCTGGCGCTAGTTGGGCACTACCTGCAGGTGACGCCCGATGCGGCGGCGCCTGTGGTGCTAGCGGCTATGGTGGAGCAAATGGGCGATGGGCCGGACTTCGATGTGACCGAGATCTGGGCCTACAGTGAAAACGATGGCGCCGCGCGCCGCCAGTTCCACGCGATGGTGGCCAGGACGATGGCGCAGGCCCCGGCCGATTTCCTGGCTGTGCGGCAGGCTGTGGAGCAAGGCGGAGTGGCCGATGCCGCGCATCGCCTGCATACGATGCGCGGCGCGTTGGGTACGCTCGGCACCGCCCGCTTCGCGCAGGCCGCGTCGGCACTGGAGGAGGCCTTGCGTGGCGATCAGCAGCAACGCTGGCCGCTGCTACTTGAGCAGGCTGAGCAGGCGTTACGGGTGGCGGTCGACGCGGCGCAAGTGTGGCTGGCACAGCATCGGCCGGAAGCCGGCGACGATGGACAGGGGGCCGTGGGGGACGTCTTGGCCGGGTTGGTGCGGTGGAGGGGTCTACTGGTCGATCAAGACCTGGCCGCATGCTCGTTGTACGAGCAGTTGCGGGCGCCGTTGGGGCGGATGGTGACGGTAGAAACGGGGGCGGCCATTGAGGCGGCCATGGCGCGGCTCGATTTCGCGGCCGTTCTGGCACTGGTTGATGCCCCCGCGCTGTCAAGTTGAACATGTCGGGGCTGGGACGGGAGGGGAAATGGAGACATTTAGCGATCTGCGCGTTTTCATCGTTGACGACAACGAAGTGACGCGCGCGGTACTGCGCATGATCTTGAAGGACCGTGGTTTCCAGGTGATCGGGGAGGCGGCCGACGCGCGAGCGGCGCTGGAGCGTTTGGCGCCGGTCCGGGCCGATATGGTGTGCCTGGACGTGGTGATGCCGGGTTGCGACGGTCTCGACCTATTGCAGCAGATCAAGCAGCGGGCACCACGAACGGAAATCCTGATGGTCACTGCCAGCAAGGATGCAGCGACAATCGAGACCGCGCTGGCGCGCGGGGCCGCCGGCTTCATTTTCAAACCCTTCAACAGCGGGGCCGTGTGCGACGCCATGGAAAAGGTTGCCCGGCGCATGCGCACCCGGCACACGGCTGCGCAAGTGGCGCAAACCGAGGTGGCCGCGTCGAGGCAGGAAGAAATTGAGTCACAACAAGTAATATCGACGCCGGCCATCGCGCCGGATGACAAATTCCTTCACCTGGCGTCGAAGCTGCCGAATCTCCCCGACAATGGCCCGTAATTGCTTTTTAATCGACTCCGGTTTGCACGCGTTTCGAGCCGAGACCGCTTTACCTACTGCGCTGCGCGGGCCTGTCGACTGTAACCATGAGTCAAAATTCAGTCAGCGCCAACACTTTAGATAGGGTTGCCAAAACTATGAAGTGCGCTGGCTCATTGCCTGTTTTTCGAGCTGGATCATGCCATAATTTGCGCTATATGCCGGCCTCACAGAAAAGTCTTCATCGACAGAAACTATGGAACCAATCCGGGAATCAAACAAGCGGCTTCTTGCAGAGTTCGCAGTAAAGGAGCGCAAACGTATTGTCGAATTGGCCGCTTCCGGACAGCTAGTCGAGCTCGTTCGGATGGCCGAGCAACTGGGTGTAACTCCCCAAGCTGTCCTTGATGCGGAAGCGACCTGCCGTATCTTTTCCCTGGAGGGGATCAACGGAAAACTCTATCCCGCATTTTATGCATCGACGCGCCTCAATCGCGTATTGTTGGAGGCGGTGAGCTCGCGCTTAGATCGTCTCCCTGGCGCGAGCAAGTGGCAATTTTTTACCACCCCTCGTCTGTCCTTAGGTGGCAAAACGCCCATTGAAGCACTTGAGGCGGGAGAGAATGATTTGGTCGTCGCGGCGGCAGCCGCATTTATGGAAGGATGACGAGCCGCCTTCCTTTGCGGACTCTGCGCCCCAAATGGCACCTTTAGCTACTATATTTATTCAACATGAGTCGCCCGGAAAGCCCAACTTGGAATAGGCCAAATACTGGCGCATGCTGCGACCACTACCACGACCCTCCTCATATACCATTGATTTCGCCAACAAATGATAGATTCCCTCGCGCTGAGCGCACGTCAGTTAGCTAACCAATTGCTGTTTCCTGGCCCGCTCGAAATGGGCTTGAGTTCCGGCGTCTTTGTTCAGGTGCGCTCAAATGACGAGTCCGCTCAATTCTTCGGGGAATTGGCGCCCATATTAGAGACTGGTGGGATGCATATGGTCGTTGAAGATGCCGCGAGACTGATGCATGCGGATGGGCTAGAGCATCTTGGGGAACAGTTCGGGCGCACCGCCGGCGGGTGTAGACCTATCAATGCTATAGACAATTCCACGCTCGCCGACTGCATGGCCGATCTCATGCGTCGTGCGCCCTACACGGCCGCCTTACTTTTGGGGGGCGCCCAGCGATTGCAAGGCGAGCCTGACGAGCGAGTTCTTTCTGCTTTAAAAGCTGCAAGAGATCGTGTAAATCTTGAGCCGGGCACAGCGGGACGATTTTTGATTGTCGCTACTTGGCTGCTTCCCGCAAATCCATCCAAATACGTTGGGAATCCCCGCAGTGCCTTTTATGGCGCAACTGCAGTGACTTTGGCGTACGACAAGCAAAATCCGTGAGCTTCCCTTCCCTGACGCGTGCATCTCGTCGGCACGTGAACTACACGGACGCGCGTCGTCCGCCGTCGATGCCTCGGCACCAGAATCATTTGGCAAGTGCACGCGCAGCCCCCAACATCGGGTCTAGGTCATGGAGTAGGTCATACAACGTCGGCGATACTGGGATGTCGGGCGTGATCCCTTGCCCTGGGATTCGCCGACCATCTAGGTCGTTGACGGCGTCACCGGTGAACCGAATGGGCAAGTTGCCTGGCAATATCAGAGCGGTTGCGTCCCCGAGTGTGCCGGCGGTCCGCGTGCCAATCGTGCGGATGCCTGTGGCATGTCGGCGGCTGCGGCGTTTGTGGAAGCATGAATTGTATAGGGGCATCCCAGCAGCAGTAAGTACCCTTGATGTCAAGCATCCGCAGGATGCCTAAACGGCGTGCTTTCACAAAATCCAAGGCGGAACTCAAGCGCGCCCCCATTCTGCGGCAAGGCGAAGTAGGTCTCCTAACTTCCGGTTCGCAACAGCGTCGAGTGGCGTCATGCCGCCCACCGCACCGTGTTTGTGTAACAGGAATAGCAGTTTGCTGGACGGATCAATTTCGCCCAGCTTGCGGTTAATGGCTGCGAGATCCTCGCGTTTGAACTTTAGCGCTTCAGCTGGATACCAGTGCTGATCCCTCACCCAAACGGAGAAAATTTCACCTTCTTCGCGCGCGGCATCGACAGTTTGGCGGTTGACACTCCACGCTGCTTCGACCTTGTCAACGAGGAGCAGAGTGCCGTCATGTATCCAACTCATCAGGCGTTCCTCACCCCTGGCTGCCGCGCGTAAATGTTCGGCGGATACGTTCTGGCCAGGTGAGATTGCCATCATTACCCCTTAAACGTCAGTGTGCAGATTTATTCTAGACCATAGGTGTACCTGTGTAAAAGATACCCTATGGATCTCGACTACCGTTTGTGTAACCTGCATGAATACAGAATAGAAGTTTGAACGACGCTAACACAGGGTGAACACTCTGAACTTTACGGGCATCTGTGGCCGCCTATGGGCGCCAAGGCTGCTTGCTAAGGGTGTGCAAGTCTAACGCAACTTGTGCCACACTGCGCCCGTGCACCAGTCGCCTGGCCAGTCGCTCGAGGGCAATGCTGTGGTCTTGCAAGAAAGCACGGGCAAAGAACTGCCCATGTGTTGCCGTAAGGCCCGCTTCCACTGCGCACACTGTCGCACGGTGCAACAGAACCTCGCCGTCAAACTTTATTGGGATTGAACTGTCCATGCCTCGCTCCAAGTCAAGTAGTCAAGGTAGCAGCTACGATGAGCCGGAAATTGACATTTCTCAACCCAAAGCAATTGCGTGGCAGCCAGGCTGGATTACGGACGTACGTGTACGGGTATAGGGTAACTGGCGCTTTGCAGATGATACTCGCCAGTGTTCACAGGCGAAGTACCGCCAAGTGACTTGATTAATTCTTCTGTTGCGCTCCTGGCCCAGCCTATGAATCAAGGCTTTAAGGAATGGACCTCAAACCCCGTTTCTTGTGGTGGCGTGGCGAACCCACCATTGAGACCAAGCTTCAATTTCGGCATCAAGATTTCATCGTGGAACTGTTCCCAACTCTCCTTGGTGTCGTGAATAGCGACGATCATCCAACCGCCGGTCGATGGACCAGCCGCGTGGAAATTCTGGCCTTTCGGCAAACTCTCTCTCTGCTCGGATGCACAGCCGCAATTGACCCCTCGTATTGTTCCTTCGTGCCACCAGGAAAGAAATGTGTGATGCCGTAAGCCATTTTATTTGTCCTTTCGGGTTGGACGGAGCCTGCTAGTTAGCGCAATCGCCGCCCGCATCAACAATAACGGTGTCTGGTCGCTATCTGGTCAGGGCCAGATACAATAGCCAAGCCGCAAAAGCAAATCAAGGGTGTTAGCAGGCCAGCGGAATCGGATTGGGAGGAATTCTACGCCCCCGTTGACGCGCCATATACGGAGCGTACGGGGCAAAGCTCGCCAGCTCCGTCTTCCCGTAAGGCGACCTCTAAAAACCTACCGTTCGCTGGCCCGCCTCGGTAATATTCTGCCATCCACCACGTCCAGCGAGTACCCGCGATGATGAAGCCTCGGATCAGCCTGTTTGCAGAACATGAGCGCGAAGATCTGCGCTCAAAGATCGGTGATCCGCTGGTCGGTTTAACCAAACACGTGGATTTCGAGGCGCTGGCCGCCAGTATCGACGCCGCTGCACCGCGCCCGTCACGCGCCAAAGGCGGCCGCCCGCCATATTCAACGCTGCTGATGGTGAAGATCCTGGTGCTCCAGCAGCTCTACAACCTGGCTGACGACGCGCTCGAATATCAGTTGCTCGACCGCCGCAGTTTCCTGCAATTTTTGGACCTCACCGAAAGCAGCAGCATTCCCGATGCCAAGACCATCTGGCTGTTTCGTGACCGCCTGGCCCAAGCCGGCGCGGGTAGTCTCGTATTCGAACAAGTTCAACAACAGCTACACAAGCATGGCTATATGGCTCGCTGCGGCCAAATCATTGATGCCTCATTGGTACAGGCACCGGTCCAGCGCAATAAGCGCGAGGAAGCCGACACCGTCAAAGAAGGCACCATGCCGCTGGCCTGGAAGCCGCACAAGCGCGCGCAGAAGGATGTCGATGCCCGCTGGACGAAGAAGCACGGTAAGAGCTACTTTGGCTACAAGCTGCACGCCAGCGTGGACAAGCGTTACAAGCTGCTGCGCAAAATAGAGGTCACGCACGCCGCCGTGGCCGACACCACGGTATTCGAGTCACTGCTCGACCGCACCAACACCAGCCGCGCCGTCTTTGCCGACCGGGGCTACCCCACCAATGAACGAGAAGCGACGTTGAGGCAAGCCGGCTGGCGCGTCAACATCCAACGCAAGGGCAGTGCCACCAAGGGCATCTCCGCGGCACAAAAGAAGCGCAACCGCCGCATCGCCACGCCGCGTGCCCGTGTCGAACACGTCTTCGGCGCGTTGGCACAAATGGGCGGCAAACTGGTGCGCTGCATAGGCATCGTCCGCGTCACCTTCGCTTTGCAGCTCAAGGCGGCGAGCTACAACCTCAAACGCTTGGTGTTTCTGAAGGAAGGCGGGCTGGCACCGTTCTGAGCGGCCCACGGCGCTCTGAACCGCCTGCAGATCGCCATGTCACGCCATTTCCTTCACACCGCTGGCTCGACTGATACAACCGCCGAAATTCGTCGTGGCCGGCTTGCGCTCCACCTCACATCATCAAAAACGGGTTATTCGAGGTGGCCTATAGTACCATTAGTGGATAATATCCGCATTGATTGTTATTTCACGGAAGGAGGTTCCGCCGGGTTTATCCTGCCGGCCTACGTGCTGCAAACGTCGACATCGGTCAACCGAATGCATGAGCGCTGGTCGATCGAGCAAAACCTCCTTCCACGCAACCTATTCCCTCGCCTGAAGCTACCCATCGTCTGGGCGGCGTTCACCAAGGAGCGCACGCGGCGCTTGGTCGGCTTCTTCCTGTACGGCGAGGCCGCCGAGATCGCGCAACTGCAAAAGGATTGCCGAAGGGTTGCCGAGAGCTCGGGCCAAGGCCAGACTTGGCGCACCGTCACGCGCTTCGCGCTACAGATGCTGGGCGGTGAAGCCAACCTGGACGAGATCTACTGCGCGATCGAGCCGCGCCGGCCGTCGATGGTGAACCGTTCGTGGCAGGCGCGCGTTCGCAACGTCTTGCAGAAGTCGGGGGACTTCCTGCCGGTGCAACGCGGCCGCTGGCGCATTGCCCCTGTATGATATCGAACGCTATAGGAGAAAAGTCCATGTTGACTAAAAAACCACTTGCAAACTATCCGTCAATAATCGAAGTGATGTCGCTGCTCGACTGCAGTGTGATCGAAGACGTCGGCGCCGGCGGCCCCGGCGCACCATCCAGGTCCCTGTTCAACCTGGGCGACCCGGCAAACCCCGCAGCAGGCCAGCACGGCTTGACCGCCTCGCCGGCTTTCCACAGTCTGGCGGAACTGGAACAATTCTGCAGCCAACACATGGACCAATTCGAGGCTGTGGCGGCCGAACTCGATCGGAACAACACCTATCCGGACGCATGGTTTTGGGACGCCCCTGAACCCGCCTAATCGATTATAGCGGCCACGACTCGCCCCCACTTGGAGGATCATGAAAGTGCGTGTATCGAACCGAATCATAGTGACCCAGGCCGTCCTGAGTCTGCTCTTCCTCCTGCTCGCTGCTGGGCTGGAAGCTCTGCTCTTGCGGTGGCAAGGCCAGCCCGACACGCTGGAAGACATGCTTTGCCGAATAGTGCGGCCGATGGGCCTGGTGCTCGTGCCCCTAAGCGGTATGGCGCAGGCGTTCCTCACCTTAACCGATCCCTTAGCGTGGCGGGTGGTGCGCACGCTACGCCACAAATCCCAATAGAGCAGGAGACAGACATGCTGAGCAACTACACCCCCAAGGTGCCGGTTCCGGCAGAGTCCAGCGCGCGTTACCGTGAAGGCTGGTTGTACGCCGACTGGTATTCGTCCCACGGCGGCTCGGCCGATGCGGACTCGCCCGATGGCTGGCCCGAAGAAAAATACGAAGGATGGTGGGACCGCCTCGCGCTGGAGACGCGCGCTGCCACGACCGTATGAACATGACCGCCGGTCGCGGCTTGTCGCCGTTGCGCTGCAGGCAATGGCCACCGGCCTACTCCCAACGCCTTTAAACAGCGGAGCGGCCTTCAGCCGCTGACCCGAGCCATGTTGGCGTCCTCGCACGCCTGGGATGCCGCCAGTTCGGTTTTTTCCGATCCCTCCGCGTACAGGCACTTTTCGACCAGTACAGCCCAGTGCCAGTCGCCGGGCGCGCACTGCTCAACCACTATTTGCACGCGTTGTTGACCCCGTGCGTCGAGCCAAGCGCGTCGTTCTTGGCCACGCTTAAAGCCAGCCAGGTACTCCCGCTCCATGGACGAGCGCCGGAGAAACGGATGGGCCGGTTCCTCTCGCATAATCCCCGCTTCGAAACCCTGCTGCGCTGGTGTCGGCATCCTTCCTCCACAAAATTGGGTTACCGCTACAGCGCGGCGCCGCCCCGCCCGCAAACGGTTACTCTGATGCTGGCAGCTCAGGCATGCGCATGTAGTACGTTGGCCGGAAATACAGCTCGTACGCGTTGCCCTCGCCCGACGCCCATACATTGGACAAGGCCCAGTACCCAACCACACGCCGCTTGACACCATCGTCGTCACGGGCCAGCAGTACCTTGGTGCCGTCGCGCGGCGCCTCGCCGATCGGCGCCCAGGCGGCGGCCGCCATCAACCCGATCAGCACGCTGTGCACATCGCTGGCCAAGTAGAGAGCCTCCGGGTTGGAGCGCACCGAGGGACGCAGTTCACCGTTGACGAAGCGCATGCCGACCAGGACATCCCGCCAATCACCGGCGGGCGCGTCAGCGGCATCGGTGTCGATAGCGGAGAGCACCTCACGCGCGCGTGCGACATTCGACTCGGACAAAAAACCGTCGTCGACGATGGCGCGCAGCACGGACGCAGCGGTGATTCGTTCCATGGTCCCTACCCTTTCAGATGTATTTTCGCTATTCGATGATGAGATCGTTGTTGCCGCACTCCTGCGACAAGGCCAGCGTTGCCCGTACGGAGACCACGCCGCCCTAGCGCCAGGCATTGCTAACGCAGGTCGACCGAGGCGCTAAGGAAGTCCGTGCTTCCGTCCAGCTGACCGTAATCGATCCGATGATCTGAATGACCGGCGCTGTTGCGCTGATAGCCGCCGGCGCGCCACAACCAGTAGCAGTGCACAACCGGGGCGATCATCTAGGCCTTGAGTACTTCCTGCAGTTCGGAGTGAAGCTCCATCGGGGCCATGATCCGCGCTCCCCGGTCAGTCGAGACTCGTCACAAGGGCACGGGCGGGCACATCCATCCGCTTGCCGGCGCTCACGCCCTGGGTACGCTCAACCTCCCACATGGGCTGGCGCATATACGGCGGCGCCGGCTCAATCGCCCGAACTTCGTTGCCCGACTTGGTGAAGAAATACAGCTTCCCAGCTTCAATATCCATGTGCGTCTCTCACAGTTCCACAGGTTCATTCAGATACTCGGCGGTCTCGGCAAAAGCGGCACTGAGCGCATCGAGCGACTTGAAGGCATCGTCGACATAGCGCTCAAGGGTATCGCCCATGCTATTGCGTGTTCTTTACGGCGGCATAGAGGTCTGCCATTGGCCCTCGTAGGCCCTTTGCACGCACGGCGTCGTCATGGACGTCACAGGGATGAACTTCCACCGCGTCGAGCGCATTGCGCAACACTGCCGCTGCAGCACGTTCAAGCGCCTCAACACGATCGGCAAGGGTAGACGCCACCTCTTTGGCAGTTTCAGGTTGCGGACGCACACCGGGTGACGACCAAGACCTTGCGCGGGCGAGCGCTTCTCTGGCTTCCATTTGCTTCTCCTCGCTCAAATCCGTTTCTGCTTGACGTCCTCGTCCCACGCCTCAAGTGCAGCGGTCTTGGTCTTCATCGGCGTGGCCGCGATCCTGCGCAGGTGCTGATTCGGGCAGTGCGCAGTCCAGTACGTCTTACCCTTCGTGACTTCGGGTTGGCTGCCGCAAATGGGGCAGTTCTCATGAATTGTCATTGGCGCGGTTTCCCTATTTGCTGACAGATGGCGGCAGTTGCAAAAAATGAGTCGGCGTTTCGCGGTGGCGTCCATCACGATTACGCCAAAATCCGCCCTCAACATAGTGCTCACTCTTGGTCCAGGTCGCAAACTGCGGCGGACCACGAAAGTCGGTCACAACCAGTTCCTCACCGTTCTTTGGCGCTTTATCGATTGTTTGCCAGTTCGTCTTGGTCATCGGGATTTTCCGTCACTGTCCGTTATGACGAAGCATGGCGAACAGATTCCCCTTCGCGTCGCACGTCCATTGATTGGCGCCCATGGATTGCACCTGCGCTTGCAATTGATCGGCAGACATTCCACGTGCGCGTTCGCCGACAGGCTGAATGTTTTCAGCCACCCAGGCGGCCGACATAACCAGTGTGCGCTCCGGCACGGCCTCGATTGTGATAGCCCAGCTTCCAATCGTGGCCCAGGCATACGCACCATTAAATGCGCCGCTAACGGCCTTCAGGCATTCGTCTCTCGTCATTTGTATCCCTTCCTTCCGCTCAGATTACCGTCGGTCAAGACCAGCGCGCGCCCGTATTTCCAAGCAGACTGCCCGCCGATACCACCAGCAAACTCGGCCGGCGTTGCGGAGCATCTCGCCGCGCTGTGGTAGCCACCGCCAGGGGCCCGCCACATCTGGCTTTCTTGTGCTTCGGGAACATTGTTTTCATCGATTCAGTTCGACTTGATCTTGGCTTCGACCTGCTGCCAGAACTCACCTGGTAGCGCCGGCACCAACTTTTCATGCTCTGCGATCGCCATGCAGCGCAGCAGCGCGCTAAGCGTGAACGTAATCTCATTGCCCTGCTTGTCCTTCAGCGTAAAGTTAGAGCCCATCGGCATGATAGTGGCCCCGGCATCATCAAAAGAGATTTGTGCTCGGATCTTGCTCATGGTCGTGTTCCTTCGCTCAGGCGCCGGCGTTGGCCAGCATTTGCTCACCGTTGGCGGTGATTCTCCATTCCACGTTGCTGTAGCCGCGGGGCGTACTGTCGACCAGGCCCAGTTCCTTCAACTTCAAGTATGGCTTGTAGGTGTCGATGCACGATCCGGTACGCTCCTTGAGTAGCGCCATCTGGGCCGGGGTGAGTTTCGATTTCATCTTGTCGTTCCCTTCCGATTGTTCAGTGGTTAGCTTGGGTCAGCAGCGCGCGAACCCGGTCTAGCTCCTCCTTCGGATGAACCGTGCCGCCGGCGTTGAGATCCAGATAGAACTGCAACAATTCCACGCGAGTGACGAACTCATAGACACCGACGCGAATTCGCAGCCGCTTTGGATCGAACGGCGTGCCACTCAGCGCGGTCGCGGTAAGTCCGTCGAAAACCTGCACCTCATCGCGCATGAACATGCGAAGCGTCGTGAGCCGCTGCAGGCCATCAATACACTGGAAGTGGTGACCAGGGATGTCGCCCAACTGTTTGCCGCGGGTCCAGCCAGGGCAGTTGAACATGACCAGCCTTGGAGCCCGCCCCCGAATCAACGATTCGACGTAGCGCACGCGCTGCTCGTGCGTCCAAACGTGGCCGCGCTGGTAGTCCGGCTCTAACTCCAAGAGGCCGCCCATCGATCGCATGGCTTCCTCTTGCTCCTTCAGGAATGATTCGATTTGGTGAAGGCCGACATCGATTTCATAGCTTGCGGCCACGACTGGCCGGATACGCTCGTACAAAGCCTTGTCGCTATCGCTCAGCCGACCCCAATACTCGTCTGACAGATCGGCAGGCTTCTTTGGTTTTATGGATTTGGTTTTCATGTTGATGCGCGCGTTTCCCTTCAATTTTTGTGGTGCTCGATGCAGGCTGCCTTGCTCGCGAAGACCAGTTCGGCGCCGGTCAAGTTCAGTTCCAGCCGAAGACATGCGGCCAGTCGCACGAACGCATTGCTGTCCCCGTTGATGAGCATGTGCCCTGCACATTGCCGGTCGTTCCTCTTGTGGCAGACAAACGAGTCAGCCTCCAGGATCTCCGCCATCCGCTCAGCTCCCAACCATCCCTTCGAGGAGTCCTTTCGGAATGGACAGTCTTTGCACGGCGCTTTCATGTTTGGCAGCTGCTTCAGCATCTCAACCCTCATGTCCCTCGTCCAGAACTTGCAAGGCTTCCTCGCCCTGCAGCGATGGCATCAATTCAAATTGTGCCTGCCATAGCGTGCCGATGTCCCGCACGAAGAGAAAGCCTTGACTCTCTAGCGCCAATGCGGCCGCCGAGACCTGCTTGCGCTTTACCCCGGTGCTCTCGACGCACTCCGCCAGCAACTTGCGGGCATGCTGCCCCAGGGCGGCCAGTGCCTTGGCCGATTCCTGTGCTTGCTCCAGCGAGTCATGGGCGAGAAAAATCACGGCTCTACTCTCAGGCTGGAAGGATGGCGCCGGCCTCGCGCAATTGAACTTCGCCCAAGCCCTGGCATTGCGAGCAGTAGCGTTCGTTCAGATGGCCTTTCGCGCCCCAACGGGCCAACGGAATCGCGGTATGCATAGTCTGGGCGCCGCATAGGCCATGTACGTCGGTTCCCGCTGCCGAGAGGTGGTAGAACCAGGTACCCGACACCCCTTCTGTCACGTGCACACCCTCGCTTTTACTTTCGACCTTATTCATCCATTTTCCTTGTCCGTTAAACCGCGCCGGCGCTGTTCTTCGCGGCCTTCATTGTCACCAGATCTTCGCGGGGGGCGAGACGCTTTTGTAGCGTCCCGACGAGAACGGGCCGAGTCGCGCGCCAGCTCTTGTAGTCGCCCGCAAAGAAGGCGCGCTCTGGATTATCGTTCCACGATGCGCGGATGGTCCTGCGCTCGACGTCCACCGAGATCACCTTCACCGGGTGCACCACCACCGTGCTCATGGTGGTATTGCCCATTCTTTGACGCTTCACCGTGTAGTAGGTTTCGCCCGCCCGGATGGTTTCGAACTTCATTGAAGTTCCCCTTCATGAGGCGTCGATGCCGCGACGCACTTTGTTCAGGGCCGCTTGGCCAACCTTCGTTTCCATCTTACCGTTGGCCAGGGCCTTAGCCTCTGCCGGCGTGAAGGAAACGACCACCCCACTCGCTACCGCCGGAACAATCTTAATCTGCCCATGTGAAGCCTGTATTTCAAGCTCCTGCCCTTCAGCAAAACCGGCGCTAGCCAGTGTCTCTTTGGTGAACGTCACACCAAGGGAATTGCCAACTTTTCGCAGTTTCATTTTAGCTCGCATTGTGATTACAGTGTAATCACAGCAGTGGTCAGAGTCAAACTTCGATGTTATCACATGTGATTACAACAGGGCGTCGGGGACCGTTGCCGAGGTTGTCTCGCGTCTCCGTGCGTCCAGGCTGCCCCTTACAGCGGACTACGCGGCAGTTTGGCTGCTACCGCTGCGATCTTGGCTTTCGCAGGGCCCGCCTGGGTAGCGGCATCACACTGGCGCCCAATATCGCAACACGTCAGTCGGCCCAATAAGACCGAGGCAGCACGACCGGACAAAGTTGAAAATATGCTATTTTTATGTTTCGACGCCACCTGGCGTCGGACGCCACTCCTGACAAGACCAACAGCAAGGGATGAGACCTATGAAAAATCGCTTCTACCAAATCGCCCCACTGGCTGTGCTGGCCTGTGCCGCCGGCTGCGGCACAACCGCGCCAGCCAGCATGGCCGGCGCCAGCGTTGAAGAATCAGCGCACACCAGTGCGGGCTGGAGCAAGAAAACCTTGCCGGCCGATGAGGTGATAAGCCTCATGCGCCGTCTGGATCCGTACGCTGAGATGGCCGACGCCACCTACCGCCACGAATTTCCTTCAGCGAAGGATCGGCTGCAACAGGGGTGCGACTACGTCGCGTCCGGCGATCCGAAGACGCTCACCTTAAACCTGCCCGAAGGCTGGCAACGGCTCGACAACGCGGTGATCAAACGTCTGCACATGGACTCGGGCCCGGAGCCCTTGCAGCCATGCCAAAGTGGCAGAGGACTCGACTACGAAACCTACATCCATCTCGACGCCGCCGGCCAGCCCCTACAAGCGGTGATCGCCTTTCGCGGGACGGAGAATACCAAGTACCAATGGCGTGAAGACTGGATAGCCAACTTTAGCAATATCGATTTTGGCCTGGGGACCAACCAGCAATTCGCGCAGACCCGTATCCAGGGCGCGCGCCTGGTGCAGGCTTTGGCCACTGTCCTACCCAAGGTGGCATCAAGTCCAACCTGCAAGGCGGCGTCCAACGGCGCCGAGAATGCGCAGGCGCCGATCGACCTGGTGGGCCATTCCTTGGGAGGCGGCCTGGCGCAGCACTTGGCGTATTACAGCAAGGCCTGCGACGTGCGCAAGACAGTGACCTTCGACACCAGTCCCGCCAATGGCTGGTTCTTCCTCAAGCAGAGGGGCGAGATCAAGACGCGGGATCCAATCATCGAGCGGGTCTACACGGACGGCGAAATACTGGCGTACATCCGCAAGGTATCGACCAAATTTAACATGGTGCGCAACAATCGCCTGGACTACCGCATCGACTTCGCCGGCGTCAAGGGCCTGCCAATCCATCTGCACAGCATGACGCTGCTATCAGACAAGATACACACCAACTCCGGAGCGCCGCTGGAGGACGAACGGGTATACCTCGCAGACGACGAGGCCAAGAAGGTCTACCCTGAAGTGGCGGGCATGGACGGCACCGAGTAAAACAGCGGCGTGATCAACCGCATGGTGCCGACAGTTGTAACGTCGCCGCCATGCGCGGCCGCGCCAACAACGGTGCCAAACACCATACGGGGCAGGGGCGCAGCGCCTTTGTGGGCGTTACGCGTATCTGAAGGTGGGACGCTTGCGCCCTCCAGTGGTGACGCAACACTTCGGCCAGCCGGAATGAACCGAGGCAAGACAGCCATCTTATCTTTCGCGAGCGCCGATCTCGCAACGCTTCGCAAGGAAGCCAGCAGCTACCGCGACTGCATACGACAACAACAGATATGCACCCGCAGCCAGAATTTGTGACGGGCTAGCAGGTTGCGTCGTCCAGCCGGTCGCGTAACCTGACAGAGCAGAACCGAGCAACGCCAGCACAACGAGGACGGCAGCAGCAGTTTTGTTATCAAAATACCCATTCATCATAGCCTCCTCCTCAATAACAGGCACGCTCTCCCCCCTATCATCGTCTCATGCAACGATGCTCGCCCGCATCGATCATCGATTCAAGATGCAAACTACTATCGTAGCATTGCCTCAACTGCCTAACCGCCCTCAGGATCAACTTCCTTTACCGTGGCACGACGATAAGCGCGCGAGTCCATACGATGACGGCTATTGGACCTGCAGCGTGCCTCGGCAGCGTGGGTAGTTGTGGCAACCCAGGAATCGTTCATGGGTCCGGCGATTTGTGCGCTCGACCATGCTGCCCCCGCACTGCGGGCAGGCCGGCGACTGCGTGGCCAGCGCCTCCGTGGAAGGTTCGTCTTGGCGGCCCCGTTGAAGTTCGCCGATCAGCTTGTGCAGCCGCTGCCCGTCGACCAGATCGATCGGCTTATCGCGCGCGAACAACCGGGCATCCTCCGTGAAGTGGCCGCTCGTGACAATTTTGACCGCGCTCGCCCCCTCATGCTGCATCAAGCCGTACATCTCGCGAACCACCGGCGAGCCGACGCGGGTTGAACGCCAATGTTTGCACTGAACGATGGTTTTCTGCCCATCGCGATGCAGGTACAGGTCAACGCCGCCGTCCGCTCCGCCCTGCCCGTTTTCACCAACACGAAAGCCCTGGCGCGCGTAGGCTTCTGCCACCAGCCGCTCGAACTGGCGCCAGTCCAGCTTCTGGATCGAGCCCCGATCTGTTTGCGCATCAAACAGGCGTCCGCGCAGCAGCAAACGTACCAAGGAGCCCAGTGAACCGACCAAGCAAACAGCTACGAACAGCCAACTCACGTCGCGCAGGCCGGGCTGATGTAGCGCGCCATCGAACATCCGGAGAAACGGATTTACGTCGGCGCCCGGGATGTGAACGAAATCGATGAGGTGGGCGAAAAATAGCCAGACAAAGAAGGCCAAGGTAACACCCAACCACCACGGCGCGCCAATCAGATCACTCAGGAAGTTGCTACGCTTGCTCATAGACGTTCATGGGCCTTCCGACAAGTTATACCGGAACACCCCGGCAACGGTCCTATTGCAGCACACTTGACCGCAGCGGTCTACGGCGCTCCCGTTGTGAGACGACGGGCTTGCAGCCGGCGCCTGCAGGCGCGCCGGCGGTTAGCGCGCAGTGCCATGGTGCCCCTATGCTGAGCGCCACTATCGTCAGGCGTCGCTTGACGGCTTGGCCAGGTTGCGCAGCCGCAAATTATTGCCGATAGCCTCGACAATCAGCCCCGCTGCCTTGCTCCTCAGCCAACCGCCCACGAAGAATGAGACAAAAGGATAGAGGACTCGAAGAAGCCCCGGCGCCTTGGTGGCGACCAGCCGGTCCAGAACCACCTTGATCCGCCCGGCAATGGGGTCATTTAGCTGCTCAGGGTCATAGGGCTGCGGCCAGGCCGGAAGCTCTTCCTCTTCCGCCAGGGACCCGAACAAGGGAATCAAGCGCATGAACGATACGCCGTCGCGCACAAAGATCCAAGGCTCCTTATTCAATAGATCCGGGTTGACGGCGGACTTGATCACCTTATTGGTCACGGGGACTGCGAAATGCATGCGCAAGAATTGCTGGCAGTTGCGCCGGCCAAGAAGGTAATCATGGCGACGGAAGGAGCTGTCGAGAAAGCCCGAAAAGCCGCCAAGGGCGCCACAAGCTAAGTCATAGTGCGCGCTAGCTTCAGACTTATCGCGATCGGGTGCGATGAGGAAGCGGCTATATACGTTTTCCGAGTGAGCCAAGGCGAGATCTCCCGAGGCAAACCGCGCTTGGCTCTTCCAGCCCCCCAGAAGGCCGCCAAGAGCGGCGAAGAGTTCCGGGTTCTGCCCAAGCTTTTGATCATCCATGACCGACGCGTAATCAGGAAAGGGATCGATGAGGATCGTAGCCCGATCGGCATCATCACCGGAGCGCGGGCAACGACCGGCAAGCCCAGCGAGCTCGGTTCGAGCGAACTCCAGCGGTTCGTTATTGATGGTGCCGCCATCGACCAGCACGCTCGTATAAGGCGCGGGCACAACGCCACCCTGCCACTTGGGCTCCACCTGAACGGCACACACCTTGTCGGGTGAAGCACCAGGTGCCAGCACAAAGCGATAGTCGTAGCGCCGGCCGGGCGCGGAAAGTTCGCGCGGTGCCAGAAACGCGGGGAAGGCGCCGGAGGCGAGCGCGCAATTGACCAACTCCTTCCAGCTTGTCATACCATTCGGGAACGACAGCGGAACATCGTCAGCTTTGCTTGGCGGGCATTGTCCCTGGCCATAGTTGATGGCAAAGCTGGCGTAGTCACCATGTGCCACCATGCCAAAACCCGCATCGGTGTTGCCTTGCATGGGGACGAAATACGGAACGCCCCGAAGGCTGTTGATGCTGAACACATAGCGAACGGGGGTGGCAACATAGCGGCGGATTGCGTACGGCACCTCGCCATCGCCGTCGGCGGTGCCATAGCGCAGCAACGTGTCGCCGATGTCCTGCAAGCAGGAAGAATCGAGTAGCGAGATAACCGGCGCCGCCCCGGCCTCCAGGTCGACCGTCTTGAGCAAATTCTTAATGTCGATGTCCGTTACCCAGGTCCGAAAGAACGGGTTTTTGTCAGCATCCTCGGTTACAGGATTGAGCGTCTTCTCGGCGTCCTTCAGCGGATGCACATGCGGGAACTTATAACGCAGCGCCACGGCAGCGACCGCCGCAGCGATACTGCCGGCAGACGCGCCGGCCATCACGCGCAGGCGTACATCATGGCCAGGAACATTCCAACGAAGTCGGTCAGGCTGGATCTGGCGTTGCCTGTCCTTCTCAAACTCGAAGGCGTCGAGCGCCTCGAACAGGAAGTCGAGCACGCCGGCGGTGAAGGCACCCGCCGAAATGGCGCCCGCCATCACCAGGCCGAGGTCAAACGTCCCGTGCGGAATGTCAGGGCCAACGCTGTAGTAACCACCGGGCAAGTCAGGACCGCTTTGCACGTGAGGTGTAGTGGTCGCTGATCCGGCGACAGTCGTTTCCAATGGCATAGCTGGCCCCCTTGTTTTGGTAGTTGATTTTTTCGGGAATTATCTTTCCCACTTTATAACAGCTGAGCAGCAAGAAACTCACCAATTCTCACGCCGCTCAATCGCTGTGCCGAAGATGCACTCCACGACCCGCACAACGAGCTGGCAAGAACATGTTGTCATCCCGGGTGGTCAAATTCAAATTCCGCGGCCGGGCACGGCCGACATTGGCTCGCAGGGATGCAGCGCATGGTGCCTTCCAAAATTGCGCCGTGGAGCAGCAGGCTAGGACGGCCGGCATCGAACCGATCGAGATCACCGAAGGCGCGAGAACTGCCGGCTACGAGAATGATCTGGGGCCGAGTGCACACCAGCTTGGCACCGAGACGCCGCAAACTCGGTAGCACGGCTGCGGTACGCGCGCTGTCGCGGCGCTACAGAGTGGACTGCGTCGCGGGATGTCAGTCAGGCGCCAGGGCCATGGGTTGCCGACGCGGATATCAGCGCTACCGAACGCCGCGAAACCTTAGAGCGCCCAGCCGGCGCCGCGCGCTGCGATCCCTCGGAACAGCTCAGTTGCCGTGGCAAGTGTCTTAATGTATGCTGAGGGCACTTTCGGCGCCTTCGCGGCACCAGTAGGTGAGCTTAGCCTGATCCCAAGCGGTCGCCCAAGCATTTCTCAATACTAGCGGCGCTCACGCCCGCTTCCAATCCCGTTTCCCAACCCATGAGGTGTGCACTTCCCTCGTTGGGAGGCGCCATCTCATTTTCTTTTGCAAAGGAAAGTGAAATGCAAACTCAAGTAGAAAAATCCCTGCTGGAACTCGTCGGCGTGCTCTTGCAAGCGGACACCGACGGCTTGTTGTCCAAAGGACTCCTGGGCGGCGGCCATCGCGATGACTATGCCCGGGCCCTGCGCCGCGCGATCGCCGGTTTGGGCGCTAACGCGGCGCTCAAATTGCGCGAGCAATTTGGGGTCGAAGTACCTTTCGACCTTCTGGACAGCAAGGAACCTGCTGCACAGGTAGCGCACAGCGAGACCCTCGCTACCGACCAGGTCGATACTCTCGCTCTGCGCTTGGTGCTCGATGTCACGTACACGCCGAACGGCGTAGCACCTGCGGAACTGTCCGAACGGCTGCAAGCGAT
Source organism: Duganella vulcania (assembly GCF_009857655.1). Taxonomy (NCBI): domain Bacteria; kingdom Pseudomonadati; phylum Pseudomonadota; class Betaproteobacteria; order Burkholderiales; family Oxalobacteraceae; genus Duganella; species Duganella vulcania. The sequence continues at coordinate 286,812 of NZ_WWCX01000001.1, forward strand.
GTGTGAGCACGCGATCGGCGAAGGCATGCTGACTGGTGCGACGATGGCTGAAGTTGACCAGCGGTCGCTTAAGATCATCCCAAAGCCTGTGGTTCCGGCCGAGGCAGATTTGGTGGCGTTCATGCAGCAGCGCATTGAGAGTGGCAACCTCGATGCGCAAGACATACCGCTTCGTCTGGTCCGCTACGGTTTGATGGAGTCGCACGACTTTGCAAGCGAAATGCACGAACGCATGGAGCTGGCTAAAGAGGAATCGTAACGCCATGCTTTCGTGATCTTCTGTGTGTCGATGTTTTTCAACCCCGAGCGGGACGATGGCGCCAAGTGCGTCGATCCCCGCTCTTTCATTTTTTCAGGAGGATGTATGGGTGCGACTGTTACAACTGGCAAGCTGGCCTCTGCTTTCAAATCGATGGACGGCAAAACCGTGTATGTTCTATTTGAGCAGACCTTCGAAAAGAACTGCTATCCACACACACCAGACTGGCACTGCACATGTTTCGGCGTCCTGGAACATGTCATGCGCTGGATCTTCCTTGCAGGGTCCAACTGCGAAGGCGGTATGCTGCAAAACCGTAGCGGCCACATCACGCCCGAGGGCTACATCGCGGGATGGTTGAAGGAACTGGCCAATCCGGTTCAGATAGCGAACCGGGATTTTGATCTGAAGGCCGGAGATACCTTCTACGCGACGATCCCCGAAAGCAGGATGGAACAGGTGCGCGTGATGCTAAGCGGTGTCGGACGTCCGGAGATCGCCGACCATCTGGCCGCCGGCGGTACCTACACGGTCAACATGTACCGCGATGCCGAGCTGCTGTGTGCGTTGTACAAAGGTGGCAGCCTGGCGCCTTGGCGTTTGATGAACGCTTCCTCGGCACCACTGTACGCAGCCCGTGATTCCGGTCTGGGTTATAGCCCGGAGCAGCAAAAGTGTACGGATGCTTCCACGCCCGCGTTCCGCAAAGTGGACCGCGAAAATCGTTTGATTCAGCGGCCCGACGGAAGCTGGTTCTGCGGGGGATGGGAGTATTCGGCTGTGGGCACCTTCGTTGCCAACCTGTGGCGCGATGAGCTGGCCACGCCAGGTTGTTACCGCAAACGCATCAAGGCCTACCGCGATGCGATTACCAGTGCTCCTGTAATGACTGGTGCCATCAAGGTGTTTGTCGATTTGTCTGTGCCGGTCGAAGAAGACTACTACCGCGAGAAGTTGGCCAAACTGCCCGAGCAAGTACCGGTGGTGCATCGCGACGGTGGTTTCGAGATTATCGTGGACAGCGACAGCGAGTTGTTGGACCGGCTCACAAGGCTCCCGTCCCAAAGCGTATCGTGGTTGGTACCGGCCGCCATCAGCCAACCGGTTAGCAATCAAATGTCGCTGATAGATGCTTGACGGGCCTTAAGCAAGCAGAGATGCAAGGAAGTGATCTACAAGAGAGCCCGGTTCTTTGAATCGGGTTTTTCTTTTTGCGCCCAGCAGTTCAGGATGACTGGCCCCCAACGCTCTTGATATCACTATCGTCGACCTGGACATGGGCGAACCGCCGCGAGCAATCAAATCCGGACGCGAGCGAAAGTGGCCGACATGTGGACACCAACGGCGACCAGAGGTGGCCGCAGGCCCATCCCCTGCTCCTTCAATCGAATTGATGGGATTCGACGGCGGTCTGGCCGACCTTCGCCAACTCGATGAGCGCACCGCTAAAGCTCACCTTCCAATCGCGCTCCATCATGGCCAGGTAGTCCGCGTGGGTGCCAGTGCGCCAGGGCTCGGGCCGGCTGAAGTTGCGGCCTGTGAGGTTATAGAAGATCACACTGACCGACGTTTCATCACCGGAGACGAGCGTCGCGCCGTTCATGCGGACTTCATGCGTCAATAGTACGTTGTCAAAGATTGCCATGTCTTTTCTCTCCAGATTCAAACAGATGTCAGGGGCATCGACGGTCGGCCTCAACGAGAATGCAGCCAGGTCCACTACATCAGATCGATGTCTTGATGCGCGGCGGATCGGTTGCGGGCGGCCGGTCAGATGTCGATCGTGGGCAAGGCGTGTGGTCGCACCGGGTCCACGTTGGCTGGATGGCACAAGGTACTCATTGCCCGGCCCTCCCAGTGCACGCGCGGATAGCACACCACCACGCCCTGCACTTCCAGGAACTCCTTGTCCTTGACGATGCCGAAAAACTCGGGCGCATCCGCGGGTATGCAAAGCTCGTTGCGATGGTGCGCAGAATACTTCACCAGCAATCCTGAGCCAGACTCCGTGAAATCGAACACCTGCATCATTGACTCCCTCTCCGTGGTTCTCGATTTCATCCGTGGTGCGACTTTCCTGGCGCTTCTGAAACCAATTGTACGAACGCAAGCTGCGCATGCAAATTGCGGCCGGGTGTTCGGTTGGAATGAAGGTGCAACCGGCAGATGCGCTCCTGGTGGACAAGGGCGCTACGCGAGGTGGACAGCATGGAGCAAAGGCCACTGCGGGTTTGGCAGGGAAAGACCTAAGGCAAGAAAGCGTCCGTGGTTCTATGCGTTCTTGCCGCTCCTCGTGTGCAATTCATGCGGTGTTGGGGCTCGGCGCTTCCGAACCGGTGGCGCCGTAGTGGCGCTACCAGTTCACCGGTAGCGCCACGACGCCGTCTATGGCGTCGCACCGATACGCCTTGGTGCCGGGGCGGCGTGGTGACGGTGCTACCGCGCGGGCATGGGAGCTGCCCGCATTCGTTTTACGGACGAATCATGCGGCCTGCCGATCGGCATTCTGGCACCCCTCGTCGGCAAAGCCGCCCAGCGCCAGCACCACGTCGCCAATAAGCTTGGCCAGCTCCCCCGTCATCAGCGCGAATTCGCAGTCGAATCGCTCCTCGTCGTTCTTCACGCTCGACTCCTTCTCGTTGATGACGTCCAGCGGCTTAACGCCTTTGATCGCCAGCGACTCGGTCAGGATGAACGAGATCTTGCTGTCCCAGGTCAGGGCCAGGCGGTTGCATTGCTTGCCGGCGGCGATGTGCCGCCGAACCTCCTCCGGATCGAGCGAGTGCTTAACGTAACGCACAGCCGCCTTGCTCTCGCCGGTGGCGCGCAGCTCGGTGTCCATGTCCACCGTGAAGCCGGCCGGCGCGTCGTCAGCCGTCAACCATTCCGTCATCACAGCCATTGGCGAGCGCTGCACGCGCAAGGATTCCAGCGGCATGCGGTCGACGGCTTTGAGCAGCAGCTTGATCACTTCATCGGCCTTCGCTGGGCTGGCAGCGTTCACCACCAGCCAGCCGTTGACAGGGTCGATCCAGGTCCACGTATTGCTGCGGATGGTGAAGGCGCGCGGCAGCAGCTCGTCGGCCACTCGTTCCTTGAGATCTTTCATGGCCTTCTTGCCCGGCGCGAAGCCCTGGGCCTCCTCCATCTCGGCCGCGCGCGCCTTGGCCACCTGGTTGATCACCGTGGCCGGCAGCAGCTTTTTCTCCGTGCCCAGCAAAATCAGCATTTGCTTGTTGAGCACGTGGACGAGGCCGCCATTCGGACGTGGCTTGTCCCAGCCCTGGCGCAGTAATTCATTGCTGCCGGCGGGCGTGAAGGAGTACGGCGCGAGCGCCGCTTCGAGCTGCTCGGGAGAAAATGCCCACGGCGCCGGCAAGCGATAAAGCTGGAGATTGGTGAAGAACATATATTCCCCGTCCGTTAAAATATTGTTGGTATCTCGGCAAAAGCAGCCCTCTTGTGAGAGTAAAATTGTCCCACCTGAAGTGGATCTGATGCATGCGTAAGGCGTCCGATTCGGGCACCTCACGCACGCAAACTGGACAACAAAAACCCAAACTAGTGACACCTTGGGATCCCTCTCTGCCACCCATTTTTCGAAGGCGAAACCATGGCCAGTCCCGTAGCACCCACCAAAAGCAGACTGATCGTCACCCGCGGCGGTAGCGCCATCACCAGCAAAGTACCAAAGCCGGTTGTGCTGGTGGACACGCGCGAGCAAATGCCGTTCGATCTGGCGCGTTTTTCCAACTGGCTATCGGGTGTGAAAACGGCCACCTTGGACACAGGCGACTACAGCATCGAGGGCATGGAACACCTCATCTGCCTGGAGCGCAAGTCGTTGAACGACCTGGTGGGAACCCTAATGCACCAGCGGGGCCGGTTTTTCCGCCAGCTTGAGCGCATGCAAGCCTTCCCGTACCGGGCCATCCTGGTCGAAGCGAGCTACGCGGAGGTCAAAAGCCCTTACAACTTTACCCAAGACGTGGCAGCCCATCCCAACGGCGTGTCAGGCTCGCTGGACGCGCTGGAAGTGCGATTTGGCGTCCCCGTCATCTATACGTCGACCAATCGGGCACTGGCGGAGGAAAAGGCGGCCAGCTGGCTCAGCAAGACATACACCTACTGGTGGTTGGAGAGCCAGGGGCTGGGAAGGATACTGCAAGAGGGCGACTTGTAGGCATTGAACGCAAGGCGAGCAGGTGGCAACGACGCGGCAGCGCGGTGTCACCCTACAGCGGCGCATAGATGCCACCTTGGCGCCACCGTAACCCAGATCCTGCGTCGCACGTCGATCGCTTCCCCGGCAAGGACCTGCGTGGGCCCGTCATGCCGATCGACGTGATTGTCCGTATTGGGATCTATTGCACATCCACGATCATGAGCACGCTGCGACAGCTTCATCACGCATATGCATCACCCGCTCTATCTCGTCCATCGAGTGCGGGGTTCCACCGGCGTTCAGGTCCAGGTAGTGCTGCAGCAAGTCAGCCCGACGGGTGAAATTATGCACGGCGACACGGAAGCGAAAGCGCGACTTGATCGCAAACGCACTGCCGGCCAGGTCGGCCACAGTCAGCCCAAATGGACGCACCTCACCTTTGATGAACTCCAGAACCGCAGTGATGCGCTGCAGGCCGTCGATACACTGCATGCCGCGCGGCAGGTCGCCGGCGTAATCGTATTCATCCCAGTTCGGGCAGTTGAACTGCACCAAGGAGCCCGAGCTGGAGACAACGCCACGCAGGACGTTTTCGATGAAGTGCACTTTCTGCTGGAGGGTCCAGACATGGCCCCGCTGAAAGTCCGGGTTGAGATCCAGACCGCCGTAGTCTTTCGCGTACGCATCAAGGGCCTGCTGGAAGTACGACCAATCGTAGTCGACCTCATAGGTGGCGGTACGCAGCGGTTTGATGATCTGCTCCAACGCCTTGCTCTTTTCAGCGTAAGCCTGGTCAACCGGTGCCTTGCGCTTGTCGTCGCCCATGATGCTCCCCGTCCTCGTTGTCGAGTTTGCCTGGGGCCCATTCTACGGGGCGAACCATACGGATCAAATTTCGAAGGGCGCATATGGTCCGCTAGCCTCGCGAGACGACTCCATGAGCCGACAACAGCGCCACCGCTCGATGTTTAGCCGGTGGCGGCCAACGCCTCCAATGGCCGCGCGTCGGCGCACGACACTGCGACAAACGGCCTTGCGGCATCCGACGTCAGGACACGTGCAGGCCTTCGCCCAAACTGGCGCCTTCACCCATCACGGTCTTCAGCCACGAAATGACGTCATCGGGCAGCGCGTCGCCGTAGACGCTGGCCACCAGGGCGCGCATGGCCGCTTTCAACGGCGTGGGGCCAAACCCGACAGAGCGTTCAAAGAGCTCGCCCGGGCGCCGTACCTTGTCGACCAGGGCACGGCAACGCACTTGCTCGGCCCTCGCTTTGTTTTGGTCGAGGTCGATGTGATATTTGTCGATCAAAGGGCCGCCGTCTCCCCAGTGCTCCGATGGGCAGTAGGTTCGGCCGTCGAGAAAGCCGTCCTCCTCACTGCGACCGTAAAACGTAATAGCGCTACGCGAGCCGCTCGCGTAGGCATCCGATAGCACCGCGTCCACGCGGTCAATCCTGGCCACCAGCAGGTCGAGCAACGGCCCGGCGATTTCGGCAACTTGCATATCCCTCTCCTTAGAATTTGGCGGTGAAATAGCGGGCTTTGCCAGCACACGCCCCATCGATCTAACTTCCTGCCGACGACACCATCATACGGGCGTGTGTTGCGCTTTCCAATTCAGCGCCGGCGAACGGCTCAGAACTGCAGGGACAGGCGCATCTGGGGCGAATTCTTTGCGGCCCGCGCCTGCGCCTTGTCCATCCAGTCATCCATCGCGCCCATACGGTTGGCCAGCGTATTGGAGACCTGGTCCCGATGCGCGGCGATGCGCGCGGACAGATCCCAAGCAAGCGAGTCGACAGACGCCACGCATGCGAACTCGCGGAGACGCGCCAGCGCGGTGCCCTTGACGCCGAAAAGATGCAGCTTGGCGCCCTTGGGAAGATAGGGTTCAAGAGCCGAGAGGATGGCGAAGAGGCCAAACTCCGGATGGTGCAGGTCGCGCCGGCACACCGAGCCCACGCCGATCAGAACAGGCGGCGCCTGCCACGGCTGCCAGCGTTCGCTGATCTGAAGCATCATCTCAAGGCTACGCAGATAGTCCGACGCGCGCCAGCCCTGCAGGCACGGCACCGGGGCTCTGTACAGATTGGCCGCCACTCGGGCGTTGCTGTCCTTCGCCGCATGGTTTTGCCAGGCGTAGGTAAGGCGCATGCAGCCTTCGAACATGGTGGCGGTGGCATTGACGCGATAATCAATCTCATCCTGGCTGTTTGCCAATTCTGGCTCGCAGCACATGTCGGGTTGCGTGTACCAGCTCGGATTGAGTTCGGACGCCAGTTCCAGGTACTGGGCGTAGGTCCAAGGGAACACGCCGCCAATGCCGGCCTGGCGCCCCTTCTTGGCGAACAGGGCCATCGAGGTGAATCCGGCACTGTCCAAGGCGACATCGGTCTCGGACAGGTCGGTGACACCAGGCAGCGTGAAGCAGCCTTTTTTCGCATTCCAGAAAGCGTTCGCCGAGACGAGCGTGGCGTAGCCGCGCTCAAAGGCATGGTAGGCGAGCTTCCCACTGCGGTGCGGGATGCCGGTGCGAATGAGCAGGCCCTCGCAGGGTTCTATGCGCGCGTTACGCTGTTCCGTTAGCAGTCGTGTCATGGTGGTTCCTTGCGGTTGGCACCGAACTGGGTGCCGGTCGAATGGCGGTGATATGGGCCCCGAGCATCACACCAGCGACAGCTGCGCTGGCGCATCGAACAGGTCGAGAAGCGGGTAGGCACCGGCATCCGCCTTCTTGAGCAAGCCGCTGTGGGCCTCATCGCTGATCGCGTGGTCTTTGACGTACTGTTCCAGCTCGGCCGGCGCCAAGTCATAGCGTTGGGCGAGGTTGGCAAAGTACTGGCCGCGCTTGGCCATGTACTGGTACTTCGCGCTCATGCCCTTGGGCAGCTTGAGGATGCCTTTGGACAGCAGGAAGCGGGACGAATCGAGGCCAGTGAAGAACTGCAGCTGGTGATAGTACTTGGCGTCGAACTGGCAGGTGACAAACGTGCATGCCATCTCGGCGTCCACCGTCAACTGTTCATCCTCCTCGAAGTAGGTGATGCGCTCGCCTTCAGTGGTCTGGGCATAGGCGCTCACATGGGCCGGCTCCAGATATTTGTTCCAGAGTTCGCCCAGGTAGTCGCGCAAACCGTCGGTGGGCACGTCCTTGTTGAAGTCCCCCACCTCGAACCAGCCAAACGAAGGGATCGGTGCCTTGGACACTGGCGCGGGCACGTCGGGGATGTGGTAACGGCGCCCCAGGACGTGTATCTCATACCAAGCGGCGATGGCCGGGTGCGCGTGCGGGCAGTGTTGATGCATCCCCAGCTGGAAGTCGATGGCGACCAGCTGCCGGAAGTTGATCATCTGGAACTGGACCGCGCAGAGCTCGCGATTGAGTTCAGTGCCGGGGATGTTGCCGTAGTTGAGGGCACCTTCATGTGCCTCCGCACGGTCGACCTCCATCGCATCAAGGGTCAACAGGTAGCGCAGCAGATCCATCCGGTAATCGAACGAATACACGTCCGGCGCGATCTTCACGTAGCCTGCCTTGCTGACCGTGCGGCCCACGATCTCGCGCGCGGACAGGTCCCACTGCGTGGCGGCCAAATAGTTGCGGAAGCGGTTCAGGCCGGCCATGTGCGCGTGCTGGGGTTCGGCGATCATCGATTCGAGCGACTGGTCCTTCTCGCCGGACATCTGGCAAGTGAAGCATCCGGTGCGCGCTGAGCAAGGCTTGCGCTGCCCCGCCTCCCCCAGCACCACGCCGCACACGCCGTCATTGGCGTCGCGATACAAGTCATGCAGGCGCACGATGGTACGCCGTGGCACCGGCGATGGGAAGGGGTACATCGCCTCGTCGGTAAACATGGCTAAAAAGGACCAGATTTCGTCCACGGACCAGCCGGCCACCACGCTGATGGTCAAGTCGCCATGCTCACCGCGTGTGACCTGGGTGGCCTGCTCATCGCGCTCGGCCATCAAGCGCGAGCGCACGGCGCTTTCCGCGTAGCGCGTGCCCAATACCGACACCGGTTCGCGAAAGCCATCGCTGGCAGCTTCCTCGGCGAATGCCCTCTTTAGGCGCAGCTGCGGCTGCACCTTCCAGTCGTCAGAGCACTGACGCTTGGTGCTGCCGTCCTTGACCGAGTTCTGCACGCTGCGCACCAGGGTGCCACGGCCGATGGTCGAGACCACGAACTGGGAGGCGAGCGTCGGCTCGGATACCCGTACCGTCACGGGCAGCTGGTGCTGCTCGCAGAACTCTTCGATGTCGGCGAGGAAGCCCAGCACGTGCTTGTGCATGGCTGGGTTTTCGACTGTCGTATCGCTGGTGGCGACATAGTGCTGGGCCTGCACTATGCCGGCGGCATGCGCGCGACGGATGGCCTCCAGGCCCAGCAGGGTCACGACACTAGAGTCCTTGCCTCCGCTGCACAGCAGCGCCAACGGGTGGTTACGCTCGATGAGATCCATCAGGGTAGCGATCGCCTTCTCGGCCTTCGCTTCGATGTCCTTATCCAGGTACAGATTGATCGCTTGCATGCTCGCCTCGCTCGTCGGTGGTTTCGGTGCCCGGCAGGATCAGTTACGTTCCTGCTGCCTGTACAACGAGTCTACGGAGGTGCCTAGGCGGATTCAAATTACCAGGTGAGCACAGGTGCATGACGCAGTGGGCCGCCAAGCCCGGCCAGGGCGCCGGCCGACGGCGCCGCCCGAGCGCTCTGCCCTGAAAGCCGTGTAACGGCGTGACTGACGTGTCTTCACCCACGCAGGTGGGTCACCCTGCTCTGGCATCGGTTGCAGCGCAACTAGCGCCTCCTGGCCGCCCCCGATGGTCGGGCTCCGGTGGTGCGGCATTACCGGGGGCGCCGGCCGGCCGCCCTACTCGATGAGGAACTCCTCCTTTTCGACCTTGTAGCCCAGGATCTCGCTGGCACGGCTACGCTCGAGCGTGATGAATACGTCCACGAGGCCGGAAGCATCGTTACGGTGCTTCACCTCGACGCTGGTCGCGCCCTTGGCGGTGTAGTCGATCTTCCACTGCTGCGCTTCTTGCGCCGTATCGGCGGTCCACCAGATGCGTGATGGCTTTTCCGGGCCAGTCGCGGCGAAGGCCTGCGCGACTGTATCGGCATCCACACTCGCTCCCTTCCAGCCGATATCCAACACTTCGACTTCCCCTTCACCGAGCGCCGGCCGGATCGCCACCTCGGCGTCGCTGCGGCCATCCACGTCATAGTCATACACCAGGAAGTTCACAGGGACATCAGCGGTGACTCCCTGCACTTTTCCTGCCTTCAGGCCGACAACAACGCGAGCGGCCTCAGGGGCAAGATCTGCAATGCCGAAATGTGCCTGGAGTTCGCCAATGGACTGGCTTTTGGTGAAGACCTTGGAGCCGGTGTGTTTGATGCAGGCGGAGAAGAAGAACACATCAGATTCAACGACCAAAACGTCGGACTCGGTGCGCACGTCGTTTTCCTCGCCAAGATCCTCGGCGTCCTCACCGTCCGTCTCCGGATCAAACTGCAAGAACTGGGCTCGGTAGTCGAACTTCTCGATCCGATGCAGATCGTTGGCGGCGACCAACGCGGACAGCCGGACGATCTCCCGGGCAGTCTGTTCGTCAATGCCGAAGACGGCCACCCTCGGGGTATTGTGACAGTCGCCGCCGCCTCGGGTCTCGACACGGTAATTTTTGCAGTTGCCCATACTCTTGCTCCCCATGCTAGTTAAACCGCAGTGCCCATGCACTGGTTGTATCCGGCCGGTCGCTCTATGACGAGCACTAGGCCGGCTATCTGGAGCGAAGTGTATGGGGCGGGCCCTGTTGATTCAAATTGCCAGGGAGCGCGGCCTTTGAAGATGTGGACCCTGCGGACGAGAAACTTCGATGGCTTGCACTGAAGGGGGCAGCGTGGTAGCGCCGCTGCATGTCTAGCATGGAATGACCGACACCGCCGACGTGCCATACCCAGCTTTTATCAGCGCTACAAGCTATGCCAAGTGACTGGCTTGCAGGGCTACTGCCAGACGCTTGCCTTGACTCTCCGTCCGGGGTTCCATGTGGGCTACCGCTGGCTTCCCACTGGTCCGCTCGTAGCAGCCTCTCGTCGCGTCGTCCGTCGAACCGTTTTGTGCTCGGCCGCTGGCCAGCTGCGGGCGCCAAGAAGACGCTATCTGCAGTTTATGCCGCTGACGCCAGTTGATGCGCGTAGTAAGGGCGCTCGCGGTCGTCAAGCATTGCCTGATAGTCCGCAGGCATTGGTGCCATGAGCCATGCTGAGACGTTGGCCGACTTCAACGGCACTGGGCAGCGGTCATGGCCAGCAGCAGCCACCTCCGGCGGCGGTTCGTCAGTGATGATGGCGAAGGACAGAAGGTCCTCGCCAGGTCCAGTCCAATGGGACCACAGGCAGGCCAGTTGCATCAGCTCGCCGCCACCTGGTGCGAACTTGAGAATCATATCCTCGGGTTCCTCGCCTGGTGCCAACTCCCGTCCTTCTAGCTTATGTCGGTCGACGTGTTCCAGGAAACCTTCAACTACTATCACCGCGTGGGTATGGGCGTAGACGCTTTTCCAGAAGCCGCTTAAGTTATCGCGCCTCGCGTTGTATAGGCCAGGATAGCGTTTGTCGAAAGCGGCAGGCATTCCCGCCGGCCGGCATTGATAGCGCATGGGGCGCACCACCAGCTGGCCGGCGGCATCACGAACCATCACGGGGCAGTAGCTGCCAGCATACACACGGTCGTCCCTTTCCCGGCGTTGGGTGCGCTTGAGGTCATCCAGTTTCGACAGCGCCCGCTCGATCTTATTGCCAGCAATGCGTTGGTCCTCGCTGGCCTTCTTCGTTGGCTTAACGGCCAGACTACGCTGAGCATCGGCCAGCCGTCGACGCAACCCGAACAAATCGGCCTCGATGCGCGCCGCCTCCGCGGCCTCATAGGCCAGCACCAGATCTCGACATCGTTCTTCGTCCACGCTCTGTGGCAAGGCCTTGAAGGCTTCCGTCAACCCTTTAGGCAGCACGATCCGCTCGCCGGCCTGGCGACGCTCCAACAACTCAACGAATTCTTGGATGCTGACTTTTGCCCCATAGTGTCGGACGTACTTACGATAGTCCGTCCACACTTGCGCAGAGAAACACACGGTGATTGTCCCTAATGGTCGAGCAAGCAGAGCGACTTTACATCGACATCGCACAGCAAGAGCTGTTGAAACCTGCCAATTGGTGGGAAGTGGACTAGAGGCCTATTCTCACCTTCCCGATAGCCGGTAACCTCGCCCACTCGATTAGTCAGGCGCCTTCTGAGCCTCGGTTCCATGCGCACCAAAGCGGTCTCTCGGAATCGAACCTTTGTGCCGACCTTGATCGGCCATTCCGCGTTGAGCGCTTGAGGTGTCTGCGCCATAATTTCCACAGTCATTTCCCTTGGTCACTCCGCGAATTCAGCCAGCAGCAAGCCAACCAACTGGTTGAGCTGCTGCGCAGCTTGAGTCGCCTGAGTCGCGACATCCTGAACGCGCGAGATGTCGTGGTGGCTTATCGTGCGAGCCTGCAGATTTTCCAGCATCTTCTGCGCCATGGCAAGGCTGCTGGCGGCCTCTTCCAATCTGATTTGTTTGTTCGTCGTCACTGGTTTCTCGCTATCAAATCTGGGGAAATCTTTACCATCTCAATTTTCCGTCAGCTTGCAGCCCGACACGCCAATGCGGTTGCAGGCATCCATCAAATTTGTCTTGGTCCGCCCGTTTCCGGGAAAGTTGAAAGGGAGCGAGCCAATAAACGGAATCGCCATCCGGTACTCAAAAACACCATCATCCGCCCGTGCAAACCAGACCCGCTTAACGCCAAACGGGCCTTTAACGAGACCGGGCTCGACCAGCGACAGGGACACAGCTGACTGCCCCGTCATAACCCCAGCGATGTTTCTTTGAAACTGCAGGTGCGACAACTCAAGCCCAACAACCAAACCCAAAAAGGCAATCACACTACCCAATACAGCCACGTCTTGAATTTTCATGATGTCCCCCTCTATTTGGCCATACGGCCAATGACGTCCACTACCAAGATTGCACCAGGCAGGAAGAACAACGCTGCAGCCCAGAACATCAGAAGCTCTGTCCGCTCCTCGGTGGTCTTTGCTGGCACGAAACACCCCCCAACGGCGCGGAGCGTATTGGTCCATGCTGCGACATAGCTTTCCATCATCGGGACGCCATCGCTCGCCGACAGCATGAACATCCCGATTTGGATCAACATCAGTATCGAGAGCCAGCCGACAGCTACGTTTCTCAGTTCTTCCATCGTGAATTCTCCACGGCGATTACTTTGTCATTGCTTGGACAACCGTATAGTGGCCAGATACGCCAGCGTTAGAAACAGCGTGCGATACGCCACCAGCTAACACCCAGCCCGCCTGCTGGGCGGTACCTACTGCCCTTGCAAGGTCTGCGCAGGCGCGCTCAAGGTCAAAATCACTGGCGCTTAAAATTTAATATTCCACACAATTTCACTATTTGAGGTTGTAACACTGTTTTGCACGGTGGCAGGGCTCGGTATGACAGTGCTCCGGGTCAGGGTCCAAGCACGACAAGCAGCTTGTCCACATCGTCCGCCTACGATTGTATTACCGCCACCATCGAACGTGGTGGCCAGGTGTGCCGCTTGCTCGGCAGATCAGCGACGACTTCCACATGCTTCTTCCGGATCGACACGGACAATTTCCGAGCAGTTCGATGCAGGCGCTTGGTAGCAGCGCTTATAGCGCTTGCGGTAATCTTCGCTGGCCCAGTTCTTGTCGAAATTCCGTTCTTCTTCGATGGTCTGCGGCTCACGCTTGGGATTAGCACAAACCCAACCGCTGACTTCGCCGGGCTCATTGGAGCCATTGTTCTCGATGTGCTCGCAGGAGTAGCAGTTCTTGGACATAGGAGCTATTCAGTTCAGTTATTCGGAAACCCAAGTCATGTCGTGCACGACGCGAGGCATTTAATGGTGCTCGTACCATTTCTCCTTGGTGATTAGCCGCAGCAAATCGACCAGTTCTTTGCGTTTTGGCTCAAGCGCTCGCATTACTGCGGCCGCACCACTCAAGTCACTGTCAACGCGCTTAAACGCATCCTCGAATAGATTCGCGAAGAAGTGCTTTGCATAGCAAACATCGGCTTCGCGATGAAGGCATCGCTCCATTTCTTCTATGTCCTTCAAGGTGTCTAAAACCGATCGCATTGATTTTCCTGCTTAGGTTCCATTGAACGAGTTGGTCGCAACACCACCGCATCTCAAGCTTTGTCGACCAGCCAGCCTACAAGCACGCTTCGAAGTTTGCATGCTCATCCTGCTGACGCGAATGCATTGGAATAGGCGACTAATTGTCGAACGCCGGTCCCGGCGCGCGCGCCGTTTCGCAATTGCCACGAACCCGATCCCTTTGCTGATCCTGGAGAAAATTCTACAACTAGATCGGCTCGCAAAGTGACCACGATGCGCCCAGCTGCGCGATATGCCCTCACCTTGCCGGCGGTGGCCTTAAGCAGCTGTAGACAATAGTCAAAGTTGTTGGATTTCTCGTTCACGACCATTCCCCCTTTCATATCAAATGGCTGGATGCTGTCGGTGCCGGCATCCCGCTTTGGCGGTCCAGCCGGTGAACCTGTCATCAGCACCCAGTCATTTGCCGCCTGGCGTCAACCAAGCGATTTCCATCCATACCAAATAAATCTCTCCCACCTTTGTGCATCACTAATCGAGGCGCCGATATATCTATTGGATAGTCCGTAGCTGCTCTATTTTCTTTCGCACGACATCTGTAAATTCTTTATTCGTACTGGCCATTTTCTCAACGTGCTCATATACCGTTTTCAACTCGAAGGTCCCCCCGCCCGCCTCCTCTATCTGACGAAGTCGATACTCATTGTGAATTTCATTGAAAGCACCTATGTATGGAAGCATTTCGACAAAGTGCAGAGCAACGATTGTACGCATCTTATCTAGGCGTACCCAAGCCGGATCAACCTCACCAGGCGCCCTTAAAGGATGATATGAGCTGAGCTCCGAACCAAATGCCAGGGAGTCAGTATAGACTTCATTGAGCAATTCACTCAGCCTGCGATTGTGCTCACGTTCGGCGGCAACATTTGTCCGCGCGATCTCCTGGTTCCGAAGGTTCTCTAGGATTTCGCACTGCCGATCCCGGATTTGATCAAGTTTTGCTCCCTCGTTCCTTCTGGTTATCCAAGGTGCCAACAATGCTCCCGTCAATGCACCGACAAGCGCTCCTGCTATTGTCATAAGGCCGTCCATTTTGGTGTCCTTGTATTTAGTCCCTTGGTTTGTTCCGTTACAAGTTACGTTGGTTTTCAATCCACCACGAGGCCTCTCGTTGTTGCGTCAAATGCACCGACTGAGGCACTTTGGCAGCATGCCCGGCTCGGATCGTGGTCGCCCACGCAACCTGCTTTGCCGATCCACGGAGCAACGGCAGGCCCGCTGTCGCGTAAGACGAAAGACCTTGCATCGCAGCCCTGCCCGGCCAAGCCTTTTCAGGCTCTGGCTCACTCAGCCTTGCGATGATCTCGGTTTCGGACATTCCCAGATCGAGAAAGTGCTCCACCGTGGACTGGCGGTACTCTGGAAAGAGCGGAACGCGTCCACTTGCACGCAGTGCCCATTGGCGCGCAACCACGCGCTTCTGCGCGTCAACTAGCTTCACGATGTTCTTCGCGATCTCCGAATTGGCCATTTTCTTTATAAACCGTTTAATCGGTTAATCACTGCATGACGACAAAGGCCGTGTCGTCCTTTGCCGATTCAACCGGAGCAACGAGTTTTCTTTCAATAAGTTGAACGATACTGCGACAAACACTGTTCAAACCACTTCACTCGCCAACGCTGCGATCGCCATCCGGGCAGCTGCATCCAGCTTTGGGTTGTCGTTCAAAGCGATGCCGAAAGCTGCCGCTATCGCGCGCTTAACCGCGCTAAACTGCTGGTTGATCACCTCATCGGAACTTGTAGAGGGCATCGCATGGTGTTGCGCCTCGTGGGCATTCCATCCGTCCAGCGCCGCCGCCATGTACGGCGCATCCCATTGAAATTGGGCGTGGTCTGGCATACCGCACTCTTTGCGGAAGTGGCTTTCGAATGCTGGCGGCCGGCTCGAATCTTGGGCGGCCTCCATATCGGTGCCGGCGGCTAAACGCGCCAGGCTGGCGGCAGGTTGCGATTGGAAATCCTCACTCATTCAGTTCGTCCTGTCTCGGCTGCCGGCCGCTGCGGGCGCCACTGGCGCACGTTTCCAACGTTGGAACTTTCAATATTAGGCTGCTGGGCCGAGCAGCTTGTTCACGCTGAAGAAATCGGACACCATGAAGTCAAACTTCGCGCCGTCCAGATAAACCCGACCATTCTTAATGGTCACGATCCGAACTGCCGTTTCCGGGCCTGGAGTTGGGCAGGTGCGGTATTGGCCATTGTTCAATTTCTCCATGCTTGCTCTCCTCGTCTTGGTCATTGGGCCGGGTCTTCCTTATACAAGTGGAACAGCGACGACCTTCTCGGCGCTGGTGGAGAATTGAAGCAGCAGCGCGTTACCAGTCCGCGAGGTACGCTGGTCAATGAAATGGACAACAGCATCTTGCCCACGATGTCGCTTGACATCAACGACCTTGCGATCCCCCTTCCAGCGACGGCTGGCGTAAGTCTGTCCTACCTTGATTTCAAACGGTTCCACGTTCGTTTCCCTTCACTGCGTAGCGATGAGCGATTGCTCGATGTCACGGTGGTACTTGAAGCCACTCCACCAATCCAGGTCAGCCAGAGATCCTTCTTCGTGCGGCGACCATTCAGGCCGCCAGCCAGGGCACCGAAATGCAGTGATTCGGCCGTCGCGCCACGCTGCACTTCTTCCCGGAACATGAGGGACGATGTGACGGCTTCCAAGCTGCCAGCGCCGTCCCGTTCTTTCGCCAGACACGAACAGCACTTCAACAGTTGCGTCCTTCTCGCCAGGATGCTTCGGGTGAGTGTGCAGGAGCAGCGCAGTCGATCCGGTGAGGCTGGTATTGCACAGTCCACCTTCCACCAGCACGTCGAATAGCTTCTCAGCGGGCGTCAAAGTCTCGCGATCTTTAGTCATGCTCGTCTTCCTAGGTGAAGGACTTCTCCACGTCGCTCTCAAAGATGCGCTCGCCTGTGACGGCGTGTTCGACCCACACACGCCAGCCGTTTGCAGCGACTTTTTCAGCACCGGCAAGCGCTTCGCTGCGCCTTACAGGACCTGCAGCATCCGTGGTCACGCGGGTGAACATCGCAGGATTTCCAGCAACGTATTTAATGATCCAGTTCTTTTGGGTGGCCACAGTCGTTCGTCTTAGGCTTAATAGCCGCTGTATGCCTTGGTTTCGGTGCCGTCCGAGTTCAGACGCACCACATTGGCCAAAACAGTCTCGACGCCATCAATCACTTGTGACGACTTGCCGCCAATACTCCCGGTACACCGGGCCATTGCGATCTCGTTCAAAGCCGCTTCATGGCTCACCGCTTGGCGTACCTTCCACTGCCGGCCACCGACTTCGATAACTTCATTGATGAGCATGGTGTATTCCTCGACTTGGTTAGTGGGCCAAACCAGCTGCGGTCAGGTAGACCTGACGATCGTCCGTTTCACTGATCCGCAACATGCCTTTGTCCGCCAATCGCCGCGCCACTGGCACTTCGTTGACGTCCAGTTCAATCGAGACCGCAAGCGGCGTGGAGAAGCAGTCAGCCTGCGCGTTTGCGCGAAGACTCGTCAGCAACGTGCGCTGTGGTTTAGCAAGCGGTTTGTTCCTCGTGCTGGTCATGGCGTCTTCCCTGTTATTCGATTTCGTGCACGTCGCGCGTGGCCACGTCGACCACGGCACCTTTCACACCGTCATATTCGCGAACGGCCTTGGTCAACATTTTGACGGCTTGACGCACATATTGCGGTACTTGCCTGACCTGGTCGGCCCGTTTGGCGACTTGCTGCTCCGCCTGCTCTTGGGTGATCTGACCAGCGTCCAAGAGCGTCTTGACGGCGCCCAGTGCGCCGCGCTGCATGTCCTCGTCCAGACAATATTCGGTTCGCATCCACGCCAGCAGCTTGCGCATGTGCGTGACTTCGGCGTCGGTAAATCGGCGTTTTGCTGTCATCGCGGTTCTCGCTATTCGCCGTAGTTGATCGCCCGGCGCTTCAATTCTTCGGACTGGTTGGGCGTGAGGTAGGCGCGGGTGTCGATGATCGCTCCTGGGGGAAATTCGTTGATCGGGCAAACCTCGGCCGCGATCCTCTCAGCGTCCTTGACGCCATCCGCAAGGACAGTGAATTTCACCAGTCGCGTCACTTCATGCAGTGCTTTCATGGACGAACTTTCCTTAGAAATAGCCGGCTAATGTCAAACATGTCGATGCCATACTTTGCCAGGTTACCGGCCCCTTCCATGCGGCTTAAAACAGGAATGCCGATCTGCTCGAGTAGGGCCGCGCGTTCGCGTGAGCCCGGATGAACGTCGGTCAACGTGACGCGACTAACCGTGGCACCGGTTACGTTCACCCCTCCAACAAGTCGCCATCCGTTCTCGATCTCGAGCAGGAAAGCATCATGCAGTGGGATCGTTAGGGGCTCTGTAATCTTTACCTGGTGTTCAATCTCTGCCGGTGGAACAATCGCCATCATCAAAAAATCTTTGTTGGCGACTAAATATTTGCCGCCAAACAGTATCAGGTTCATAATCAAGACTATCCTATTCATCCGCCTTTACGGCTTCTTAGTTTCCTTCGGCGCCCCTGGAAGCTCTCCGAACCCAAGCCATCTGCTATTCAGATCACGCTCAGCTTTGTTCCACCAATCGATTAACGCTTCCAACTGTTCGACTGGTTTAATGTCAATTTGCCGCTCTATTTCCTGCAAACTGGCGACTCGTTTATAGTGCCATTCGGACTTTCGATTGAATCTGAAAGACGTCATTGCTGTCAGTGCAAGAGCAGGCAGCAATGCCGCAACCGCCCCCATTTTTCGGGCTGTATCACCGCTGGCGAGCAAAGGAAGTAGCGTACCAACCAAACTGCCAAAAAAGGCGATAATATACACTGCGTAAGCGATCCGATAATTCAACTTCGCCTTACTCTTTGCTTCAGCGATATCGACGGCAATCTTCGAAAGATACTTCTCACGCAGTACCTCGTTGGTCATCGCATTTTCCTTTGCCTTGTGATAGTTATGCGGGCCCAAACTCACGGCGCGCAAATTCAACAATCGTCTGGCGGGCGGTCCTTGCCACACCTAGTCGTTCGTCCCAACTCTTTCCGAAGTTATCTGAAACGATGCTATCTACCGCTTCGTGTACCTCGGATGGGACAATGAAGCCAACAGCCAGTTGCCATCTAATTAGTTCACTTCCGGCGTCACTGACCGCCACCTTATTGCTGTCGTTAATCTGGCCACTCTCGGCCGCAAACACAGCAGTAGAACATGCTTGCTCATATTTGAGGATGGAACAAAGAAGATCGCTACACGCCTTCACTTTGGCATCTACGCTGACGGTTGCTCGTTGGCTTGGGCGGCTGCCCTGACGTCCTGCCAAATAGCCCAAAGCCGCCACAAGCAACATTGCCACTGCTGTTTCCATGCGATCTCCATTTTCCTTGTTAAGGCTGTGATTCAGTACTAGTCACTATTTCTACCCGCTTTCAAGCCAAGAATCTACGCGAATTTTCGAGCGGTTCAACATCTGGGGTCGCCGTCGGCCCCATATATCTGCAAGGTTCGGCACACCCTGAAATATTCACTGGAATATGCGCTGACCTTGTCACCAAGCTTGCCGTGTCCATATTGACCATCCGTCAAGCCACTTACAAGCCAGAACGCATATTCTGGCATAGGCCATTCGTATGCACTACTACCAAAGAGATCTGTCCCGAAGAAAAACCTGACGCTCCATGTCCGAGTTAAAGCCACGAAGGATTTTAACTAAGTTGCGCTCACGCATCCGTACTTTTTCAGCAATGCTGAACTCCTGTGCCTGTTCATTGCATAATTTGTGAGACAGGACCATGTTTAGAGCACTATCACTCGCCTTCAAACTCTTGGGGAGCAAATGTTCAAGAGTCATTTCCTCCCTATTCATTATCGCGTGACAATAGAAGCAAAAGTCTCCATCTCTTTTTCGCAGCTGTGCTACTCGATGGCGCCTCCATCTCGCCTTTACCGTCTCGGCATTCTGTTTAACTTCGGCTGGGTCTGGTGTTGGTACATAGTTGAGCCTAAGTACCATTCCATCGCTAGGCTCCGATGTTAGTACACCCTTCCCTTTTGACTCTAACTCAATCGCTCGAGCTAAGGTAGTTGCTCCAATCGCGTTGCCGCGGCCGTCAAATACTTGCGCCATCATGACTGGAGCATCTTTGTCTGGATGAGACGGGGCTAACGGGATCATAGTTTGAACTTTCGACATTCGGATGCAGTATTTTCTTCATTTCTAATCCGCTCCGAGGCAGCCTTTCGAAATTGCTGGCATCCGACCGGTGCGCGCGCCACGATCGGTGAACTGACGCTAGCCGCCGGCGTGGCCAAACGGGCACGTTCGGGACGTCGTGTAGTGGCGCTCGTGACGGCTCGGTTCCAGTCACGGACAGCAGTGCCGAACTTGCCGTCGCTGTTCTCGGGCAGATGCTCCATCAGGAAACCGCAGGCGCTGCATTCCCCGGTGTAGAACGTGCTGTGCCCAGTTCCGCGACCGCCGCCTGCCGGGACCATCGATACCTGGTTGCTGCCGCATCTGCAGGGAGATTGAATTACTGCCACGATGATTCCTTCCATTGCGACCCAGGGCGCTATCGAGCGCATATTGAGCATGGCGCTGCGCCTCCACCAGTGGAGCGACTACAAGGCTTCCATACCCAGCACGCTCGCTTGGCGTGCGCGCTGGATGGCTTTGAGCGCATCCTTAATGGCTTCGTTTGCTGCCGTTTCGTCCAATGTCGCCACGCTGATTTTTCGGTGAGACATGACCGTTTTCTTTAACGCACCCGTCGCAATGTATACATCGGGTTTGTCGCCGTGTCGTGGTCAACGAGCACAAACCTCAGCGACGAACCCTTCATCAATCCGTCTTTGTAGGTCAACTGAACCGTGTCGCCGTCCACTCTGTAGTCGACGTGTTCGATTACACCCAATGTCTCAGTTTCGCCGGGACGAAAGGTAATAATCATGTGAATCGGCCCGCTTGCCTTCCACGTACCTTCGAGCGCACCTGGTGAACCGCCGCAACCAGCCAAGAGCGCGCTGACGGTCACAACAGCTGCGAAATATGTCTTCATCATTTTCCCTAATCTTCAAACACTAAAGTCAACTGATCGATTGCCTCGTTAAAGCCAAGTATCACCCGTGACTGATCGAATGCATCACTAGGTGGAATTGGACCGCTGGCCTTCATCTCTCGCAATTCAGAAACAAGACTGTGCCGATGCACTAGGGCCGCTGACACGCTCAATAGCGAATACACCTGTAAGGCTCCAAGCTGCCGATCGTAGAACCCTTTATAGCTTGAATTAGCCGGGATCTTGTGTTTCCTCATCTGGGTCAAATCGTTCTCTATCTGACCTTGTTTTATGAGGAACCGTTGTTGTAACTCCTGCGGCGAAAGCTGCTTGAGCGTCAACGTGGTCTGGCCGAAGGTGCGGGTGGTGGTCATTTGGATTTCCCTGGGTAGTTGAATGCAAGCGCTTGGTAGCAACGCATGTAGCGGTTACGCGGTTGCTGCCCCTTGTTTGTAGGGCTTCTCCACGTCGCTCTCAAAGATGCGCTCGCCTGTAACGGCGTGTTCGCCCCACACACGCTCGCCGTTTGCTACGACGTTCTCAACACCGGCGACCATCAGGGTTGCGCGACATCTGCCGCTACCAAAGTGACCTCTGCACCCATCGCAGTAATGCGCCGCGCAGCGTCATCCACTACGGTGTAAGCCGCGCCGATGATCGGGCTGGCCCAGCACAGGAAATCCAGTGCTGCGGACTCTGCGAAACCCATTCGACCGCTTGTGGCGTGGAACTTTTGCTCGCCGTCCTTGGTTACTGTAATCGATGCGTAAGTCATGCTGATTTCCCGATCTATTCGTTGATGGCACGACGGCCGGCCACCGTAGCGTGCCAAGTTTTGCGCACCGCATCGAACCTCAGCAGCTTGCGGCCTTGCAGGTCTACCACCTGTGCGACGCCGACGTTGATACGCAATGCGGCCGA
The DNA here is from genome assembly GCF_009857655.1 of Duganella vulcania. Taxonomy (NCBI): domain Bacteria; kingdom Pseudomonadati; phylum Pseudomonadota; class Betaproteobacteria; order Burkholderiales; family Oxalobacteraceae; genus Duganella; species Duganella vulcania. Next base: position 308,491 of record NZ_WWCX01000001.1, read on the forward strand.
TTCGGACAGCCCGTCCAGCCGAACGGCCTCACGCAGAATCGCTACATCGATTGGGTCAAGTTGATCCATGACTTCCCCTTGTACTTAAATGGCTCGACCTGGGTCTTTTTCCGAGATAAGGTGCCGCAGACGGATTATCGTTTCCGCGAGCGCACCGTACGTTTCGCATGTTTCCGCGAACTCACCCAGCGCGATGTCGTCATTTTTTTTAAGCAATTCCTTTAGCAGTGCACAATCTTGTTCGTTGAGATGCGACTGAGATTTCCTTGCTGCCATCAAAAGAACATGTCCGGCCCAAAGCACTCCAACTACGCCAAATACGCACAGCACTCCGGCGACGATCAACACAAACAAGACACCAAGTATCGGCTCTATCGGCCCGGCACTAAAAATCTCCCGCAGAATGACCAAGATGCCTCGCAGCCCAACATACAGCATTACGACGCCAACAATGGTACTAGCTACCGGGAAAAAGATCCCAGCCTGGCAGTCGGCGAAGAACTTAGCGGCTCCTACATCGGGCAAGCCCGTGTCCACTTTCCTGGTGCCGGCACGTCCGAGATTCCGCTCGACAATGCGCGGTTGTACCGCTTCCGCAACCAATTTGAGAAAGCGGTATCCGCGAGCAATCTGATCGCACAGAAGTATAGGACCTTCCTTACTGGCGACTATCCAAATTTCCCTGGCCCATCTGGAGCCAACCCATGTTGAAGCCATCGCGTTTTCCTTCTTGCAAAAGTGTTGGTGTCCGGGACGTCTCCGGCTGGATTTCCCGACGAAGCCACAATTAAACTGCTTCGCGTCGATGCGCATCGTCACTGCGCCTTCCACCAATTTGAAGACCGAGCTGGGCAGACTTCAAGTTGGTAGACCTGGCGACAAATGCCAGGCGATATTCCCGTTAGGCCAGCCCCCAGTTCGTCGCCTGTAATTCAGACGATGAGGGGTGCCAGTCTGGTGCGGCAAACTGATCGAGGCGGTAGACGTTGATGCGATCCCCGTTCTTAAGCAAGAACGTACCCGACGCCCAGCTCGCGCGCCGGATGGACGCGCCTTCACGAAGGGCCTTGTACGCTGCTTTGAACTCTTCGCTGCACATACTTTCCGAGATTACGATCATCTTGATTTTCCTGTCTGGTTAGCTGTTCACGATCTCCGTCATAACGCGGCTATATTCTTTTTCTGCGTCGCTTTCGAAAATGCGCTTGCCCGTTTCCGCGTGCTCCACCCACACACGCCAGCCGCCATTGGCTTCAATGGTCTGCGCACCGCTCAACGCCTCGTTGCGCTTCATCGGGCTTCCAGCGGCGGTAGTCACTTTCGAAAACATCGCCGGATTGCCAACGACGTATTTCAGGTTCCAGACATTTTGCGTTGCCATGACTGTTTTCCTCAGATCAGCGTTTGACTGTCCAGACTGGCGAGTTTCGCCAGCAAAGCATCTTGCCTGTCCATCGCGTCGACGAATAAAGGATTTGACGGATTTGCGCATAAGGTCACCGCCATCGCCCGCGTTTGGGAGGCAATCAGTTCAAGTTGCGCATGAATTTCACGGCATGCTTTCATATAGTCTTCTGGCTTCATATTTTCCGGTCTAGTCCTGTTCATTCGCCGGAACCACTTCCGGGATCTTTTCCAACACCTGACGGTAGTCGTTATGTGTCTCGGGCCACCCCGCCTCCAGCAACTTGGCCTGTACATCAGCCCGCTGTCGAGAAATTGCGTAGAGCTTTGAAATCACGCCACTCTCTTTTCGCTGTAATCGCTGGGCGAGCGCCGCTACGCCTTCGCCCTTTATGAATCCATCAGCAATCTCATCTACTTCATGGATATCCCATGTCTTCCCATGCCTAGCCGGGGGCGCGCCGAATGACTCATTGATAGATGATTTGCTTAGGGTTGGTGATGTTTTCGCGGCCTGCACCGTTGCCGTCGATACCCCCCTCTTTTTGGCTTCTTCTATCCCGATCCTGTTCATATAGAGACGCACAGCTTTTGGGCTGCGGCCAAGCGCTATCGCGATAGAAGACATCCGCTTCTTTGACGCAAGCAGGACGTTGAGCTGCTTCTCGTCATTCGTCGTCCAGGGTTCTCGACTGCGCGGAAACCGCACTCTTGATCGATCACCTTTAAACGAATCCTCGGGCTCATCGCTTGACTTCTCATGAATAGCCTTATGACAGTGACCGTGCACGGCCGTAAGCCTATCCAAGCACCGCCCCTTGACTTCACAACTGCTGCATGGGGGAGTGCCATCAACGTTAAAACTTGTGTAACAAAGGTTCACATAGGAGACGTGATGCACTTGCTCTTCCGCCGGGCTTATCAGTTCGCGACAGACAGCGCAGCGAGAACCCTGTCGTGTCATCAGCTCGTTCCGAATAGCTGGACTCTTTAATGTGCCGTGCGTAAAGTTCTCCCACCGCTTCACAATTTCGTCAAGCGCCTCGAAACGGGAAAAATGGGGAATTAGTTCGTTCATGCTGTTATCAGGTTGAGGCTTATTTTCCTATGAGCGTTCGAGTGATTTCTTTGCAGTGTACATGCACACCTTGATTAAGCCAATTTCTGTACCACTTTGAGTCTGGTTTCAAGTGCCAATACCGCCCAATCCCGACATGTTCTGGCGCGGCTAATGCATGGATCACATGTCCACGATTTAACGGCTTCTACACTACATGACCGCATCGTTTGTTCTGCGATGAGTCGAGCAGCTTCGGCCTGCGATCCAGCCAATGCGCATAGTTCGCGCATGCGTTCCCGAATATCCATTTACCCGCCCTGTGTTCCTTTCGGCAAATCCAGCTGCCACACCAAGACAAGGTGCAGCACGTTACGCCGCCACCGGCGTGCCGAGCTTGGGTTGGCCGGCCCGCCCTCCTTCGTCGCGTCCATTGTGCACGCACGCATCACCAACATCGACAGCCACGGCCGCCACCTGGCGCTGCCCAACCCGGCCCACTGCCCGCTCTGCAGCCAAGTACACGTCCCCAGAAATGGAATTTGCGCCATCGATTAGATAACCTGAGTTGGCAGGGCACCAATGAGTACCTACTAACCAATGAGGACATGACATGGCCACGAAATATAGCGAATGCACGGACCCGACTAACGCTTCGAAGCGTCAAGCGACCATCCTGCGCATGAAGGACGAAATCCTGCGCGATGTGCTGGCAAACCGCGTGCCACGCACCATCGCCGACTTTTCCGACCTGCAGAGCCATGTCGACGCCAACATGTATGGCGGCTTTGGCGAGACCGACGCCTTCCCGGAAGGGTGGAGCACGGACGGACAGATGACGCCGGAGCATGTCGAGTTCATCAACGCCTGTCAGCAGGCCGTTTGCCAGTGGATCCGGCAGGGCGGCATCAGCGCAATCGACGCGCTGGAGCTGTTCGATGGTGGCCCGGGCGCTTGCTACTACCGTGTGATGGACGAGAAGGACGCGGCAGACTATCTGCTCTTCGTCACGGACCACAGCACCCGCCAGCGGCCGGCAACCCCTGAAAGCGAAGAAATCTGCTTCACCATTCGACATAGCGACAATGCGGAACTAGTCAGCGTGCATCACCTCACTGGCCGCGCGGGGCTCATCGCGTGGTATCAGGAACATGTCGGCCACAACCCAGATCAGGAGGACGAAGGCGGCCCACTGCCTATCCTGGAACTGGTCACGTCGGTCGCCCTGCACCTGATGTACCGCGAAATGCCGGAATTTTAAAACGGGACGCGCATGGCCGCACCAGATCTTGGGCAGCCGGGCGGCGTCGCAACCACCATAGGTAGCTGATAGACACCCCGATGAGGGTCGCGGCGTGTGCCCCATGGACCAGCAGGCCTTCAGCCAGGGCCGGCACGTCCACACGGCCTACGTTGGCGCCAGGCACCTCTTCGACTGGGTGCCTCATGGCGCTGACTTGGGGCCAAGGCACCACTGGCGCGATGTCGGAAGCGAGCCCGCTGGTACCGCCCAGGGCGCGTCCTGCAACGGCGCCATCCGACATCCACAGCGTGTCATCCTTCACAACCAATGTCAGCCGGCGCAGAGCGGCCATACCCAAGAGCGGGCGCGGGGCGCCATTGAGGACCCCTACTTCGACGTTCTCGATCTTGAAAGGGCCGACCCGCAGGTCGGATAGTCGGCCGACACAGCCGCTGGTCAGGCCTGCCGCCGTGCTGAAGACGGCCAACGCCTTGCAGCGCACGCCAGCGCTTAGCGCCAGCGCAGCCGGCAGAATGACCGTAGTGGCGCCGGTATCGATCAGCCAAGCGACGGGCACCCCCTGGACCTCGCCATCTGCCATAAAGCCGTACCTGGTGTGAGGAACGACATATGCGGGCGCCTTGGGCGCCGCGGCCAGCTTGCGGTAGCGGATGCGAAAATCGTTGGGGCTCGTGGCCGGGTAGAGCACATTTTGGCCAGGCGAAGCTGCGTCGATAAAGACGCCACCGGTGATCGAATAGCGGGCACCACCGACAAAGCCCTTGGCGATGTTGCACCAGCGCCGGCCGGACAACAGTCCCAGGCCGTAGTGCCCTGCCGGCAGGCGCACAACCGCTTCGCCACCAGGTGCGACGACGATTGCTTGATAGAACTGACTCAGCTGCATGTTGCCAAGGAGAGCGACCACCACCACGTCCAGCCCGTTCTTGACCGAGTAGATACCCAGATCGCCATCAGGGGATTCTGGAAGCTGCCCCAGGATCGACGTAGTTCCCAGCAAAGGCGCATCGGTGCAGCCGCCTCGGTAGCCCTGGGGCGGTTGCAACGCCCCACCAGGTCCAGGCCCGCTGCCTTGCCGGTAATGTCGATAGGCAGCCGATTCCGCCACCGCCAATAGGGTCGAAATCACACCGATGGCCACCATATGCCTGATACCCATCCTCAGACGCATCTCAAGCCCCCCTCATTCGGCACGCTTTGTTGGCAACATTACACCAATTCGCTCAACTGAGCGAGCGCGTGAGCACGTGAGCGCGTCCAGGACGTTGATCCGCGGGCCACACACCAACCAGCGACCAGAGTGCCACGCCAGGCCGCGAGACAACACGACATTCCACCGCCATCAACCGCATGAGCGCAGCGTCAGCATGTCCCGCAGGTGCACAGCTGCCCCCACCGCGGAGGACGCCCGGCCGGCCAAAGCGCGGCTATCCGACATGCGCGCACCGGAGCGGCTGCCTGGCCCGCCCGACTGCGCAGGTTACGCCGCTACGGCGATGGCTGTGGTAAGAGTGCGACCGCTCGTTGCCTGTCACGGTGTGACCTTGGGGCTTCAGCAGACCGGCCGTAGCGGCGCTACAGCGCCTCGGCCAATGCCCCGCCGTTCACTCGCAACGCCGAAACGCCTTGACGACCAGGCAGAGCCCCCGATCGTAGGGCCAATTGACGGCAGGCCTTTTCCTTCTCACCCACGGCCGGCGACTGCCGCGGCGTTCCTTCGGCAGGCTCAAGCAACCCATTATGCGGGAATTGGTATTGGCGCCCCCTACCAGGTAATCTCATTTCCAAGGTAGGGCCACGCCACACAACCTGAGGAGCGGAACAATGACGAGCACCACGACAATGCCATGCGCAGACGAGAACTTTACCAAGCGCGCCTTTGCCCCCTCTGACGACGGCGACCACGTCTGCACGCATTGCGGCTGGATGCAATCGAGCGCGGCCGGCGGCGCGGCCGAACTGTGCAACAGCGCCACTTGGCACAGCCAGGGCGAGTACGAGCGCTATGCCAACGTGGCACGCGCCGGCGGGTACAGCGTGCCAGACACCGCGCCCAATCTGGTGCGGAACTGATCGCCAGTCCAGCAATGCAAACAGTCCATGCGACGGATGGCGTGCACCGAGATGCACAATTTCTCTGAAAGGCCAATGTGATGAATGCCCCATTCCCAGTTGTAGCCAACAAGTCCTTCGATGGTGCCACTATCCCGGGCAAGGCGTACACGGTCACACAGACGTGCAACGACGGCCAGGATTGGTACAAGATCACGGCAGAGAACGGCTGCAACTGGGTTCCTGCGCACGTCTTTAGCGCCAAGGGTCCGTGCTGCACGGCCGAGCCGCTACATGAGCGCATCGCCGCGTTGCGGGGGCAAGGCATCACCATCCACGGCCCCAACGGGGACACGCAATCGCATTGGGCATGGTGCGATGAGGAGGGCAACTACTCGAGCGAGTTCGCCACCCAGGCGCACGCTGTCGAGGATGCCGAGCAGAGCGTGGCGGCACAATAAGGTCGAGGCTAAGAAAGACCATTTTGAGGAGCACACCATGAAAGCGATCAAGGTCAACCAAACAGCCGACGGCAAAGAAATCTTTTGCGTCGACGCCGACGGCAAGCACTATGAGGTCGTTGGTGATGATGTGCGCATCGTTCGCCTGGTCCATGGCTGCAATCAACAGGTGCGCATGACCCACCCACGTTACAGCGCGCTGCGCGCCCGCATCCTGGCAGCGTGCAGCGCGTAGCGCATCAACCCTCGCTCCGCTCTCGCGGCTACCAGCTGCATATCCATCCACCTTGAAGGCAATCCTCATGAGCTATGACAAGGCAATGAAACACGCGCGAAACGTACGCAAGTGCAGGCAACAGTCGCGCCAATACATGGGCTTCGATACCGGGTCGGGCCATTGAGCGGCGGTCCGCAGCAATCCCTACATGGCGGCACTGCTCAATGTGCGCGAGTGGTTCCGCCACCGCCACATCGGCGACAGCGCGTACAACCGCGAGTGCATAAGGGAAGCGATCGAGGAATGCCGTCAGCACGCCCCAAAGGCGGCCAAATGAGCCGCTATCGCGCGGAACTAGCGATCGCAGACCGCCACCTTACCGCGACCGAGCTGGGCGAGAAATACCTCACCGAGCATCCGGTTTGGCAACTAGCGCAATATCGCGCCCGCGTGGAAAACATAGGCAAGACCCGAGACCTCGACTACTGGGCTTGGGTCGAGCAACAACTGCAACTGGAGGACTGATCATGCTGTGGATGATCACGCAGGACATCATCAACGCCGGCGATTGCGCGAACTGGGTTGGCCGTTGCGGCGCCGCGATGGCCCGCGACCTGGGTGCGGCCCGCGTACCGGAAGATGAGCGCGCACAGCTTGTGGCCGACTGCGACTACGAATTTCGTCTGTACGATGGCGATGACCACCTGTACTACGAGGGCGTCTGCAAAGAGCTGGACCAGCAGGACGGCGAGAGCGCCTTTGAGCCGCTGGACTGGGCACAGACGGACGCGGGTTGCACGACGATGAAGTACCGCAAGAAAGGCCTGGGCGTCTGGCAAACCTTGTGACGAGCGCGCCCGCATGAGCGTCCAGCAGCACGCGGCAATGCAGGAGCTATCCAACCTGGGCGATGTACGACTTTCCCAACCCTTCCTCCCCCATGGGCTGCGCAACCAAGAACGGGACCGGACTATGAAATTCACTACCCACCAGGCCGAGCGCGACATACTGCAAACGACGGTTGCCTATGTCGGCGGCAGCCGGCGCCGCGCTTTCGACGCCGTCGTGATCCAGATCGACCACTTCAACCCCACCAAGCCAAAACGCAGCGTGGTGTTGCGAACATCCGGCGCGCTGCATCCGGATATCGACAAAGCCAGGATGCGGCGCCTGTGTCGGCGCCTGCGCGCCGCCGGCGTGAGCTTTACCACCGATGCGCGGTGTCACCCACTAAACGGTATCGGTGGCACCTGGTACGCCCAAACCCACTAAGCCATGCCGGGGCCATGACGGCGCCCCCTGCCCCATTCGGCCATCCAGAGCCCGGTAGCGCCACAACCGGCGTGCTCCTCCCCCCATTGGCAACCCGCGGCGTGGTCGTCACCGGCCCGCGCGCCGGCCAGCATCGCGAGGCGGATGCAGAGCACCAGCGCCAGCATGGGAATTGGAACCTGCACTGCGCCTGCGGTACTCTGTCCTCATTCCCCACCCTGCCATGCCCTGCTTTGAAGCGCGGCCTGGAGCACCGGAGCGCACTATGGACCTGACCGCGATTGCACAAGAATTTTCGACCGCCTACGGCGAGAACGTCCAACACACCTACCAGTTCATCAGATGTACTCCGAGAAACCCCGTCCTTCAGGGCGGGGAGAGAAAGGAGCTGACTGCAAAGCGGTCGTTGCCTTTTGATTGAAAGAACTGTATATAATTACAGTATGATTTTGGTCTATCGCTACCGAGTGAAGTCGTTGAACGGATTGCTGAACAAGCAGTCTCGAGCATGTAGTTTCGTCTGGAATTACTGCAACGACCGGCAAAAGGACGCATTGCGGTTTGGCCGCCGCTGGCACACCGGTTTCGATTTGAACAAACTTACACAGGGCTGCAGCAAAGAACTTGGCTTGCATTCGGGAACGGTGAACGCGGTGTGTGAGCAATACGCCAAGTCGAGGTCGCAGAAGAGGCGCCCATACTTGCGCTATCGTGGGAAAAAGAACTTGGGATGGGTTCCGCTCAAGGGGCGGGAATTGAAGCGTGAAGGTAACGCCTTCCGCTTCGCCGGCAACACCTTCCGCGTGTTTAACTGCCGCGCTCTGCCTGAAGGCAAGATCAAGGACGGTACGAATTTCTCGCAGGACTCTCGCGGCAACTGGTTCCTCAATATTGTGATCGACGTCACCGTCGATCCGGCGCAGGCCCGCCAGCCAGTTCGTGGCGTTGGCATCGACCTGGGGCTGAAGGATTTCGCTACGCTGTCGACGGGGGAGAAGATCGATGCGCAGCGCATCTATCGCAATATGGAGCAGGCGCTGGCTGTGGCCCAGCGCGCGAAAAAGAAGCGCCGGGTGCGGGCCATCCATGCGAAAGTGGCGAACCGTCGCAATGATTTCCAACACAAACTGTCGAATCGCATTGTGAGCGAGTTTGACTATATCGCGGTGGGTAATGTGGGCGCCGCCGGACTGGCCAAAACCAACATGGCCAAGTCCGTACTTGATGCAGGTTGGTCGTCCTTCCGAAGCAAACTGGCGTACAAGGCTGTTAAGCATGGCGCTTGGTTCGAGGAGGTGAATGAAAGCTTTACCACCCAGACTTGTTCGAGTTGCGGCATTCTGCCGGACTCGCGGCCGAAAGGTATCGCAGGTCTTGGAATAAGAGAATGGCAGTGTAGTAATTGTGGTTGCGTACATGATCGTGACACCAATGCTGCTTTAAACATTCTCCGTCGCGGACGTGCGACGCTAGCTGTAGGAATTCCCGTCCTTTAGGGCGGAGAGGACGTCAATAAGGGGGAGTGTTTAGCGCACTTCGGCGACGCCAGGAGCTTTAGCCTCAAGGCCTGCGACTGGATGGACAAGAGTGCCGACGAAATGGAGGCGTGGATCGTCGAGCACATCGTCGCCAAGCTGGACCCCAGCTGGCCGCCCGCCCATAGCCGCGCCATCAACGACGTCATCTGGAGCGCCTGCCATGCCCACGCGAATGCGGCGTGACGCACCAACCTGGCCAACGATCACCTTCACACACACTTTCCAAGACATTGCACGAGCGGGCATCATGACCACCACACCGAGCGGACACATCGACAACACAGATCGGATGAGCACTGCTGACGTCAAGGCCCGCCTGGACGAATTGGGAGACGCTGCCGAGCAACGTATGCGCATGTGCACCCCAGACTTCGTTAGCCTCCTCGGCGGCGCTGCCATCGACTTCATGACACCGGAGGAGCGCGCTGAGCGCCACGAGCTGGTGATGCAGCTGCCCACATTCCATGAGGAAAGGCAGGCAGCTAGGGCGAGGATTCAAGCGCGTATTGCCGAACGACGGAATCGGTCTGCTCAAACGGCCGCACTAAAGGAGAAAGTCTCATGCACAAAATGACCGACGACGAGTGGAAAGCCGAGCTTCGGCGCCTGACGGCGGCTGTAACCAGGAAGCGCAACCAAGTACAGTGCGAGAGGACGCTGGCCGAGAAGGTGGCCGCCAAAGAGCGAGTCAAGCTGGCGGAGAGCGCGCTGCGCAAGCACAAACTGCATTACTACGAACTGACCGGCGACTGAGCTTCGACCCAGCTGCTCATCGCCCATGCCACCTGGGTGTGACCATGAACGACAAACCGCGCGGCTACACCTCGAAGGAAATCCAAGACCGCGAGCAGGTCATGGACGTGCTCGCAAGGAACCAGCAAGAACTGTCCCAGCTCATGAAAGCACGCGGCGTCAGCGAGTCGCAGCCCGGCTACACAGCCTTTGCGATCGACTTCGCGCGCACTAAACTGGGTGACGCGGTGCGCGGGAACGCGTTCATCGCGCAGTTTGCGCAAAGCGCGGCGGGGGCTCATGGCGCCGCGCCCGGGCGCCGAAACCAGCCGATGCCCCACCACCGACCACACAGACGGGCCGCACGCCGCCGCCGATGGCCGCCCTCCCCTACTGCAGCTTGATCGCCAAAAAACCTCCAAAGTGGCCATCAAAGGCATTTGCCTTCAACACACGACGTTCAACCGCCCTTGTTAGCCAAACACGTCCGAAAACGACCGTCAACCAGCGCCACCATGCGATGCCGGGCCAGGCGCCGGATCGCTCATACCAGGATGGGCATGATCGATTTAGAAGCATGAATCGGGATTGGCGGTGAACCTCTTGGCCACGCCCCGCGCTGTTGCGGTGAGCGCAGCGCGCAGCCACGCTCATGCCGGCGGCGCCGGACCTTGGCCAAGCCGGCCGGCTACAGCTGGTCGGTGTAGCAGAACGCACCCGGCCTGCCGCCGCCGCACGCCCCCATGGCAAATGCCCGGCCGAGGCAAGCACAAGTGCTGAGCAAAGCGCGCTACGGGCGACATGGTGCTGGCAACGCCCGGGCACGGTCGTCTTACCTGCGCGCGGCCTGCACGGCTTCTCACCCCTCCAGGTTAGTGAGCCTGACCATGTAGGGGGCGCTATTAGCGCTCGGGCCGATGTGTTCCCGGCAGGCGTCCACAATCTGGCGCCAGATATGCTCAGGCATATCGCTGTCGGCCCCTTCACCGGCAAGGCTGGCGTCCACGCTAACGACGACATCCGAGTAGTCGCCGGCGACGCCATCGCCTTTTGGGTGCCATGTGAACTTGGGCAGATCATTATTGAGCCAGGCCATGAAGGCCGGATCTGCGAAGAACGCAGGCACATTGAAAACAAGGGCGTTGGTCCTTTGAACGTTCATCTTCAACCTCGCGGGTAGGGGTAATCGGAGCTGACTGACACCTTCGGCCAAGTGCCGCAGCGACCCACCAAGTCTACTAAGCTAGCGCTGCGCAATCCAATAGCCGAAGGGCCGTGGCGCTTCGCGACCAGACCAGAGGCAGACACACACCACACCCGGCTTTGCAACAATGCGGCAGGCCACCGCCTGGACAAGAACGGGATGGCCACTGGCTGTCCGGCGGTTATACCATTGCGCGCGATAGCGGTATCGGGGAATGTCACAGCGTCGCGCTACTGCCTGGGCTACGGCATTACGGTCATTCAGGCGGTAACAGTGAGACCGCCACTTTCTGGTAGGGCTGAGACCTTACTGTGGAATCGGCCACGCTGTGTACGTAACCCTGCTACAGCCGCGTGGGCCGCGCATAAGGCTTGGCCTACGGGGATCAAACAAGCCAGAAGAAGTTGATGCCCGCCTACCTGGGGCACGTCGGGCAGTAGCCGGTTTCGAAATTTCGATAATCAGTGACTAACTGCAGGGCTTCTCCGCGCGGGACCAAGGCGCGCGCCGGCACGCCTTGACGATTCACCCAGCCTGCTGCACTAGCGATAGCTTCGCCCAGGTCACGCAGTAGCCCAATCCAGAGGTGGTCCGAACTCGGCGCGAGGCGTCATCGGATTTCGAGCCGCGGGGAGCGCCCGCAAGGTTCCCATCATTTCCTCGCCGGCCGACAGCGCACCCATGGTTTCGTACAAGTGACGGATCGTCATGGGTGCCTGAATCTCAACTTCAACATGGACCTCTTGGACGTCATCGTCAGAGCTTATCCTGCGCACCCAGAACTGCCGGTACCAGGCCGAAGAAATCCGCACGTCACCAACCGTCCAAGACTTGGGCCAGATCGCATCGATGCACTGTTTCAGGTTCCTGACCATATCGTCGTCTTCAGCAAGGAACGACACGACCCCACAATAATCGTCGCCGATTGGCTCGAGCTGGGCGCGCCTAAGAGCCTGGCGAACCGTGCGGGCCCGTAGGCGTTGGAAACGCTCGAAGGCGTCTCGGTCCATCTTAGGTGGCTGTGCCGATTCCCCCGTCAATAGCCGCTTGAGGTTCTGTTCGCGCTGGTCGACCATGACAAGCGAATCGGCAGGCAGTTGGTCACTGGCCGAGGAGAACAATGGCTGCGGTGCCGGCGGGTCGCCAGCCACGGTGGCCACTGCTCCATTTTCAAAAGCGGCGAAGCTCACAGGGGGATAACCCAACTGCACCAGGCGAGATTGAAGTTTCGTCAGATCCAGGTCGCGTGCAGATGCATCGTTGGTATTTTTGAGGGCGGCTAGCAGTGCCGCATGTGTGGCGAACCCCGCGGAGGCAGCGATGGCCTCGCTTAGGTGGGATGATTTGATGTGCGGAAATGCTCGAGCGGCGTCACGTTTGAGCTGCAAAAACGCGGGCGCAGTAAAGTCAATGGATGCCATAGCAACCTCCGGTCAACAGCCGACGTCTGCCGATTACGCATCGACCAGTGAAGGGATGGTCGCATTTGGATGACACACTACTTGGCTGTTTAACCCGGCAGCAGGTTCGGATGGCGGTTCCTTAGTCGCACTATACCTGCGTCCTGGCCTCCTGCCAAGCGCGGTGGTGCGCGCCTTGCGTGGCACGCTTTGGCGCCGCCGGATGCCCCGCCTGTCGGCGCCGTGATCGCACCAATTTCGAGACGCTGCCACCGGGTGCCAGGAGGCTCTAAGCGCACGAGCATCGATGCGGTCAATGCCGCGCGCGCGCCTGCACGCTCACCCTGGCGAGACCGCATCAGAGATGTGCCGATGGTACAGACGAAGAACCCCTACGCCAAGACAAGCACTGCGCACCAGGCGCGCCATGGCCGCTTGGCCGAATGCGGCGGGCCAACCAGTAAGCATGGACACGGCCGGAGCCGATCGCACGCTGCTGGATGTACTGGTCGCTTCCGGCTACGCCTCATCCACGGGGGCGGCATACCGCAAAGCGATTCGAGCGGCGCATAAGCGCAAGAGGCTGCGTACTCCAGCTTCTTGATCGAGTTTAATGAAACGCTACAATGTGAAGCATGGAGGTGCAGGCCGCCCCCGTCGAACAAGGAATCCAGATGCGAGCACTTCATGTTAGCGGCGCGATCGAGTTCGCTAAACGTGCGACTTTTCACCGGGATGAGCGCGGCCTAGCGTATTTGAAAGCGCACATCGCAACGAACCCGGCTTGGTATGCAAAGCGCCAAGCAACCTGGAACTGAGGAAGGAACACGAATATGCTGAACCAACTGCAACCTGACCTGCGCCGCCTGCTGGACCTGACCCGCAAGATGGAGAATTTCGACGCAACGCTGGCTGCGGCGCGCACCGCCGGCAAGCCAATAGATCCAAAGCAGCCGGCCCTGGACGAACGCCGGCGCATGGAACAGGAAGCGACGCACCTGCGAGCTAAGTGGGATATCTAAAGGGAGGAGAACATGATGAGCCAACAGTCCTACGAACGCGCGAAAGCGATCCACGCAGGCGAGATCAAGCGCCTGTATCTGGCAGGGCATCATCACAAGCATGGGCAAGCGGTCGCACTTGAATTCGTGGATGCCGCGCCGGTGCGCTTCTACGGTGACGTTTCCCGGGCCCGACGCATCGTGGAGCGGTTCAATCGCCGATTCGGTTAAGGGATAACGGCCGTGAAAGCGGCAATCGCCTCAACTAAGGAAAATTGTCATGAACTGTGATTACGTGCGAGAACATTACGGTGTCCCAGCTGAAATCGGGCGACGTGTTACGGTCTATGGGAAGCCCGGCATCGTATGACCACTCCGATTCGTGAGACCGAGACCCCGAAGTGGAAACGCTTTCTGCGCCGGTTCGGTTTCAAAATCTAGTAACGAGGATATCCATGGATGCTGCTCACCTGATCCCGATGAAACCCACCTGTCGCTCGTGCGGTGGTCGGTTGACCCTGGACGAGATGCACTATTACGATCAAGGCGACGGCACCGCCAGCTGCGGCCGCTGCGAGAGCGAATGGATGCAGGATATGGCCGACTGGAAGGCAGGCAAAACGGACAAAATGCCACCCCGGCGGTAAGAGAGCTCCGTTCATGAACCAAGAGCTAACCCCAGAACAAATCGCTGAAGTCTGGCTGGCCACAAGCCATATCACCCACGTCACGCAGCGCCACCTTGCTTTCGCGCGTGGCGTGGTAAAGGCGGATCGGGCGCTTGGCCGGGAAAGTGGCCCCGGTACAGTTCATAGCAGCGACTTGTCGATGTTGGTCAAGCGGCTCGTTGGTGCGCTACGCAGCGCAGCACCTGGCCATCGACTCGCCGACCGCGCAATGGATTACTTGCTTCGAGAAGGCTTGGCAGGAACGCCGCTGCGGGTGGTTTCCAATTCAAGTGAAACGCAACCAGACAATTCCAACGGCGCAAAATGTTCCCCGGCGGCGCCCGGAATAGGCGGAACGGGCCCGGGATGAAGCCAATGATTGAACCGCCCCCCCCGCGGCGCGGGGCAGTATCCGGAGGCCGACCTGCGCCGACTGTCCGAACTGGCGACTGCGATTGATCCAGTGGTCCGTCCGACCTTCACGAGCCTGTCCTGATTCGCACGCCACAACAAGGCCACGATTTCTAATCGGTGCTGAAATCTCGCAGGACGGCCGGTATTTCGTGTTACTGACTGAACTAAAACTCTAAAGATGAAGAGCGAGTATTTGCACGGTTAGATTATCTAACCTATAATACGAAGCATAGGCGGTGCACCCTGCACTGCGATCAGCAAGGAAACCGCATCGTGGCGCACATCCCTGACTACCGACTTCCTGGCACCATGGTGCGCCGCCTCATGCGAAAGCATTGTGTGACCATCCGTTCGCTTTCACAGAAGTACAATGTCACGATGAAGCGTGTTCGCCAAGTGAGAGCAGATGGTGCACGCGGATTCGCCGCGAGCGAGTGGCACTACATGATTACCGGTTCCTGGCTGGATGGCTCGTCGGTGCAGGCTTAATAGATCGGGGATAACGCATGGCGCTGACATACAGAGACAAATTGCGACTGGTGAAAGACATCGCGCCAGGAGCAATCTGGAGAAATATCAAGACTGGCCGCACTGCGACGCTCGTGGAGCGCTGCGGCATGGACCTGGTGATTGTGCACCAGTCGGGCCGGCGGACAAAAAAGCAGGACCACTACTTTGCGGCCAATTTCGAGCCGGCTATGCAGAAGTCCGACACGGTAGAGCAGAAAGCTGACGCCTCAACAATTCACCTCTCGCCGAACGAGAAGGATTGGCTTGTGAAGATGTCGACTGCGCCGCGCCAGACGATCAAGCTCATCGATGAACCGAACTTGCGCGCATTGAACGGGCTGGTAAGGAAAGGTATGGCCACATCAGTCCATGGCACCTTCTGGACCATTACCGATCTGGGAGTGCAGCGCTGCACGACGATCTATTAGGCAACGAACTATCGCCAAATTTGTGATGTTGAGTGCGCCCCGCATAGGTGCCTCGAAAACTAGGCGATGCGTCGCAGCTACTGCCATATTTAAGGACGACAAATGCTCCATCAGGACCTTCCAGTTCCCTTTGCGGAAAACGATCTACGCTCTTGGGGATACACCCACTGGCGTTGCCTGCCGGACGGCACTGTGCTGGCTGTAGGCCCCATGAGTATCTCGAACGGTCGCCTGTTCTGGGACGTACACCAGGCTGGCTACCAAGACTTCTACTGCTACGACTCCGTTGAACTGGCCGTGCAGGGCATGATGAGCTTTGATCCGGCACGAGACAAAGAGCCAGTAGGCTGGCATCGGCACGCATCGACCGGGCGCCGTCGTCCGGCCGGCGACGCTTCCAAAGAGTACATCAACATGTGAGCGGAAGATTCATGGACACCCAAGCAGCCTTTGTGCAGGCGGTCAACACGGTACTCGAAGATCCGTATTGGCTGCCGACGCTGAACACCACGGACGTATACGTCCGCAGACAAGACGACACCGACGGCAAGGTCGGGCCGGAGCAGGAAATTTCGGTGACGTTCAGCCCGGACGGCGATGCCTGGCTGATGTTGCCTGGATCTGAGTCGTTGCGGTTTCGCACCGATGCAGGCGGGGGCAAGTCTTTGCGCACCCGAAATGCACTGCTGCTGTTGGCTGAAGCCATCCGTCGCGACAATGAAGAACATCCCCAACAATAGGGAAAATGGTGATGCCGCAGGTACGATTTGGAACAATTCAGCGTGGCCAGAACTTCAGGCGTGGAACGTCGTCCCAGGTCTGGCGACGTGAACAAGGCAGGTTTGCCCGCCCAATCCAATTCATCGGCGGGCATGCCAGTCTGTACGGTGGTTCTCAGCTTTCGATTGATGTCGACGAGCTCGTTACCCCTATTCTGAGTCGGCAAGGATGATTCGCATGAAAACGCACAAGGTGATCGGTAAATATAGCGGTGACACGTACCTGGTCGGCACGCTGGATGAGTGCGAGACGTACGTAGCGTACGAACTGGCCGATAGCTTCCAAATTGTACCGATCAATCGATAAGAGCCCGCCAGCCACGGCACCAACAAAGCGGTAAGCGCCCAGGTAGCGGAGATACACATACAAGGAGCAAGAACATGAACACGGGATTGCTGCCCCGACCGACGATGCGCAGCATCGTCAAGGCCATGACGGCACAGGACCTCGCAGCGTGCGCGCAGGACGTGATTTCGTGGCAGGACAAAGGTATACTCGCCGACGGTCCGCTTCAAGCATTGGCGGCGCGCTTCGTGGCCGAGACGGGCATTAGTGAAATGGACTCGATGCAGCAGGCCGAGGCTGCAGTTCTGCGAGAAGCATCGTTGCGATTCATCGCAATGCAAGCCGGTCCTCGAGCCGACCACCAGTAGCGCGAGGAACACCAATAGAATCGGGACTCTCTGTCGACTGGAACGGCGCCGTACGTCGAACCGATGCGATCGACGCCAGGGCGACGAGCGGGGTCAGCGGGAAGCGCCTGGGAGTGGCATAGCACACTTGAACCAGCTGCACTAAAGGACAAATCGTGTCGAGAACGTATAAAGCGGGCGAGCAAATTGCTTGCCCTCATTGCGGACAGTTGCAGGAAGACGTAGTTGAAGACTATGTGATTCCTGGCAAAACCGGGCCATCGTCCGCAGCCGTAGAAAATTGCTTCGAGTGCGGCGATGACTTTGAAGTTTCGTATCTTGGTGACGGCATCTATTCCGTCAAGGTGCTTTGATTTCCAAAGGATGATGCATGGCTTATACACTAACGCGCGATGATTTGGCATCGATCAACGACATCGAGGTGGCTTTCAGCACGGAGCGCTTTTTGCCGGCATGGGAGGACATCCCGCAGTCCTTCAAGCAGGGCAACATCTACACTACGCTGGCCGAGGCCATTTTCTATGGTACGTCGCTGCCAAGTGGCGACATGGAATTTCTGCCAGGCTTCGAAGATGATGACGCACCCGCAGCGCTCAATCGCTGCGTTCGTGCCCATATCCGGTCATTTGGCCCGAAGCACCAGCACAAAATTGCAGGCGTCGGCTTTTTGATCTCGCAGGTGTGCAAGATCACGGCCGCCCAAGCGGCGTAAGCCAAGGGTACGCGCGCAATGCTCCGCCGAACCCCGCCAACAATCGTCGTGTCTGAACCTGATGTTCTGGCTGCACTCAATCACCTTCGATCGCTGCCCCTGCGCGACAATGGGCCGGTATCGTGGGATCGTCAATATGTCCTCAACCTGATTCGCGAAGCCGCGGGCCCCGCCTCCAAGGTAGGAGACTTGCTCAATATCGGCCCGGGGGTCTATGGCGTGGTCAAGCCGTTCGGCGTTGATTTGGCAGGTGGACCGCATGCAGCAGGTCAGCTTCAGGTTTGGATCGCAATTCGAGCCACCGGAACTGACCCTACTAAAGTCACGGTGTTATAGGGGAAAATCATGAGCGACGGTATGGGCTGGACTGGCAAACGTGTGAAGCATGTTGATGGGCGCGAAGGCGTGATTAATCGCGAATCACCGGGCTTTTGCTTCGTCATGCTTTTCATCATCGACAATGCCGGCAACACCGATACGGTGCAGTTGAACACGAATGGGCCCGACACGGGATCGGCTGGTTGGTCGTGGTGCTACCGCGACGCGCAGGACGGCGAACCAGAAGCCTGGGGCTGGCTGGGCGACCACAACAACATGGCTGCGGCCTAAAAGAAACTCCATGGCAATGGTTCGAACCTACAGGCTGGCGTCTGATGGGAGGATGGACAGAGCGATCCTCGCCACACGCGCCTACTCGCCAGGCGACCCGCCCCCCGACGGCTACCTGGCGTGGCACGAGTGGGCGAAAATCCAGTACAAGTCCGGTCTCCGTCAAGAGCGGTGCGGCGAGTGCGGGCTGTGGCGGTTCCCGCAGGAGCTGTCGCCAAACGTCGTAAGGCGCACGGTGCAACGCAAGAAGGGCCCGGTCGTATTGGCGCAGCAGGTTTGCTGGATTTGCGATCGAGCGAAGGGCGACGATTAAACACATTAAAAAGGTTCTTCACGCGCTGCTGTGACGTAGCCCGGAAATGCAGAAAACGGTAAATCTTCACCCCCCACATTCGCGGGGATACCGAAGAACTGCCATAACACTGGCGCCACGTCCACCTTCAATCCCCGCATCTGCGGGGAAAACGAAATACTATTTCACGTCCAACCCATCGCGTGCCTTTAATCCCCATAACTGCGGGGATAGCGCTTTCCTTCCCTCTTTTGTTGCCGGTGACTACTTTCAATCCCCGCATCCGCGGGTATCAGACACAAAGACCTATTGGGATAGCAAGAACTTTACTTCAACCCCCACATTCGCGGGGATAACAAGTATTCAGGACTGTATTCAACAACTTTGCAGCTTCAACCCCCACATTCGCGGGGATAACTCTATGGACAGGAATTTTGCGAGGTCTGATTTCTTTCAATCCCCGCATCTGTGGGGATCACGGGCACGCCAGTGGGCCGGTCTTTCGTTTTAGTCTTTAATCCCCGCATTTGCGGGGATAATCAGAAGACAGTTGTTCATTCCCTCAAGCCGATCCTTTAACCCCCGCATTCGCGGGGATAACGA
Source organism: Duganella vulcania (assembly GCF_009857655.1). NCBI lineage: Bacteria > Pseudomonadati > Pseudomonadota > Betaproteobacteria > Burkholderiales > Oxalobacteraceae > Duganella > Duganella vulcania. The sequence goes on from NZ_WWCX01000001.1 coordinate 327,762, forward strand.
CAATCTCCCAGAGCCGAATCCTCCGCCTCTTCAATCCCCGCATTCGCGGGGATAACTTTGGAATGCCTACTCACCTTGATGATTTTATCCTTGAATCCCCGCATCAGTGGGGCTATGGGGCATGCTAGCCAAGCAGCGCAGGAATCGCGAACGCATCCGCCAGGTTTGCGACATCCCAGTAAGGCGGCCGAATCGCAAGCCGTACAGGCAGCGCCCCTTCATGGGCCCAGGGCAGAACGCGTTCGGCCCACTTCATCAGCGCCGCATCATCGCTCTCGATCAAGAAGCTTCGCACCTTGCCGAACCCCATCCGCCCTTTGCCACCAAGATTCGTCACGAAACCTGAATCAGGGTGCAGGAGTTCTTCGAGCCGGTTCAGATCGCCGATACACCAAGCGGTCACCGTCTGGATCTGCTGAACCGGGAAGAACTTGAACTGTTGTTTCAGCAGGCCGCGCTGGGTGTCGATTTTTGCCGCGTATGGCTTCATTGGCGCCTTGAAGCGCCCTTCCAGTTGCCCCGTCTGCGCACGCGTCGCATAGTCGTAAGGATCTGTCTTGCGCGTCCAGAACCGCGTCGAATGTGGCCCGGCGGCGCGCCGCAATGCTGACGCCTTCCAGCACCACTGCCCGGCCTGCTCCTCACGCTGCAACGGGAGGTCACGCGCGATATCGGAGATGGGGCCCGACACGACCATGCCAGTGCGTAACGCCTCTTCCGTGACGGCGTAGGCGACCAGGGCATCAAGGTGCAATGGATGGGCGCCGACAACCATTGGCGTGGACAGCGTCCACTCGAGCCGCAGAGGTTGCATTCCCATCAGGCCACCTCGGACTCGGCACCTGCACGCTCTTTAAAGAACTCGAACATCTCGTCGGCCGTCAGCTTGGCGATAGCTCGCGTTGCTGGTTCGATGAACTGTTCGATGATGGCTGGGGTGAACGTGGCGTCCTGGCTTGCGGCCTTGTCGGTGAAGATGGCCATCGACTCCCCATGACGCACGAGGCTGAGGTCTGCAGTGAATTTACCCAGGCCAGCGCGCACCCAGCCGCCGAGGCCCTGCTCACGCACCAGCGCCTGCAGCGCCAGCAGCATCAGGCCGACATGTTCGTCGGTCACATCGTCGGTGAAGTCGAGCGAGAAGTACATCGGCGTGCCCGCGACGATAGACTGGTAAGCGAGGATGTTGCCAATACCTACTTTGCCGCTGATGTCGCCTTTCTTGATCTCGCCCGCCTTGGCTTTGGCTTTGTCAGCTTTGCGCGTGGCCGTGCCGGCCAACATCGCCGTTTGGTAGTTAGCAACCGCGCTGCTGTCACCGATATATTTTTCCAGTTCGTCTGGGCGCAGAACGCGCAGGGTGTCGTCAACTCGCAGCACCTGCGTTACCTGCACCAGCTGGTAGCCTCGCATCGCCTTCAGGCCCTCGTCGGTCGCGAAGGAGGCCTTAAAGCCGCCGTCGGCCAGGTCGCCGAAGCGCGATGGCACGGTGCCCATCGCGATCGTGTCTTCAATGACCGGGACCAGGTCGGCAACACTGTAACGGGAGCGCAAGAGACGAGCACCGCCACCGAACAGGCCCATGTAGACGTTGTCGCGCGCACGCAGGACCTCTTCCACCGTCAGCGCAGCGGAATCGGGGGACGCGCTGATGGCGCCGCTATTCATGCCGACGTACAGTTCGAGCCTGATCTTCTTGGCCACCGAAATGGCGTCCAACACCTGTGCGGCGGCCTTGCGACGCAGCCGGCCGCGCAAGTCATTGCCGGGGAAATACGGGATGGTTTGCACACCGTTGGGCGTCACGATCCGCATCTGCATGGTGGGTGTGACATTGCCATCGTCGCTTTTTGCCAGCGATTCATCGGGGCTTGCGCAGTGCATGGGCCGGGTCAGACGGAAGATACCTTCAATGCGGTTATGAATGGTCATCAGGGACTCCTTGGTCAATTAATTACCGGGGTGTTGGTTCGCAGCTGGAACAAGCTTTGGTTCTGGGCGGCTTGGCGTGGCGGCATACAACACGGCCGTCAATCCCCACAACTCCCCAGGCGTTAGTGAATGCATGACGGCGATGTCGTCAGCGACCTGGGAATCGCGAGTGGCCATCTCGTAGAGTTCGTGGCGCAGCGCACCGTGTGCCGGGGTATCGATGTCGCGAGACAACCGTACGAATGGGCTCTTGAGTGCAGCGCCCTTGCGTCCAGCGGATGCTGCCTGCGCAAGCCTTCGGGCCGCGTCGGCGCCTTTCTCGAGCATTGCGCGACGAACAGTCAGAACCAGTTCACCGAACCGGACTTGGTACACCTGGTCTGAGGTATTGACGGGCGCACGCCAGATCAGGTGCTGCCGCTTCTGGTCGGACAGCATGAAGACCCATGAGCCCTTGGGCGGGTTTAGCAGCCACCAGGCGATATGGTCGTTGCTGGCCGCCGGGAACACGCCATCACGCGTGATGACGGACTTCGTGTAGCGCTGCGTGAAATCCGGGCCCCAGGTAGCCATGCACCAGCCGCAAACGGTCTTGGACCCTTTGCCCCGCATGGAGGTGTAGTCGGTGAAGGTATCGCCCGGGGAGAACGGGGATACGACGTCCCCTGCCCCATGGGCGTAACCGCACAGGGCGCAGATCCCGGAGGCCTGTGCAGGGGCGCCGAGCGGCTGCAAGCCCGCCGCCAGCGCCGCCAATTTCGATGGGCTCTCGATTGCGCTGCTCATCGCACGCTTCCCGGAAGGAAGGTGCCGATGCGGCCGTAACCGCGTGCGGTAAGGTTGCCCGCGAACCACATTCCTTTGAGATCGGCGTGGATCATGAATTCAGCGTTGACCAGGGTGACATACTCGTCGACGGGGCCGGTGCCCTTGCCTATCGGCATACCCAACGTGCGCTTGACCTCCAATTCGATGCCCAGTTCCGAGGCCGGCGGGCAGTCGAACCCGTAGCGTGCCGATATGGACTCGATGGCCGCCAACAGTCGCTCTTTGGCCAGCTCCCCGACATCCATTTCACGGGAACGACGGTAACGCGCTTTCAGGGCCATCTCGGAGATCCAGTATTGCTTAGGAGCGTGCGAGAGCGTTAAGCCCATTTCGTGCTCTTCGATTTGAGCCTGGACGACGCAGCCGCAGTGGTCCATTGCCCCGCGCACGGCGCACCCCATGAGCTCCACGATGAGCGGCGAATTCTCCTCGTCAGCGATGATTCCCACCCAGCCCCGTGCGCCGACGAAGCGAACGGCCGGCCGGCCATTGGATGGCTTGCCGTCGGTGTAGTGGAAGAGGTCATCCGGCACACCGGGTTGCTTGGCCATCAGGCGGCGGAAGTCCGTTGGATAAAGCGTCTTCCCACGCGGAAGCGCAATTCGTAATAGGGTCTGTTTCACGTTTTCCTTCGCTCGGCATTAAGGACGTGCAATAATACCATCGTTGTTTGACCATGCAAGGACAGTAAATTGGTTATTACCTTTACGATATCGGAGTTGTGGCTGCGCGCAATATTTCCGCACTTCGATTCGCTGCATCGGGATGAGGGAGCGCTGCGCCGGGCTATCAAAGAAACGATCAAGCAGGCACTGCGCTCCGGTCGCGATGCGACGACCTGCCAGGCCGACGACGACGGTCCTCGGATTCGGATTCACCTGAGTTTTCCTGAGCCGGAAGCTGGGATGCTTCGTGCCGGCGCCGCCAAGGCCGGCCTTGGTCACAACCAGTTCGTCAAGCAGCTCATTGGTGCGATGGCCCTGCACCCTCCTGATGCCTTGGCTCCTGACATGAATCTGTCAATCAACCAGCTGGTCCGGGACTTGGCGCAACAGTCGCCAACCGTCAAGGACCGGCCTGAACAGGTTCGCATGTTCTCCAATCTCCAGGATGCGATGCAGCGCTCGATGATTGGAATCATCGAGGGCAGCACTGGTGTTGGTAAGAGCCGGGCGATCATGTGTAGCGCAGTTGACTGGGTACACGAGCGCGAAACCCACGTCGTGATTGCCGCCCCGACCATAGCCCTGGTGCGCCAATACGCTGCTGAGTGGGCAACGCAGGCGACCGTGCGTGACATGCCGCAGCTGCGCCTTGTGTTCGGTAAGCGGGAATTCGTCAGCCAGCTCGATCTGACCGATTTTCTCGACTCTCCTGGTGGCAAAGTTTGGGACAGCGCCGCGATACGCGAATGGATGGCGGGCGGCGCCATGCCCGACCAGGCAGACAAGGGAGTTGAGGTGCGCTGGCTCTGCCATTCCCTGGAGCGCATCGTTCCAGGGTTTCCAATGGACGAGGTTCGGCTCACCGATATCGTCATGGAAGGCGACAGTGGTTTGCAGGCCTACAAGGCCCAGTTTCTTGATAATAGCGACTGCGGTGAGATTTTCGTTTGCACGCACGCCATGCTGGCCCAGCACATGCGAATGCGGATGATCGCGGCCGGTAGAGATGACGATTTTAAGGCCATCGCCAAGGAGATATCGGCTGTCTTTAACGGTTATACCAAAGCCAAGGCAGCCGGCGACGCGAAGAAGGCAGAACACGTCGAGCAGCTGCAGGCACTCTATGCGATGCAGGGAGACGCCTTCAAAGACGTTGAGGGTGGCTTGCTGCCGCTCTTTAACGCCTTGTTCGTCGACGAGGCGCATGTGCTGGAAGAGCAGTTTAGCAATGCACTGACCGAGTACCTGTCCCTTCAGTCAATTAACCGGACGCTCGAGGCATATCGCGCGGCCGGCGGGCGCGTTGCCAAGGCTACGGTGGACGATATCCATAAGTGCATCGCAGCCCTGGGTCAGCAAGGTCATGCCGTTCAGGGTGACGTGATCAATCTTGCCTCTTCAGCGCCCGTTACCCAGGCGCTTAAAACGACGCTAACACAACTGGCTGCTGAGATCTCGGCGATCGCGCTGCCGAAGAACACAGAAAATATGGAAAAGCGGCTCGCTGCCGCTCGGCTGCGCAGGGCGGCGGTCTTGTTGCGCCTGGCCTCGTCGCACGGGGACGCACGCAGCTATCTGCGGTTTTCTCCCGTGCGTGCTTACCCCCAGCTCTACATAGGCCGCTCGAACGTGAGTAACGTCCTGTCCCTGATGTGGAACGCCGTAGACGCTGGGGCCGCCATATCCGCCACCATGTACCTGAACACTGGCAACGGCGAAGCCTCTGCCTTCTATCAGAAGTTGCTGCTGTCCATTCCGCCGGCCCGCGCGGCCGAATACCCGCCTGTCGAAGCGCCTTGGCTGCACGAATCAATCCGGACCTTGTGGATTCCCGAAGCCGAACTTGCGAAGGCCTTGCGTCCGCCCACCAGGGCCGACAAACTCAACGAGGCCCAACTTGCGGCCGCGGAAGAAGCCTGGCTGCGTGCTTTGGCCGATACACTTGCTTACATCCATGCCCGCTCCGAAGGTGGAGTGCTGGTCCTGATGACGGCTTACGCCCACATCAAATTCGTCAGCGCCCTCCTGCGTGACGCCGTCCCAGGCATCGCGCTGGTGGCCGCGGACGGCGACACGAATGTAACCAAGCAGAAGGTCCAGTTCTTGGAACTGATGCGAAATGGTCAGAAAGCGATGTGGCTCGCGGTTGGCGCCGCGTGGACCGGTCTGGACGTCGGCGGCCATGAGCCATGGTCAAACCACTTCGGGGAGTCTCTGCGACCGGAAGACGACAATGTCCTTACCACCTTGGTCATACCGCGCCTGCCGTTTGGCACCAACAATACGATCACGCACATCTGGCGCAAGAACAACAAGCCGAGCACACCCTGGGAATTGTTCGAAGCAGCTTTCCGGTTCAAGCAAGGCCTGGGGCGCCTTATCCGGCGCGTCGGGCTCCCAAAGAACAGGGATATCTACGTGCTCGATGGCCGCCTTGCAGATCCGGTGTTTGACAGGGCGACCCCGCTATTTGAGAAAATCATGGTGCGCTACCCTGTGCAAAGGTTGCGCGCGCTAACTGGCGAGGCGGATCACTGAACCGCGCGTTCTTGGCGCCGGCGGAGGAAGCGAACCGATTCCCTTCGCTGGACTTCAAGCGCTTCTACCAGCAAGGTCTTCATTGCTTCGCATGGCGGCTGCCTAAATATGCAGTTCACCTCGCTCCCAAGCGCGTGCACCAAAAAGCAAAGTACTTGCAAAGTTAGATTATCTAACCCATAATGCAAAGCATAGGCGGTGTGCTTTGCACCGCAATCGGCGAGGAAACCGGCAATGGCGATCCAACTGAACAAAGGCGACGCATTTCAGCCAGGCGAAGTTTGGCAGACCCCGAAGGGCGGGATTTACCGCGTGATGGGTTACGAGGACAAGCCCGGCAAGCAGAAGAAACAGGCGGTGCTGCGCGTTGGCGCCGATGGCGCCGGACGCAAGGTGTTGCGGGACTGGGATGACGTCATCAACTGGGTTCTCCAACCCGCACAAGCGTAAGGTGGAAAAGCAATGTCGCCTGGCGCCCTAAGCACTCTCGCCAAACCTCACCCATCGTGGACGGGTCTCCCGTCCGAAGACGGGGCTGAGGGCACTTTCGCCGGCCTGGAGGGGACGGTTGGCCGCCGACCTACCCTGGTGCGCCTCGCGCTCGCCGTGGGCCCTCTGGGGGCGTCTGCACACCGCCCAGGAACAAGCTGGCCGGATCTGCATCTGAACCACCAGCACGCGCTGGAACGCCCCGGGCATCAGACCCGGTCGAGCAACTGAACTGATATCGGAAAACGCGCAACATGGACATCATCGACGCAACGCCGCCAAGTGACTTTCCGCAGCTGGTTATCATCATGGACAAAGAGCTGGCGAAGCGCCACCCTGCCAAACTGTTCTACCTGCGTGTCGCCCGTCCGGAAGGCGGCGCAAATCACGTGGATCTGGACCATGCCGTAACGCCGGTGGACGCGCGTCAGATGGCCCTTGCAAAGGGCTATGAGCCCACGCACTGGATGGAAGTGCAGGACATGGCGCCGCACCGCTTCTACTGATTGAGGCAAATTCAATGGACGCCGACCGCGCAAAGACGCCTGCTGAAAAGCAGTTCAAAGCAGCCATGCGTAAAGCAGGTTGGCAGGTCTATCGCGACAGTGAAACAGGCCGTCTGGTGACGAACCTGTATCGGCGGGAAGTGGCCGGCCTGTCGGAAAAAATAGGCATGGCACTCGAAATTGTATGCAGCGAAGGTAGTATGGTCAAAGCGTCTCCCGTCGAAGTGGTGGCTCCCGCCGCTGCATCTGCGGTTGTAAGCGCGTAACCAATCGGGAATCAACATGAGCAAATTGCACGGCTACAGCGAGCAAGAGAAGGCACAAATCAAAACTTTGATGTGCCGCCTGGTCGAGGGACGCATTGAAAGTGGTGAAATCGAAGCGACGGACGAAGCGATCAAAGCCGCAATGCCTCAAGCGCTAGCGGATGCGAAGGCCGCCTTCAACGCTGCGGCCGAATATCTCTGCGGCTAAGGCAGAGCGACCTCAGTGAATGAGATGGACCGCTTGCTGCACGAAAGGGTTCATCGCGACGATATTGCGTTGTACGCTCTTGGCGTTTATCTTCGCGACAAGGATGATGCCGAATCGCCGGCAAGCGGAAATTCAACGGACCAACAAGGAAGATCAGCATGACCAACGACGACAAATCGACCGGCTGGCACACCACCTCGGACAGCGCAAGCGGCGTGGCCCATTACTGGGAAAAGCAGAAGTATTCGCGCCGCCGTAGCCTGTGTGGCCGCGTTACCGAGGCCAAGCTGATGCAGGACGCCTCGCAGACTGTCAACGACTGTGCCCGCTGCAAGAAGGCACTGGCCGCGCAAGCTGCCACCTGACAAGTCGCTTCGCTCAGCAACCCAATCGTCAGACTGGAAATGACGGCGTTTTAGGGACGGAACATAGCCATGCGAATGAAAACCGTGGACCTGACCGACGCACCGCTGCACTACGCGGTCGCCTGCATGCTCGGTGCGCAACTCAAGCCAAACAGCATAGGTGCGCAACACGCCTACCTTAATGGCAAGTACATTGGCGGCTTCATCACGCGCACAGAGCGTGGCAACGTGGCTATGCCCCACGACGTTTTCGCCCCGTCGCGGGTTGTCGTTCATGGCGCCGAGATAGGCGAGCGGATTCTGGACGACCAGCTGGCATCGCTGCAACGAACAGAGACTGGCTGGTATGCCATTTCAAATGGCGATCAGAGGGCGGTTGCACACGGGGAGACCATGCGCGTAGCAGGTCTGCGCGCGGCCGTGTGCGCCCAGCTGGGCGAAACCATCGACATCCCTGCGTGGCTGGTGTAAGCCACTGGTTAGCGGCGGTACGCCCAAAATATTCACCGCTTGCCGTTGAAATTGCGACGTCCGGCCTGACATTGGCTCGCTTAGACGACGAGAAGACGAAATAGGGAGAATTCTGACCATGGCAAACGCCTTCAAGCAAGCGCAGGACGAGCAGAAGCGGGCCACGTTGCTGGCACAGTGCAAAGCGCTCATCGCGCAAGGCAAAGTTGGTAAGCAACGTGCGATCACCACCTACGCCAAGTCGGCCGGCGTCAGTCAAGCGCAGGCCGAGGCCGCTCTGGGTCTGCGTTAGAACACTCTGGAAGATGCCGATGAAGCCGAAGTACATTTTCTGGGCAGGAGCAATCGCTTTCGCCCTCCTCGCACTCAGGTGCGCGTTGAATGGCCAGCAGTACATGGCGCTGTTCACAGCGGCGTGTGCGATCGCTGGCGCAGCCAATGCACTGCGCCCGGACGCCGACCGGCGCGCGACTCGCGCTGACCTGAAGAAACTGCTCGGGGTCGACTAGGAAGATCAAGTGAGCGTGGAAGACGCAACCTGGTGCTAATCCGAGCCCGTAATTGCGACAACGAACTAACAGGACAATGTCATGAAGACGCTAACCGTATCCGAGATTTGCCAGCACAACGATCTCTCAGTCAAGACGGCTGAAAAAGCGCTCGCCAGTCTGCAATCGATGGGCCTGGTCACCGGCTTCGTGCCAGGCGACGTGAACGCCAAAATCATCCCGACCGCTGCCGCGGCCAAATACCTCAACTGAGCCTGGATGATTCCAATGCTGGAAATTGCGCCCTGGCGGCGCCCGCAGCGGCCGGCAGCCGCACAGGATCAAGTGCATGATGAAGACCAACGCCCACGGCGTGGTGCAATACGCGAAAGCCGACGCGCGTCGGCTTTTCGTGCTGGCGGCGGCAATTGATTCGCTGGACCGCCCGACGATAACCACCCTGGCCGAGTTCACCGGCCACAACAAAGGCACGATCGGCGCCGACGTGCAGAAGCTAATCGAGCAGTATGGTGTTCAAATCGAGAAGGACGGCCCGGTTTTTCGCATTGCTAACTGGGGGGAAGTCCTAAAGGTCAAGGGCGTCAAAAAGTATTTGTTTGGTTAGATAATCTAACCTATAATATGATGCATACGGGATGTAAATCCCGCAACCACTCCCGGGGAAACGCAATGGCAACTGAAGCTCAATTGGCGCAAGCGCGCAGGACCGTCGAGAACGAAGACTATCTGCCGTGGGCGGAGGTCAAAGCGGCCAAGGCACTGTTGGGCATTGTGGAACCGGACCACGTCGCTGAAGCGAGGGCAATGATGGGATTGCCGGCAGTGCCCTCGCAAGTCAAAAACCAATAGTGGGCCTAGTTAGAGGAACGGAGCTATGAGCACTTGTGCAGCATCCGGCGAGCGGCCGGTAGGGGTTGAGTCCTTGTCATTCCCGCAGGCGCCGTCTGAGTACGCCAAGGAGCCGTTCGATCCGTCTGTCGTCGCTTTCAAGGACAACGACGGCCGCACATGGCGCTACATGAACACCCCGCTGGACGAAACCTACCTTGCCGAACCCATCGACCATTTCCTCGTTGGCACCATCCCCCCGGAGGAACGCGAGATCCGCGACACCCTGGTCGCAGCGACAGTGATGCGCCGGCAAGTATCGATCTTCCAGTTCTGGTGGAGCCAGTTCTTCAAGCCAACCAAGGCGTATTTGCGGTCACGGGAATACTTCCGGCGGCTGGACCAGCTTTGCGGGCGGACACCGGAACATCGCGCGGCATTCTGCCGGCTCGCTACGAGCAAGCGCTTGCCACCATTCATCTGCGCGGACCTCAAGCGCATCGTCACAAAGCACGACCGGGCGCGCCTCCACCAAGGCGATCGCATATAGACGCCCCTGGCAAAGGGTATGGAAGGCACAACAATCACCTGCAAAACTATGAACATGCAATCGACACGCCCCCACAACGTGAAGCTCAAGGCTGTGAAAGACCAAGCGGGCAACCCTGTGCGCGGTCTTTGGGACAGCGACGTGGTGCGACTGGAAGCCGTCTCGGGCGGCTGGGAATGCAGCGTGCCGGTGCGACGGATCGGCAAGTCGAACTATTTCGAGTTCCGTCCGCTGACGCTCGGCGGCAAGTTCATGATCCTCGGCACGTATAAAACTAAGGACAATTGCTGCAACGTAGCGGAGCTACTGCAAGAAGGCAACTATGTCGTCCGGGGAAAGCACCGTGAGTCCGATGGCGAACTGATGCCCACCACGGTCGTTGGCTGGGCAGATGTCAAAGACGAAATCAGCCAAACGGCTTAAGGGGGAAACACCATGCCTCGCAACGGACCTTGGCTGGCAAAATTGGGCGCCGCATTCGAACAGCAGATCCTGGGTGAGGACGGCGCCGCGGCCGGCCGCCAGCTCCGGCAGGACCAGGATGATGCGTGGCGCGCAGATCGTGCCGCCAGCGCGCCGCTGGCCTACGAGGACGCCTTGGTAGAAACCGGGGCATGGAACAACTGCTAACCGGAAGACTTTCGCCATGGCCCGAAACTACCTCATTTCGATCTTTGCTCATCTTTTCGCCGGCCGCCGCCGCAAGCAAGGACAACTGCAGCTGCATGTCGATGCGCTTGGCGAGCCCGCCCTCGGCACAACGAGACAGGGCAGCAAGTCGGAGCTGGCCGCAAAAATCGACGCCACGGGCGCGCGGCCGGGCGACATGGTGGCCATCGATGAACATGGCCACGCCCGCGTAGTTGGCCGAAAACCGGAAATCGTGGTAAACAACTCGAAGTCAACGAACTAAGGAAATGCTGTGGATGATCTGACCTTCGACATTTTGCGTTCAGCCGTGCGGGTCGCCAAGGACGAGCAAATCGGCCGGCTGGATGGCTTGCGGTTGCGCCTGGCGCAAATGTACCCTGATGCGCCGATTCAGCGTGAGCAGGCCATCATTGAATGGGCCAACCACGTCCGGGCAGCCCATCCGACCGGTATCCACTAGAGCAGCGACAAGCGCGCCCTGGTGGCGCCCCGCACCGGCCGGCAGCCGACGAACGAAAGATGGCATGAAAATCAGCATCGAAATACCGGATACGCCTGAACTCGCGGCGATTACGCACGATGAGATGAAGTCGATCATCGAGCGGGCGATGGCGTTTACACATGATCGCGACGATGGCTCGCAGATCGACATCGCCGGCACGAAGGCAACCGTTATCGTGAGCCCTTGGATGGACCGCCCGTCCCGCTCGTTCCGTGCGTGGCTGAAGACGCAGAGCGGACGAGACGATTTTGTAGGCGACCTGGCCAAGGACGCGGTGATGGACAAAGCGTCACCAGGTGGCCGAGCGACCAAGCTCGAGTGGCGGCGCCACATCGTCGCTGCTGTCGGGGAAAATACCGGCGCGCTGAGCGCGCTCGATGAGGCATGGGCAGAATTCTTAAAGGCATAGGAATAATCCGACGCTCACGCTGCGTCCCGACGCTGGCCGGAAGCCAGAGCTTACAAGGCATCCCTATGAAAACTCCGACGATTTCGGAAATCCAAGCTTTGAACGGCAAGATTTTTGCGATGCTGAGTGCGCGCGAAAAGGAAGTGCTGGACTACTACCGCGATCAGGGCCGTAAGCACGGCGTCGCGGTATCGATCGTTAATGAAGCCGATCCGGAAGAACTGGCCCGCGCCGTATCGAAGGAGCAGGCCGACCAGATCATGCAGCGCGGGAACAGCCGAGTGTCGGTCACCGTCGCCGCCGGCCACCTGCAACAACTGCTGGCTGACACGCCACAGCACCGTCAACGTCAGGATGGAACGGACAGCCAGCAACGCGACGTCGAGGCATTCTTGCTTGGTAAAGGCGTGACAGTGCTGGGCGCCCGGGACAAGGTGCATGTTGCCACTCGCCTGGGCTGCTACGACGCCGCCGATCTGTACAAAATCCAGGCCGCCGCACAAACCAACAAGGAAAATGCACGATGAGCAAATACGAGAATCTGGACAAAGCCATCATGAACAAGATGGGCGGCCATCCGCAAATGTGCAGTGCGATCAACGTGCGTGACGTGCGCGCGGAATGCGAGCGCATCGCCGCCGCTGAAGCGGGGAAGGCAGAAGCCTTCCGCATTCTGGATCGCCGGCTCCAGGCACTGCGCAAGGCGGGCAAGATCAAGTCCACGTCCAAGGGCTGGCTGCGCGTCGGCGCCAACCAGATCTGACCGGCAAACCGCTATGACCACTCGCCGCATTCTCCTCAAGCCGAACGACAAGATTCGCCCCTGTCCGAAGTGCGGCCAGAATACCGAATTCACCATCCATTCCGCGCAAGTTGCGGAGGACCTTTGCGAGGTCTGGGCCGAGTGCAAATGCGGCCATGAACCGGACTCTGGGGACCGCTTCGAGGATGTATTCGGGGGCGTCGACGACGGCAATGTACAAGTTGCCCTATCGTGCTGGAATGACGCCTTCGCTTCGGCGTAACTTACCGGGGAAATATTCAGATGACGCAACTACCGCAACCAACGCAGGGCATCCCAACGACGCCGGCTACCGAACAGGGTGTCCGAGCGTTCTTCGACGGCCTGGCCGCGATCCATGACACCCTGACCTACAGCGCGCCGGCGCAAGTGGCCCTCGCGATCACGCCCAGTCTTGCTAGTCTTCTGGAGCAATTCTGTGGCACCGATCCGCGGTATGCACGCGTGATGGCCATGGTCTGGATCAACGACTACAGAACCATAAAGGCCAATGGCCGATAACGAAAGGCATGTGATGACACTGGCAAAGCAATTTTGGGACGGGAAGCGTTGGGATGGACACCGCGCTTTCAATACGGTGGGGCACGAACATGTGTCTTGCTACTCGCCGGCAGAAGGCTATCATAGCTGCGAGGTAATGGTAGTCGAATGCGCCGATGGGCGCTGGTATATCGAGGACAATTGGGGCGGCGACGCCAAGGGCGCCGAAAAGGTGTGGAATCCCTACGACCCATCCGATGCGGGACCGCACTTCTTCGATTCCGAAGAACAAGCCATGAAGCACGCGGTCGCGGTCGTGGCCAAAGTCAGCGGTGTCGAAGAGTCTGCTGTCAGCGGTATCTGAGTGATGAGCAATATGTCATACGGTTTCGATGAAAAAGGCCTGCGCAAATTCGTGATGCGCCCCTTCAGCTGGCTGAAGCAGCACTACCCCGAGCTTGCCGGGTGGCTGAGCGAAACGAGCTCCTACCTCTCTGCACAGGCGCTTTGCGAGATCAAGGATTATGGCGACTGCGTGTTGGTCAACCTATTTACGGACCAACGCGTCTACCACATCAACGCCTGCGCCGGCGCGGAGGGGTACCTGGGCCTGCAGGACGCCCTCCGATCAACCGGCGCGGGTAATGACTGGACCAACGGCCCTTATTCAAAGGAGACGTGGCACAAGATTGTTTGCGACATGCTGTCGTGTGAGCTCATTTCACTGGCTCGCCGCGACAATCCAACCCACGAAGATTGAAGCGGAAGCGACCAATGTTCCATAAACTGGCGGCAAAGCACCTACCGTACCCAAAATTGCTGCGCACTGCGATCGAAAGGCGGCTGGTGACTGTCGCATTTGCCGCCGACGGCGGTGTCTCGTTCATCATCTCGCCAGCTTGCGGCAATGTACGAGAGATTCGCGAAGCGATCGAGCGGCGCAAGCGTTGGGATTTGCGTGTCGCCCTTGCCGAGGGCGCGCTGTTCGGTGTGTTCGCAGTGGCCGCAGCCGCAATGCTGCTGAAACAAGCTTTCCGTTAGGAGCAGAGCATGAACGTCGTGCGCAGGAATCAACTGCTGTATTTTGTCGTCGCCATCGCTCTTGGCGTCATCGGGTATCGTGGTCTGACCAAGCCGGTAACAGCGCCGCCTGGTTCGCCCTTAGCAGCGCGCTTGCTGGCGGCGCAGTATGTTGGCCAGTCGCAGGGAGCCGACCCGGTTCGCGTCAACGAAGAGCCGGTTATCCAGGCGGGCACGGCTACGGTGAAAACGGTCTTCGGCACGAACCAGGAATGCACAGTCAAGCTGGTACGCTCCCACGATGAAACACGGTACGGATGGCTCGTCGAACGTGTAGCCTGCGGCCAGGCCAACTAGATGGAGGAACACGATGGAATTGACTGATGCTCAAAGGCGAGTCCTGCAATGGATTGGCAATGGCTGGACCACCGAGCCGGGAGGCGGAGCCCGCGTACTGGTCAATGGCAAGCGCATTTGCAACACCGATACGATGATGGCGCTCGCGCGCGCGGGCTTGGCCGTCAAGGATGACCGCGGCTGCTGGTCGGCGACAGGAAAAGGCAAGTCGGTTGCTGGCCAACTTAGCCTCTAAGAGTAGCAGTGCACCGGACAATTCAAATAAACGTGGAACAAGTCTTAGACCAGCGCGAGCATGAACTGGCGGCCATTCATCGTGCGGGTGTTCGCGCGGCACGTCGGATTTCCGCAGGTTATCGGCGATTGTTCCCGCTTTCCATGCTGACGCCGTTCATTGTGGGTTTCGAAGAGTATGAACGGCGGGGGAATCGGTGCGAAGTTTTCACCGCCAAAGTGCTTAAGGCACACAAGGCCGCCATCCAAAAGGCGCCCCAATAGCAGGGGAAGATACCGTGGGCTTGGGCGCCATCGGCCACAAATGGCAATTGCACCACACCCCACGTAAGCTGGCAGGCATCTAACCCGACTCCTGCCCCATGCGCATCGCAGCCTACCGATTCGACAACGATAAGCGCCGCAGGCCTGACCACCACCAGCGCCAGGCCATGCTCACGCCAGGGTACGTCCTCGAGCCAGTGCGCAACCTGTTGGGTGGCATCGGTCTGGACCCGTGCACAGAGCCTGACAACCCTACAAAGGCCACAACCTTCTACCACCTGCCCATGGATGGCTGCGCCCTGCCCTGGCATACCGGCCCGGTGTTTTGCAACCCGCCTTACGGCGAGGCGCGCGAACGGTGGGTCGAGCGCTGCATCGAGGAAGGCCGGCGCGGCAACAAGGTCGTGCTACTTATTCCCGCGCACCCGGACACCAAGAACTTTCAGCGCGCCCTGCGCGCCTGCAGCACCGTGCTCTTTGTCCAGGGCCGCTTGAAGTTCGGCGTGCTGCGCGAGAACGGGCGCCAGGAGGCGGCCAGCCACGGCTCGGCCTTATTCGGCTTTAACGTAGACCTCTCGCCGCTCCAAGAGCTTGGTGTGGTGCTAACGCCCCCAGCCCTGCAGAGAGGGGCATAGGCTCGCAACGCATTACATTGAAGACGAACACGCGTTCTGGTATCACCGGGACCAATTGCGAAAAAAAAGCCCCGGACGCATCCGTGATGGATGGCCGGGGCTAGGGTTATGCATTATGGCTTAAAACTCCAGAACGCCAATTTCAACCAGGATCTTGTGGATCTCGTCGTGGGCACCTTGGGTTTGCTCATCGAGGTCGCAACCGGAATCCAGCGCGGCCTTTTCGACGCGTTCGCTGTCGATCTCATCGAGCACCTCGGCCGCCATCATTTCAAATGACTTGCCCTGGGTATCAGTCACGCGCAACGAATAGTCGCGCAGCACGTTCTCGATATCGATCTCGGTGACTTGGAATGCCGTGCTGATCATATCAGGCCTCCTCAACCAAACGGGTGGCCATCCTGGCTTTCAGATCGTTCAGGGCGCCAATACCGCACCACAATGACTCACTGGTGTGCTTGAACGGGAATAGCGCCTTGATGTCGCCATCCTGGTAGATCTCGGCGTGGCAACCTTCGAGACAGTATTCGGGATCGAACGTGACGTACTCCTCGTCGTTCTCACCTTTCACAATCTCCTGGCCCTTCAGGTCGCCCTCGTCGACGCCATTGACGTTCTCGAACAGCTCGTAGCCAAAGGCCCACCAGATTGTGACCTTATCGACGCCGTTTTCCTTCATGAAACCCACGCACTTCTCGGCCTTGTCCAGGAATGATTGGGTGATGTACACCTCAATCATGTTGGGATCACTCGCCCATTCCTGAGATGAATTGATGTCGGTTGATTGAACGGTCAACTTTTCATTGTGCATTTTCTACTCCTTGTTGAAACGCGGAGCCGCACCTATCCCTTGACGGGAACAGTGACAACGTTCCCGCGCGGGTGGTTGAATTCCCTCGAGCCAGATGGCCGTAGGGGCGATTCCGGAAAGACGGAAGTCCGCTTTCCTGAATTGTGGTAGCGCACACCGCTATTAGCGGGTGGCGATTTTGATGGTGGCCGGGTGGCCGGATTAGGTCGATAGACTGCGATTTGCCTTGTGGCCGGCTGGCAGCTTGCCTTGATAGGTGCCTAGCACCGGGGAATCCCTCAAATCCTATTCGGAATTTATGATTTTGGCAAGTCGAAATGCGCCCGCTCAGTGGGGGCCGGGAAGAGCCTCACCGCACGGGCTGGTCGGCTAGCCGACAACCACACCTTCGCACCGCAAGACGTGCTGGCGGCCCACCGCGCGAAGGTGTGCATGGTCACCGACAGGGGACGCCTACGCCATCAAGCGCCATTGGCGGCATCGGCGAAGCCAACTTTCAAATACGGCCTCGATCGCGCCATATCAGTGACAGGTTCGGCGTCCCATTCATTGACCTTGGTTTGCCAGTCGAGCGCTTTGGCAAAGCACTCCTTGGCCCACGCCTGGTTGTTATTTTCGAGTGCCGCCTCGCCATCGAGTCGCCATTGCCGGGCCCGTTGCTCAGCCTGGGCTCGTGTGGCCGTTGTCAACGATGGCCGCGCGGGATTGTGCGCGCGCTTTGTTTGTCGCGGACGCACCCGAATCAATGGTTGGGTAACCCCGTGGTGGGCGCTGGGCGCTGGGCGACGACGGACAACGGGGCCCACGCACCACTGCGGGTTTGGCAGGAACCCGGTAAGCCGCGTCCCATCCGGGGCCACGAGCAGCTCGATGCTCGATGCTCGATGCTCGATGCTCGATCGTGGCGGTGGCGGTGGCGGAGCAAGGGTCCGAGGTGAGCGTAACGGCGCAACCAGCGTAGACACCGTTTTAGCGCTACCGTGGCCCGCCTCGTCCTACCATAACGCCGCGCGGCGGGTGGCGGTGTTACCTGCGCCGGATCGAGCCTCTAAGCCCGGGCGCCGACCCACCGGACAGTTACACCATACGAGCAGCCCGGTGGCGCCATAACCACAACAGGTGCCCCAGTAGCCCCATCACAGAGGCCGGAGTCCGCGCTACCCACAGGCGCAACTGCAGCTGCGCGAGGCGCGCGCGGGCTCAGTTGGTCCTTTGCTTGACGCAACGTTGCGCCTCAGAGGCAATGGCGTCATGCCCGGCAGCCGACCGGCGCCAGCACGGCCGTCCGCCCCCTCGCGCACACGCGTGGCAATTGGAATCGGCGGGTCGCCTCACGTACGCTGAAGGCATCCAAAACACCACAGCGTCACGCATTCAAAAGGCCCATCATGCGAACCCTTTTTTCTGATGAAGAGCTCATCCACTGCGGCCTGGCCAGGCCCGCGCCGATCCGCCACCCCATCGCCTACGAGCCCCACGAGCGTCCAAACCTCAGCGACTACGATAGATTTTTAGTCTTCTTCAGTGGTGGAAAAGATAGTGTGGCTTGCTTCCTCTGGTTGCTCGACCAGGGTATTCCGGTCGATAAAATTGAGCTGCATCACCACTTGGTCGATGGCCGTGAAGGCTCCAAGCTGATGGACTGGCCCATCACGACGGACTACTGCGTCAAGTTCGCCCAGGCCTTTGGCGTACGGCTGTCGTTCTCGTGGAAGGAGGGCGGCTTCGAACGTGAAATGCTGCGCGAGAACGCGCCAACCGCCCCCGTGCACTTCTATACCCAGTCGGGTGAGAAGCGCCAGATCGGTGGCGACGGCAAGCTCAACACGCGCAAGAAGTTCCCGCAGGTCTCGGCCGACTTGTCGGTGCGCTGGTGCAGCAGCTACCTGAAGATTAGCGTCGGCGAGTCGTACATCGTCAACGACCCCGTGTTCCGTCAGGGGAAGACGCTTGTGCTCACCGGCGAGCGTGCCGAAGAATCGGCCGCACGGGCCAAGTACAAGGTGTTCGAGCCGCATCGTGCCGACAATCGCAATGGTGCGCGTGTCAAACGCTGGGTCGATGTCTACCGCGCCGTCCACGGTTGGCCCGAACAGCAGGTGTGGGAAATTTTCCGCAAATTCGGTGTCAATCCGCACCCGGCTTACCACCTGGGCCTGGGCCGTACCTCATGCATGGCCTGCATCTTCGGCAGCCCTAAGCAATGGGCCATGCTCAAGCACTACATGCCCACGCACTTCAAAAGCATCTCCGACTACGAGACCTTGTTCAACACGACCATCAAGCGCGGCGCCTCCGTCGTGCAGACAGCAGCCAAGGGCGTGGTGCCGGAGCTCGATCGATTCTGGCTGGAAGTGGCCATGGGGGAAACCTTCACGCCGCAAATTCTCCTCAACCCGGCCACGTGGAGCTACCCTCTGGGTGCATTCGGTGAATCATCAGGCCCGACCTGATCGGGCCCCCTCCCCCGGCGAATCGTCAGATCGCAGGGGGCGATGCCAAGACGGCCAACACCGCGCGCCGCGCCAGCGGCAACAACTTCCGACACGCTTGCGAGGAACACCATGGGCACAATGACCGAAGAACAGTGGAAAGCGGAACAGCGCCGCCTTAGCGCCGCCGTCACCAGGAAGCGCAACCAAGCCAAGCGCCCAGGCACCTTGGCCACCAAACTCGCACTCAAGGAGGAGGTCAAGGTGGTCGAGACGGCACTGCGCGCGCACAAGCTGAATTACTATGTACTGACCGGCGCCTGAGCGGCGTTATGCCTACGCCGGCAATTGCGCACGTGACGCCGCGCGCGCGGTAGGCAGCGGTAGGCATCAAAACGAGGCCCAGCGACACGTCGGCCGTCGCTCTCCCCAGCACGGCCCGCGCACCATCACGAAGGTGCCAGCTGCAGGCACACACAACCACTGCCTCGCCGGGTCGCCGAGCGGGTGGACAGCACCATGCAAGCACCACGCCCAGTAAAAACAGCATTCGGAACTGCCTGCCCGCGCCGCACTCCCAAAGCACCACAGCTTCCGAGCCCTTCTCCTACCCCACGAGAAGATGCCCGGCCTTGGCCAACCGATACGTCCCGCGCCGGTGCTCAAAACCTCGGCCCATCACCGTGACCGACATGACGCGCCAATGGCCCGCGGCGGCCGGCACCGACGGCGCCGCCACCAAAGGCACCATGGACATCGCCGCATGCAAGCGCCCAGACAGCAACCTGAGAGTGCGACGTATGCCCGAGCACAATGAGCGGCCCTTCCAGCAGCGTGCGTCCGGTCCCACAGCCGGCCAGCGCCCGGCGCAATGATCACATGGCCAAGAACGACACCAGACAGTTCGAAGGACGAGGACACTGCCCGCGCGCTGAGCGGTTAGGGCGGTATCTAGGCACGCACAAAGCGGTTCGGCAGGCATTGTGGCAGGCTTAGTCCGCCAATGAAATGCCGGCGCCAAGCGGCAATGCAGACACCGATACGACATGACTTGGCGCCTGTGGTGGTTGCAGGGTTACCCGGTTATAATTGCCGCAATGCAATTTATTTAATTTCATCCAAGACCGCATGATCCAACCCGGACCCAGTGCGCCAACGTGCCGCCAGGGTCCCCCGAATGAGACCCTCTATGCGCTTATCGACACGGCAGCACATCGCAATTTCCCTTCCAGCACTGCTTGCTTGCATGGCGGCCCAGGCATCAGACTGTGACACAAATTTTGTTGCGTCTGGCAACTTCATCACAGGCTACAAATTCACGACCTCAGCGCAAGTGTCAGACGTCCTGGCCGACCCAGCCTTTACAGCCGCGAGCCAGTACCTGCTAAAAGAAGGCATCACGGTGCTCCAGGTCGATCGCTCAGCGCACCTGCTGTCTGGACTTCTGCATGGATCCACGCCTAACCGGCCGATACCACTGAACCTGGCCGTCGAGGATGCCGGGCATGGCGCAAGGCTGACACTGACGCTCACTACGCCGGGCGGCGTATTTACCAACGATGCGGCGGCCAAGGAGGAGTTCTGCAAGGTCGTGGCGGCATCGGCCATGGCCAGCGCAACGACACCAGCTGCAAGGGAACCAGAGCGCGCGGCTGGCAAGGTATCCGAACCACCCAAGACCGGCGCCACACCGGAACCTTCGAACAGGGTTTGCCTGGGCAAGGCCTGTCTGGGTATGACGCTGCAAGAGGCCACGGTATTACCACTCGATGAGGTGGAGCGCATCTTCCGCTTCGTGCCAAATCACATCCAAGGAGCTTTCGGGCTGAACGACAAGGGTGAGCGCGTCTGGTGGGCAGCCGTCCAAGACATGGATGCACCAACTATTCGGCAGTATTCGCAAACGGTGAAGGTGCTGTGCAAAACGAGCGGCTTCCGTGCGTCGATGAAAGCGAGTGACGGGCAGCCCATTAAACTTGAGTTTCACGCGATTCTTAGTGAAGGTCGGCCGAAGATCGTTCTGACCTACATTGACCGCAAGCTCCCCGACACGATGAGCGCTAGCGAGAAAAATGCCTTCGAACAACAGGCCAAGGCCAAATACGGGGATGCGTATTTCAAACCAGATTATTTTTCCGGTAACCAGCCGAAGGCAGCCTACGTTACGCTCGGCCGTTCACTCTTATTTCAGCTACGCAGTGTGGACGCCGATAGCGAAAAGTTGATGGAGCAGCCTGGGTGTACCAGCCGTCCGAGCCTGGAGTAAATGCCAATGGATGGTTACTCATAGAGGTGACGCAACGTCCTACCGCGCCTTGGGAATACCGGTGGCGGTGACAACGCAGGCGATCGCAGCCGCGGCGGAGGTTTCTGGGCAGACTGCAGGGTTGGGAGCGTTCGGCGCGAGCATAAGAACGGCGGTCCATACACGCCGAGCACACGGATAGGCGCGCCTTTCTGGCCCGCCCGGCACTTCCCCACGACCAAATCGCCACCCCACCTGGGCCACAGTGCTACGCGAGCGCCAGCGTGCTCTATGTGGAGAAGGATCGTTGGGGACGTGTCGACCGCACGTTCGTCTGGTTCGATGACCAGGATCTGAACGACAGGCCGTATCAATGGGCTGGCACCATTCATCCGGACGACCGCAAATATGGTTCCGACAGCGGCAAAGTTTTCGTTCCAGGGACAGCCTTGACCGCCGCTTCAACCTCATCGCGCGGCATCGGTGCCGGTCTCACCTTCACTTGGGTATTCCTTTTCTCGATCCCTTTTCGCTACCCCATGACGTCTACCGTACTACTGCTTTACGACTGATTTTTTTTGCGATCGAGGGTGCGAATGACCAGGCCCAGCAACCCGATGCTACCAGCCAAGGCCCCCATGGTAAGCAGCCCCACAATGGCGAGGCGGCAGGCCCCGCCATCCTGCGTGCCCATTACCCAGTTCATCCCATAGGTCACCGCAGCGCCTGCAAGAGCGAGGCCTGCCAGTCCAAAAGACTCTTTCATTTCACGACTCCCATTCAGTGAGGTTGATATTGCAAGGCAAGAAAGACAACACGTAATAAGCACTAGCGACCGCAACGTCCTGTTCAACGTAATGGATTGGTGGGGAACAAGGCTGCGAGATGGACAAGAGTCAACCGGCGCTAATGGATCGTATCGTGATCTGGATCGGCGACAACAGGTACCCCGGCCGCTTCACGTAAGCAGTGCACCAGGTCGAATTCAATCACCAGCGGCGACATTGGATTACCATTTCGCGCAGCACTTTCCGCCATTCTCGACAGCAACCAGGGCCATATGCGTTCACCCACTTCAGCAGGCAACTCGACTCCAGAGGACAGCAGAGGCCGCAATTCATCTTCAGTGATACCTAACCCGGCGGCCATTTCGGTCTCGGTCACATCAGGCTCAAGATTGAGCATCACGCGGAGAAAGTGCAGCCTCCTCTCCCCCGTGGAAAATTCCTCGCGCGGCTTTAAACTATACGCATAGCGGCGAATTGGACCTTGTGAAGCGCTCACGGGATTCGTCTTTTCTAATGGAGCTCATCTGTAAAGCGTCTCCCCGCAATGGGCTGGTGCAGAGTGCGCGAGCGATTGAAATTTCTGGCAGTATAGAAGTGAGACAGCACTAACGGCCGTCTGTAAGATGCCCATTTTGGTAATCTTAAGCAGAAAAGATTGACTCGCAGTACGCGGCTTGGAAGGTTGTCTCCGAAGGCAACGATATGGTTCCGACAGCGGCAAGGTTTTCGTGCCAGGGACATCCATTCATGGGAGGATGGGTCTGGTTATGGGGCGACGCCAGGCGCAGTTGCCATAACAGGCATGACGATGAGCGCCAGGCGAGTCCGGTTAAAGCAATCGCGATTGAGCACGTAGGCCGCCAGCATGCGGTCGGTCCTGTCCAAAAGCGCCACGAGTTTGTACGGCAGCGCCTGCGTAGCGTCGTCGGGCTGCGGCACTCGCCGCGGCGCCAGTTCGTGGTGGGCCTGGGCCTGCTCACGCAGGAACTGCTCACCGATCCTCGCCGCGTCGATCTCGTCGAGGTGCCAGGTCACCGCGGGCACGAGGGCTTCCATGCTGGCCATTTGGTCAGGCATCCGGTGCTGGCTGCGCCCTTGCCGGCAGCTTGACGCGGGCAGCAGCGGCAATGTCAGGATAATTCTGGGCGCAAACCCGGCAGGTCGCCTCATCGCACCGGCCGGCGGCATGCAGGCCGACTTCCTCCTGCGAGAATTGATCGGCCGCCGCTTGGTCAGACACCAGCTGCACGCAGGTGCTCACGAACGATTTTGGGCTGTCGGTCAAGTCAAACTTACCACCACCGACCAATTCACGCAGCTTACGACCAAGCTCAGCGTCGCGGGCCAACTGCTGCAGTTCGACCACCGATCGCTGGTGGAACTGTTCACTGGCCCAGGTGCCCTGATGGACATTGGCATGGGTCTTGTGGAAAGTCATCATTTCATCAAACGCGCTTGTGGTCATGGTCGTTTTTCAGTTCAAAATAGTTTGAGCGCATGGCGCTCGGCCAGGTCGTTAGCATACCGGTCAAAGTCCAGCATAACATCGGCGGCATCACGAAGAACCCAGCGCCCGGCCATGGGGTTGCCGTGCGGGGTGCTGCCGTATTCGCGCTTCATCGACACCGTGCCATCTTGCGCCCGAAACTCGGCGTCGGAGATACGATCCATCACGGTCACAGTTCTATGTCCCATGGCTAAGGTCCCAGGTCAGTGGAATGTTCGTCGCCCGCCGTTCAGCTGGTCATCACCCGCTCAAGGTGATCGAGCGCGTCCCGCACAATCCTGTCCTGCCAGCCCTTGCCTTTGTATTCGACCGTGGCGGCGTTCACGCGAGGGCGGGCATATCCTGTGGCAAACGTGCGCCGTTCAAAATCAACGGTCACATAACCGCCGCCAATCTCGCCGGGCCGTTGAAAGCACACGCAGTGCCCGTCTGGCAGATATTCGTGGGTCCAGCCCTCGCTTTGTTCGTGGTACTTCAGTTCATCAGCCATTTCAGCGTCCAGGTTAAATTTCAGTGTCCGGGTACAAGCATGCTGGGGTAGCCGTCCGGCGCGGCCGGTGCCGCCGGCGCCCAGCGCACCACAAGGCATCGCAACGTGCTTTGCATCTCATCAGCCTCCTTCGAGCTGGTCATGTGCAATAACCGCGCAGCATTATGACCGAGTCCACGAAGCGTTGACCAACCCCGCATTTCATGTCCCGCATTCTACCGTTGTGGCCAGCGCATTCAAGATCGGCCCAGCCTGCTCGCAAGACTCCAATGGCGATCCCGGCCAAGCTTGCGCGGTCGATCGACGTGGATGGCGCCTATGGCCAGAGAGACCAGGTCGGCACGAGCGAAGCTGGCCACCGGCAGCGCATGCCGGCCAGGTCCTCAAGAAGGGTGCTATGCACTGGACCGAACCTGCGGGAGGTGCATCCCGGGCGCTGCGCGAGAAGCGACAACGACGCCCACGCACCACTTCGGGTTTGGCAGGAAGCCGATGGGCGGGCCGCGTCACAGCGACGAGCGTTGCATCAGCTCCACGCTCAAGCCACACCGATACGCGCCAGCAACCGCCCACCTGCTGTTGCGGCGCTACCGGGCACGACGGCATAGTGGCGGTACTACGCAAGGCGGGAGCGTACTACCATGACGTTGGGCGGCCGGTGATGGTGTGCGCCGGGTGATGCGGAGGCGGTGCTACCTGCCCGTCCGGCGCATCGGGCTGGCCAGGACACGCATCGCGTCGGCCGACTTGAATTATTGAGAATTATGGATAGACTATAATTATTGCTAATCCATAAAACGGAATAATGCCATGACCCAGTACTTTGCACGCCCAGAGCTGGCGGCCCAGATGGCCAAGCAGATCATCCACCCGGATGTGCTCAGCGCCCATCTGCGCTCCGGTTTGTTTATTTCCGGCAACCGTCGTACTGGCAAGACCAGCTTTGTCAAAGGCGACCTGATTCCCGCGCTGGAGAAGGAAGCGGCCCTCGTCATCTACGCCGACCTTTGGTCCGACGTGAAGGCCAATCCCAGCACCCTCATTCACGACGCGCTCAAGAAGGCGCTGATCGACCTGCAGTCGCCGGGCTCGGCCCTGCTCAAACGCCTCTCTGCCATCCGGAATTTTGAACTGGGAGCGGCCGGCTTCAAGTTTGGCTTCAAAGTCGACAGCGTCGGCACACCGGGCGGCGCCACCCTCGCCCAAGTCATCACTGAAGTTGTGGACCAAGCCCAGCGTGACGTGGTACTGATCGTTGACGAGGTTCAGCAAGCGATGGCGACCGAAGAAGGCAACGACGTGCTACTGGCATTGAAGGCCGCCCGCGACGCTGTCAACCTGAGGATTGCTACGCCAGGGCATTTCCTCTTCATCGGAACCGGATCCCATCGCTCCATGGTGCGGGAGCTGACGACCAAGAAGACACAAGCTTTTCACGGCGCCGCTACAGTTGACTACCCCCTGCTGGGTCAAGACTATGTGGACGACCTGATGGCCAAGCTGCGCGCCAGCGGCCGGACCGAACTCCCATCGAACCAGGCGGTCTACGAGGCGTTCGTCACGCTCGGACACCGTCCGGAAGATCTCTCACGCGCGCTACGCCAGCTGCTGGCGGGTGATCAGACCCGCGTCAGTCTGGATGACGCGCTTAAGATCATCGCCCAGGCCCTGCGCAACGCCAATGCCGACGTCGAATTGATCAAAATCGAGCAGCTGGGCACGCTCGCCGAAGCGATCTTTGACCGTATCGCTTCGAGTGACGGTGACGCCAAAGGTGTGTTTTCCGGCGAGGCCGCGACAGCCTACAGTACCGCCGTCGGGCGCGAAGTGCGTGTCGAGGAAATTCAGCCGGTGGTCAACGAATTGGTAGCCACCAATCTGGTGATGCGTCGCGGACATGGCCTGTACGCGGTCAGTGACCCGGTGGTGCAGGCATCCTGGCGTCAGCAACGACAGGACCTGTTGGGCCAGCCGGAGAACAAGGCCCCATAGCAATTAGATTGCGAACCACACCGCCAGGGCGCCATGGATGGCGTGGCGCTTTGGCGTGTTAGGGGTCTGCCATCTGGCGGCAAGACTTCGGCAAGCCATTGCCCACTTAGCGGCCCGGCGCACCGGTTCGGCGGTCGCCCGATCAATCACCTGGCGTTCGGTGTTCGCTGGAATGTCAGGCCATGGCCCAAGCCACGGCCGGCGAAGGACGAGCAGAACAATAAGCTCGATCGGGCGCGGTAATTATTGGTCCGTCTGGTGGCGATTGCAGGCACCGGCCAGCCGCATCAAATGAGGTCTTTGTACGGGCAATCGCCGAATCTCTGCATACCCCCCTGGTAATTGGGCGTCGTGGCTCCTGGAATTGCTGACCACTCGATGGGACCATAATGGAGTTGATAGCTTATAAAGACTCCGCCGGACCCCGTACTGACGGAGTAGGTTAATAGGGACTGTGCCTTTCCCGGATAGCGGACAAGGTACAGCACCGAGGCATTGCTAGACGTTCCCCCTTCGCTGAAACACGACAACGCCAAAACGTCGAATTTATGTTTTCTAAGATAGCCAGGGCCAATGTCGCCAACAATTGCTCGGCCACTTTCAAATTCAATATCACTGGCGCCCACTTGTGGTCCTGTAATGAATACACGCCACTTGTAGTCGTCTTCAATATTCTCTGCGATCGCGCGCTTTCCGTCAGCGGCGATAAGAATTTGCCCTTCATACCCGCCTAAATTCGTCTTGGAAACTTTAATGTTAGCGACGATGCCCTTGAAGCGATTGTAGTCCTGGATGTCTGGCAGGCTGCTCTCGCCTGGCTTGGCATCAGGCATAGCCCAAAGAAGGACGTCAGCGAGCTCATATGCTCCTTCATGAGCCACTGGAACTACTTTCGCATTGGGGCTCGTTGTTTTATCGCTCTCGGCGGTGGGAGCCGCGGCGGGTTTCTCGGTGTGTTTTGAGCATCCGATTGCCGTCATAGCGATAAAAATACTCGCCGAAAGTAGTCTTGCTAGTTTCATTCAACTATCCTAGATTTTTGTTTGCGATGGCAATCTATTTTGATCGACTAGCGGGCTGCCACAATACCTGCTGGTTTGAACTGGCCCTACCGCTGGCTTGTACAAGCGACCAGCATTCATTTTCCCACGCGGGATTAGAATTCGAATTGCCTCATTTTATACTTTTCCATGCAATATTTCTTGCCATATTTCCCACTATTGCACCGTCTGTGCACGGATTTCTCCCAAGGTACGCGTGTGCAGTTGTAAGGCGCCAAGTGAGAGTTTTTTCGTATCGCACTTCGCTCGCATAAATCGTTTGTTGACCTGCCGCTTCACTTAGGCCAACACGTGTTCGTCAGGCTTAAAGCGAGGCGAATATGGCGACACACATTACAGCTTGAGCAGCAAGTAACACGGGAGTTTAGAACAGTCCGGCCAACTAGCCAGTCATGCGAATTTGAATCTCGAGGATCAAGGGCGTAGCCTCAATTCATCCGCCCCCAACCGATCGTCATCTAAGCGTGACTGCATAAAAATGGACTTTCAATTCTATCCAACCCCCATCGCGCTAGCGCACCAGGCGTGGCACAAGTTCAAGAACCGAAACTTCATCCGGGTCATGGACCCTTCCGCCGGCGAAGGGCATCTACTGAAGGGCCGGCCCGCTTCCATGGAATACCACTTCCGGCATCGCGATCAGCCCTTTGATGTGTGTGAGATCGATGCAAAATTTCATCCAACTTTGCGCGAGCAAAAACACACGATCGTCGGTCATGACTTCCTGCAGTACACCGGGGGTGCGTGGCTGACGCACATCATCATGAACCCGCCATTCGCCTACGGGGTCCAACACGTTCTACACGCGTGGGACATCTTGTGGGATGGCGAAATTGTCGCCATCATCAACGCCGAAACGATCCGTAATCCAAATTCGGCGCAGCGCAAGCAGCTCGTGCGTCTGATCGAGCAAAACGGCGAGGTCGAATTCATCGAAAATGCGTTCAATGGGCCTGATGCAGAACGCCCGGCCGATGTCGTCATCGCCCTGGTGTACCTGCGCAAGCAGGCCGATATTGCAGCCGACATTACCGGCAACCTCTTCAACGATCTGCGCCAAGAGCGCCAGAGCGCCGAAGGCCTGGCCGCCGGCTTCAAAGAGGAACAACAGCTGGCATTGCCGAACCGCTCCATTGATAACATGGTGCTGGCCTTCAATGCGGCCGTAAGTGCTCTGCGCGCAGCCACGTTTGCTCAGGCCAAGGCCACTTACTATGCAAGCCTCCTGGGTCAAACCATGGAGCAGACAGGCGCTACCAGTGAGAGCAATACCGAACTGGGCGCCGCGCCCACGAAAAACGAAACGCGCACGCTAACCTTGGACGTCATGTCAGTGCTGCATGAAGGTTACAAGGATCTGAAGAACCGCGCATGGACCGGCGTACTGAAGTCGACCTCGTTGAAAGACCGGCTCTCGTCGCAGGCGCAACAGCGCCTAACGGCCGAATTTGTGAACATCCAGCAGCTGGAATTCACCGTCAACAATATCTACGGCTTCCTGCTCGGGGTCATCGAAAAGCAAGGCGACCTTCAGATCGAAATGGCCTGCGATGTTTTCGACTCGATCACCAAGTATCACAGCGACAACGCCGTGTACTTCAAGGGTTGGAAGAGCAACGACCGGCATCGCACCTGCGGAATGCGCCTTCGCACCCACCGCTTCGTCCTGCCGCGGTTTACTGCCTTCAAATCGGAATTGGATTCGGGTTCCTATCAGCGCCTCGCTGATTTCGACAAGGTCTTTGCGATGCTCGATGGCAAGCTTGAGCCCGAAGTGAGCCTGGTGCATGTTTTCAAAACCCACTACCGGGATCTGTGTTCCGGCGCGCGCATCTCCAGCTCCTACTTCGATGTTCGCTATTACCCTGGCGCCGGCACGATTCACTTCTTCGCCCGCGACAAGGCGATCGTTGACCGTTTGAACCGCATGGTAGGGAAACAGCGGCAGTGGCTGCCGCCGAACGACAGGGTCGTGAATGACGTGTTCTGGCAGCAGTATGAAGGGGCGGAAAAGCTCGACAAGGAGATTCGCGAGGAGATCTCCAACATCGAAAAGACCAAGTACCGCAATCACTTTGGCCACTGCGGCGCCGTGGGATCGTTGGCCTCGAGTGACGCAGAGACGCGCCTGGCGGCGCAAGCGCTGGTGGCCGAGGCAACCACGACCGTCCTGCAAAAACACGACATGGATTACGAACTGCAATTGTCCGGTACGGGCGCGCACGGTCAACAGATCCTTCAGCTGGTAGCGTAGCGAACAGGCACAAGCGGTCAGGACATGCAAACCAAGCCCCGTCATCCTAGAGTGAACGGGGCTTCTTCATTTCCTCGCGGCCGCCCGGCGTGCACCGATGTAGCGCGCCCTCGTCGCATCCTTGCCAACTCTTTCTTGCTAGCCCTCGCTCGTCGCACTGCCGCAACATCTCAGCGCGCCATGCACTACCAAAAGCTAATGGATCCCGCCCTCGGCTGGTGCGGGACACGCCGCGTCGACGCACCACTACATTGGCAGGCGCCTGGTCAGCCCATAGCTGGCCAGACCGTCGCCTAATGCGCGCACCGATCAGACGATGGCACTGTCCACGATGGGAACGGACAATCCGGCGCTGGCCAGGGTGCTCGTCAGGCGCGCTTTAGCGGTGGCAGGCATGTTGCTGCGCACAGTAATGGAGTCGATCAGGCCAGACCAGCTGCAGGGGATGCGCGCAAAGCCCTTGTCATTGTCCAGATGCGGCGCAAGGGTGACGTTGGCCTGCACCCACGAATCCTCTTCATGATGGCTGTAGATGATGCGCACTTCGCTTTCTTGCTGAAAGTCGTCGCGAACAACCGACAGGGCAAGTGCGAGGCTGCGCCCTTCGCTGTCGAGCAGCCCATCGAGCTTCACCGTACTAACCCACTTCGCAAGCTCCGTATCTCGGCGGTATTCCACCAAGCCCGCATACAGGTGCAAGCCAAAGTAGGGATCATTTGGGTGCATGAGCGCGGCGAGCACCCGGCCAACCGTCGACTCGATCCGCACCTTCGTCGGCGCAACACCGAAGGTGTCCCAGGCGAACTGCGATTCAGGTTGATCGGTCCAGCAGCTACCGTAGTAGCTGTCCATGAGCGAACGGATCTCGATCTGCCCGCCCGTCACCCTATCAGGGAACGTCGCTTCCCGCAGCGCGTTTTCGAGGTCGTCGTTCCACACCAGCGGATTGATGTTGGCCAGTGTGAAGCGGGAGGCTGCGATGTCGGCGCAGAGGTGTTCGACGTCGCACAGGCGAGCGATCCTCTGCGACAGGTCGACCCCATTGGTGTTTTTTTCCGCATAGAGCGGTTGCAGGGTGCTGAACGCGGGCGCGGCGCCAGCGGCCTCGGCGCGCATGGTTTCGCGCATGATTAGTGAATGGAGTTCGCTGAGGCGGTCGGAGGTAGGCATGGTGGGTATATCGGCAAAAAAAAGGAAATGGGCAAAGGGGGCAAAGGGGGCAAAGGGGGCAAAATTTTAGCCGATTCGGGCAAAGGGCGTTGAAAACGCCGGGGCGCCCCACCACAGCCCCGCCTAGCGATCTTGCACACTGAGGCGTAGAACACTGAACGCCAGCGCGCGCCCACTCAGCCCATCACCGGCGCTAAGCAGCAGCTGCCGCAGGCGGAGCACTTGTACGGCGCGAAAGACATCCCAGCATGGCAAAACGCCCTCTTGAAAATCGACCATCGCCTGTAGCAAAGCCCCCCGCCCCCCCCGGTCGCTCGCGGGGCGATCATGGCGCCGACGTTCATATCGACGGGAGCAGCGCATCACAGCCACGTATTCAGGATCTAGCCTTACACCAGGCACCGCACGCCAGCGCCAGCGACATTCACGCACCACAGCCGGTTTGTCAGAGGAACGGTGACAGTGCCAGTTCCCGTGATGACTGCGGCGCTACGCCACGCCAGAATCGTGGTGGTGTGACGGACAGCTGCCATGATAGTGGCAGCTGGACCAGGCCGAAGTGGACGGTTAGGACCAATAAACTGCACTCGCACCGAACGCCAGCATTGCCGTCCCGGCCGCCAGTTGCGGTGCGACAGGTAGAGTCCGAGTCGGTGCTGTCTCGACGCCACCGGGAGCTGACCCAGTGGCGCTTCCCAGTGGCGCTTCTCGCGACAGTTAGCGCAAGGCGAGAGCGCCGCTTACGGCCGAAGTGCGCTGCGCGCGCGGTGGCGCTTCGGATCGAACGGCGCCAGGTCGGCATGCTCCGCCAGGCGCCGTGCCGCTTCACGCACCCCCAGGGACAACTGGTCGCCGCCAACGGCGGTGAGCAGGGCAAACGTCTCGGCGTCGATGTTGATCTGCTTGCGCATGAGTGGCTTGGCGCCGTCGTCGGCTTTGACGCCCGCGCCTGGCGCGCGGATTCTTCCTTTCGGTACCGAGGTCATCTTGAATGGTCCATCCGGCTGCCGGCCGGCTACGGTCACCACCAGCTGGTGATCTGGTTGACATAGATAGACAGGAACCGGGCCATGCTGGGCACTGGGCTCGCACGAGCGGCCCATACCCGCCACAGCGAGCCCGGTGCCGTGCGACGACCTCCCGGGCGCCAAAGACTAGGCAAGGGCGATCTGGCCGTTAGTGCCTTGTGCCACCGACAGCGCCATGGCAACGGGCTGCACCCAGATTGGCACGGAGCTGAGCATGAACGTCTCACCGGCTGCAGCCAGCAGCAGCGTAATGCCCATCACCTCGCCAATGGCTTCGGCTGCCAGCGGCGGCACGGCGTTGCCGATCCGCTCGCGATGGGCGGAGTCGCTGGTGCCATCCAGGCACAGCGAGACGCCCAGACGACGGTTGCGTTCGTTAATCTCCATCTGGATCTGAGGATCGGTCGACCAGTGCTCATCCGGATCGATCAGCGACTGCAGGGCCGCCAACTCAAGCGTCGTAAACGGGCGATGCCAGGTCCCATCCAGTGCACGAATGATTGCAATGGTCTTCTCGTCCTGCGCGGGCAAGAGCGGCGCCGCATCGATGCGCGGGTCAGCCACAGACCAGCGCCCGTTGTCGTAACCGGCGGCCGCGCTGACGGCGCCGCTCTGGCCCTCCCAGGGCACGATACCGTAATGGCCGCCGGTCAAATAGGCGTCGCCCTTGGTACGGTTGTTGATGGCGCTGCGCGGGTCGGCAACCGCATAGGCGCCCTGGTCGTCGCCGCCAATGACCGTGCCGGTATTCTTCTCCCAGCGCGTCACGGCGTACTTGGAGAACAGGGGGCCGCTTGGCGGGCGCGGGTCTTGCACGGCAAAAGTACCCTGACCAGGAGACTTGACGTTGATGATGGCGCCCATGGTCTGGTCCCAGCCGCACAGGCCATACTGGCCACAATCGTAAGTGCCAGAATCGAAGCGGGGATCAGCCACGCACTGGCCAGTGCCGTGTGCACCAGAGACGACCTTGGCAGGTTCAGTCCACTCACCGACGCGGCATTCGTTGCTGTGCTTGGCTGGACCGAAATGTCGAGGGTCGGCGACAGAGAACGCGCCGGTAGCAGGCCTGCCATTGCCGGTAACGGTGCCGGAGTGACTGTCCCACTTGCGCACCCCCAGTGCATCGTTGTGCATGTCGGGAACGATGATGTAATCGCGCAGGTAACCATCTTCGACCTGCAGGCGATTGAGGGAGCGCCAATCGCTGCCGGCCTCAACCAGAGCCAAGCGCAACCAGGTTTTCCACTGTAGACGCGGGATGCGGTGCATGGGACCACCGGCCTCATCACCAGGGAATGGCATGCGGCCGAGGATATCGCCCACAGCGCGCAATTGCTTTTTATGTGGCTCGTACAGGAACGGCGGCACCTTCTGCATGTGGCGGGCCACTAACAACAGCCGCTTTCTCGACTGCGCGAGACCGCCCAGGACACCGCAGTCATGTTTGCTTTCCGCGACCGCGTAACCGAACTGCTGCAGCAGCTGGATGATCTGGTCGAGCAGATGCCGACCACGCGTAGCCAGCCTCGGGACGTTTTCAAAAACGATGAGGTCGACAGGGTTGTCGGCCCAGGCCTCGGCCATCAACCAGATGCAGCGCAGCGTCAGCTCGTTCAAGGCCTGATACTTAGCCGTCTTGCTGAGCGTTTCGCTCAAGAGACCGGAGGCGCCTTTGCAGGGCGAGCTGATAAAGACGATGTTGGGCGACTCGTTGCCGGCGGCGCGGCGGATGTCTTCAGCAGTGGCTTCGCGCCAGCCAGCAGGCGGCTCCTTGCCGTGGAAGGCAATGTACTGTGCGCGGGTGAACAGGTCCATTACGGTGCCAGGACGGCCCGGACCTGCGCGATCGAAATCACGGATCGCGGCAGGATCCACGTCAATGCCGCCGATGCAGCGCAGAGTGGCGGCCATGTTGCCGACCTGCGGCTTGGCCCGGTTAAAACCTTTTTTGCCGCCTCCTAGCCCGCAACAAAAATGGAAGTGATTGTAGGTCTTAGTGATGGTAATCAGATCGCGCGGCATGGGGCCTCCGCGCGTTTCATAATGTTCGTCGTCATCTTCAAACTCCTCACAGTTTGGGGGTGATAGGAGGATGATCGGTAGCAGCCGGTCACCCTCCACTTTGGTCTTCATGCGCATCCATCAGCGTCTTAATCGTACACATCAATAACGCGCACTCAAATTGTCAGAGCGCCCGGATCTAAAGGCTTCCTGCGATTCTTGCCTGGCCGATCGGAGCGTTGCGTTGTTCGTTTCCGAATGCTTTCCGCAGCCCCAGTAGCAAGCGCCCGGCATGTGACTGCATCGCACCATAGTGCGCATCGACATATGGTCACGTCGCGACACGCTCGCACTACTTCAACTACGTCTTCAAGGAAAGCAGCATGGCCACGGTCGCTGCGCGTACAGAGCCCGCGCGACACACGCTCCACTCCACGGCAGGTGCGACTGTGGTTGGGACACGGCGACAGTCGGGTCACGCGGCAGGAAGGCAAACCGCCATGGGTTGCACCGCTACCGCGTAAGCGCCCGATGCGCGCGCGTTGCGGTGCTACGGACGGAAATGCGGGTAGCGGTGCGACAGCTGTCCGGGCGTTACGCCACGACCGTGGGTGCAAAGTCGCACTGCTACGTCAGACGCGGCGCTGATCAAGAACAAGCGCCAGGTGCATGCCAATGATTGTCTACGGCCAGCAATTGGAAGTCGCATGGCTTGCGTGTTGTACTACATGGACGCCTGTTTAATCCAAGGAGATCGCTCATGAACGTCCGCATCCAAGTTGGCGCCGAAAGTGCCTACGCCTTCATCGAAGATACGACCTTCAACATGGATGTCCGCCTGAGCCCAGGGCGGGCACCGGCGCAGAGCCTGCGCGAGAGTGCCGCTGAACTGCGCGAAAAGGCGACCCGTATGGTGTTGCAGGCTGAGCGCATGGAGAACGCAGCGACCTGCCTCCTCAATCAACGGGTGCACGGCTAAATGGACACCGCACAAGCACGAGGCGGCGAACAGGCGGCGCAAGTCGCGACGACCGAACAAGCGTGGCCTTGGCACCAGGTTGCGCTACAGACCGAAGCAAGCGCCACTGACACTGGCCTGGGTTGTGTGTCCCTGGGAAAGCTCCTCGGCCTACAACCGCTGGACCGTGTGCAGCTGAACGACGCGCGCCAGATCAGCGAAATGCAGCTGGCGCCACAAATGGGCTACGGGCAGTTGGAGCTGCCCTTTCTGTTCTTCCAGCGCGTTCTGCCCGACGGCCGCCTGGAGCTGCGCAGTCCAGGCGGCTACCAGACCTATGCCTCGCCGGCCGACGTCTGCGACGTCATTCCCGGCACGATGCTGAAGGTGCGCGCCATGCCCAGACAGGTCTTCCTGGCGCGCCTGGCCCTGCCGCACAATGAAATCGGCAAGCCCCCTGGTGTGGAGTGCTACGCCAGCGCCAGCGTGCTGTACGTGGAAAAGGACCGCTGGGGCCGCGTCGACCGGACCTTTGTCTGGTTTGACGACGACGAGCTGAACGACGCCGAGGCCGCATGGCCAGGCCCCATTCATCCGGACGATCGCGCGGCAGTCGCGTCGCAAGCCCGCCGCGCCTGCATGCCGGTGGTGACGCCAAAGGGCGGCGCCAGCTACTCCGCCAGCCAAGGCACCGCCGCAAGCGCCTCCAACGCAGCGTACGCCGCCCGCCGGTTCTTCGAGGCCGCAATGCAGGGCAGCGACGTCTTGGTTAGCGCCCTGGCAGGCATCGGCGCCAGTAAGAGTGCGACGCCGGCAAGCATCAACCGTCTCCTGTACAAGCTGGGGGATTAGCACCCTGCCTTGGGGCAGCCGTTCGATCAAGATGTTGCCGTTGGCGAAATTTGCGTCATTTGCTCCATTTGCTCACGTGCGCTAGAATGAAATGACCATCGCACCACCGCAAATGGAGGCAATCATGCCAATTTCATATCAAAACGGTGACATCGGCTTGGTTGGACCTGAACCAGACCAGGAATCGCCCGCCACCACGAAAGATGCGGCAGTTGTTTCATTCTTGCTGCAAGTACACAATACCAGCGCGCTCACTGCCGAGTTGATCACCAGGCTCAATGAAGTGATGGCAAAAAGCGGCTTGGATGTCACGCTCACACCGGCCTTGAGCCTCGCTGGACATACTGGCATGGGCGCGATAGTCGATGAGGCGCATGGCGGCGGTCCCATTTTCTTAAGTGATGCGCAGTTCCGAGACTTTGCTGAAGGCCTAGTCTTAACGGACGTACAGATGCCAGATATCGCTGGAGCCTTGGCATTGAAGCAAATCCGGCTCACCACCGCACAGATCGAGAGCCGAGCACTATCGCCACGACATACGCTTGCAGCGTTCCGCGGTGAAGCGCAGCTCGTGAAATGGACCGAGGACGGCACGCTGCTGGACGGATCGAAGATCCAGCAGGCTTGGGGAGTCACGCGTCAGGCTGTCGACGCGGCACGTGAGCGTGGCGAAGTGTTCTCAATTTGGGCCAAGCGGCAGCACTGGTATCCGGCCGAGGCCCTCAAGTTCAAACGCGAAGATCTGGCGGCAATCACCCGGGCGCTGGGCGACATTGATCCATCGAGCAAACTGCTCTTCCTGTTGCACAAGCACGGCGCAGTAGGCGGCGTGACGCCGGCTGAGGCCGTGGCCGACAAGAAGCTGGACGACATCCTGCGGCTGGCCGCTCTGTGGGGCCGCACTTGAGTTCCGGCTGGGATTTCGTGAAGGCGCGTAACAATGGCAGCCTTCGCATCGTCGATATCGAGACCACAGACCTGTTGCGTTTGACGCGCTTTCCAGCCACCGAACCGTACTGGGGCAAGGGCAAGGCGTACCGATTTGACGATCCAGCGCAGGTCTTTGGCGTAACCTACGCGGCGTTCACGATCGACGTCGCATTTTCGGAAACCATACTGCATCAAAAGGGCTGTTTCATTGACAATCAGTGGATGATCAATGAGAGCAATGTCATGGAACGCTCCGTGGTCACGTACACGCGCCCAGGCAACCAGAGCTTGAAAATAGCAGAACTGACCGGGAAGAGCCTTAAAGCCATCGGCCTGAATAACGACATCTGTTCTTCGGACGACTACACGACGTCGATGGCAATCAGTAGCGCTTTGCACGCCCAGCTGCACGACGTGGACGGCATCTTGTATGTGAGCCGGCAGATGAATACGGACCTGGCGGTCGCCCTCTTCGAACGATCGAACGTTCAGGTTGACGGCAACGCGACCAAGTTCATCGACCATGCGGACTTTGATGCGCTGCTCAAGAGCTTCAATGTCACCATCCTCCCCAGCGGCAAAGCACCGTAACAGCGGAGCATCCCTCGCGGCACCGAACTCGGGCCGGCGGCAATCACAGCGAACAGCTACGGCGACCGGTCAGACGCGATTGCCGCTCAATTCACGCCAGGCCGAGTTCTTCGCGGCTGAAGTCTCCAACCCGCAGCGTGCAGCCGAAGTGCTGGGCCAGGGCTTCGGCGGCGGCGCGCGCGGCGCCCTCGTCTCGGGTCCAGAACTCCACCATTGCCCAGTCCCGGCTGTGCCCCTGCAGGAATGGCTCAACGGCCTTCACAATAGGCGCGCGCATGGCGGCAATAAACGCACCAGCGTCGGGCAGTTCGTCGCTGCGCATCTGGAAGGACCAGTGCTTGTCGCCTGATGGCGGCACGAAACGGGCGATGGTGTGCATCAAAGTTCCCTCTACGGTGAGTGGTCGAAATTCACTTGTCGCTGCTCCTGGGGCGGACGGCATGCCCGGATAGGGCTGGCCTGACGGCAGCACAAGCCGCAGGACGTCCTCGAAAGCGGGGTCATACCAAACGATCTTGCGGCCCAGGGTGGGGTGCGTGTTGACGCGCTCGACGTTGTTGGTCGAACGCCCGAAATGCTGGTCGTGCTTGTAAAAAGCCACCATTTCCTCAAGCTGCGGGAACGCACCCTCAACACTCAGTTCGTAATACACGAAATACATCGGCTGCTGCGCGCTAACCTTCTGCACGTCGACGTAAACGCCCTTGTCGGCACCAGCGGTGGTAGGTTTTCGATAGGAGTCAGCCGCGCTGGGCGCATAAATCCATCCACGCTTCTTGCGCATACCGATACCGTCCACGCGCGAGGTGACGCCGATCTTGGTGAAAGCGGGAGCAGCATCGTC
The DNA here is from genome assembly GCF_009857655.1 of Duganella vulcania. Lineage (NCBI taxonomy): Bacteria > Pseudomonadati > Pseudomonadota > Betaproteobacteria > Burkholderiales > Oxalobacteraceae > Duganella > Duganella vulcania. The sequence goes on from NZ_WWCX01000001.1 coordinate 365,228, forward strand.
CAGGCGCTCAAACCGGTAGAAGTAAAGGCCCACTGTGCTGTCCAGACCAGTGTCAGCAAGCACCTGGTGCAGTGAGCCTTGGCCGCTGGCCAGTACCTGGTCGGGGGACGTCATCCGTAGCACCAATACCCGATAGGGTCGGCCGTCAAAACGCTTGTAAGTGTCGAGCACGTACATAGCGTCAGCCCAGACAATCGATCTGGCTCGCCTGGCCAGACGGTGTAACCGACCAGAGCGTTACCCTCTCGCCACGCTTGATCGTGGCCGACATCTTGGCGGCCGTCTCCTTGGCCAAGCGCTCATCGGCGCCGCACAGGTACTGGGTACCGGCCGCGCGCTTGGGAGAAAAAATCACATTGAAAAAGGGCATGCATTCCTCGTGGTGTTGGTGTCGTGTCAAGTTGCCGCCATGATAATGGCAAACGCAGCACAATAGGCTGCGCTGCGCGGGAAGGCTTGCCGCTCCTGTGTGAAGTGTGCGCCGTCGACCGCAGGCCAGTTCTCAGCGCCAGATCGAGCGATCGGGTAGCACCGGCCCCAACTTCTCGGCGACGAATCGGCGCATGTGTGGTTCGTCGATCGGTTCATGCCGTGGCACACCAAATGACCAGCAGGTGGCAAAAGAACCGACCTGCCCATACCGAGCATTGTACAGTTGGCCTGCGCACATTCAAGCATGCGACGGCGCGGTGACACCTGCGGTGGTTTATGGCTGCAGACAGCCGCCAGGGCGGTGTTTGGGGGCCTGACCGAACAACGGGACATACCCTCGTGCAAGCCAGCGCCAGCGGCGCCGTCAGATCGCGCGCATGGGCGCTCAGAGTCGGCTAATGGGCTGGGTAGAGCGACAGGGAGGCGCAGGGCAGCGTAATGAGCGCTCGCAGCGAATGGAGCCGGGCCGCTATGAAACCTGCCATCACTGCAGCAGCCGACGCGACAGTTCATGTCAGCGCTACCGTGATGGTAGGACCTACAGGCGAAAAAAAAACCACCGTCGACGAGCGACGATGGTTTTTCACACACTACACAGCAGCGATGGACTGCAAGGGCATGGCAAACTGACTACGCATTTGATTGAGGACACGACCGATCAGGCGCCCCACCGAAACAAACGGTTGGAAGATGATCGATTGGCCCAAAATCTCGTGCCCAAAGGTCTGGTTGGTACCAGTCACCAGTTCAAGAGGGATCTGCTTGATGCGGCAGTGCTCCTGAACAGTTGGCAGCCTTTGCAGGTTAGGATCATCCGGATGAACAAAGAAGGTCCCGGTGCTCTGGCGCTTGGCTAGGGTTTTGTTCAGCGTCATGACCCGGGTCGATTCCGCGGTGACCAGGTTCATGGCAAACCCTTTGGAAGCTGCAGCATCGCGCTCCTGCTTGTCCTTCAGGTACTGCATCGAACTCCACGACTTGTCGTCCAGTGGTACGTCGTCCATGATCTCAGCAAGACGCCGTGTTACCTTCTCAGGCTTGATGAGATGGTTAAAGTCCAAGGTCGGCATGCCACGGGTCAGAGCAACCATGCACATCCGATCGCGGTGCTCAAAGGAGTTCCAGTCGTCACCGGCCAGTTCAGTTTCAAACACGTCGTAGCCGAGATCGATCAGGGACGTCCGCATTATCGCCATGGACGACGACGACCGGTAAAGCGGGACGTTCTCGAACACGACAAAGGCCGGCGACACCCTCGAGATCAGGGCAATAAAAGGTGCGACAAGGTGACCAACCTCGGGGTGTGCTTCAGGGATACTGATCGCATTTTTAGTGCGCCCAGCAGGTGATGCACCAGAACACGGCAAGCCAGCTATCAGACCATCGATTTGCGGCAGGCTTTGCATCACATACTGATCATACACGACCTCTTGAAGACGGCCATTCAGCAGTGTGGTGGAACGGGAATACGCCTTGTTGTAGGTCGCAGCCTGTTCGATGCAGTCGTCGCGCACCTCGTTGGTAAAGGCCAACTGGGTGGGAATGCCCTCTTCCTCCAGGCCCGTGTGAATCGCCAGGTCCAGTACGCCGACACCAGCTGTCACAGCACCCATCGTCAACGGCTCGCCGTTTTCGAGTTTGGCACGCAGGCGCTGCAGACGCGCTTTGGAACGCATCTCGGACGCGATAGGCATGATGAAGATCTTGCCTTCCTGGATCAATACGCGGACCGAGTCGTAGCCGTCAAAAATCGACAGCAGATCGTTGGAGTTGATGTCGATCACCGGGATGTGGCGCTCGCCGCGCAGCTTGCCGCTGACGATGCGAACGCCGTCTTGTACCAGCTCCAGGGTCAGCATGGTGCGTTCGGAATCGACCTTGGCACTGTAACGGACACCGGCGCTAAAGCCGGCACGTTCGGGTTGAACGCCTTCGAGCCATACGCGCGGAATGCCACGGTTGCTACCAATTTTTTTCTCAACATAGCCCAGCAGTGATGCCATGACAGCCTCCTATTGTACAAAGTGGATTGAATAAAAGATTTCGAGACGGCTGGCGCCGAATGAAAATTGAAGTGGGCTGGCCCTATCAGATGAAAGGCAGCCTGTTTGACGAAGTACTGGAAGGACCGCACAAACGATGTAAATCGCTCGTGGGCGTCGCGATGCGACTGTCGGTGGCTGAGCTACAGCACCTGGTTGAAGAATGCAAAAGAGCGCATTTGCATTGGTTCCTCCTTGAAAAGAAAAAAGGAGCACCGCCCGAGATGGACAGTTGCGCCTCATGGGTTGAATAGGTACATGCGCCTTACGCTGTTACGGCGTTGGCGATTGAAGAGTGAGCGAATAGCGAAGCAGCGCTACAGCAGCATTGGACGCAGTTCGGCAAGGGAGAGCATCAGGACTGGTGCCGGTTTGGAATCAGATGCCCAATGCGGATGAAGCGTGGAGAAAAAAGCCCGCAAGGGCTTTCATGAAACGGAAACGAAGGACGAAAATGCTGCGCTTAGGTAGCGTTGGCGTGCAGCTTGCCGGGTGACGATCACCAAGAATGCAAGGAAATCTTAACACGACTGCTCCAGGTGTCAACACACATGCTGCGATTGCCGTCAAAATCGGACGCGGACCACAAGTCGCGCGGTTTCACACACCGGATTGACGCCTGGATTCACGGCGGTGGCGACGACAAGTTGATCTCGATTTACATGGTCAGTCCAACGACCAAGCAAATCAAAAACGAGATCCGGCGACAGGGCAGTGCCGTGCTGGACGACTACTCGCTTAACGCGCTGTAACGCAGCCATCATCCAACAAAAAAGGAACCCCGCGGGTTCCTTTTTTGGGGTATCCGTATTTCGTGGTTGATCCGGTCTGAAATTTGCGACATGTAATTTATGAGTAAAACCGCATTTTGTGGTTGACAACGGCTCCCGTTCGCCTATACTCATTACACGTACAAACCGTATTTCGCGGTTGATAAAGGAGCTAATCATGACCCAAAACAAACCCTTGAATGCACGGATGCAAGCTGCCGCTGATGCTCAAGATAAAGTCACTGCAATGTTTCGCGATCAACTGAAAAAACACGGGCAAGTGTGCGAAAGCTGGATGATCCGCGAGCTGCAAAAGAAACGTATCCCCTTCAACAGCATCACGATGGAAGAGGCTGCAAAGGCCGTTGCTGCTGAAATTGGCATTGAGCGCTTCGACCGCTGTGGCTTCAACTATTGCATGCCGGGATCGCGTGAGGCGTTCCTGAAAAGCCTGGATCGTCGCGGCTACGTTGGGTACATCTTGTAAGCGCCAAAGGAAACTGCCATGAAAAACTACATCGTTTTTGCTGGAAAAGAAGTCCACGCCGAAATGGAAGCTGAAGCGAATCGAATCGCGCCGCTGCAACTCGGCCTGCGCGATAGTGAAGTCCTTAGCCGCCTTCAAAAATCGCAGTCGAAGCGCGGCTATATTGGCGTCGAACTGGTTAACTCCGCTTATGGGTGGTCCGTTCGATACGACAGCGGGACACGCGACTTTGGACTGCTGGCCGGTGCACGCCGGGGCAATATCGACGGATCGTTGAAATCAGCTATTGATTGGGCCACTCGCTGGGTCGAGGAAGACCCAGCACATCGCTATGCTTCCGGCCGCAAGAGTGATCTCGAATCTTCAGGGGGCAATGTTCTTGCTCCTGCAACCATTTGAAGGAGCAAGCCCAATGACCACCACGACTCGCGCCGTCGGCCACGCCACCTTGACGCTCAAACAGCTTGCCCCCTCGGTATCGGCCGCGTTTTCGCCAAACCTGCACAGCTGGATGCGCGCCAAGGCGCACTTTTATAAGGGCGGCGGCGTGCTGCAAACGGTCTACCGTGTGAAACCAGACACCAAGCTTGCAAAGGAGTTCGGCGCAGGCACGCTGATGATCGGCTTCCCTGAAGACCCAACCGAAAAGGGTTTTGTGGGTGTACGCTTGATGTCCGTTCTGTGCCAAGGCACGAAGGCGGGCGATTACTACTATCTCGGTATGGCTCCTATGCTGGAGGAAGTCGAAGGCTTTTGGGACCAGTATCTGAAGGTCGGCCGCTGCGCCATCGACCCCGAACACAAGGAAGGTTTCATGGCCGACCGCTACAGCATGGATGGCGACGTGCGGACTTGCCGGTGGTGCGGGGCGAAGCACGAGCGCGTGCTGACGCCGCGTACCGTATTTGATGAGACGTGGAAGTCTGCTTAGCTATGGCATCGTGGATTAAAGAAGTCCCTCTCGCCCAGCTGCAAGACGGGCAAGCCTACTTCCTCGCGAAGAAGTGGGAAAGCGGGTGCGCCGGGACCAGTTACGTGTTCCATTCCCAGCTGCTGAACGGCAAGGTACAGTGGTCGAGCAAGCCCGGCATCGCGATTCGGTGCGTAGCCAATGAAAGGCTGCGTGCGATCTTGGCCGAACGGGCGGACAGTGTGGCCATCGAGATTCCCGCAGATGCGGACAAACGCTGGAAGGCGCGCAAGCGTCGCTTTTGACAAATGACAGACCTCCGCCCCGTAGCCGGTATCATTGAGTTTCCAAGAACCAATGCTACCGGCTCCATGCCCACCAACCTTCTGAACCTGCCCAACTACCAGATCACGTCCGTGCAGGACACTGAGCACGACTATCACGTCTACGCCGAAACGAAACACCCGCCCACCAACTGTCCGTACTGCCAGGCGTCCGAGCTGGTCGGCTTCGGCCGCCGCGAGCAGTTGATCCGTGACTTGCCCGCGCAGGGCCGCCGCGTGGGCGTGTACGTCAGCACCCGGCGCATGCAGTGCCGGTCCTGCTCCAAGACGTTCAGCGAGGCCCTGCCCGACGTGGACGAGCGCCGGGCTATGACCAAGCGGCTTTTGGACTGGATCGGCCGCCAGTCGGTCAGCCGCACCTTCGCCAGCCTTGCCGAAGAGGTCGGCGTGGTCGAGGGCACGGTGCGCGCCATCTTCCGCGACTACATCAACGAGCTGGAAGCCAAGGTGCGCTTCGAGACGCCGAAGTGGATGGGCATTGACGAAATCCACATCATCAAGCCGCGCTGCGTCATCACCAACATCCAGAACAACACGGTGGTGAACATGCTGGCCAACCGGAACAAGGACACGGTGGCCCGCTACCTGTTCGAGCTGGAGAAGCGCGACCGCATCCAGTACGTGGCGATGGATATGTGGACGCCGTACCGGGACGCGGTGCGGACGGTCCTGCCGGATGCGGCGGTCATCGTGGACAAGTTCCACATGGTCCGCATGGCCAATGTCGCGATGGAGAGCGTGCGCAAGTCGATCCGGGCCGACCTGAGCCCCAAGGCCCGGCGTGGCCTGATGCATGACCGTTTCGTACTGCTCAAACGCCAGCGCGACCTGACCGACAAAGAAGCATTCAATCTGGATGGCTGGACCAAGAACTATCCCCTGCTGGGAGAGGCGTACAGGCTCAAGGAGGCGTTTTACGGCATCTATGATGCTGAAGGCCCGGAACAGGCGCTGCGCGCCTACGAGGGCTGGTATAAGTCCATCCCGCCCGAACTCGTAGAACACTTCCAGCCGATCATCACGGCATGGCGCAACTGGATGCCTGAGATCGTCAACTACTTCGAGCATCCGGTGACGAACGCCTACACCGAGAGCCTGAACAGTCTGATCCGGGTGATGAACCGGCTGGGCCGGGGCTACAGCTTCGAGGCCCTGCGCGCCAAGATTCTGTTCACCGAGGGCGCGCACTCGCACAAGCAGAAGCGTCCGAAGTTCGAGCGTCGGGGCGTGGAATACAAGGAGCGGCTGGACGACAAATTGGCCGGTGGCCAGATCACAGTGCAGGAGCCGGAGGAAGGGATAGGCTACGGTATTCCGTCGATCCGGCCGCCGCGAGAGCCACGGGAATACAACCCGTCAACCGATGGGCCGAAAAACTATGGCGCGGACATATCAACACTGGTCGCCATGATCGAAGGCGGCCAGTTATGACCCGCCATCAACCACGAAATACGGATACCCCTTTTTTGTTGGGGTGCGGGTCAATCTGGTGGCCAGCACAAGGTGGTCCATGCGACCAGCTTATTTCAGGTCGAGCCGTTGCCCTTATTGCCCTTGCTGGTATCGGCATCGTCGCCACTGGACGTGGTGCCTCCCGAGCCATCGCGGGTCGTTTGATAGCCTTGCACGCCGGCTTCCCATTTTGGATGTGGCGACGATGAACCGCCAGCGGGCGCATCTGACCCATCGTTCGGTACCGATTCGCCTTCATCGTCCGGCAGTTGTTCCACTCCGTTCAGTATTCCCATGAATCCCTCCTTGAAGTTGAATTGTCATTTTAGCACGTCAATTCCTCGCAAGAGGCCCCGCTTTCACCGTAAGGTACAAGTCCACCAAGGACACGCAATCGCCCCGATAGGAAGGCCGACTCGAACGCGGCCAGAAGAACAGGCCAAGCAGCGACAAGTAGGCCAGATGCCAAAAGGCCAGCAGGACGCAGGCCACGATCTGGACCGCAATCGCCTGGTCAGGCAGGAAATACGCGGCGGCGTGCGAGGCTACGGTCAAGGCAGCGCCTTCAAATGCAGGGGTGACGTTGCCGATCGCGCCAAGAAAGCCAGCCCATATGCCAATCAGGGCGACGTAGACGCCAAAAGGAGTGCCGTTCAGGAACTGCAAAGCACCCACCATGAATTCGTGCATGACCTATCCTTCGCTGGTTTGGTATAGCTATGAAGGCCCAACCTCGACTGCAAGCCGGCCGCTGATGGCCAGGAGGATCACCAGCCCCAGCATGCGACGTCGTTGAACGAGCTTGGTCGCCGCGGCGCAGATCTCGATAGGGCGGCTGGCGAGCATTACAGCACGACGCCACAACCAGCGAGCAGCTGTAAAACACCCGTCTTGGCCGTGGGGAGGGATGCACCAAGACACTATGCACAGGGCACTTCCACACAGCGCACCGAAGACAATCACACCCGGATGGCGGGTATAGGGCGACGGAGAGTACGACGGGCAAGCAAGACTCCAGCACCCAGGCGAACTGCGGCGACGCTTCGCGTATCAGGCCACGGGTCCTGACACACCAAGGCGGGTTTGGCAGGAAAGAGGTGGACAGCGTCCCATCCGTGACAGGCGGTAAGGCGGCGCGCACGTTAGCGCTGGCGCCCCACGATGAGGCGTGCAGCGGCAGTGGACGTAGCGCCGCTACCGAGAACCAGAACGGTTACGCCGCTACCGGGAGGTGCACGTGTCATACGGTTACGTCGGGATGGCGGTGGCGGTGTTACGTGCGCCGGCGGATACATCGCACTGGGCCGTCACACTCCGACCGCATAGGGTGCGTAACGGCGTAACGCCCCGCCCTGCCCTCCGCTGTTCGTACCCGGGCACACCATGGCCATAACCTCAGTGCCGAAGGTGAATTCGCAGCGCCCCGCCACAATTGGAATTGAGGTGCCCGTCGGCGTAGTCTGGTTGCACTGACCACCTAACCCCATCCCCAACACCGACAAGGAGCGCACCATGGAACAGGCCACCAACACCGCGGCGAACGCCACCAACACCAACAACGCTGCCCCGCGCACGCCGCCCTATGCGCAGGTCGCATCGGCCGTGCGCCGCCTGTTCACGGCCGCTGGCGCCAACCTGGGTGTGGACTGCCTAGACCACGCCATGCGCGCCGTGGCGCTGTTCAAGAGCGCAGGCTTTTCGGCAGAGGTCAAGATCGGTTACGCCGCCTGGCGCGTTGGCCCCGGCGACGGCGATATGATCGTCCACGCACCGATGCCCGGCATGGTGCCGCAGGGCCCGAACGCCCACCCTTTCCATGCCTGGGTGGAGCTGAGCGATTCGAACGAGGTGTTCGACCCGACGCTGTACCAGCTGCCCCGCAAGGCGCGCGCCCTCGACATGCTCGATGGCGGCAGCACGACCGTTGCGTGGGCGCCGGACTATCTGGTCACCCAATATGCGCAAGTGAAATCGCTGCGCACCGTGACCAACGAAGATGTGGGCATGTTCTACTACCAGCACGTGCCGGCCCTGCAAGCGGCCATCATGGCAAGGACCCAGCAGCTCGACGCGGAAGAGATGGAAGTGCTGGAACTGGTGTTCAGCAATCCAGCGCTGCACGTCGTCGGCCCCAACAACGCCAAAGAAGCGGCCGCGCGCCTGGCGGCGTGATCGACTTATCCGCCCCGTCGCCTTGCCTTGGCGCAAGGTGATGGGGAAGCAGCGCACCTACCCTCGCCCAAAGCGCCGCAGCACACCGCCGCGCACCAGCGGCAAGACCTTCCCGCAACACCTTCCCGCTCCCTGCCCCGCTCGCTGCGAGACATCGCAACGCCGATGCCGATGCCGCTGCACGATGGTCGCGCATCACCATAGCACCAGGACGCCAGAATACGTGCGCCCAGCGGCGCCAGCATGGTGCTACCACGCAGAATGGCCCGACGCTTGTCCGACGCAGGTTTGCCATTCGGGCTTGCCGGTTGCTCCCGGACGCAGGTGGACTGGTAGCGCCGGCTGGCCGGGATGTCACGCCACCGTATTGGGACTACAGGGCGACAGCTTGGCGTTCCGCCCCCGATGCTCGACGATGAGAGCTACTCTTGCAGTCTGTGGATGAACTGGATGGTGCTGGAGCCTCAAGCACTGAAGGTGCTTCAACGCTTCGTCCCCCGGTTTTAGGCGACAGCGACCTCTGGAGCAACGGGTATGGTCGATGTGCGCAGGATGTGCGCATCGACCAGGCATTCACGCAACCGAGTTTCCATCCGAGAGCTCCTGTTTTTCCCTACCTTGGCGCCTGGGGGGCGCCCAGGCCCTCGCGCCGCATGATCTTGCCCACCAGGCGGCGCATCCCGTTATAGGATGCGCAGGGCATCGGCCGACAAGGATCGACGAAATCGGCCATCGACGTCGCGCGCACGTTCTGGTGATCCAGGCCCCGCTTGATGTAGCCGCACAAGTGCACGCTGAACGTGGTGAGAGGCACGCCGCTGTCGATCAGCGGCTGCAGGATCTCAACCATCAGGGAGCGAGGCGGCGGCGGACCGACGCGATGATCCCGTATGAATCTCAGGACAAGCGTGTGGAGCGCACTGGGCGACCCGACTTCCAGCGGCCGATGTGGCCGCAGGAAGTCAGCCAGGGACGAAGCCTTGTCATTGACCGAACGCAGCAGAGTTCGATAGCGGTTGTCACCAAGATGGCAGGCGGTCAAATCCATACCAGCGGCCACCAGGGGCTGCAAGAGCGCTTGCACCGGGTCTTTACTACGCACAGGGCCGATGTCAGGTTCGTTACGGGCGGACGCTCCAGGCCCGCGCTCTGTGCTGCTACGCGGCGAGCGGCCATCGCCGTCGTCGCCGTTGTAGGGTAACCCGACCACAGTGCGCGCCAGATCCCGGGGGGGCGTCTTCACACCTGGTGGCTGTCCAGTCGCTGTCGCGCCATGACTGGCTAGACCGGCGATCGAAACAGGTTCTACGCTGTGATGTTGGTGACGCAAGTGGCGCGCGCGCGATTTGGGCATGGAGGACGATGGGTAGTGGTGGCGATAGTGTGGGCGCCGGCGAGGCCAGCGGCCAGGAAGCGGCCAGAAAGCCCGACGACGGGCCATTACAGCACGGGACGCTGCGGCGCGACCTGGCGTAAAAGCGCCATATCGGCATCCGAAACACTTTTGCCGGTGCGCGCCGCAAGCGTGCCAGAGCGCGGCGCCCTACGCTGCCGTCCCGTCAGATCAGACGGCGCCGCGGCCGCGGCTGGACGGCGCTGGCACCTTCACGTGGGTTTGGACCCAGGCCAGGGCGTCGGCAACGGACGCCAGCTCGGGGTAGGCGTACTTCCCCATGCCGTTCTGGGTCGCCAGCGCCTGGTCGTGCAGGTACTCGGCGCTGGCGTACACGTTAAAGACCAAGGAGCCGTCCTGGGCCACGCGCGCGTTGATGCCGATGCTGCTGTTGCTGAACAGGGCATGCCCTGGTGCATCGGTGACCACGTAGGCACCACCGGAGCGCCCGTTGCTGTTGTAGCGCGTCGTCACGTCGACGCCGAAGACGTCGCGCATCAGCTCGCCGGCATGGTCGACCTGCGCTGTCAGGTCGGAGGTGGTCGGCATACCGGCGCCGACCATGCCACCGCCAGAGCCGGCGACGATGGCGCCTGCACATTGGGTGATTTCTGGGTGTTTGCGCTGTTCGCTGGTCGATGCTTGGGCATGCATGGTGTGGCTCCTTGGTGAGGGTGGACGGGAAAGAGAGTCAACGCGCGTCGTGGCCGCTGTCTCGATGTGTCCATCCTACCGATGGCAGGTAGAGAATCAAATTGCGAGCACGGGCCACGGCCGGACGAGCGCGCAGCAAGCGGCTCCTGCCCTATTCCACTGGTAACAAGGCAAGGCCACACGGCCTGCCGGCCGCGATCACAACGCCGCGACAACCACGGCGCTATCGTGCGCGCTGGTTGCAGCTGTAGCGGTGCCAGTCAGGCAAGCAGAGGCGGCAGCGGCGGCGTTCATCGCGCCAGCGACCTGGTCGGCAGTGACGCGCGCCAGCGTCTCCGAACAGGCATCGCAGCCCAGGAAGAAGATGCACTCAACGTCGCGGGTGTTTAGGCGCCCCTGCTGGACGTCGGATCGGTTGACGATGGCGCTGTGCCAGCCGAGCGCGGTGCTGCCGCAGGCCTTGCATGCAGTGATCGATAACGCTTTCAGATTCATGAATGGCTCCTGCAAGTCCAAGTTTTTACATCCACCAGAGCGCAGCCTCGGTACCGCTGCGATCATGGTCCGCCAGAGCGGCGAGGTAATACGCCGGCGCCATGGTGGCGTTGTCCATTTCGTCCGAAATGAACACCATGTTACCCAGCCGGTCCACCCACATGTCAACATGATTGCCAATCATCGTCCCGCTTCCTTCCCTATTGAAAAACGCTGGTCTCCGACGCAGCGCCGGCACCATCTGCGTGGCGCCTGGTCGGCGCCAACAGGCCGGCGTGGAGAGAACTGCGACAACCGCGTTACAGCGGCGTTGCCAAGGGCATCAAGGCGTAACCGCCGTCGGCATTACCAAACGTCATCTGGCGACCTTGGTACAGCACGATGTCAGTGTTGGCCTCTTGCGTCATCGCCATGATGGCGCGGTAGTCCGGTTCACCGATGGGCAGGTACGGACGTTCAAGCAAGGCAACGGCCTTGGCGAAGTCCTTGGGAAGGGTCTTGCCCGGGACGGCTTCGACGTGCTGCAGGTCAAACGCGGCATCCGGTACGCTTGCCAACGACTTGCGCGCACCCGACAGCGTACTTGCCAGGTCAAAGCTCTCGCCATCAGGGAAGCTGACGACGCCACGGGACACCGATACGCTGCCCTCGCACTGGGCCAGCTGTTGCAGGAATTGGTTCGGGGACATGAAAACCTCCAGGACGTTTTGTTGATTCCATCCTACCGAGCGATCCAGTAGAAGCAAATTGCGCCGGCGAGCCAGGTTCCGCGCTATTCGCTGGAGCGCGGCGCGCGCAGCCAAGTGCTGGCAGACCCGATTCCCCGGCTCCCATGGCATGCACTTGTCCCCCACCTACCCAGCAGACGTCAGTCCCACACAGGCATCGGCAGGGCGACGCAGTCGTCACAGAATCGGCAGCTGATAATCGGCCTTCAAGGGAGCTTTGCTGACAATGCCCGGGGACGCAAACCTCACTGCGGTTTGGCAGGGTAACGGTAGGCAGCTTTCCCTCCAAGGCAGACGGCCCGGGGATGCGCGCGTAGCGGTTAAACCGCCAGACCAGCCGCCGCAGTTAGCGTCACGGCGCTACCCTCAAACGCCGCGTTTGGCCGCTACCGGACGTTCGGCTGTCATGGCGTAACGCCTAAACACGAGGTTACGCTATGACCTTGGCGCCTGCAGCATGCCCCTTGGGGCTCTGTTGGTGCCGACGCGGTAGTACCTTGCTACGAGTGCGCGTGCTCGTGGTCGAAATAGCAGTGTTCAGCAGCAAATAAAAAAAGCCCGGCATCTCGCTCGAAAGAGAGATGGCCGGGCCGGTGGGAAGTGCGGTTAGTCTTGCTCAAGCAGTTGTGCCGCTTGCGCTTGCGCTTGAATGTACCGATCACGCCAGTAAGCCTGCTTAGGCACTGGTTCTGCGTCGTAATTGACCTTGTAGTGCAGGCCAACCCATTCGGCGACATCCGCAGGATTGACCGGGTTCTGCAGCTGCCAGTATTCCGTGTAGGAGTACTCTTTGAGAATCGCGCGCGCCATCCGATGGTGCGCTTCATTGCCTTCGCGTACGATGCGATGCGCCTCTTCGTCACCGCTCAGTTGAGGTACGGTAAAGTCCAGGCCGAGCTCCTCGTGATCATCAGGGCAATCGACGCGCTGACACTGAATCGTCATATCGCTGGTCTCCGACAGCAGCCAACCTTCCTTCAAAGCTGCCGTGTCCATCTCCGGAGTCCATCGCGCGAAAGCCAAGCTCAAGTCCTTCGCCACGGTGGACTGCGGAAGAGTCGTCTCGGGTAGGCCAGCGCTGCTCTGCTGCACGGCGGCCAACTGGTGGTGCGCACTGGTGGCAAGCCCCGCTGCGGTAGTACTGCCTTGCTGCGTGAGGCGCGCGATCGCATCTTGTTCATCGGATGCGGTCAGGGGCGCTTTGGAGGCAACGCCATAGCCGGCAGACTTGTCGATGCGGTCGAGGTCTGCCTCTTGCGCATGCTCGGTGACGACCTGATAAGGGAGATAACCTTGGCCGATGCACTGCTGAACCACGTGGTCTTCGCAAAGCTGCGTGTCGTTGAGGGCCAGTCCATAGTGCTTGGTCAACAGCTCGGTGGCGATTGCCTGGAAGCGCTGAACGGTCATGGCGTTTTGTTGAAGTTGGGAAGATTGCATTTTTAGCTCCTATTGAAGTGAGAATGCAGGACGCCCGGCCTTGCGACAGGGATTCCTGCTGATTGAAAAAACTTGAAACGGCTCGGATGATCGACCAGGCTGCTCAAACTAGCTGGCGTGCGGGCGCGTCAGCTGCCGATGCGTTCCTTGACGTAAATGCGCTGGCCACTGATGGAGCAACCACCGCTCCAGACAGCGTACAGTCCGTCGTCGCGCTGCTCAGGCCGCTCTGGCTTGAGCGGATAACCGATGCACTGGTTCTCATGGCAAAACGCGTCGAATGCCTCGAATGCTGTCGGCCGGTTGTAACTGGCCTTCAGGTGGGTGCTATTACCCTCGCCACAGTACAAGCTGACAAGGAAAGTGCGCTGGGTTTGCATAGATCCTCCACAGAGAGAAAGCGGAGCATCCCTGGCAGGGAATGGCCCCGCACGGGTTGAAGTCATAGGACAAGAATGGCGCGTAAGAGAGGCTCTTGCGCGACACCAGGTGCTGCAGTTGGAACGAAGACCACTTGCGACCGCCAGTACGGCGGTAGTGCACATGCTGCTCTACCTGCTGACGGAACGACATCCACTGGGCAGAGGCCAGTCGATGCTATTGGAAAATCTGGAAGAAGGCCGGCTGCCAAAGGCAGCAGCACTGAGATGGAAAGAGCGCTTGTGTGTTCACTAGAAAACGATGCTGCGCTTGACTGAACATGGCGGGCAGCTTGCCAGGTGCCGAGCACCGAAATGAGCCCCTATCGTAACACCGTGCCAGCTGCTTTCCAAGCCAAAATGGGGTGACGTCGGTTCCCCCCATTGCCCAACCTAGCGCGCGGCGCCAGATTTCCCAGCCGGATCGTCCTGCGGCAGGCCGATGAGTTCGCCGGGCTCGATCTTGCTATCCATGTAGGCCCAGCTGCCGCCACACCATTCGGCAACATACCATTGGGTCCCGTCGCCCGGCACCCGGCCGTCGAGCTTGACGAGCGAATTGTCGGTGGTGCGAAACACCATCCCGGGCTCAAGCTCATGCTTGTGCACGTACCAGTAGTCCGGATCGTTTGGGGTCAGGGTTGTCATGGACTGTTGCTCCTCTCATGAAATGGCTGCATCAAGCTCGATATACAGAGCCTACAGCGCGGCGCTGAGAAAGCAAATTGCAGGGAAAGCGCGCCGGCGTGATGCAACTAGCGTATGGACGCCACCCAATGGAAACGACAACACCGCGGCGCAGGGGCCCAAGCCAAGCCAGTCTGGCCAGCAAGGCAGCGGCACTACGCTACCCACCACAGCGGCTAGCCGTGCCATCGGGGGAGCTTGGATGGGCCAGGCACTGCGGCGCCACAGAGGGGGCCAATATCAAATGCTGATCGTCAGGCGGCCGTCCCGGATGCTGCCAAGTACCAGGTGCGCACACTCCACTGCGGTTTAGCAGGAAACCGGTAGGCGCCGTCCCATCCAGGGCACAGCACCACGATGAGCACGCGTTGCGGCCCTACCCTGCCAAATCATGTTGGGCTGCTACAGCGAAGTCGTGCCGTCTTGGCGTGACGATGGGCGCGGTGTGACGCTATCACCTCGGCGCGCGGTGTCGATACACCCAGCATGGGGAGCAGCAGCTGCGGCCGGTACACCAGGACGGAGCGCACCGGCCGGACCGCACCAGCGCGATCGTCACTCGAGCTTGCCTTGCCGGGCCTGCGCTGCCACCCAGCCGTCGATCCGGGATCGCCACGGTGATCGCCACAATTGGATTTGGAGGGATCGGCTCGGTAATCTCAATGCCAACAACGAACTCGGCGCCTCACAGCGCCCAAGCCGAGATCCGGGCCCGGCAGCAGCCGCCCCTCGTATTACAACCAACCTTGAGGAAGACAAGCATGGACGCATCGCAACTGCGCGCTGAGCTGGCGCAATACAGCAATGGCTTCGACTGCACCTATCACCACTCGCTGGTCAAGACCTTCCTCTACAGCCCGGGCGCGCAATGCTTCGCCCAGAACGCCGGCGGCGGCGCTTACTGGATGCTCGATATTCTGGCGACCCAACCGGAAGTGAAAGCGGCCGTCAAGCAGCACGGCTTCGTCGTGGTCATCCTTGACGTCGTCGGCTCCAAGGCCGTGCTGACCGTCGCGCGCGACTACAGCGCCAACGAAGGCGACCAAGGCGTTGACGCCGGCGGCACGTTCGACCAGATCGGCTTCCAGCAAACCATCGACTACACCGACTGCCCTGCGGGCATCTGGAAGTTCTACATCAGCGGTGGCGTGCTGATGCTGCCGACGGAATATTGAACGCAGCCAAGCGCATCGTGCCTGATGGGCCACTACTATCCCCTCCAACGCAACCGAAACGGCAACAGCATGGTCAATATCGCCCAACCAGCAAGCCAGCCGGACGTTAGAGGGGACTTACCGCTGGACTCGTGGTTACGCGGTGTGCATCCGGGTCAGCAAGTGTGGTGGAATGACCCCAGCATTGGCTTGTGGTCCGGACACTACATCGTGGACGAGATTCAAGGAAATGCCGTCACTCGACAGAACACCCCTCTCATTTTGCGCGAGGTGCCAGAGAGCAGCGTCAGGGCAAGTATCGAAGCGCGCGCTGCCGAACTGTCCCCGACGAAACCGGAAGACCTGCTACCTGTTGTCGATAGGTATGAAGGGGCCAGCACTATTCGCGGCTACGCGACCACTAAACAACAGGCGTTGTACCTAGGAAATGCCGTCCTGGATCACATGGTCATTGTCGTTGACCTCGCAGAAAACGTCACCATGCACGATGGCACGGTTCTAGAGAAGGCTTGGGTCGCATCCACCGGGATGGCAGAATTCGACCAAGACTGAGCAGCAAACTCGTTGCACGTTGAAGCCTTCTCGCCGTCCTTAACCTCCTCGGCTTGCCCCGCGCAGCACGTTTCGATGCTGGCCTGCCACGTCATACAAGCATCTTGAAGATGCCGACCGAGTTTTAGGAGCAACCCAGGTGCATGGCGGCACCTCTTCGCCCTCCTGAAGTTCATCATCCTCCGCCTCCTGGCGTGACCCGCTCCCCGACACGGCGGGCCGCAAGATCCAATAGCATGGTAGTGGCCCTGGTGCCCTCAAGATTGCGCGGCGCTCAACAAATGTTGACCAGCCGCGGGTGGGCGCACCTCACCCCAGTTTGGCAAGGCAACGGCTGGCCGCTTCCCGTCCGATGCAGAGGGCCTGCCAGACGACGCGTAGGGGTACCACACAATATGCGCAGAACCATACCGGCCCCAGGCGACGCTCAAAGATCGGTAACGCCCCCACCGTCGCACAGAGATGGCCATGCCTGCCGCGCCAATCATCGATGTCGCCGTGATAGGTGTTCACCTTCGCCAGTGCGCTTGCGCTTGGGTGTCGATGGGTTGGTCTGCTTTACGACTTGACGCTGTACCGGAAGTGGAAGCCGCCACCTTCATGGTGGACATACTGGCACTCCATGCCGCGCGCTTCCGCCTGCGAGGACGACAGCGACGCGTGGGCGAACTTGCCCAGCCGCTCGGCCCAGTCGGGTGGCAGCAGGTGCTGGAGCCATCACTACCAGGTCGACACGCTCGCATCCAAGGACAAGACCGACAGCGCCGCCCCTTTCCGGCGCCACAGTACCGCCCACCCAGCAACTCGATCAGAGCGCGCGCTGTACGCACGTGGCAGGCACATAACCGCCGCGTCGCCCGGCACCCTGCGGAGGTAAGCGACATGCCAGGTGAACGTCGCGCACGCGTCAAATCAACGTGGCATCGGCGCGCGACAAATGCACCAGCCAGCGTCGCTCGGCCGGCGAGTCATTATCCGTTCGTCAAGCAAAAGGGCATATCTGCGTATTAGCGGATAATAAAATGCCGATGACGGGAGCCATGCTGACAAGGCGCGGGCGTGCCAGCTTCACTGCGGTTTGGCAGGAAAGTGGTAGGCACTTGACCGTGCCGCCAGCAGGCTCGCTAGGCTATTTAGCGTTGCAGCGATACGGCCGCATCCGCCCCAACAGTCACCGTCGCGCTGCTACGCCATCATGCTGGGTAGAGATGAGACGGGCGAAGCTGGGGTAGCGGGCGTACGTCATTTGACCGGTCTCCCTGTTACGACGCGGGCTCGGAGCCTCCTTCCCTACCATCGGGGCGGGGTGCCACCGCTACCTCGGGAGAGCCGGGGGCCTGCTGCCTTGCCCCATCCTCCACAGCATTTGCCTGCGCACGGGTAGCGGCCTTCTTCAAATTCGCATGGCTACCATAGTAGGATGAGCCGATCGTCGTGCGCGTATGACCACCTTCCTCGGCCACCACCGCCCGGGCGAATGCCTCAAGCGCACGAGGAGGACGACGCCCTCCCCGCACTGGGCTCAGCTCCCCGGTGATCTGCTCGTACCGGTTGTTCATGTATTCGTGGCGCAATCCGTGACCGCTGACTTTCATCTTCGCATGGTTGACATCGCAACGGTACAGCACGTTGTCATAGCGCTTTAAGGCCTGCTGCAGCGTACGGTTGCGGGGGCCACCCAGGTGGGCATTGAGCGCCGGGCCGACCAGCATCTTGGCGATGTCCAGGGTGCGGCGCTTGATGTCCGAGTCGATCGGGACGACGCGATCACGCCCCCCCTTGGTGCCGTCGGTTACGAACAGCAGGTCGCCCCGGTCAGCACGGTTAGGCTTCATCATCACCGCCTCCTTGCGACGTAGCCCAAACACCAGGGCCATACACGTCTGGATCCACACGAAGGCGTCGTGACGCGCGATCTCCCCCAGCTTGGCCTCAATGTCGACGCCGTTATCGGACCAGGTCTTGGGCGCCACCGCAGAGGTAGTCACCCTCACCCGTTCGGCTGAGCTGGCGTAGGACACTGTGTCCCTCACCATCCCGTCCTTGCCGATCCACTGCGCCAAGGAGCGCAGCACAGAGACGCGATTCTGGATCGTCGCCGCAGATAACCCCTTCTGCTCCCAGTGCTTCACCAAGGCGACAACATGCTTGGGCTTGAGCCCAGCTGGGTCGGGGAGCATATAGCCCAGCTCACGCAGGTCACGGAAGCATTGCTTGAGTCGAGCCACACGCGCCTGCTTGGTACCACTGGACGCAATGCGCGAACCATTCTTCGCCAGGTGGGCGTGGCGGTCGACGAGGCGCTGCAACCGCAGCAGCCATGAGTCCCCCTTACCGCCGGCGGGCGGTATCGGGGGGACTGCGGCACTTGCGGTAGAGGTGTTACGCATCTGGGCCTCCATATAACCAACAAATTCATCAGAGTCGAGGTGTTACGGGTCTGGCAGCCAGACAACGTCAACGTGGACAATTTCTTCGGAGATTCCGAACGGCATTTCGTTAAAAGGTAAGTCGCCTGCCCTGGCGTCTGTTTCCAGAACGGACAAGACAATCCTGCAAACTGCAGCAGCGAATAAATCCCGGATATACGGCCCGGCAACGCGAACTACGATTGAATGTTTCGCAATAGCGTGTACACACCAGAGGTGTCCAGCCTACCCTGCCAACGGGCGGCCTCTCCTTCCGCATGAACCTATGGATTTCCCGAGGCAAAGAGCCTGTCGGATGTCACATAGGCCGGATCATTCACCATGCCAGGCATGGGTTCACCGTGAAGTGCGGGGTGCAGCTAAAACGAAACATTAGGGTGGACAGGCTGCTGTCCGTTGATGAACGGCTAAGGCCGCCGCGCGATAGCGCTGTGGAAGATACAAAACATGGGCTCGCTGCCCAAACGACAAATCCCCTCTACGGGGTCGTGATGTTGTGAAGCGGCGCAATCGAAGCGCCCAACTCCAAGAAAATCTGGCGGATCAAATCATGGCCAGACGCAGGCATTACCTGCAAACCGCACACAAGTACGGCGTTTGCTACGTGGTGCTCTCTGCACTAATGCGCTTTTCGCCGCGCGGGCGGGCCTTGCGGCACATCCAACACGGTCACGTGCGTAACAGTTGCAGCACGCTGACCAAAACCGAATAAACCAGGCGCACCGACACATGTCAGTGACGATGGCAGATTACAGAGCTTTAAATCCCAGGTCAACAAAATCTCAAGCTATTCACGCAAATAAGTATTTTGGTTATCCCGCGTTTATCCTCCTCGTTTTAATTGTAACGAATTGATTAATTACGCGATTTCTATCACTCTCCTCCTCGCAGATCTCTAAAAATCCTAGCCAAACTTCAAACCGAGCGCG
This sequence comes from Duganella vulcania, assembly GCF_009857655.1. NCBI lineage: Bacteria > Pseudomonadati > Pseudomonadota > Betaproteobacteria > Burkholderiales > Oxalobacteraceae > Duganella > Duganella vulcania. The sequence continues at coordinate 384,738 of NZ_WWCX01000001.1, forward strand.
GCGCGAACTACCGCAACGCCGAGGGCCCATTCGACCAACAACGACGAAGGGACCGCAGTTTCGTCCCGACGTGGCCTGGAATTGCGTGCTCTTCAATATCAGTACCGAACTTGGATACTCCTCACATTGCCGTCGGATTCGCAAACCCAGTGCAATACTTAAACACTCAAACTGAATACAGATGCAAACCCTCCGACGTATTTCTTCGCCGCAGTACAAGATCGCACCCCATCTTTGACATTAATCACGCCTTACAACAAATCCTCAAAGTGAGTTACCGGATAGTGGCTTCTTACAAAAATCCGACGAACAGACGTAATGCCAAAATGCAGTGGACAGCCTTTGAATGGCCAACGGCCGGCAAACACACTTAACCACGAGGAAACCATGCTTACTCAGTCCACGCGTCAAATCATCCAAGCCGTTGATATCGGCTATGGCCACACGAAATACGTGATCCAACGGCTCCAAGACGAGATCCAGTGCGGGTCGTTCCCGTCGTTCGCGCCGCTCGCACACAACGAAGAAGGTGGGCTGTCCACACTCGCCCCCGCGCGCAACTGCGTGACGGTCCTGGATTCGAATGGGAAACTGCGGGAGGTAGGCCGAGACGCGGCACTGCTCAGTGACGGCACCAACGTGCGCAACATGGATGACAACTACACTACGGCGCCGGAATACCTGGCCCTGTTCCGCGGCGCTCTACGCCATATGGCGCAAAGGGATATCGACATGTTGGTGACCGGGCTACCGGTGAACCTGTACAAATTGCCCAACCAAAAGGAAACCCTCGAACAGATCCTCACTGGTGCCCACAAAATGCCTGACGGCGACGAATACTTCGTCAAAAAGGTGATCATCGTGCCGCAGCCTTTTGGAGGCTTCTTTGACTTCTCCGTCACGAACAAGAAATTCGACGACATGAGGCGGCAAACTAACCTGATGATTGATCCAGGTGAACGCACATTCGATTGGCTGGTGATGCAAGGGATGAAACCCATGCCAAACCTGTCCCATGCTCATCCGAAATCAATGGGCGCGATCATTGAGGCAATTGCGCAGTCACTCGGCCGGGAACTGAAAACAAACATCACGTCTCTCCAATCTCAGCAGCGCATCAGCCAAAGCCTGCGTGACGGCGAGCACCCAATCATCCGGGGACAACAACGTGACATCTCCAAACATATGGCAGGTGCGCTGGAGATAGCTGAAGAAGCCTTGACCGCAATGTCTAAAAAAATTGGCGAAGCAAACGACATTGACAACATCATTGTCTGCGGCGGTGGGGCCAAATTCTTCTACGAACTGATCAAGTGCCGGTATCCGGATCACACTGTCCTCATGAACGCTGATCCAATGTATTCGAACGTCCGTGGGTATCAGATTGCCGGTGAACTATGGATGCGTCAGCAGACCAAAAACCGGGTTGCAGCATGACCCGTCGAACAAAGGAAAGCGCCGAGCATTTCATCAGGCTCAGGATGAATCCTGAGCTGCACCCCTTCCTGCAGGAGCACCTCCTCGCAACGGTCACCAGGAAAAATTGGGGGGCAGCGCTATTAAACCTCGCCGCAATAGGCTTGGCCACGAGCCGATTGCAGCCTGGTGCTGCTCGCGACCACCAAGGTCAGTGGGAAGCTGACAATGGTGCGACGACAGCGCCCCCATCAACGGAAAAGCCCAATGCTCCAGCAGGCCAAGACCAAACATCCGACGAACACGGGGCCGAAGTTGAGCAAATAACCCTCAGCGCTGATGACTTCAATGAATTGTCATCAGTGTTTAATGTCAGCAGCACGACGCCACCCTAGCACTAGCGTTACGCTCGGTAAGTTGCAGCCCTTTTTTAATTTTCGGGGAACGGGACCAGACGGACAACGGACGAGTCTGGCGGGCATCTCGAATCCCCCCAGTTCTGGCATGATGCCGGCAACCCGAACCTTGAGGATGGGCTGCACGCTCTTGACGCTGGCATCGCTGTGTTCCAGGGCGCGCGCACGCGGCTTCCAGTCTTTCTACTGCAAATTTGTTCGTCAGCGAAAGCACGACCAGGAAGCGGTGGTAGGCGTGCTAGAAATGGTGCCGCAGCCCCAGCGGCCGCCCGAGCCGCGCAGCGCAGCGTGGACCAACGGCCTACACGCTCGCCGTCAACAACGCAGCGTCCAAAAGGCCACCTCTCGGTGGGCCGCCGGCATGCGGGCCGCTATCGTCGTGTAACGCCACCTGAATGTGCACCGCGCATGGCTGGTGATGCTCTGGCCGCGCTGGAAGAATTCGACAGTCGCGCGTGACTTGCACGTCGATCTGGGCGCGCGCATGGTGGCCGGCCCCCGATTAGTAGTGGCCGCCGATGTCGACGTGGTAATCGTCGCCAGCCCGCAGCACCGTCGATTCCGCGTATTCGATCGGGAGCTCCGGCAACAGCCGCAAAACAGGCCAGTCCACCTTGGCGGAGGCGATTGCGCGGCAACCCAGCAGCTTCTTCAAGGGGTGCAAGTTCAAGTCCGGAAGCAGGTCGCACTGCACCTGGTTGACCTCGCTACAGCGGAAGGAGCAGTTGCGCGGCTGCCGCGACACCGCCCAACGCTCGACTACCAGCACACCGCTCTCCCCCTTGGACTTATCCATGGGGCGCCAGGCGTGTGCCGAAATCACGGCCACGCTGCAATATTAGGCCAAAGCGCGGTAGGCGGATGAACGTCGGACCAGGTCTCGCTGCTTATTCCATTGAAAGCGGATACCCGTTCCGCCGCAAACTGGACACCCGTTCCAGCAGCTGACGGCGCTATGTTTCAGGGCCCGCGCGCAGGCCGCCTACAGCCATTCGATGCCGTATCTCTGCGCCAGGGACAACACGCCCAGGCAGCTGCGGTAGGCTTGCCGGGGATGACGCCGCCGGCTCAGCAGCCATCCGAGCAGCACCGCACAGCGCGGACCGACGCCCTCCGCGCGCGCCGTCAAGGTCACGGCGCTCCACCAGGCCACCTAGCGGTGCGCCGGCGGCATGTGCGCCGCTATCGTCGGGTGACGCCCCTTGAAGGCGCACAGCGCGTGGCTAGCGATGCGCTGGCCGCGCTCGACGATCTCGACCGTCACGCGCATCACGCGCACGTCGACCTGGGCGCGCGCATGGTGGCACGGCGCCGAGTAATAGTGGCCGCCGATGTCGACGTGGTAATCGACGCCGACCCGCGCCACCGTCCATTCCGCGTATTCGTAGGGGCGCTCCGGCAACGCCCGCAGGGCCGGCCGGTCCAACTCGGCGAAGGCGCTGGCGCGGCAACCGGGCAGCTTCCTGAACGGGGCTGGTTCAAGTCCGACAGCAGGCCGCGCAGCGCCCGGTTCAGTTCTTTGAGGATGAAGAAGCGCTGGTGCCGCAGCCGCGCCTGCACCCAGCGCATAACCACCAGCACGCCGTTCTCCACCCCGGCCTTGTCCTTGGGGCGGCGGGGGCGCGGGAGCGCGGGGGCAGCACGGCCACGCCGTAGTACTTGGCCAAGTGGTGGTAGGTCGGGTTGACGTCGGACTCGTAGCGCGACGCCTTCGACACGCCGCTGCGCAGGTTGTTGGGCACCTACAGCTCGGTGCAGCCGCCAAAGAACTCGAGCGCGCGCAAGTGGCCACCTATCCAGTCCGGTAACTGCTGGCTCCAGGTCGCCTCCAGGTAGGTGTAGTTCGACGCCCGCAGCACAACAACGAAGACTTGGGCCTGGCGCACTTCGCCGCTGCCGTCTTCGATCACGCCAATTGTCTGGCCGGCGTAGTCGATGAACATCCGCTCGCCGGGCGCGTGGGCCTACCGCATCGACAGCGCAAGTTGCTGACGCCAGCGCCGGTAATGCTCGCCAAACGGGCTGTACTGGGAGCCTTCCTCCTGCTCAGCCTTGTACTCCTGCCACAGCAGCTCGAACGTGACGCCCTTGCGCCGCAGCTCGTAGTGCACGGCCGGCCAGGCCGACGCCCGCAGTCGCACCGAAGACGGCTCGACCGGCGAGAACAGCCATCGCTCCAGCGCCGGGTAGTCGCTCCCCTGCGTCACCAGTTGCGACAGGCCGGCCAGCTTGGCGCGGCCATGCTCGAAATACAGCCGCAAGACTTAATGGATTTTGCGCCTGGATAACCATTTGTTAGTCCAGCAACCCTCCGGAGTAAATCCCGGGAGGTTGCCGCAGTTATCCCCTTGCCGGCCCACTAAGGTCACTTCAAACTACCCAGTTTAAAGTGCAATCAGTGTCATGTTTACGCTGGAATCAGTGTCCAGTTTGGCGCGGAATACGCAGTCTCGCCGCACCGCGACGAGATAAACCCAGAACAATTCACATTTTAAGGGACAACCGTCCTTTGACTCACTTAGCGCCTTTGCCAGCACCCTGTGCCCTGGCAGCAGCCGCTGCTCGCCTTTCCGCCCTGAAAGCAGCCTCTGCCTGCTTTTCTGCCTTCTCAACCACTTTTGCAGCCGCAGCTGCCTCCTTTGCCTCCCCCATCGCATGCAAAGCTTTTCCTGCAGCACCGCCGCCCGTAACAGCAAGCGCGGCACTCACAACATCTGACGCCACTTCCTTAACTTTAGGCGACGTCCCAGGAGGCGCAGCAAAATCGACTGCGCGCTCAACCAATCCGTGTTCAACAGCATCGACCGCCTTAGCTCCTCCTTTCGCAACAGCAGGAATATTTGTCATGGTCTCCGTCATCGTCTTCTGCGCATTTCTATCTACATGGAAATGCTCACGCATGGCCGTTTCTACCGCCCTACCACGTTCGCTAACGCTATCCTCACCAGTAACGTCCGCCGAAGGGAGCACCGGTTTCAAATGGGATGCCTCATTCAACCGCGATTGCTCCGCGGCAGTGAATTCGGGTGCTAAAGTCCCCTTACGATGAGCGCCACCGCCATTGTGCGAAGGCATGGCCTTGCCGCTTCCGCTACCGCTACCGCCATGATGGATAACCGTTGGACTTGGCGCAGCCGAAGGGCTATTAGCAGGACCAACGATACCCGGAGGGGCACTATGCATTTTCTCATCAACTGCAGCCACAGCACCCTTACCGGCCTCTTTCAGCCCCCCTGCATTATTCAACAAGCTAGTATCCGGCTCGTGAACGTCAAGAGCCCCTTTGGCAACTGCACTAGGCGACAAGCCGCCGGCGGTGACCCCAGATAACATATCAGCTAACTGCGCACGGCCATCCGCGGTGCTGCTCAGAACTCGTGCTGCAGCCATCAGTTCATTGTTAGGATTCTTTGGTGCAAGTCTTTCCAGCTTTTCCAATTCACTATTGAATTTTTGCTCATACACAGCACCGCCGGCTCTCGCAGCTTTCACCAACGACTCACCATGATCTCCAGCCTCAGCGAGCTGCTTTGCCAAATTGTATTCCGGCAGGTTCTGGGAAGCGCCGAACGACGAACGCACCGAAGCCACTTTTTCCTTCGCCTCCGAGGCAGTCGAGACAGCCGACTCCGTTTCAGAAACACGCCTTCCAAGCTCTGCACCATAGACTCTCGACACCTGATCGGAAAAGCGCGTGCCATCGGTCTTGGAGTTATCTTGTGCAATACTCTTCTGTAACCCTGATTGACTCGTCAGTTGCTGTGTAAACTGCTTTGCCAATGCCATTGAATCGGAAGAATTCAGGCCGGTCTGCGACGCAATAGTCGCTGCAATATTACCCTGCGCTACAGGCATCGCAGCGCCAGTGCCAAGCCCACCGTTTGCGCGCGCCGCGACCATTAATGCATTTGTTTGTTGGGCGTTAAAGTTATGGGACTGTGCAAATCCGTCGACAACGGATGTTATCGTTTGATCTGTCGCAGAAGTACCCGATCTAATACTGTTAGCCAATTCGGCATACCGAGCATTAGTTTCGGTATCGTTCTTATTGAAGCCGAAGCCGCTCGTGTACGCAGTACTGGCATTCGAACTCACAGCTTCAATCTGCGAGTTGCGCTTGGAAACGGCAGAATCTGCCATTTGCCCAAAGCTATAGCTCACATAACCACTCTCCAGACCGCTTCTGAAATTGCCAATATTCGGGCTGTTGGTCATGGCAGACTGCTGTGAGACGACTGGCGCCGCCGAAGCGATATCCGGTGCCGCCAGCTTCGAGTTGATATGCTGCCCCGACTGCATCCGGCTAGCCAATGCCGACGCCGTCACAGCGCCGCCATAAACAAGCGTCAAGGTCAACACAGGTACAGAAGCTGCCATCAAGCCACCAGTGCCAATCCAACTACCGACAGTAGTATATAGACTCTCCATCCCAGAATAGGTGGTGGGGTCAATCCCAGCGGAAGACAACAAACTACTAACATCCTTGTTCGCTGCGAAATAGATGTAGGTATTGACAATCGACATCACAGGCGGCCAAAGGGATATCCAAACAATGGACAGAAAGTACTTGCCAGCCAAATCGACGCCCATGGGGCCAATAACAACCAGGAAACACATTATCGGGGCCAAACAAACCACAAATGACTCAATAAAAGCCATTAAGGGGCGCGCCACTTCCTTAAATAAAGTCTGCTCGGTAGCCCATTGATACCGTCGCTGCTCAGCGGCTTGCGTCACCATGCTCGCCAAAACAACTTCACCTGTAGAAGCCGTGTAGACAGATTTACCATCGTTAAGCAGATTTCGCATCAACGCGTTCATCATGAATGTCTGAGCCGAATTTGATCCGACTCCAACCGCAACCATGGCATCACTGACCGATTGCGCAGGCGAGGTTTTCCCAAAGACATATTTTAAATAGTCATTCCATCTTGAATTAAAATCGCCCTGCAGGTACAACGTCAGCGCTTCATATGCGTCAGAGCAAGTGCGATCCGTGCCTTCTGGCGGATCGATGTCGGGTATGTACGTTGTTATGAAGCGATTAAAAAAGGTGGTCCTCAATGCTCCCCAGATGTCTGTTGAAGTTTGAATTTTGGCCCACGAGACTTCCTGCTCCGGACTCGGATTATTTGCATCATAAAGCGCACATTGCGCAATATAGCTAACCAACGAATTACGCGATTCACCGCTATTGCCACTCCCGGTGGCCGCAGAACCAACACTAAATCCATCCATCTTCGCCAGAATGTTTAACGAATCCAAATAGCCGTTGGTCGTCATTGAAGGAGCGCTAAATGCGGTCTCGTATGTGATCGTCAAATAATGTCCCAGCCTGGTAACGATAGACATAGGGACAGCCAACCCAAGCGGAATATTGTCGATATCCTGACCACTTGCCGTATATGCATCCTCGACGTGAACCGAAACCTTCGGCACAAAAAACAGCATGTACAACACAAAACCAACAAAAAAATATTCCAGATCGAAACGCTGCTTGACAATAGCACGGCCACCCAACACGAGCAGACTAAACATAAGGCCCATGCCGACCATAGCACTGACATTTCCATGGTCATTAAAAACCATAGCAACGCCTGTAAATGCATTAGTGAGCATGGTTGCGTCACCAATGCTATAAATCCAAAACGGAGTCATCGCATATCCTTACACAAGAATTGTCAGTGCGTTGCGTTGGGGGAACGCATACGCCCAGCAGAGCTGCGATATAAGGCCTCAGCCGCAAAACGTGCAAAATCCTGCTGCTCCTTGATGTTCGACAACGTCTTCTTCGCCGCCATCATTTCTCGATAAGCGTCCGCGCGTGCAGCCTTAATTTCATCCATGATGTGTTCATTATCCGAGCTCCATTTACCTATCAATGCATGCTCAACGGCGTCGATTGACTGTATGATAAAACCGGCTGTCGTCTCAATCGCAATAACTTCACTTAAACTTGTGGCCAATCCCTTCAGCGCAGCTGGATCACTTGCGACATCACGCAACAAAGCAAGGATAGGCGGCCGCGACGCTGCGATAAAACTTTTCTCCTCGTCGGTAAACTGACCAATCGATCCCCGCTTGTTAATTTTCGAAATGATGCCTGTTCCAAGATCGTCTGACATGTCCGGCGGAGACGCTGCACCAAAAAGGAGCATGTTTACTATTTCCTTCATGCCTACAAAATCAATTTGTTCTTCAGCCATATCAAGGCAAATATCATCATTGCACTTGTAAGCCAAATTGTTGGGACTATTATGAACGCCATTCAAGATATCGCCGAATTTCAACAATGGTCGATAAGGCTTTGGCAAATATTGATAATTACCATCAGCATCCTTTTGTTGACGAATAATAGCTGTACCGGTCACATTCATCAGCATCCTCAACATACTGCCATCGCCTGAGGCAAACCATGTAGATGCATTGGAATCCCAAAGTGCCTTCCAGACCACGTTCCTTTCCATCCCTTGTGCGGTCGCTGCTGGGAGCACATCGATAATACTCCCCACTGCGGACTGGATCTTAGCCGCCACCTGGTCAACAACATAGCCGTCTTTTCGTGCCTCGTTTTCAGCCTGGCTCTTTCTTTCAAGAGCCCATTCCTCCAGACTTGAACCATGCAAGATCTTCTTTGCGGCATCACACGAACTGATCATGTGATTGTTAATATTCTGAATAATCTTCTGCAAACTCTTCATTTCCTGCGCGCAGGTCGGGCATAACCCCTCCATTGCCAAGCCAAAAGCATATCCCGCCGCATTCTGGGCAATGGTCTTTGACAGCTGAATGAACTGATCCATCGAAATAAAACTCAAGGAGCCGCCAAACATGTCTATGCCATTACACCCTCCTTTCATGCTAGGTGCAACAAAGCCTATTTGCGGCGCCGCCATGGTACGGAAGCGCATATTGATCGAACCGCCAGTTAAAACTCCACGTCCCTGCGCCACATACGCATTGGGGGAGGTAACATTGACCATACCATGGAACATGCTCTGCATTTCATTCTGCAAATTCGCCTTGCTGCTCAAAGGAGCAAGAAGAGCGCAAACGCAAACGAGCCACTTGGCCACTGCATAGAAATAAAGACGATTCATATCAACCCCAATCCTAGTCTTTTAGGAATTTTCATCGACTGTGAGCGCGCTCACTCGAACGAATTTCTTTCCGAATGTAGTCAGTCAACGACTGCCGATCATCCAAGATTTTTTGGTCCATATCACGACCAAAATTTGACGAAACCTTGGTTTGTACGACAGGACGAGTGCTCGCCATCGTGGGTTCGTCAATTAATCCAAGCGTCTTGCTTACAACCAATAACCTCTCCACTAGCTCATCCGTGGATGCGACCCACTCAGTGAGCTTCACATAACTGGAAGGAGGAACTACTGCGAAAATGGACGGGAGCGACTCGACACCCATTTGGTTTGCCTGGCCTTTGTCAGCAACAAATTGCATTTTCGGGCGACGAATAAGTGGGCGACCATCAAGGGAGACAGGTAACACTTTAAAATGGTAGCGTTCCGCCAATCCTTGCAAGGCATTTAACTGTACGTCGCAGGCGGAACAATCTGAGCGAAAGAAAAACCAAACACCAACACGCTCAGCGACAGCTTGGGCGACATGCGTTTTCGAAGCCAATGCCTGTTCATCCAGCGCGGCTGAACCTGCGGAACTGGACGGCCGCCGTTTGGACTCATTAAAGTCCGTGTCCTGGAGAATCACTTCCTGCCATACATCCGAGAAGGTGCTCGCTTTATCCAACATGACGCGCTGCAGAGCAATGTAGGCCGTGACATTCTCTTTAGTAGGATTGTCAATCGCCTGCTCGCGGTACTTGTCTAAATTCTCTCTAAACCATTTCGTGCTGAACGGCGCCGGCGTAGGCGGGGCCGCCGGCTTTTGCTGCATCGGAGCCGGCTCTGGTCTGGGCGCGACAGGCTGCGGTTTCGCGGGATGTTCGCCGTCCGCTTCAGGTTCTGGCTCACGCCAGAACCATCCCCGCTCCTTTTGCACGTAGAATGCATCGCTGTCGGCGGCATGCGCAACTGTACCTGCGAACAGCTGCATGGCGAGAATTCCCAATATCGATGCGCGCGTGATTGGCTTCATGTGTCGATTACAACACGCCTGAGCTGCTATCTATTTCCGTAAGCATCCCGTTAACGACCTGTTACGCGGAAAATCAACAAATTTGCGGTGGTAGGACTTGACTCGATTGCTTATGAATCTGATAATCAATCAGTGTTAAGCCGCCAGCGTGGCGTAAAACGCATAGACATACCATCAGGCAAAATCTCTCAAGTACCGCCAGCGCAAAAGCGAACGGCGGTGTCCAGGTGCCTTTGAAATGCACAAGGTGCAACTCAAAGCCACTTTCTTGAGCTGTAGCTGGTACTGCTCGTCGGCGTATCGAGCGCCAATCTACCCAGCAAATCCACAAATTGCTTTTCAGTCCAACTAGGAGACAATGGCCATCCATTTGCGATGCCAGGCTTCAGCCTCCTATCAATTAACGAAGTACAACGAGGAGATAACTATGTTTTCGAAAGTTGCTTTAGTAGTTGGCATGATGTTCGCCGCGACAGCGGCTCAAGCAGGCATTTTTGGCTCCTCGGAAAGAATCCCGACGCCACAAGAACTGCAGGCGGAAACGAACTGCAGCAAAGATCATTCCGTCGCATATTGCACTTTCTGGGCAAGCGGTTTTCGCGGAAAGATCGATGACGTCGACCTGCCTGGGGAATTGCGTAACAAGGTGGACGCCAACGGAAGCCTAGGTCAAGTACTCTCCGCTGCTGGAAGCATCGGCATCGGCGCATCTCAGCTGGCCGGCGCGGCACCAACGATTATTTCGAAATCCGGCATGGGATCTCTAAACATCGTGGGTGGCCTGATGCTGTTAGCCGGTGGGACTGCTGATACGACGAATGTCGACAAGATGATTGCTTTTCTGCCAGAGTCTGAGGCTTCGGACCCTGAAACAGCAGGCGCAATAATCGAGAATGCTTATGTCGATGCCTTCGTTAAAGCCGTACCGGGAGTTACCTCAGCAACGTACGAGACCTTTATGGCCGAGGACGGATTCTACGTGTCGTCATTTGTGTTGCACGGCGGTGATTGCGACACAACGAAGTGCGTGCTCTTTTCGAACGTTTGGGGGAACGTATGTAAATACCAGCCATGCAACCGTCCAAAAGCAAAAGCCCGCCTTATTCATCACGGTTATTTGGGTCAAGGCAAATTTTGGGCTCCGCCGAATGGAGAATTCGTGACACTTGTCATTAATCCGGTAAGTCACAATGGCTATTATTCATCTTTCGCCAAAGTGAATTATGAACTTCCCGCAATCAAAGATAAGCTTGAACTTATGACCAAGGTATCGCAAAAACTCCCACAGTGGGCATCGTATTTCCTTGGGCCGTCACGCGATAAAACGACGATCCCATGCCCAATGGTACTACAGGGTGGAACGCAGTACCTATTCGTTAAACCCTCCTCGCAACTTGCAGCGAACTAAAAAAAACCCGGCTTCGATGCCGGGTTTTTTTATCAAAGTTAATGTGTTGGCGCGACCGCCCCACTTCGCATACTATTACTCAGCGTGTTAGACAAATCTTTATTTCCAACTTCTGTGTTACTACCATTCATCCCGGTGGCATTGAAACGCGTAATCGCGTCCGCTGAACTGCTCGAACCGCTAGACGCTGTACCACCTGTATAAACACTGGTGCCAGTTGTCGCATTTAAATTCGCCAATACATTGGCTGGCGCTACACCAGCCACGTTGAGCGAGTTGAAATACTCAGTGAGATCCATGGCAGTGAAGTCAAGCGCTGACAATTGATCTGCGGAGAACCCCGAACAGTCCGGATGTTCACCTCCCCCCCAGCTCTTGCCAATTTGCGGCCGGCCTTGCTCATTAACAATTCGCGCCAATATCGAATTGTAACAGCAGTACGATTTTGTATATTGCGTGCAAACCTTGATAAATCCAAAGGAAACTTTACTAGAACAATACTCGCCGGTATATACACACAGATTCAACTTCTTGTTTGCCGCCAGCTGATATGCACCTTGATCCGAGCAGTCAAAGAAAATAATCTGATAAATGATCAGAGCCCACGTTATCACCTGCAACCAGAAAAATATTTCACTGAGCATAGCTAACTGCGAGTTGCCAGCCCAATTAAGCGTCGTAAGACCATTCTCCCCCTCGGTGAATAACCCTCCCTGGCCAGTCAAGACACTATGATCGATCCCCAACTCGTCTGCGAAATTAATAGCCTGCTTACACATATCGGACTGCATTGTTGCCCACGTCGAAACACCGGAGGCCGTCTCAAGACTGCTCGTCACCTGGGCTTCCGTAGCCGGTGCCGCACTGGAGCCCACAGTCCAGGTAGACTTCACCGTGTCGATGGCACTCGATATTGGCTTGTACACCCAGTCATCCACTACCTGAGCGGTTTGCCGGGAAACCTCACTCCACTGCCCTGTCTCAGATGGCGTACCAATGCTCGAACCAGCGCTCGCGAGCGTATGCGATCGCTGCACGAGATTCCACGTCGTGTAACCTAAACGCACCCAGTCTGCAATATTGACCGTGGGAGGATTGACGCTGCAGCAGTTATAAAAACCAAACGCCGAATACGAGCAGGCCATCTGCGTGCCGCCAAAGACTTTACAAGACCCTTGAGCAGAACAGGAGGAATCCATCGCAATACCAGTTGCCAACCCGAGGGCGGACGCAACCGTATTGAAGTCTCCATTGCTTTCATCGTGAGGAACTACACAATCCGTACCCATGCACCGAACCGCGCCAGGGCAAGTTACTGTATTGCCGTTGGTAGGAGATGGATTTTGGACAGTCGAGGTCCCATTCGTACACGAATAGGTGTCCTCCCACTTGATGCAATTACTGTCTGTCCCAATATTGCACCTGGACGATACGTAGCTGCAGGCTGAATCGGACTGGACCGTGCCACACGTCGATGCAGGCGCACAATTCGAACCTGTTTGATCGCAATGACACTTAAAATTTTTGGCGGTAGCCGCCAAGCAAAAACCCTTCGTGTGGTCCTCACCTGCGAACAACGACGGAACCGAAGCTGACTCCGCAGATCCAGCGCCGATACGCACGCCACCAATCACCGCAACACGCGAAGCACTCGTACAAGTCCACGCCGCAGTAGTCATCTTAGCCTCGATCGGGGTCGGGTCGTCGGCAAAGTGGACAGTGCCGCTAGCGTTCCCGGCCGAAGGCGTCAAAGTGTGTACCGTCACTGTCAAATCACAGGACGACCCATCCGAGGAGCAATTAGTCGCCGTGAGCGTAGCTCCGCTATAGCTTTGATTATTTGTCGCGTCGGTCCCCCACAACCCTGGCATATCAAAATACGACGGCGCCCCATTTGCCGCATTAATCCAGAACTCATATGGTCCGCCGCCACCGCTGACTGTATGAGCATTGGAAACACGCACTTGAAAGCCTCCGGACGAGCAGATGTGTTCAACGAGAACACCGTTGCGCTGGCCAGATCCGTACGTATTGCCTACGAAAGTCGATTGATTAGAGAAGGTGGTTCCCGGCGTGCAACCTGCTGGAGCGAAACCAGCGACATCGTAGGCCGCACAGGCATCGGTGGAGTTACATGAGTCAGGATTGCTGGAAACGCTCCCGTCCTGGTTGCGATTACTGGCGCACGCCGTAACCGGTACGTTGCGATCACAGGTGGTTTTGTAGGTATTTGTCAGTACCGTAGTGGTTGGCGTAGCGCTCGTGGGCGTGACGATGCAACCACTGTACCCACTACCCGAACCGTTGGCGTTGACGTTGGAGGCAATGACGGCAGAGTTGTTCAAGAACGTATCACCGTGCGCATCATAATCGTACAATGCTCGCGTAAGCGCGCTGCCATTGATCGTTTGATACGCATTCCCCCAATGCGAACCTTCTGTCTGCCCAACGGAACGAGCGGAATTATCCTGGTCAACGACGGCGGCTTTGCCACCCGAAGTTGCGGCTGCGGCACTATCGATGAAACCCGGCTTCGCGCCAGGTGCAAGTTGGTCGGACGACAGCGTCTTGCCCGCCATAGCCCCGTTTTTTAAGGTGATCGTGGCGCCAGGATCACCACCAGAAATCGCCGGTAGTGCAAACGCGCCTAGCGACGACGTCGCCGTAGCCTGGCCATCCGCAATGCCCCTATCTGCAGCACGCGATACACCAGGTAATAGCCCAACGCTCGCCACAGAAAACGCCGCAGCGATCGACGCCAGTTGAATCTGCGACAGCCGCTGTAATAGCGCAGCCTGGTTCAAATTCGCGATCAGCGGCGTAGCGTTCATCGCCAGGATCACGTAATACACGACAATTATCTTCAGCTTAGAGATCACGAGGTGCCCCCACTATAGCAACGGCCAACCGTAACATGGCGACCATACCCAAAGTGATGCGAAACCCCACCACTTCAGTCATCTCACAGCCATTTCACGCGCATGTACCACAAGCAAAGTGCAAACATGGGCCCAGGGTTCAGGCTAGCCGCTGCGTATGGGAAATCATAGCGAAGAGTGCCAAGCAAAAGACGCCAATCCAAATGGGCGAGACCAGTGGATTGACCGGAAACGGGAGGAGAAAATAGAGAAACGGAAAACTGATCAGCGCAAGCACTGCATGGGACATGGCCCCAAACACGACAGGATTGGCGTACTCATAATTGAACTGCCTTTTCTTGCGAGTCGCCATACCATCAACGATGACTGCGACAACAAACGGCATGAGATAGGGCAACCACATCATCAGGATAGTCATGCGTTGAGTACCGTAGTAGACGGCTGTCCAAAAAGTGCGGAGCTTCTGGTCCATCACCTTAAACATCGGTCGCCCCATGTCTGCTAGGGACCTCGAATCGGACAATTCGTCCCGAGATGGGACAAAGGCCTCATAGGAGCCCTTGATCCACCCCGAGTCAAAGAAATAGCGCTTGTAGACCACATCTGTACGCTTAATGATGCTGCTGGCCATCTCCTCACCAAACGTACTGACCACCATTTCCCTCTCACGTGACGCCGCGCGACTAATCGTATCGCTGGACAACGCAACGGTAACAATCACTACCTCGACGAGGATGATCAAGAACCAAATTAGAAATCGACGAAAGGTCATGGACGATTCCCGGTCAGGCAGAGAGGATGGAAGGAGCTCGATCAAACTCGCACAACGAACCGCCAATGGCGACCAAGTCATGCTGACTGAGGAGTTTCGCAATGATGCAATACCTCGCAGCATTGCGCTCATCGAGGGTCATGCACGAGGCTATCTTCTGAACCGTCAAGGTCTGTACTCCACTGACCGATGCTCGCCAGGCAGAAATTGGCATATCGAGTGAAGGCCATATTACCGCCCCGTCAGCCAAGACGGCCGTGACATGCACATCCAATACGTCGTCAACATGACGAAGCAAACCATACAAATAGGCAGCCACCTGCATGTCTTCAAAGGCGACGCTGTTACGATAAAAGCGACACTTGGACAACTCATGCAAAGCCGAACGGAAGCAACGCTCAAACAGAGAGCAAGCTTCAACTGCCGGCGCAGGCACGAGGTCGGCAAAGTAATCGGCCAGACGAACAGTAATGTCCGCCATCGACGGATAGAGGTCGAAGAACCTACGCAATTTAGCAGCAGGTTCGATCGAATTCAGCGCACGGGCCACTATCCTGTCCGCCGGCGAAAACAAGCCATGATCGACCTCCAGCTGAACACCACGCAAGGCTGGGACTTGCAACTCCACGACGACACCACTATGCATGACGACATCCCAATACCTAAACTTCAAAAAAGAAATGGGGCCACTGGCCCCATTCCACGCATCCAGCCGAGCTGCGCTCGTTAGATGACGGCGGTCACGATGTTCTCGATCACGCTCGGGCCGTAGTTCATGATCATGGCGCCAGCGATGCCGGCCACAGCTGCGACGACCGATTGGCGCACGATGCCGGCGGCGAGGCCGACGATGAAGATGGCCAGGGCGATGATCTTGCCCAGGGTGCCCTTGGCCCAGCCCGACAGCAGGTCGTAGACCTCGGTGAACTCGGTGCCGCCGCTGCCCGCCATAGCCAGGCCGGGAGCCAGCAGGGCCAGACCCATCACGACGCCAGCGGTGCGAACGGTTTTTTTGGACATGGTAACTTTCATGGTAATCCCCTTATGAAGAAGTTAAATTCGAATTAATCCGGCAGACGCCGACTCGGTTGTTCGACACCACAATCGCGCTGTCGATGGAGACAACTATATCGGTGGCTGAACCGCTCAAATTTCCGTAAGCAAGCAATAAATACAACCTTTTGAAAACGGCCACGTCACACTAACGATATTTTCTTTACAATTCATGTACTTACAAACTTTTCCAGAAAATGCAGCCATAAAAGGCATTTCACATTGATCGATATCCGCCAGAAACTAAGGCGCCAATTTCTATTGGCACACGACGCGGAGTTCCGGTTGCTTAACAAACCTTAAGACAAGTCTGAGAAATCAATTAAAAGACCAACATCAACTGTTGTGTAAACACCATTTGCCCGCATATCATGCGCGACGTGTCTCCCCACATACGCCGCCAACATGCGCTATTAGTATTTTTGTTTAACTGTATTCCATACTACATTCCAATTTTATGGCTTACCCTGCAACGTAGCGTCCAAGGTACGTCGCGGGAAAGTGCCTGGAAGCGCTAGCAATTCAATGACAAGGGCAAAATTGCGGACCGCGGTCCGGGCAACTTTTCGCATGCTAAACAAGTGGAGCGAGTAGATAAACTACCAATAGCGCCCAGTTGTCCGGCTCAAACCAATAGGTCTGTGCGGGCTTGACCGGAGGTAGACAAAACGGAGGTCCAAGGCGCGAGCGCGCACGACGGATTTACAATAATCTGTCCGAAGCCACGTATATGCACTAGTGATATAGGTGAGTATTCGCGCAATCGGTGCGACGTTATCGCCTAGATCCCCGCCACCGATTCTCCTGAATCACAACCAGCCAATCGCGTAGATCGCCGCCGGCCTAGACGGTGTGCACCTCCACCAGCTGCGGCCCAATGAGCGGCGCGAGCGCCGGTCGCGCCCCCCACTCGATGCGGACCGACTGGACGCCCTGGACGCAGCGCGCGGCTCGGGCCGGGCCGTCTCGCCACCCTGTTTTGAAAATTCCTTGGCGGCGTGCACGTCGTCCAGGTGCAACGATGGTCGGATTTTTGCAGACTGCAATTTTTAGGGTGGCGGTGTTCTACGCGATTAGGTAGCGGCGTGCTAGGCGAATGAATGGCGGCGCTCTGCGCGAACGGGTGGTGGCTATGAGGCGAATATTCAATTATAGGAGAGAGCACAAAGCCGAAAAATAGTAAGGCCCAACGAAATTCGACAGTATAGAGTCAGGTTAAAAATCCGAGCGAGCAATCCGAATCCGCTCTGGACCTAATCTAATCATTGGACCGGTCAACATAGTTGCGCGAAGAAACCAACTCATATTCGCAAAAAAAAGGCTGGTCAATTTTTGACCAGCCTCATATGGTACGCAACGCGATTAGTGGTTATCAATCAGGCATTTTGAGATGACGATTGATTTCGGACAACGGAATGGCACCCGGAACCCGATCACCATTTTCAAAATACAATGTCGGCGTTCCGGCGACTTTCAAACGATGGCCCAGCTCGATCATTTGATTCAATGGAGCAACGCAGCCAGCAGTGGTCTCAGGCGACTTGTTATCCGCCATCCATTCTTTCCACGCCTTTGCCCTATCAGGCGCGCACAAAATGCGTGCCGACCGTTCAGCGGAGTCCCCCCCCAAAATTGGGACCAAAAAGGTGTAGATCGTCACATCGTCAAGCAAAGCGAGATCCTTGGACAGACGGCGGCAATAACCGCAATTGGGGTCTTCCATGGTCACCAACACCTTTTTGCCATTGCCTCGGACCTGCTTAATCGCCAAATCAAATGGCAGCATCGCGATCACTCGCTTTGCCGTCACATTCGTCCTGGATTTACTGTCAATAATGTTACCTACGACGTAACCCGAGACTTCCTTGTCGGTATAGAACAACTGCCCGTTGGCATATACCTCATAGAGGCCCATATAGTCTGTTTTGGTTACGCTGTCGACTTTCATGCCTAAACGATCTTCGATCAGCTGCTTAACCGAGTCTTCAGCCTGTGCAAAGGTGCACGCCAGGCTGAGAGCCAACATCAACAAAAATTTCATAGCATCCACTCCTTAATATGGTGCCGCACAGCACTCGGTATATTGGAAAATCACGTACATGAAATCCTCACCGACGGCCGGAATATTTCGGAACTCGCGTGAGAACATTTGCGTCTGCCCAAAGGCATCACAGCAAGGCTTAGCCGCCTGAGGCACAGGGTAGAACTGGCTAATTCGATACTGCTCCTTTGGGATGATTGGCCATATAACACCACCACACTGCGCGTCACTGCTTCCGTATGTCTTGCGAGCAAATCCACGCAGGTGCGCAGTCATCAGCTCCCTGCCGGCCAGCAGGGCGGTGTACTGCGGCGGGCTCTGCTTCGACGACACATTATTGGAACCGGGCGTCAGCATACCGAGACAGCCCATGCACCCAGGGAGCGATGACATCGGATAGCCCGCAGTCGAAGCGGCACAATCCGCCATCCCAGCGAGGAACGCCGCCGGCTGGGAAAAAATGACGGACATTGGGTTAAACCACATCGCCAACTCGTCGCTCTGTTTGGTCGGATCGACCTCACTGAAGGTCACGAATGCCAAGGTCCCGTAGTCTCCCTGGTTGCATGTATGGTCGACCAACATCTGAAGGATGTAGGCAATCGGAAACGCGATGTAGTGCGTGTTGTAATAGATCTTGTCCGAGTTGTCGTTCTCAACCGACTTATGCCCCCCCAACAGCCTTGGGTTGTTGATCAGGGTCTTACCCAGAACTGTTGAGCACCAGGGCATGCGCACTACCTCAACCAAACGTGTAGGCAGCCAACCTCCAACCGTAAAACCAGGCATTGGCACGCCAAAATTATCTTTGCACGCGCAATACGCGGATCCACTCGCACCAGGCGGCGCAGAAGGGCCGCCAGTAATAGGCGGCCCACCTTTGGTCTGAATGTTGGTTCCCCCACTGCCAATGGGCAGTCGAAGCAAGCGCAGAGGAAAAATGCACGACCAGCAAAACTTGTCGAATAACGCCGCGCTTAGAATCCCAGAATTAGGACAAACAGCATCCGACGCCCACGACGTCGACGTCGTGAGCATCGCCAACGCGAAAAGTGAAGAAGCCAGTACCAGTTTAAAAAGCGATTTCATTTGCGCCCCTCGGTGGCCAGATACTGCACCGCGTTATACTCCTTGATCCAGCCTTTACCGTTCTCGTAATACAGCATTGCCGGCAGCCGTTCGATCTTGAACCGCTCGGCAAGCGTGCGATCGAGCACATTGACTGGTGAGTCCAGCGCATCCTCGATACGATGAAAATCATCCCACCCCTTTTCGGGGTCAATGACTGAGGTCATGTACATTGGAGGGTGGCCAGATGCCAACGCCTGTTTGCCAAGCACCTTGGCCAACTGCACCTGCGCCGGCTTAGATCCGTTGAAAAAAATGTACCGCCCCCTTAACGGAATCACCTTAGCGGGATTGATACGGTCGCCAGCCCGGGCAAGGAACCCACCGTTCGGATTTGGTATATCCGCGGTCAAAGTGACCGTAGGATCAAACTCAAACACCTCGGTCTTCACAGCATCTGGCAGATACGAGGCAATATCGTGCGACTTCTGAATCCAGAAGTTGTTGACCATCTCGCGTTTGAGATTTTCCTTGTCGAGCAAGGCCCAGCGACGCTTCAGCTCGCTCACCAGGTCTGGCTCCTTGACCGGGTAGACGGAGCCAAATCGGCCAAAGTCCTGCGCTGGTTCCACGCCGTCGTCAGCCTTGCGCACCATCCAGTCGAAGCCATACACACCACGGGCCAGGTACTCATGGCCCTTCCGATAGTAGGACACGAATGGGACGACCTCGACCTTCAAACGCTTGAACTGATTCGGGTCGATTTCGATCCTGGGCGCATCAGCAGACTTCGGATCAATGAACCCGGCCATCTTAGTGATAAGCTCATCAATCGAATGCCCCTCCTCCACACCACGAAACACCACTACCGCCTGCGCGGGATGCTCGGAGGCCTCGCGCACGATATCGCGCAGCAGATCATCAGGCATGGACAGCGACACAAAAATCGTAAAGCGCCCATCCTCAGGTACGCCAGGAGCGCCAACCTTAGGATCAGCTGCCGCGACCGTAGTGCCGGTAACAGCCCGCCCAACGATAGGGGCACTTTGCTGGTAAAGCTGCGTTGCAACAGGCTCGTATTTCTTCACCTTGTCCTTTTGCAGCAACCAGGGCGGCACTTCAATCGTCGATGCGTCGTTGATAAGCTTGCGCGACTTCTCTAGCCAGCGCAGGTCGGTCAGGTCAGCTGCGCTGACGCTACCTTCCTTCGTCTGTGCGCCGGCCAGACCGCCACCAATCAGCAGTGAAGCGCACAGGCACGCTACCGCGAACTTAGAAAATGACATAAGCCCGCCCCACCACGTCCGATTGCTTTACCAGACCGAGCATCGCGTATCGCGAATCAAGGGAATCCTTGTGCGGCGCCTTCACGTAGTATTGGTAGGGACCAATGGTGCCGGTGCCGGAAGCCTCAAGCGGCTGGCCACGAAGGCCAAACGGTTTTGCACTGCCAACAGATTGGCCCGCCACAAAGAACTCCTGACCAACCCGTGTGACCTCGTCACCCGCAACGCCGGCCGCGATCTTCACGAACACCTGGCCTTTCTTGTACGGATAGGAACCATTCCAACGGAACGCGATGAAGTCGCCGCGCTGCACGGGTTCACCGTAGTGGATCAGGAAGAACTGATACGGCAAACTATGGGTGCGATTGTATGCAATCTCGTAGTTCCCATTGAAGAGGTAAAGACAACCGGCCACCATCAAATAGGCCAACCACAGGCGCGCCAAGTGCCCACACATTAGCCGAAGGAGACCAAAAATGTTAGCAGGCGTGATACGGGACGCGAAGCCAGACGACTTGCCAGATGCGACTGCAACCATCTTCATTTCTCCTTCTTCAAATTTTGGACACTGCTTCCGATATATGCATCGTCAGGGGCATCAATGACGTAGCGCGAATCAAGAACTATGACACCTTCGCCGGCAATCTTTTTTGCCAGCGCCTTCAACTCGTTGATGCGTTCGCGCGCACGTTCCTTAGAGCCAGCCTCTTCAGGCCTAACTGAATTGACCACCGCCTCCACATCGATGAGTGCCACCTGTGGCGCCACCGGCATCGCGATGGCTTTCGAATAAGCGTAGTAAGCCCCCCCCGCCGAAATGACACCATTCACGGCGATCAACAGCCCGTAGCGGACGGCGCGGTTCATGCTGCCACCCCCACACGTTCCTGCTCGATGACATCCTTAATGGCCTCCTTGATGTTCATGCCCTGGTCCATCCGGTTCATCACCGCAGACACCTCATCCGGGTGTGTGGAATACACCAGCTGCGAGAAGCGGTCGACGACGAGTCGTCCAATGCCCGCACCACTGCCGGTATAGAAGAAGATCTCAGAATAGACACCCTTCACGGTGTTGACTGTCTTAATCAGTTCCAAGACACCATCGGACAGCGAGAGGCGCTTGCTGGTCTTGATCGCGTCGATAGTCTCGGCACGCTGGCCAAGCATGAAGATATGCGCGCTGTTCTCAGCGATGGCAATGCCGGACGGATTCGAATACAGGTCATTGAGGCTCTGCGTGACTGTGATGCCGGCAGCGTTGTACTTACGAAAGCGACGATAGCCATTCTCCATGAACTTCGACATATCGCCGCTGGACGTCAGAAGGTCCCAAGCTTCGTCGATAATCAGTAGCTTCTTGCGCTCCTTCGAGCCCAGGAACATCGCCTGCTGAATTTGGAAAATGAGCTGAAGCAGCACCACCGACTGCAAGTGCTTACGCAACTTGAGTTCCTCCAGTTCCAGCACGGTAAAGGCTGCCTTGAAACTGACGTTATTTTCGCCGTTGAAATACCGGCCGTACTCACCCTTGCTAGTGAACGGGAATAACTGTTCACCAAGATCCTTGACGCGGTTGTCAACGTCGGCTTTCAGGCCCGCTGCGATGTTGTCAATCGTGAGCTTGGCGCCGAACTTCTCGAAGTTGTCCTTGAGCACTTCACGCAGACGGGAGGACTGGAAGTCGCTGATCTTCTCCGTGGGCGAAGCCATAGCGACGACAATGCCGAGGAGCATATCTGCCTCCTCTTCGTAGTCCTTTACCAGCGGGAACGGATTGATGCAGATGTTGGACTGCTTGCTAAATTCGATAAAGTCGCCACCCAACCCCTTGGCCAACTTCAAATAGCTGCGCCCGACGTCGACAACCCAGACCTGAGCACCCATGTTCAGGTAGGAAACGATAATCTCATTGGTCAGGAAGGACTTACCAGAGCCAGATGCGGCGGCGATGGTGAGGTTGTAGTTGGTGTTCGAATCGAACAGATCAATACCCATGATCTGACCGTTGCGCGACACAAAGCACAGCGCCGGGCTACCGGTGCCTTTCCAGTCGCCGACGATGGGCACCAGTTGAGCTGCGTGCGAGGTTGCGACGGTATGGTAACGGAAGAGCATCTTGACGAGCTCTTTATCCTGGCACAGAGGCAACGCCTGCAGCAACAGAGGCAGAGTGATGAACCGATCCTCCTGCAATTGGTAGCCGATCTCGCGGTAATACGAAATCATGTTAGCAACGGCCTCGTTCGCCTCGGTATCACTGTCGGTAAATAGCAGGAAGAACGGGCAGATTTTGACGACGGTGTCGCCCCTACCCATCGCTTCGTATAAGTCGTCGAACGACTGCTTCTTCAGGCCGATACGCGGGACGAACGACAGCATCGGACCAAACGCTTGGTATTGCACGAAATTGCGTTGATTGTCCAAGGACGCCTTCTCTTTATGCGGCTCAGGAAAGTACACGTTGAGACAGCAGGCGAAATTCTGGCGAATACCCTTGCTACCGGTACGTGGGTCGCCGAGCAGGGCGTGCGCCGACGCCAGCGACATGTAGTCCGGCAGGCGCTTCGGCGACAATGCAGACACGCGCTTCTTACCAACAAAGAGACCCTTGCGATCCAGGTCAATGCGCGACTCGAGATCAAAGATCTGGTCACGAATCATCGTCTCCTCATCGTACTCGTAAGCCGTCTCCGGGCTCTTCCATTCCGCGTTCTCCCCCCAATTCAGAATGGTGCCCATGAAATGGATGTAATACTCGGGCGGCACCTGCACCGACGGCAGGCCCACCGACTCGAGTGACTGCTTGAGCGACGTGCACAACTCCCTCGCACGGACATAGTCTGCATCGCTTGGTTGTCCGAAATTCTCGCACGGTATTTTGCCGGACACCATGATAACGATATCCCGCACGCGCGTTTTATTGCGGGACTCGATAGGTCGCGCGACACACTCCTCGAACATCTCGATCTTCGCGTCCAGGGACTCCTGCAGCACGCCAGTCGGGTCATTGACTACCTTATCGGCCAGGAAGCCGGCCCGCATGTTACGAACGCCCATGCAAAACTGGCTGATGTCCGGACTGGAATACTGGAGAAACGAGAGAAACGAGTGTGCTGGGAAGCCAGCGCACAACAACACATTGATCTTATCGGCGATATCGTCGCCGCCGTAGAGCATCGGGTTGGACACGAAACAGAAGCCGAGGTACCCATCTTCCGTGTAGTAGAGGCCTGTTTGACGGTCATGGGCCAAAACAGGAATCAGGTGCGCTGGGGTTTCACGATTGATGATGGCTTGAATCGCTGCGGAACTCATATGTCTGCCCTCTCTAACTCGAATGATGGCGGCAACAGCCGCGTTATTTCTTCACGCTCTCTGCGAGCGGACTTTTAAGGGAAGCCTTACCATCCTTGGACGAGCCGGCCAATGGGTTGAGCACACCTGCACCGGTCATGATCTGCATTTCACCAATGTTCCACTTGCGTTCAACGATCTCGGTGAACACGAACTCAGATGCGTGCAAGTCGGATTCCGTGTCATCCCACGGAGCAATCCAGATGCGCATCAGACGCGCCTGGGTGCGAATAGGAATCGGTCGATCAAGACTCGGTACAGGGTCAGCATGGAACGGCGCCACTACTTCACCCGCCCCCCCTGCTCCAGCGGCGCCTTCAGCGTGCTCGAGATTATCCTTGTCCGAACCCTTATGACGGTTCGTGACGCGATCAGCGTGCTCGGTCGCCGCGTAGACCTCTTTGGCGCTCATGCACTGCGTTCCTTCAGGCAGACCTTTGCAGCCGAACTCCTGTCCACCGACCCCAAACAACGATCCGCAACCGCTGAGAGTTGCAACGGCAAACAATGCCAGCACCGCGGCAAAATGAGTACGCATAGTAGACCCCTTAGTTATCTTTGAGTGCAGCAGCAAGATCTTTGACCTCGCCACGCAGGACATTGTGTTTAGGCGTCAAGGTGTAAGGCACACCCTCGACGCCTATCAGGCGCGAGATCATCAGCGCCTTGGCCAACGGCGCGGTGTCGCAATTTGTCGAATGCAAGCGGACCTCGACGTCGTTTTGGATCAAAGCGCGAATCGCCAACTGCTTGTCGGTGGCGCACAACAACTTCTTAGACAATTCACCGGAACTCCCGCCCAGTACGGGCAACAAGACGATCTTGAAGGTGTATTGCGTGGACAATGCTGGAATCTGGGACATCAGATTGTGGCAGCGTGCACATGTCGGATCGACGAACATCACCACCTCCTCCGGACCAGTTCCATAGGTGAACGCGCCAAGGTCTTCAGGTGCCGTGTTGATCTTTTTCAGATCGACCTTCTCCACCCCATCGAGGTCTGCAACTTTGGTGATCACCTTCGAGTTCCACAGGTCGACCATATGAAATTTCCCGACTACAAAGCGGCCATTGTCGGATACCAAAACAGCCATGTCACCGGCCTCGACCAGCGCCATGCCGGTACCAGGAATGCGCTTCATGCCGTCAATCTTGCGCAGGCGCCGCTTGACCTCGTCGATGATCTTGCTGTCCTCACCATCGACATTGCCCACGCGACCGGACTTGGCAACCGCGCCAGAATCGACACCGACTGCAACAGGCGCCACGGGTATAGGACTGGATGCACCAGCCGGGGCTCCGAACGACGACGTGCAAGCAAGTAGTGCCAAGACAAATGCAATGGCTGAACCACGGCTGACGATGAACATGGGAATTACTCCGAAAGATAGTTAGCGGTTGGGACTGATCTGAAAGAACTTGCTGGCTGAATTGCTGATCTGGCTGATCGCGCCTTCAGCAACGCCGCTCACCGTTTGCGATTGAGGGCCATTACGCAGACCTTCCGCCACGCCCGCGTGGTTTCGGTTATTGTTCTTCGCACCAGGCGCAAGACGGGCGCTACGCGTGACGATAAAGTCAACGCTACGGCCAGCATCCACCTCGATGACGGGGAAGATATTTTTGGCCATTTCGATGTAGTACTTGGACACTTCATTGGCGGCGCCAGAAACGCCACCAATAAGCGATTCATCAAGTACCTGGGAGCCACTTGGACGCTGAAACTGCGCAGTGTTACCTGGCGACAAATTGAGCGATGGCACCTGTGCCGGCTTCAAGGTGTTCGTTATCCCACCGAGGAAACCAGCAAGGAGCGAGCGTCCGATAATGGCGCCGGTTTTGGAGACCAGTCGACCCCGAACGCCGGTTTTACCATCCTCGCCCACGGCGTACGCATCGATTGGGGACTCGAGGACCTCACCATCATTGGTAACGCAGCTGATCGCCTCTGCACGCAGATACGCGCGCTCACTGGCCATGTCACCGTAACCAGCGGCAATCACGAAGCACTCCTTTAAATCCATCCGAAAGCGATTGGGCAGAATGGCCTCATGTTTGATGCGCAGAAGTGCTGGGAATGGATCGCGCTTCGACTGGGATGCTGTCGGAGCGTCCATCCCAGTGATGATCGTGCCGGACAGGATACTGCCTATGGGAAGTGACAGCGTCGACTTGTCTTCCTTCTTGGCGCCCTTGGCAGGTACCCGGCCACTGACATTCGCAATCTCAGGTTGCGTACCAGGCTGGGTTGGAGATCCTGGTGCCCCCGTGGCGCCAGATGTGGAACCATTGCGCCGCACTTGGCTTTGTTCATCGAACACCATGATGCGCGAAGCCCCCGGCGCCGCCGGACTTCCCAAGCCTGTGACAGGCGTCATGCCCCCCGGCTTTTGATCGCCAATGACCATCGAATCATCCGCCGATTGCACCGGATCCGGAACGGCCTTTGGCGTCTTCGCCGCGGGTCCATTACCTCCCTTGCCGGCCGCGCGACGCTTTTCTTCCTGTTGACGCTTGATCCGCTCGATGAGCTCAGCATCTTTACTATTCACATCCGGTTTAGACGCATCAACCGCATCATCAATGGACTTTGGAATGAACTTGTCAGGACCGGAACCAGCACCCTGGTCACTGGATGCGAATTCTGGCATCTCCGAACCCTGCTGATCCCCATCATTGCCCTTGAACTTGTCGCCGCCTTTGGTACGAAGCTGACGAACCTCCTCCTGCAGCGTCTTCACTTGCGATACCAATGCGTCACCGGACAAGCTCTTGGTGTTGGTGCCCGTCAGAACGTCGTAGTTAATCTTGTCCTTCTTTTTAGTCGCGGCGACACGGCGAGTCGTACCACCGGAGTTGTCCTGCATGAGGACCAATGCAGTAATCACACCGAGAAGACCAGCAATGCCTACGCCGATCACCGTGTACTTTTTCGCATTCGGAGAAAGAGTCGCAAAAAAACCCGAAATCTTGGAGATCATCACAATTACCTTTGCTTGTTGATGACAGAAGGACGTGCTGGCGCGCTATCCTCACGGTCGCTCACGTCCGCGCGGGTGACGACGAACACCTCGGTCTCCTGGTTAGGTTCGAGGACGGCAGTCGGCCATGCAGATACGGCGGCCACGCCCTTCCGATAGCAGGCCTGTTCGGTAATCTCGCGCGTCATATTGGTGACGTTGCGGAACGCGAACACAACGACGCGGAAGTTATGGCCATCGATTACCTGACCCAGCCTGGAAGCAAAGCCGGGCATCTCGCAACGCACTTGAACACCATCGGTCGACGATAAGCCGTAACCTTGCGGAAGCTTGTTTAGCGCAATCGACTTCAACACCTCTTTAATTGACGACACATAGGGCTGGCTTGTCTCCCATTTTTCCGCAGACTTGGAGCCAAACGACGCGCCAGCGCGTCCGCCGAACTTCACGCGCAACTCCCGGGCAGGGATATCCATCGGCGTCAGCGACAACGCAATCGCTGCGTCGTCCGCACCCTCGGTGTTGTCCTGGATGTAAATCCCGATCGGACCATCCGCCTGATCAGCCTTAGTCGACACGTAGACCACATTTCCGTCGACGGTGGTATCCAGCTGGTTGATGGTGTACACGCGCGGGTTCTCAAACGGGGTGACGATCCGATTCAAGAACCCTTTTGCAATTGGCACGACCTCAACGACGCCAGGCACGACAACAAGGGGACCGTCTGACTTAGCGTCGCGCTGGTCCATGGCCGGCACAGCATCACGGCGGGCACTTTGCGATGCTGCACCGGCTAAGAGCTTTTGCTGGAAACCAGGCGATTCCAGCAGGGCGCGAATCTGGGACGGAACCTGGGCCTGACTACCTGCTGCTGCACCGGTAACAGCACTTGCCGGAGTTGCGGCGCCAAAGGCTTTCTCGTCCGGGGAAGAACCATCGCCACCGATCGTCGACGTGACCACCTGCATGCCACCGGCCTTGCGCTTAACTGCTACCGTGGCACCGGACGTCATGCCAATACTGCCCCCGGTTTTAACTGCGGGCGCCTGCGAGTCTTCAGCCTTGGAAACTACCGAAGCCGCGTGAGCTTGCTGACCAGCTGCTGGCGTTGTCTCCACAGGAACCGCCTTGCCGCCACGGCCTCGAGGCTGCGCCGAATCACCGGTTTGGGACTGCGCTCCAGCATCGAGCGCCAACGTCAGCAGCAGAAATGAGAGAATGTTTTTCATGTTGATGACTATTTGTCGTTCGAGGGAGGGTTGGCATTGGACGAAGCGGCCTGCAGATCAGCTTGGACCTCGGCAGGGGACTTTTTCAACCGCTTTGCTTCACGCTCGATGAACTCAAGCGTATGAGGGTCGCCATCGTAGGAATCAAAGCCCACGATCTTTGGCGCGTAGCCGGCGATGGCGATCGCCAGCTCAAAGACACGATTCTTCTTATTCGATCGGCCACCCGGACCGGTAATCGTCGACGAGCCGGTGACAAACACCCGATCAGACTGCTCTTCAAAATATACGTCGCGCGGCTCAAAGCGGATGGTCAGGTTTTCATCCTTAATTATCTGCGTTTGGGACGCCAAACTTTCATTGATGGTATGCCACGCTTGCGCCGACATCATGTCCTGCAACGACTGTCGCACGAACTCGACATTGCCGGGTGTGACGTTGCCCGCCATACTCGACACAAACAAGCCCCAGCTTTTCTTAAAGCCACCGCTCGCCTTCTGGAAACTCACATTCATCTGCTCCGGAATAGTCGGAGGAACCAGAATTACGGTGTCCTTTTTATTGGCCACGGCCCAGCTGAGGATGGCTACGCTAAATACAAGTACCGGCAACAAAATTCGAAACAGCTTGTTTTCTGCCTTCAAACCGCGCCATGTTGCCGAAAAATTTTTAAGGTTCATGGAATATAACTCCGGACGAAACCATTTTTAAATGTGCGCGCTTTTTTAGACGAAACAATTCCAAACCAGAACAACAAGTGCAAAATGTGCCCATTCGGATTACCGTCGCGATAGCGTCGATACACTTTCAGCACGACATAGAGCACGACGAGCATAATAGTCAACTGGCCGCTCAAAAAACCGATCGCCATTAATCCCGCCACCGGTACAAATTCGTCGGCCGACCACACAAAAATTTGCTGTGGATCGTCGATGTAGTTTGGAATCCTTTTCGACACGAAAACCTCCTGCGCTCCGATTTTGAATAACTATATATGACGTTGATGCTAGAAATGACGGTGTAAGACGACCAAAACGATCACTTTAAGCAAAATATCCCATGCGGTTGGTGACGGATGCCGCCCTGCTAGTACTCCGAGTAGGCAAGATGGAATTGGTGAGCCAGGGACAGGATCAGTTCAGCCGGAATCAATTTGTAGCAAAGCAATTGCCGGTAACTATTTGGTGCAATGATGGAATGCTGGAGCTCATGCCGAAACACTATTTCAGGCCTACGCAGGTTTTGCAACATCCAATCGCACAATCCGCATTCAACACAATCCCAACAAACAGGTCCATCAAATCGACGATTAATGTAAAGGGACCAATACAAGACATCCGGCGTGGCCGACATTAGCCCACGGATAAAACACAAACGAAGGTCTGAGTACTCCGCGCGTCGAAAGCTGGAATAGGCGTTCTGAAAACAAACATCCAACAGCGGCGACGACCTTTTTGCGTCAGGAACAAGGCGCAGAAAGTGTCCAGAAAGTGCAAGACAAATTTGCCGCAATACGGGGAATTGCTCAAAAATTAGAGCGAAGGACGACCCCAAACCCTGCGCATTAAGTGCGGATTCCATTGCCGCACTTGAACTTGGAATAACAAATGCAAGTTCCTTATCCACGTCGTGTCCTGGTCGAGTTATTTTTTAGGCCGTCTCCAACCTTATTTGCCAGCAGCGGCTAAGGAAGCGCCGCTACCAACAGCCTCTATGTTTGTCCGGGCCGGCATGATGACCAAGGCCCGCTATATGTCTGGCTAACGAAGACTATACGTACGATCCAATGCAGTAACGGACTGCTTTGCTATCCAAAATGGTCAACTTACGAAGAAAATACCGACACAAAAATGCAGTACAGTGGCGCATCACTTCTTTCAGGAGCTATCGAAATGCGCCACACGCCCATAGTATTTGCACTCGCCGTCACCTTGAGTGCCTGCTCGATGTTTCAAAAGGGCAATGGCAATCTCGGCCCCTCCGAAGCGGAGCTGGACGCCGCGACGAAAGTAAACCAGAAGGAAATCAGCTTCGAAACTTTCCCTCGCAACGACCGTATTGCGGTTTTCGAAGACAGCAATGTGCTACAGCATGCGCTGACTAAATCACGGCAAAAAATCTTCGTTTATGTTTCGGCTGAAATGCCTAAAAAGACTGAGATCGCGAGGCCGGTGCTGAATGCATCGCCTATCCGCCGGCCTGATCCCGCGCCTCAATATGTTGAGCCAGAAAAAAATCTGCCCGTAACACTCCACTTCGAGTTTGGTAAGGCCGACTTAAAGGCAAACGAACTCGCCGTCCTTACCAAACTGGCGGCCAACTTGGGCAACGAAACTAAGGTGGAAATTGTGATCGTTGGACACACCGACTCAATCGGTTCCGACGGTTTCAACCTGGGTCTGGGAATGCGCAGGGCTCAAGCCGTTGAGAAATTCCTTTCTTCCCAGGGCATTTCTGTTCACCAAATGAAAATCGCATCCAAAGGTGAAAGGGCACCTATTGACACCAATAAAACATCCGACGGTAGGGCAAATAACCGACGCGTGGAAATCGAGCAAAATAACTGAACGGAAGTGCCAAGCCAGCCCGCTCGCAGTCCAGAGTACGTTGAACCGCTACATGACAACCATTTAAGGTATTCGTATAAAAAACTGCGGCCCGGTTTCCCGAGGCCGCAGAAAAGGTGGAGAAGGAAGAGGGAGTTAAGCGAATACCGCGTAGCGGGGACTCGACGACAACCTGGATGCCGTCATGCGACGGATGCGAGCTTGGCGCTGGCACTTCTCGCAGCGGCGTTTCCCGCGAACTTGGAGCAAGCCTTGGCCAGTTCGAATCGGAGTCTTGCAGTCGCAGCACTGGCTATTGGAGTAGATGGAACAAATTGGGCACCCCTGACGCGAGTAGGTCGTCGCTACGATGTAATTGCAGCCGCATTTGCGGCACCCCTGCGACACCACTTGACCGGCGCGATACGCGCGGACCATGGCCCAGGCGCGGTTGAAATCAAGGGGCGCGTTTTCGGGCACCACGTTAAAGTGCTGAAGGTACGCCCGATACGTCGTGATAAGCAGCTGGGCGTCGTAGTTCTCGTCCGAATTCAACTGCGCGTAGTAGCGATACAGGCTGAGATACACCGACGAATGCAGGCACTTCGGTAGATCTTCCGTGTAGTAACACGGATTGCTCGGCAGGTGGCCAGGCAACGGATCTTTATTCGTCCATTCCCGATACAGCCGCCGCAGCTTTTTCGGCGCCAGGCCAGTCAAGTGCGAGACGACCGCAATTCGGGCGCAAAGCATAATCAGGTCGTGCGCCACCCGTATTTGGTTGGCCTCGTCCAAAGCGCTCACCTTCTCACGCCGCCCGGACTCCAGGTCATCATCCAGATCAACGGGCTCGAGGCGCTTCACCTTGCCTTTACGCGCGGACACAGCCTTGGCGAGGCCGGCGCTCATGCCATTGCCCTCTGTGGTGCGACATCCGCGCAACGTGCGCCGTCGCCATCGGAACTGATAGGATAGGAAGTCATCAGCAGCGCATGATGCTGCGTGATCCGCGACCACTCGGCGTCATCGCTTTTGCTCGCGGTGTCGGCCGCCATATGCCAGAACGAGGCCGAATCCTTGTGCTTCAGTTCGAACAGAGGCATTTTGGCATGATTGGCTGCCAGGGTGCCGACGTCATGGTAGGAAAGCCCGCGAAGAATTTCACCGATTTCCCGGGAGATGTTGTATTTGAGGCACCCAGCGTGCAAATCCTTCTGGAGGTCGCCCCACACTATTTTGAGGAACAAATCATTGAGTTGCGCTGACATACCTATGTCTCCTTTGCGGCGATTGTTTTTGGAAATTTTTTAGCAGCTCATTACTACCGAACACCCTGACCAGCATTGCGAAAAACTTTGGACGCATAGTTACGGGCCTCATCGTTCAACTTCCACCTGTGATACCGGCCTATCCCTGCATCAAGATTGCCGTTTGAAGCAGCTACTGCATCTTTTAACACCAGTGCAGCAACAATGATGTTCACCTTCGGGTCGAGCAACTCTCTAGCGTCGTCGACGAAGTACCGACCATTGGCACCCCAGTTCACTTGCATCGTTCCGATGTCGACGTTCGTATATTTCTTGAGCAACTCAACCAACGCGATTTCCGCGGCGGCCCGGGACGAAAAATACATCGGCCCGGCCGCACTATTAAGAGTCCACGGGTGCGGTCGACGCTTCTTGCCTGCACCAACCCCAGACTCCTGCACCGCAATGCCGTACACCAATATCGCGGGCACACCTGAGATTGACGCGCCAAGTTCCCACAAGTTCCGCGCACATCCCTTGGCCACACAAGCCTGCGACTGTGAGCAAAGCACTAGGGCAGCACAAGCCACAAGCAGACGGAACCAACTCAATGTTGTGAAATAGTTACGACCCATGTGCTAACTTTATCAAAACGCGAAAACGAAGTCGGTCACGAAAAGGATGTATTTTTTGAACGTTTCGTCACTATGCTTTCGCTCGTGACGTGATACCGCGGTCGGAATTGGGAAAATAGGGACGAGCGCCCGCTAAGGAAGGCGCTGTGACGGAGGCAGGAAACGAGCAGGGACTACCGGTGTACGTCTAAGGCGACGATATGCGGGGATGTACAGATCTCATGCATGATGTCGCCAGCGAGTCGAAAGTCTGATGGACGGACCACATTGGCACACAAGAAGGCGCGTGCAGCCCAATCCTGGGGCCGCCAAGCATCCTTCGGCGCTGGCGAGACCAGTAGGCGCCTGCCGTCGTTCTTTATGAGCCAGTGCGTAACTGGTTGTGAAAAGAACTCCCAGCAGCGCCACCGACCATCACCCTCTTGCGCGTAGAGAAGACTCTTGAATATCTGAGGCGCCGGCGTTAGCAATCCAAGTATGAATCGGCCAATTTTCCCCTGATCGCCAAGGCACTTTCGTTCTTCGATCAAGTATTGATCAATCGCAAGCTTGAGACAGTCCTCTATGAGTGGTCCTCCCTTGGACCCAGGATACACTGGCGATAAATACTCAACCAATCGTAGACACATGGTACGAAGATTGGGCCACTCCATGAAAATCTGCGTGGCCTCCGATTGCCGACGGATCGCATGGATAGCAGTGTTAAGGACACGCTGAGGGTCAAGCAACGCGTTATCGACCAACACCTCCCGACGGCGGCCTTCTGGCGTGCCGTTCGAGTAGTCGTCCTCAGCTGGTCCTTCAACATCTTGCATCTCTACCCTTTCGCCAGGATGGGCACCCTGCCCTTCCCGAGGCGCCCACCAGATACAACAGAAATGTATTGGAAGTTGGGTAACTGACCCAACAAATCCGCAGGAAACGCATCTTCCAACGTCGAGCTCTGCCGAACCCCGATACCACCGCTGAAATGAGCGATGTTATCCTCTGTGGTCGCATTCGTCGAGGATGACGCTTGCACCGCCTCCACGTAAGCCTGACCGATTGTCTCAACAATAAAATCCTGCGTTGTACGGTCTTTGGTCCGCATCGCAATCAAGTTATTGAAGTTACCCAGCATTTGCCGAGCCTTGTCCTCACTACCCAATTTAGCAACAAAGTC
Source organism: Duganella vulcania (assembly GCF_009857655.1). NCBI lineage: Bacteria > Pseudomonadati > Pseudomonadota > Betaproteobacteria > Burkholderiales > Oxalobacteraceae > Duganella > Duganella vulcania. Next base: position 418,348 of record NZ_WWCX01000001.1, read on the forward strand.
AGGGAAAACCTGTGTCGCGACATAGGCCACGAATCCGGCGCCACGACCTTTATTCAAAATCTGGATGAACGGCACATTGGTGACCTCGGCCGCCTCGTCAACGAACAATGATATCTTGGTATTGTCCGGAATACCGAAATTGTACCGTGCACCAGCAACACTTGTCAGATCCGCAAGCGTGATTGAACCGATTGCTGACGAAACGGTCGCATCGGACATGGAGTCCAGCCCCATGTACACGACATATTTACCATTGATTAACTTCTCCGTGTCCATAATAGGACGCGAGTCATTAAGGTCCTCGGTGTCGGGCGACAGGAGCTTGCCGAGCTCTGACGCGGTCAACATGTTCAGAATAGGCACCAGGGCGGCTAGCATTTTGCTGGCGTGCTCCCGGTTATGCCGGAACATATTGATCAAACCATCGATCACCTCGTCGCTGTGAGCTGGATTCTGGCCCAGTTCCTTTTCGTAGAACGCCACATAACCGATCAATTTCGCACTGGCAGTTGGATGCTTCACGCCCTCCTTGCGACCTAGCTCGATCGCGGATTTAACCAAGTCCTCCCAACGACCAGGCATGATGCGCTTGAAATGAGCCTCCAGGGTCTGCTCCAGCAGTCCGTCCGGACCACCTTCCACATATTTGCGCAAGCGCATCAGGTTGGGCCGCTGGTCTACCAGGATCAGTCCCTGCGCGATCAAATTAATGGACCGCCAGGCGAAAGCCGTAAAGGCATCAGCCCCCGTTTCCGAAGGGACCAATGCAGCAATACGGCTGGCAATCTCTGTCGGCCGATTCCAGTTCTTTAATGGATCAATGCGAATCGATTGTTCAGGGAATGCCGGATGGAAGAACACAAATTTGTCGGCCCGCCCAGCGCGGATGCATTCAATGCGGGCTCGCTCGCGTAGGTCCTTATCTCCTTTTGGGTCAATGATCCAAACACAATCACCGCGATGTATTGCTTGTGTTATCAACACCTCAAACATGCGTGTCTTACCGCAACCTGTGGTGCCGAAAATGACGGTATGGCCTTCAAGGTTATTAAGGGGGACCAGCAAATCAGTTTCTGCGGTCTCAACCCCGTGAATCCATGGGCTACCTATCGCGTTCTTGTCCTGAGCAGGCTCCGAAACGCCCCGAAGCTTGAGAAACCAGTCGGGCGGGTAGAGTTCACTGACATCGAGCCGCTTAAGGTCATACACTCGCTGCGTATGAATAGGCTTCCAATCGAACCCGAGTCCTAGCCACATGCAGTCCGGATTGGACTTCACCTTCTTTACCAGTTCGTCGGGATGCATTGTGAATACTGACTTGCCGGCCAACGACATCTTCAGCGACCACAACTTCCACGCCTTGTTCCAGCGGACCAACGCCATGGAACTGGACGCCGTAAACGCCAAAATGAACGGCGCACTGGGCATCTGCGTGGTGATAGAGACTAACCCGCACGCAGCAGCAGACACCGTCCACGCAGTGCCGGCATACGCCTCATACACCGGGCGCCAGGGAACCTCGTATTTGTCGAGAACCATCAATACTCCTCACAGCGAATGCCTATGCCAGACACACCAATCAACTCCAGCGTCCCCGCAGGTGGGGGCAAATCAGCAGCAGAACTTCCAGCGGCGCGCATACTCCGGGCGGATTACCGCTAAGGTCACTGTTTCGCTTCCACGCTGCAGTTTGTGAAGAGAGGTCCCCCTCGCATTGGCGAGCAGAATCCCGCACGCGAGCCATTCGTCCAAGATGGGCTTGGCAATGCCTCGACGAGCAATTTCCATTGCAGTAATCGCCAAGCCTGTATCCACAACGAACACGGAACCCTCCGTCCGACCGGCATTAAAGTCATCACGGATTGCCTCCAACAACAGGCGCGCTGTATCAGTTCTAAGGCCGAAATCGGCCTGCCCAGCCGGGTCATCACACTGGTCGGCATCTTGGAGCACATCCGAGAAATCCGGGGGAGCATCTGACTGTCCGTTCCCACGCCCGGGATCCTCAATTCCGGCAGTAGTACCTGGGGAGGACAACGCCACTGAGGCTGTAACCTGGGCGGCTTCCAGCTGCATGCCTTCGAACAGGTCAGGGGGCACTTCGTGCGAGATTGCCGTGTTCGTTCCCTCATGACCAACTATTGACGCTTGCGCTGCCGCAGCAGGTACTGCAACGCCCTCGGGCGCGACGCCATCCACCGGTGTTCCATTGGCCACCGCTACGCCAGATGGCGCAGGCGTAGTCCCAACAGGCGGTACCCCAGCAGTCGGAGGCACCAGGCGGCCGAGGGCCGACTTCTTGGCTGCGGCCGACGCAGTAGCTGACGCCGTTTGCCGCGTAAGCAGCGAACTGGCAATTGGCGCGACTGGATTTTGTTTTCCGACCCCATCGCTAGCGTCTGCGCCATGCAACAAGACGTGGTCAAAAATGAGCTCCTTGCTCTTGAACTTCACGGCCTTGTAGCCCTCAGGCGATGAGGAATTAGGTGGGTAGATCGTCCAATATGGCGACCCGTCCTTTGCGGGCAGAATCATTCCTGACGCCACCATGATCTCGGCAAGCGTCTCTGGTGCCTCAGGGACACCTGGTAGGCGCTGTTGCTGTAGCAAGTGCCATACGTCCTTGGCGCCGCTTTGCCAGATCAGGAAGACGCCTTCGTTGGAGTACCAGCACCTCGCGCGCTTCTGATTGACGAACCATTGCGTCTTGATCAGTTTGCGAATCGCGTCGATGATGTAGCGCTCCAGGTGCGTCCCTAGTAGCACCTGACCATATTTTGCTGGATCAGCCTTACGATCGCGTTCAATCACCGATATCGTCGTCTTGGAGACAATCTCATATACCCGGTCCCCGTAGCCGCGTGCGGTACCGTTCGACAAGACGCTCATGAGAACGGACACAAGATCGTTCCCGGCCTGTGCTATGTACTGCAGGCATTCCTCAGGCACGATGCGATGCAGGACGTAGCTGGATGCGCTCTGCACCGCCGGTAGCGCATTATTGGGATCTAACCAGGTGATGAAATACCGCTTCGCACCCTTGTTCTCCAACCACTCAAACAAGGTCGACGTATAGCATGGCCACTGCTCACCATCTTCAGTCGTAATGATCATCTGGGACAACACGCGGTCAATGCCGTAACACAGGCCAGCGACGAAGGTCAGAAACTGCCAGCGAGGTTCCTTAATCCGGCGCTGCCCGGCCGGCTCACGCCCAGTGAACACGACACCACCAGCTGACTGGAGCGCAAAGAAGCCGATCTCAAGCCCCATCCTCAAGAGGCCGCCCGCCCCCCGAAAGTAGTCGTCCTTGGTCGCCGGGAGCAAGTGAACGTATAAGGCATAGTTATGCAACACGGGCTCGAACAAGCGCAGATATTCGCTATCGTGAACACCCGCCTGCAACTTGATCCGCCCAAGCATTTCCTTCTGCGTCTGGAGCACCGATTCCACGCGGATAAAAGGGAGGCCGTGATCAAAAGGAGGGTAACGCGGAATGAGACTGAGTTCGTCGATCGGCTCGCGCTTTCGCGACTCGATAATCAACCGCTCAGTGACGGGGATGAACGGCGAACTGGAGGCAGCAGGAGCACCACCACCGACACCAAGCAGGCGCCCGACCGATCGGAGCGAATTTCCGAGAGCTTTTATCATGCCAAATTCTATCGACTGGCATGAATCTGCAAGTGCCCGCAATCACTACCGTTTTGGGCACCTTACAAGGAATCTACGCGACCACCGATTGCCGCGACTCCCCCGGACCTACTTCCTGGCGACGTTTTACCATTCGGCAGCATGGGCAGGTCGCGCTGCCGAGCGCCAATTCAAACGGCTCAAGGAAATAGGCCGTATTACATTCGTCGCAGCAGTCCTTGACCACATCCGGCTGGCGCAAAAGAGCAAACAAACTGTACGCCTCATTCACATCGAACAACTTGGGCGACGACTTGAACTGCTCACGATAGGAACGATAGGCCTGCAACACGACTTGGGAATCGGGCAACCCGAGTTCTTGAAGTGCCTCGAATATGTTGTACAGATAATTGGAGTGAAAGTGCTGGTGAATGGTACGCACAAATCTGGTAAAGCTGTCCGGGTGCTGACCAGGTTGCGCGCTTCTACCGTTAACATGAACGTAGAGTTTGGTCGCAAGTACGGGCTTGAGGCGAGTCAGTGCAACTATCACGCGCGACTTGGCGCCGACCTCGGCCAGCGCGAATGCATCGCGCAACACCTCAGCATCCAAATCTACACCGATGAGTTCCTTCATATCCCAGCCGCCTTCTCGTTCTTTTTAAACATGACAGGCAACACGGCCGCAAAGTCAGGGCTGGTGCTACCTATCCGCTTCCAAAGCAAAACGCTGTCGCGCCCAGTCACGGAGAATACGCTCCCGCTATGGGCACCAAAGACCTCCAACAGACGCCGCATCGAGGTGTTTGTGATGACCTTGGCATCTTCTTTCGTCAAGCGGAAAACCGCGCACCCAAGCCCAGAATCGTGCAGCAAAATATCGCGCATCAATGTCAACCCACTGACATTGAGCTCACGCATTTTCGGTAACTTCTCTGCCGACATCAGCCCGCCGGCGCCAATGGTTTCCGCCACGGTCCTTTGCCCTCCAACTACGTCCGCAACCGCACCATGAGGTACCCGAAACTCTATCACGCCCGGTGGCGCCGGCGCCAGCAACGCCCGTCGATGATCCGGCGAAAGCGACGCGATCTCTTGCGCGACAAGCTCGTCGATCCCAAACAAAGACCTCGCATCCCGCACTTCGTCACAGCAGCAACCCAGGACCGCCCTGAATATCGCCTCGTGGAGAAACTTGAAATCTTCAAACATGAACACCTCCTAACGCCGGCGAGACGCTATCTGCGACAGACTTGAAGCGGTGACTGCCGCTGTCGAAGGACAAGCACATCGACTCGAAATTCACAAACGGAGCACGACTCGCCGTGAAGGTACAAGCACCAGGTTCAACCTGCCCCAAACAGGCAACCATATGGCCCTCAAACAGCCGATAGTGCGAGGCGACCGATAGCGGGGACAATGGCTCCGCAACGGCGTTCCCATCAACCAGGCAAACCGTTACGATCCCGAAATCGCGCGACCATGCCGCCAGTTGGGCTACAAAATCTGGCTCCGTCATCAGCTGCAGCGCGCAACGATCAATGATTACCAACCGCGGGCAACCATGCACCGCACAATGGTTCAGGAACAATCGCTTGAGTCCGGCCAAGGTCTGATCCACAAGACCAAGGATATGGAGCTGAGCCGACTCGAGTCGCCCACGTGCTGCACCCAACAGATCGTCGTCGTCGGCCAGCAAATCACCTAGCCGAATCCTATCGAGCGGGACACCCGAAGCACGCGCGAGCGTGATGGCAGCCAAATAAGCAGGTGGCAGAGACGGCGTAACGAACAGCGTAGGGACGGGATTTTCAGAACGCAGGCCAGCGGACTCGCCAATGAACAGTCCAAACGAAGACAGCAACGCCAGCTCTGAACCCGCGACGCAAACGAGCGAACCGGCGGGAAGCCGGTCAAACGCACCGTCAACGGCCGCAACTCCGGTACAAATCAGGGGATCATCACCAGCCACAACTGGCCGTACAAGACCGGCATGGCGTGCGAGCTCACCTACTGATGACTGCAACAGAGCAGCGCCAGGCCTGCGCAAATTCTCCCCATACAATCGCACGCCCACAGTCATGGCAGCAGCGCATTTCTGCCGCCAGTCGCCAGCAGCATCGCGCACCGCAATCAGGTCCTCGATCACAGACGACAACTGCCGTTCACCAGCCTGCTCCAACAATTGGCTGACATAAAGGCGGACGTGGCCGGCCGCAGGACACAAAGCAGACAGCACACCCAGGTAGGCCGGACCTCCAATGCCAACCAAATCCCCAGAAGCCTCTAAACGTAAAGCCACCGACACAGCGTCAACTTCGCAGCCAGCTTCGTGCAAACCCATCATGGCGCCGAAGATCTTTTGATGAGCGACCTCGACGAAGTCCGATACCCGAAGCCGCTCGAGTTCACGCAAAGCTGAAGGATGCAAGAATACCGCGCCCAACACCGCACGCTCGACCACGCAACTGGAGTTCAACCTCCCAGCTATAGTGCCGCGCAGACCAGACAAATTTGCAGGAAGCTCAGCAAACCCAGTATCTTTTTCAGCCATCATATCTTTGTCATTAAACAATGCCCACGAAATACGATCGAATAGAATTCTCAACAATCCACATTAAACCGCAGGTGCCGCGTGCAACTCGCTGTGTTTCCCACTGGCAAAAATAATCACCACAGCATTTCGCCAAGAATGCCGTGATGAGTTTTTGAATAGCTGTTTACACAAGGCAATTCGTGTTATAAACAATGATAGGTTATTTTTTTATAGAAATTACAACGATGTTAACGACCTACGAAGCCAAAACTTAGACCTGGCGAGCCACACCTCTGAGAGTTGCTGCCGTTTCGCACGGCATAGTGTATCAATTCAACAACCAAAAGTAAGATAGGAATCGACGTTCCGCGTGATCAACAATAGCCGCATCACGTATTCGTTTCCCTCAACAAACATTTATCTCATATCGCGGAACATCGAGGCGACCTTACGCTTGCCTCAGTAGCCTCATCTGATAGAGGTACGCTATGCGAATGTGCAATTGGATAACTGCGCTCAACTGGAAACAAACGCCGCGCCGAACCAATTCACCACATCTTGAATTAGCAAAGCAATGTCGTACGCTTTCCGAAAAATTCAAAGGAGCGCGACATGCTACGAGGACTCGCAATTACCACCCCGACGATTGGTCGTATCGCCATTGGTGGCGTCAAACCGGACACCAACGGGCAATTGACCCCCTACATGGATGACCACTTCCAAATCACCAAACTGAGCCAGCACGAGGGTAAATGGGAGCCGCATCCGCTGCATGCAGCCTGTTTGAACCTCCAGCACCAACGCTTTTGGACGGCCAAAGAGCGTGTCTTAGCCGAACGTGCGGCATCACACGAAGAACAGGAGAGCGAAAAGTCGAAGATCTTCGCCGACCAGAAACTCCGCGAGATTCCAGTCCGATTGCTGTACGACGACCCCGTTCTCTCCATGGACGCCAACTACACAGCGTTTGACCGCAACGGGCGACCAATATGCGTTGGCGATGGGGTGAACTACACGCGCGCGACTGGATGTACGAAAGAGAACGGGCATTGCCCAGGTCCAATGTACTGCAAGTTTGCCGCAGAGAATCGATGCCAGCCGCTTGGACGGCTTCAAGTACAGGTTGACGGCCAGGCGGACGAACTAGGCGTCTTTCTCCAGCGAACCAGCGGATGGAATACCATCCGTACGCTCCTGGCGCGCATCCACAGCCTCCATGCACTGACGAGCGGACAAATAGCCGGCATACCGCTGTCACTGAAGATTGCTGCAAAGTCGACGACCCAGTCATCCATGGAACCTATTACCTACCTCGACCTCCGGATACGGGACGGTTTAAGCCTGGTAGACGCAATACGCGATGCCCAGAGCCACCGCAGGGAATGGGACGATGCAGGAATCGATCGCACGGCATTTGAGGCTGCCGCCAGGGCGGGACTGGCCAATGGCGCCTTTTCAGACACAGCTGAAGATGGCGCCTTGATCGTGCAAGAGTTCTATCCAGACCGACTGGACGCAACGCAGCCACACCCAAGGAGTGATGCAACAAAAGCAACGCAACCGGGGAAGAATGGATACAGCCTGCCGGTTATCGAATTATCTGGCCAACCGGCCGGCGTCGTCGACCTGCTGCATAAACTTGACCACGACGACAACCAGGAGGAGAACGCCACCGGCATACAGGCACCGAACCATGGCCTAATAGCGGCGTGACCGCGTCAAGGGTGCAGTGACGCAACTGCAGTAACTCGCAGTTCTAACCGGGACATAGCCAGTCAAATCTGAACGGGAAGGAGTAGCCACACAGTGCGCAAACGGCACTTCACGCGCGCTGGCCACACTCCGGCTGCGCGCCCAACCAAGGTGAGCCCGGGCGCTGAGGTTTGCCGCCGCCAACGCGCATACGCCAGCGAGTGTGCCCGCCCCCCCCATCGGGCACAAGCGCCAGCTCGACGCTTTTCACCTCAAGACTGAGAGCCTCATTCTTGAACAACGACGGCATGGCCACAAAATCAGCGACACACGACTGCTGACCGGGATCCTCTGCTTCCACAACATTTAGTACCACACCACACGAGTCATCAACGTCGCGCTTTGCAGCGTGCACCAACCGGCCACACACAGAAGCATCCGGTCCAATGAAATTTGACGTGCGTCCACTATTTGCCTCAGCCAGGAACTGGCCGGAAATTCCCGCTACCACAAGATGATGCAGGGCGCCAAAATGCCGCCGCACTGAGCGCACCAGCTCAATAGGGTCAACCATATCGACCTGCCCCAACCTGGCGAAGAATATCGCTCCCGGCCGCGTACGCTTAAATGCGGCCAAACGTTCTTCACCAATTGCCAGACGAGACGCCGCATCAAGGCCGATATTGGCACCGGCCCTGAACAACGAATCGATCAGTGCAATAAAAACCGGAGGACTAAAGCACACCGCAGGCGCCACCAAGACGCCCTTTCCAATCAGGGTTGGCGCGTCATCAGAAAACTCAACGACCTCAGGACGAGCCACTTTCAGCTGGTACATGGACAGCAACCGACGTGGCAAATCATCATCGCTCACGACAAAGTGCCAATCGGTCCCTCTGTGATAAAGATCAATGGCCGGGAAGCCCCACTTCGCCAATTTCTTTTCGACCAACTCCCGTGGCAGGCGCAATTGGCGAATCGAACTATCCTTTGCCATGTTTCTCAACTCGCGCCAAGCGTCGGTGCGCGACAAGGAACCTCCCCGATTGAGAAAAGCGTCGACGGCATGAACGGAGAGCCTCACGCTACCAACGCCGAACAGCTGGAACAACTCTGGAAGCGCTTGGTCGACAACAAGCGGGCGCTTATCCGCATCAGACAACGCAGATGCCCATGAAAACTCATTCTTCAAACTACCCCGCCCAACGGACACAACAGCATCTGAGAATCGGGTGTTCAGGAAAGTGGAGTATGGGACCAGATGACGCTTCTGCGACTGAAACAAGCTCAATTTGCGAATGGCACCATTCGAAACAACGATAGACAGGGCGTTGCCTGCGCGTTCCTCGCCAAGCACCAGGTCATATTCAAGCAGGTATTGGATAGCACTTAACTCCGCAACGACGATGTGGTCGGAAGGCACATCAGCGTCAATGACACACCGATAAGCGCCGCGCTTGGACCGACTTATCATCCAGTACACGTCGAACACGTTAGAAGAACCAAGCACCGGTTCAGCAAAAAAGGCCAGCGTATCCATATCAAATCCCGTTTGCCCACCATAAAACGAAAACAACAAAAAAGCGAAAAGCCGCAGCGGTATTATCCACTGCGGCTCGATCGTACACCAACTTTGCAGAACGTCGACATGTGACCGACCGCGCAGCATAGGCAAGCCGACTGCACGCAGCCATCGCTACACACACATACGAGCTGGCATCAGTGGAACCAACCCGCCGACAGCGTGGGCATCGTTCAAAAATGCCCACATGCCCTCATCCGACAAATCGACAACCTTGGCGCAATCCATGTCCAACGTCCGAAACCCCGCTTCAACGGCACGCACGAAGTAGACCTTCGCACCGGGGCCACGACCAAACCGGAAAAACCGTCCGGTGGAATCCGAATTGCGGCAGGCGGCCGACAGGCTACCCCGCAGATCTGACAAGGACGTCAGAAATAAATTGCGCGTGACAGTCTGCTGAGGTTCGAGATCAATTGCATCCAAAGCTGGATCGGCACGAACTACCAGCCCGTATTCAGAATACCGCTGATCCGAACCGCCAAAGCCACCGCAACCACCAACTGGTGCTTGAACCGCTACGACGACGGCTGAACTGCCAAAACGGTGTGGAATCATTTCAACTCTCCTAAATGTCAACAAAATTCGGGACGCCCCTTCATAAGCACTGATTACCAATGCGCATGAAGGGACGCCGACCGACATGCCAACACACGGCAAATCAACGTCCAGGAAACCACACCGAATGGCCGTAAAACCCAGCAGCAGCCGCTCAAACCCCATCGCAAAGAAGGATTACCGCGAACACTCGAGAGTGTCCGCGGCAGTCCATCAGGCGGCAAGCAAACGATCGCGCATCAAGCCAAATACCGCGCCGGCAAGTTCATCGATCGCATCGACGCGGACGAAAGCATCAAACAGATGACTGACATCCACACCAAGACCAACGCCAATTACTTCAACACCCAAGCGACGCAGGTCATGTACCGCATCTCGAACAGCACCTGGCTCATCAGGCTCCCCGTCAGTGGCCATGAAAATGATCTTTCGGGCAGCCCGAACCTTCATCAACTCCTGGCCAGCCCAGACCAACGCGATATGCGCGGGAGTACCGCCACTGGGCTTAACCCGGTTATAGCGAGTGACCACCTGTTTAGTAGGCTCACGCCAGCGTTTAAGGACGTCGATGGTTGACTGCTGGCGACCATCGACCCAATCGTCAGCTCCAGGAAAAGCAGCCACCGAATGCTGAATGCCCTTGATTGAGTCTAAGGCCATGGAAAGCGCCAAGAGCACATCCAGTGCAAAATCCAGCCGCGACCTGCCATTGCCCACCACCTTCTTCATCGAAACGCTACGGTCACCTAACGTCAAGACCGCAGTATCGATGTCAATCCCCCGGGACTTCACCTTAAACACACGGCTATCACCATAGGAGAGCCTGGACAGGCGTGCCACCGCAAGCTTGCGACCGGAGTCCTTGTATGACACCGTAGACCGAGTACGCGCTTGCAACAACGCGTTCAGACGCACCCGCAAAGCATTGACGGAACCGCTAACGCGGTCCATTTCAGCGATGCCGGAAACGCTCGGATCGTCCTGCACCACGGAGTCACTTGGCGTGTACCACAGTGAAGGATCAAACTCTCCCGTTGCCAGTTGCTCCTGCGCGATGCCGTTGACCATATCCTTCATTTGGTCACCGATACCTTTCATGGCCTCTTCCGAAGTCATCTGAAGCAAGTTCGCAATCACCGAGCGATAGTCCCCTACTTCGGAACCTGGGGCACCATCCGCTTGACTGGCCGCAGGTGAAGCCGCACCAACCTGATCATCGGCGCCACCAGAACCAGCGCCCGCGCCGGCGTTAGCTGAGCCATCGCCGCCTTGGCCCCTCGATCCATCGGCAAGATCGCCCATGGCACCGGCGCCCAGACCAACAGATGTCTCCTGTGAAGCCACACTCCCATCGGCACCATCGGAACCAGCAGTACCGTCGGAACCAGCAGCACCATCGGCGCCAGCAGAACCGTCGGCACCATCGGTACCACCAGCATCAGCGGAACCATCGGCACCATCGGTACCACCAGCATCAGCGGAGCCATCGGCACCATCGGTACCACCAGTATCAGAGGCACCATCAGCACCAGCGCTACCATCAGCCGGAGTTGGAGGGTCTTGCTCCTTGGCGTCCTCGAACATGCCGAGTATGCTTTTCGAGACCTCAAGAACGGCCCAGCTGTCGTCGCAGTTGGCGACCTCAAACATCAAGGCACGCAACTTGGCCAGCACGCCGGCAGGAAGAATTTTCGAAACCAAACGCTCAGCCTCGTCAGCGATTTGGCCATAGGCCTCCTCGCCGAGAACCGAATTGCGAAGCCGGTATTGGATGTAGCACTGAATCAACTGGGTGTGTGGCATCGAGACATCGGGCTGTGGTTCAAGGCCCTCCTCCACCATATACCCAGCCAGCTGATCCAAAATCGGCTTGGCACCAGGATGCACGACATGCTGCTTTTTGTCGGTATAGACATCCTCAAGCGCGTTGGTAAGCCATTGATGAAATGGCGTAGTCGTTTGCTTGAAAATCTCAAAGTCAGTCCAACGATGCGACAGCTCATGCAGGGCGTACCCCAAAAAAGCCGCTGCCTCGCGAGGTGACTTCATCTTGATGCCCGGCAGGTGAATCGTATCGCCATCGCTACTTGCGACTTCACCGCCAACCACCCAGCGACGATAACGGTCAGAAGCCGTAAGCATCGCCGCAAAGATGGGCATCGATTTCACAAAATCGTCGGGCCGAAAACTGCCAGAGTCGAATCCCAAAAGTTGCATGTTAATTCTCCATGGTAAGAGCGCGCCCCAATCCAGATGGATCTGGCTAGGGCGCAATTGAAGGAAGGACCGCCTCTTAGAAAATAAGCGGGATCGAGAAGCCGGCCGAACCGGAAGAGCCAGGCACAACCGCATCCATACCCGGCATCGAGAAGCCAGCCCGAACATCCGGGGCGACATCCACAGCAGGCAGGTCGAACAACAAACCTGGCTGACGCGAAGCGGGCAAAATGCCAACCGATTGGGCAGCGACTTCAGCCTTCTTCGGCTGGAAGCCGAGGAACGGTGCAACCCAGGCGTCAGCTTCGTTGCACGACTTGCCGCCACGAAGCATTTCGCCGACCTGCTTGGTCATGTCCGCATTACGCAACATCATGAGCAGCATCTGCAGAGAACTCAGATCCCGCCCTTCGAACGGCCCCTCAGGAGGCAACGCGCCGAGAACGTGGTTGATGTACGACACCACGGGTTCAGCGCGATCGTCAATGAAAGCCAGGTCGACGAAGTTATCGCGCAACTCGCAAATCGGTTTAAGGCACGAGGCCCTAACCGACATACGCGCCGACTTAACTTCGCCCTTCCCGGCCGGCGCCTCACTCATGAACGACTGTTCCCAGATCTCAGTTGCCCGCGCCGAATTCTTCCTGAACAACTCGTCAGCGAGACCCTCGATCTGGGTTTCGATCTTTGCATTCAGAGGAGAATCCTGATCGTCCAAAATGCCGATCGGGAATGGCAGGTAATTGAACTTGATACGCTCGCCGATATTGCCGACGTTCGAGAGGGCCTTAGTCAGGGCCTCCTTATGCTGAGGATGCTGTTCAGCCCAAGCCTTTGCACGGGTAAAGAAGGAGTCGGTGAAAGACTTCTTCTCCAGGTTGGCCTCTGCAATGCACTCATCGAGTACCTTGCACAGCTGCAGCGCAGTTGGCCGACTCATCGCACGACCACCCATGAACTTCAGGCCGGGTTGCGAATACGCACGCCACATCCGCTGCTTGATGGTACGGAACTTGGTCAGATCCTTTGGATCGATCAACTTCGCACCCTCAATTTCAACCAGCGCGTTGGCGGACAGCTCTGCAACGTTGATTCCAAATTCAGCGAGATCAACTTTGCGAGCCGGCTCCGGGATATCGATATCCAGGAAAATGCCAACCAAATTTTGCGAAGCTACTTTAACGAGATCTTTCATGATGCGTCCTTTCTAGCCATGAGGGCATAAGAATGAGGGGACGCACCTGCCCCAAGAGGGACAAGGCACATCCCTCTCAGGGTTTGAATAAAAACGAAAAAAACTTGAAGTAAAGGTGTGACACCTAACGAAATGCTGCATCACTGCCAGCTTGTACGTATGCGCATAGGCACACCCACAAATTCTTTCGAATCAATCTGACTATGATTCGAAAACCCTCGTGGGTAGCCGGATGAGGAACGACTGGTATGGCCTAGGCCATACCAGTCTTCCGGTCAACGACGTACAGCTCCTAAGACCGAGCCTCATTCCCAGCTGAGCGAACCGCCGGTCTGATACTCCGTGACGCGAGTCTCGAAGAAATTGCGTTCCTTCTTCAAATCGATCATCTCGGCCATCCAAGGGAAGGGATTACCTTCCTCCGGATACAGTGCCTCGAGTCCGATCTGACGAGCACGTCGGTTTGCAATGAAGCGCAGGTAGACTTTAAACATCGCAGAGTTCAAGCCCAGCACCCCGCGAGGCATGGTGTCCTCAGCGTAACGTACCTCCAGTTCAACGGCCCTGAAAAACAAGCCGCGGATCTCGGCAACAAAGCTGTCGGTCCACAGGTGCGGATTTTCCAGCTTGATCGTGTTGATGAGGTCGATGCCAAAATTACAGTGCATCGATTCGTCACGGAGGATGTACTGATACTGCTCCGCGGCGCCGGTCATCTTGTTCTGGCGGCCCAGTGCAAGGATCTGCGTGAAGCCGACATAAAAGAATAACCCTTCCATCAAGCAGGCGAAGACAATCAGCGACTTCAGCAGCGTCTGGTCATTGGCCACCGTACCGGTCCGAAACTCTGGATCGGTCAGATTGTCGATGAACGGGATCAGAAACGCATCCTTGTCACGGATGGAGTCGACCTCGTTATACGCGTTGAAAATCTCTTGCTCGTCCAAGCCCAACGATTCCACGATGTACTGATACGCGTGGGTGTGAATAGCCTCTTCAAACGCTTGGCGTAGCAGATACTGGCGGCACTCAGGCGCCGTGATATGCCGGTAGGTGCCAAGAACGATGTTGTTGGCAGCCAGCGAATCGGCAGTCACGAAGAAGCCCAAATTACGCTTGACGAGACGTCTTTCGTCGTCCGTCAAACCTGTCGGGTCACGCCAAAGTTCAATATCACGTTGCATATTGACCTCTTGCGGCATCCAGTGATTCGCGCAGGCAGCCAGATACTTGTCCCACGCCCACTGGTACTTGAACGGCACCAGCTGATTGACATCAGTGGAGCCATTAATGACACGCTTATCGGCCAGTTGAACCCGACCACGTGAGTTGCTATGCGCGGTGGCGCCAACAACCACGTCGACCGTGTCCGCAGGTTGAGCTGCTTCATCAAAGTTAAGCATAGATCCCTCCGAGTTTAGAAAACACGGCTCACAGAACGTGAGCCGTGCAAGGGTTGAAAAACTCCCCCTACTGGCATGCCTCGCAATCCGTAAAGCCAGGATCGCCCGGACGTAGGAAGCACGCGGCACCATTACCTGATGCTCCTGGAGCGCCCTGCGTCGTCACTGAAGAACTGTTGACGGCGTTGAGGGCACCAGGCGCAGAGGTCGACTTCTCAGCACTCGAGGCAGCCAGGGTACGCAGGTAGTACGTGGTTTTCAGACCGCGCAACCATGCCAACTTGTACACCTCGTCGAGCTTCTTGCCGGAAGCACCAGCCAGGTAAATGTTCAACGACTGGGCCTGGTCAATCCACTTCTGCCGGCGAGCGGCAGCTTCGATCAACCACGTGGCACCAACCTCAAACGACGTGGCGTAGATTGCCTTAATGCGCTCGGGAACACGCTCAATCTTGGCCACGCTACCGTCGAAGTACTTCAGGTCAGCAACCATCACGTCGTCCCAGACGCCCGCAGCACGCAGATCCTTCACCAAGTAGCGGTTGCACTCGATGAATTCACCAGCCATGTTGGACTTGACATACAACTGCTGGTAGGACGGCTCGATGGAGGGCGACACGCCAACAATGTTGGAAATCGTCGCAGTCGGCGCGATAGCGCAGCAATTGGAATTGCGCATGCCGAAAGCCGCAATCCGGCCACGCAGAAACTCCCAATCACAATTCGCATGGCTGGCAGTGTCAACTTCCACAAACTGGGGACCGCGCTCGCATTTAAGCAGGTTGATCGTATCGAGCGGCAGTATGCCGTTCGACCACGAAGACCCTACAAACGATGCATAGGCGCCGCGCTCCTCGGCCAACTCAGTCGAAGCGAGATAGGCGTAGTAGCAGACCACTTCGCTCGACACATCAGCCAGTTGCACAGCTTCGTGCGATGCGTATGGGATGCCCAGTTCATGCAGCATGTCCTGGAAGCCCATCACACCGAGACCCACCGGGCGATGCCGCAGGTTGGCGTCACGGGCCTGATCCACTGTGTAGTAGTTCAGGTCAATGACGTTGTCCAGCATTCTCATTGCTACGCGTACCGTGCGTTGCAGCTTTACACGATCAATCGCGCCGTTGACGATGTGCGCCACCAGGTTAACCGAACCCAGGTTGCACACGGCCGTCTCCGACTTATTCGTGTTTAGCGTAATCTCCGTACAGAGATTAGAGCTGTGAACGACGCCAACGTGGCGTTGAGGAGACCGAATATTGCATGGATCCTTGAACGTGATCCAAGGATGGCCGGTCTCAAACAACATGGTCAACATCTTGCGCCACAACTCCAACGCGGGCACCTGCTTGAACTGGCGCAAATCACCTGCCAAGGCCTTCGCTTCATAGGCCTCGTACGCGCGCTCAAACTGAGCGCCATACAGGTCATGCAGCTCGGGCACTTCGGACGGCGAGAACAACGTCCACATGCCCTGGCTGGACACACGCTTCATGAACAGGTCGGGAATCCAGTTGGCCGTGTTCATGTCGTGCGTGCGGCGGCGGTCATCGCCCACGTTCTTGCGCAGATCGAGGAACTCCTCAATGTCCAAGTGCCACGTTTCCAGATACGCGCAAACTGCCCCCTTGCGCTTGCCGCCCTGATTGACTGCGACGGCCGTATCATTTGCCACCTTGAGGAACGGGACGATGCCTTGCGACTTGCCGTTGGTACCCTTGATGTGGGCGCCCAGAGCACGGACGGGAGTCCAGTCATTGCCAAGGCCGCCGGCAAACTTCGCCAGCAGAGCATTTTGCTTGATGCTGTCGTAGATTCCTTCCAGGTCATCAGAAATGGTCGTCAAAAAGCACGACGACAACTGAGGGCGGAGGGTCGCGGCGTTAAATAGCGTCGGCGTCGAGCACATGAAGTCGAACTTGGACAACACTTCATAGAACTCGATGGCCTTGCCGGTGGGATCTGCCTCGTTAAAGGCAAGACCCATGGCGACGCGCATGAACAACCACTGTGGCAACTCGAAGCGCTTGCCATCGATGTGCAGCAAGTAGCGGTCATACAAGGTCTGCAGTCCAAGGTAGCCGAACTGAAGATCACGCTCTGCGCGCAAAGCCGACGCGAGCGCAGCCAAGTCAAAGCCATGCACACGTGGATCGAGCATACAGGCGCTCACACCGCGGTCGAGATACGCAACGAACTGCGCAGCGTATTCGGTACCGGCGTCATGCTGCGAGACCGACTTGCCGAAGACCTCAGAGCGAGCGGTATTGAGCAACAGGCGCGCGGTGGCAAAGTCGTAGATGGGGTCCTTCTCCATCAGCGTCCTGGCTTCGAGCAAAATCGCCTTATCCAGTTCCTGGCGCGACATGCCCTGGAACAACAACTGCATGGTGCGGTCGACGATCGGTCGATGATCAAATCCAGGAAGGCCGTCACCAGCTTCCAGAATCAGACCTTCGATCTCGCTGCGACGAACCGGATTGCCGTCAGCCAGCGTAACCGCGTCTGGCCCGGCCCCAGCTACACCTGCTGGTGCGCGCTGATCCGTATGCATGGCACGGTACAGAACGTACGCCCGGGCCACCTTGTGATCACCGACACGCATCAGGGTCATCTCCACCAGGTCCTGAATGGTCTCGATGTGCACAGAGGACGCCGGCTGCTCAACCACCAACTGCACGACTGCCTCGGTGACTCGGTCCACCGAATCACGCTCGTGCTGCGACAGAGAGCTTTTGCCAGGCACCCAAGGGATGCCATGCTCGTCCTTGAGATACGCGCTCGCTACAGCCGCGCGCACCTTTTCGCGATCGAACGGTACAACAGCACCGTTACGTTTCACTACCAGGCTTTGATTGACAAAGTGCTTAGCTTCGTTATGCATGATGTTCTCCTTTAAAAAAAGAATCCCCCGTCATGGGTGCCAACCTCAATCCCCAAAGCGGGGATTCAGACTGAAACCCGCAAAGGGAGTGGATTGCCCCAGGCAGCGGATGCTGTTGGAGAGCGACATACTGTCAAGATGCTGGTGAAGGCAGGCGCATAGGCCTGCAATCTGGGCTACTACCAGCGGAGAAATGCCCAAACAAACCACGCTTTTCGGTGATACGCGATCACTGAAAAACAAGGTCAGCTGGGTGAGTATCACTCGAGGGAGTGAACACGAAGGGAAGTCCTGCAAGACAGCAGAACGTAGTGTGGAATGCGCTTGTCGCCACGCTAGCGGCCAAAAGAACTGGCGTGAATCAATGGTGCCTATTTGCCGGGCAGAAGTCAAGCGCGCAAACGCGATTTCAACACCACCTATCACGACGTTCGAACCCGACCAGATCAGCCAGTGGTAGCACTAGAGGAAAGCGCTACGCAAGCGTCTGCCCGCCCCCGAGGCGCATCACCGCGACGCCAGGAATCGGATGCGCAGTCGAGATCTGAGGTCCACCGTGTATGCACCAAAGAAAATGCCCCGTGAACTTAGCCCACACGCACGATGGCGCAAGACTAAATCACGGGGCACCACAACAATAGGCCAACTGGGACGGAATTTTATTGACCAAAGTCCATCACTGGAAGACCGTCTGACAGGGTTAAGAACACAGAAGCGCGTGCACTCACCACTGCATCTGAGCACATCAACTGATCGACTTCCAGAGCACTCAGAGGCCGGCCAACAAAGGCTGGTCGGAATGCAGCGTGAAAATGCGAGCCAATCGATGCCGCCGACACCAGATCATGGTAGACCTGTTCAGACACGCCCACATACAAGTAGGCACTGCCAGAACGGAACACCAAGATCAGATTGCCGGCCGAGGCGTCATAAGCAGCGGAGCGCAATACCTGCGAATTGAAATACCGAAAATTTGAATAGGGCATACAGCACCTCAGTTCACAATCCTTGTAAAAAGCTTGCCAGCCTTGGCTGCAACATCGAGCTCGGTGTTAACGACCACCCCTTCGATACTGAGCGCACCACCATCACAGGAGACATCAAAAACACTTCCACCAAGATCCAAGAAGAAGAACTGGCGAACCGGCATCCCACGTGACGATTGAGCTTCCATACACAGCTTGACCGCATCATCGGCTGACTCCACGAGCAATATTGGTACGTTGAGGTGCTTAACTTGCATTGACTTCCTTTCTGCGCGAGGCAAGGAAATTGGCCCAGTCATCGAAAAACGATGCGAAGGCCAAGGGGTTGAAAAAAAACGTGCAAGCTCCCGTAATTGGAAGCCCGCACTTGAGATGTCGCAATCTAGCCGCGACGCACAATGTAGGTGTTTTTACGACCTACTTTTCCGGTGAACGTTATCGAGACGCTGTCACCAATGTCGACGTTTGCAGCCCCGATCGCACGCTCCAGATCGATGCCCCACTTCCGCACGACTTGGCCAGAAGCAGTCCTAACATCGGCGAAATAGCAGTCCCGAACCTTTGGGCCTTCCGTGACGTCGTTCAACGTCCGCTTATCGAGCCCATACTGTTCGAGCTTGCCCACAACCACGTCTTCCTTGGTGGTGGACACGTTCGACACAGCAGATACGCTAGCGGCAGCCGATTGCGCCGGTGCTGTAGCCATCGAAGCCGCGCTGACCGTCACAGGGACGGACACCGCGATTTCCTTCTGCACCTCAGGTTGAATATCCAAAGTAGTAGAAGGCCTTTTAACCATAGAACCTGCAACAGCAGCTTGAACTAACACCGGTTTCGTCTCATCCAACGACGAAACCAGCGACAACACCTGCGAGGAAACGGTGAACAGAATGCCGGTAAGCGCATCCAGATCGAACTTTTCCATCGCAACTGCTTTCAAGGGCATGACCTCACCGCCAAGCTTTTGCTTCAACTTGACGGTACTGACATGGACCTCGGGCTCAACGACATGGGTATAGACGTTCAACTTCAAGCGAACGCCGGGGCAAACGTCCTTCCAAAGAACCCGGACGGGCACTTCGTCAGCGTCGCGTGCGACCTCAGTCACCCTATCTGCAGCCGGTGATGCATTGGCGTTTGGGCAGGCAACATGAAACCCCAAAGTGGCCAATATGTCGGTAGCCTGTTTCATCACGTCCAAGCAGATGCCAGACAGTACCGTCAAATCAAACACCGGGAAGTCGACGGCAGCCAAGCGCATAGAATTGCCGCCCAGCTTCTCAATCAACAACGCGTCGCAAGTCCACAGCTCCGGGACGATATGGCGTGGGAATTTCAGCAGCTTGACTTGCACACCACTGCAGAGATCCTTCACCACAACACGCTCCGGTGCTCCGTCGAACAACTCTGGTGCACCAGGTGCATCTTGCTGCTCTGGGGCCACTACAGACTCAATTTGGTAGTCGAGCGAAGCGAGCAGACCCAACACGTGTTCAGTGACACGAAGCACAATGCCGTTGAACAGAGCCAAATCAAAGTCGCTGCCAATCGAATACCCACGAAGCTGCATCGTTTCACCACCGAGTTTTGTAATCAACGCGACTGGCTTTACGTGCAACGTAGGCACGACATCGAACTGGCTAATCGCAAACACCACCTGCACGCCAGGACAGATATCCTTTACAACCGACCGTGCTGGCTTCGGCGTAATGTCCAATGCAGGCACTGGTGAAGCAAGCGCCATAGCCTGTAACTGCGCGCGTTGTTTGCTATTGCGATACCACAAAAACGCACGCCGCATAAAGATCAAAGGCGATACGGCTACATAAAACATCCACCGGATCGCTTTAAACAACGTGATGGACGGCTTTCCCGTGTCGGCTCTACCGTGGATTTCGCCACAGAGAAACGCACCAGCCAGGGACAAACTAATCAATAAATGCACGTTATTGCCATTCCCCATGACAGCCTCCTTGAAAAGTAGTTCTTGCAATTGAATAGTCTTGTGAACACAAGTCGCGAAATGCTGGGTGCTGAACCAATAGGTTCACGGTGTCCCAGCTACCGATTTGTGCTCGCCACATAGGACGAACAGCAAAAAGCGGCTGTCAAATGGCGGCCAGGCGCTGCCATTTGAAAGCCGCCTAAGGGGGCGACCTCCAGGACAAGACACACCTAGAACATCGGTATGCCACCATCCGCTTCTTCAAGAAGCTTGCGTAGACTAGGCTGCAAACCTAGCTCGATGCGCATCGCATCGACTTCTGCCGACGTGCATCCCAGGCTGCGGATATGGTCTGCGTCACAGTCGAGGATTCCGGAAGGAACCACGTTGCCATCGATATCCGACACGGTGCAAATACCCACCATTGGGCAAACGGCAAGAACAAGCGCCGTGCAAACTAACCCATGGCCAACACGTAGAACTCCTTGGCACTTACCCAGGGAGTCGCCGCTGATTGTCAGGCCTAGAAACCGCACATAGCCCTCACCGACCTCGCAAACTGCGTGAGGCTCGATAAACGACTTGGCGAGCAATGGCCAGCCACTGACCAGACTGTCAACGCTAAAGAACAGGTTGGCCGGCGTATTAGCGATAGGGTCAGGCGACTCATGAGCTTGAATCCAGCAAGGATCGATATCGCCGATGCGCAGACCAACGCGCGCACCGTCGGTCTCGAACAGCCCGACAGGGACGAAACCGGCAGCTTGCTTGTCCTCGATCAATTTGGGAATCTCTCGTGCATTGACAAAGGACTTCACGTAGCGATTCTCCGTACCCCTTGCCAACACAAACAGCGCGTCGGCGGAAGGAACAGTGATGCTCCATTCATTTCGTAGACGACCATCTGCAAACAGTCGCTGGAACACCATTACATGATTTGGCATATGCCCTCCTTAAAAAGAACTCCTCGGTGGGGGCACCGAGGAGTTTTGCACTTAGGTGCCGGTGGCAGCTGCAGCGACAGAAGGCTTGGTCAAACTGGCCCAAGCACCGACCTCGGCAGTGACCAGATTGGCAATAGCATGCTGCGTAGGCCTGGTGCACTTGTTCGTCAATGCCAATCCAAGAGCAAACTGGATCGGATCTTCGCCTTTGCTCGCAATGTTCTTGAACAACAGAATTTTGCGAGCCCAACGACGCAAGGCGCGTGTCGACATGGTCACTTCCAGAGCACTGCTTGCGGCATTCTCCCCCATGTACTGAGCACGAATCTGAGTCGCCACCTTTACCAGGCGCGGCGCCAGTTCCGGAAGAATGTTGGCGAGCGGACCGAGATCCATCTGCACCAACGACACTTCCGCTGCAGAGTCCATGTAGTCCACCGGGATCGATTCAAGCCGATCCAGGAACGCCAGATTCTGCTGCTGCGTGCCGACATAGGAACCACCGGTCTGATCACCCATGCCGGAGGTATTGGACGTCACCATGATGCGCGCGTCAGGATGGAACTCGATGAACTCATTCGTGGCAGTCAGGTAGAAACCCCTGCCTTCCATAATGTCGTTCAAGCCGGCCAAAACAGCAGGGCTGGCATAGTCCATCTCGTTAAGCTGAACCCACCAGCCGGCACGAACAGCCAGGGTCACAGGGCCATCCTTCCATACCATGCCACCGGACTCGTTGACCACGTAGTGGCCAAGCAGATGATCCATGTCGGTGTCCTGATTGCAGGTGTAGCTCAGCACAGGGATATTGAGAAGTTCCGCCACACGGCGCGCGAAACTCGTCTTCCCTGAACCCGTTGGGCCGAAAAAGTGCAAGCATGAATCCATACTTCCACCTAACAGCCAGGCAATCATTACCCGCAACAGATCCGGACGAAGAACATAGTCCGAACCTTCGCGAGGAACAAAGGCATTGGGTTCGGCGTAGCCCTTCAGCGGCAAGGGAAAGCCATTGATGCCCAGCACACTTGCATCGAACTCCTTCGGCTGCTTGGCGTGCATCTTGATGAACTCATCGCGGCGCTGCGCGGCCGACTTGGAGTCGACAGCACGCACCGCAGCCTGCGGAAGCGCAACTGCACTTTCCAGGAGCTGCGACTTATGTACGGCCTCGTCAAACTTCGACAGGATGTCCTCGGGTACCACCTTGCCCGAATTGATCGCGTTCATCAGATGAAACAGTGCAGTCTTGGTAACACCGAGCTGCTTGATAAGATTTTCGTGCATGACAATTTCCTTCCCTTGAGATTCAAGATTGAAATTGCGGAGACACGACCCCGACAGCGGGAGACATGTCCCCGCAAGGGGTTTTAAAGAACTTCGGGCTTCACTTCGTCTCGATCGGACCGTCCACTTTCTCGACGAACCAGGCACGATGTAAAGCACGCGGGGACAATGTCCTTATGCGTACGATCCAAGGTTTCCAGTTCGAGCAAGGGGTAAGACGAATCAGTGAGATCAAGCGAATATTTCACAGGAACTGTACGTTCAGTGAACTTCCCATTTTTGAAGTAATGCTTGTACGACTTGGCGAACGTGAAAATGATCTCATCGTCTGAAGGAACACATTCACGCATGTGCTGCACCAACTTTGCACGGATAGCATGCGCATCCATGTTCAGATCAGCGCAGACGTTCTCGAACGAGTAGTCGCTCATCGCGTCATCCTCGTTATTGCCAAACATCCAGACCAGAACGTCAGCCTTTTCGTCAGCATTTTTGGAACGAGCCAGAGCCTGCAGCGATTCGGCAATAAGTTCATGCTTCATCACCAGCTCTTCAGCGTCGGTCCAGAAAACAACCTCATCCTTCACCAAGGGTTCAGGATTGCGACGTCCACGACCCGGCTTGGCACGTGGCTGAGGATGCAGCACCGCGCGGGGCTGGTGCATCTCCGGCGCCTCGAGGTTCACGAAGGAGACCTGAGTCTGAGCATGGAAGCCGCCCAAACGAAGGTCAACGTCAATGTCGTCGATTTGCAGATCCAACGGAGCGAAATCTGCATCGAAGTGAAACTCGAACTCCAGTGTGAAGTCGTCGCGCGAACGGAACTTTGGCTGAGACTCGACAGCCAAAGCACGTGTTTGCAGACGAAACTCACGGGCAGCGGCACGAACGAACTTGTTGCGTTCCCACTCAACGAGGATAGGATCATCCATGCCAGGCAGGAACGGTGCAGGTTGATAGTCAGGTGGCGTAAAGCCTTTGGGGATGCGAACGGTATTCATCATTCGCACCTCAAGCAGCTCGAGCGATATCGGCTTCGCCCATAGAGGCTAAGCGTGCGCCGAAGTCGTTGGCCAAACCCTGATACTTCTCGACGACCTGATCAAACGACAGCTTGCCCGGGTACCGTGCAGCGAAGACAAAACTACCTGGCTTGCGCCCGGTCTCCTCTTTCAGAACCAGTACGTCACCACCGGTAGTAGCCCAGAAGTGCAGGCTTACTTTGGTACCGGGGATTTGAACCTTGCGGGTCTGGCTGAACGCGATAGAGCTCAGCTTTTTGGCGACCATCTCTTCCTTCAACATCACGGAAGCGCGCTTGATCGGATGAACATAGTCGTCCTCGCTGACGCCGGCGGCGGCAGCGAACGCGCAATGTAGTTCAAGCGCCCGGGTGTTAATCCAGGCTGGATCGTGACGTAGGCGGCCGCGATGTGGCCGCTGCCGAAATTGAATAGTACTGCTCATGGTGCACCTCCAAGTAAGAATCGGCGGGCGCACGGATCCCTTTTGGAGGGGGATCTGAAACGGACCCCGCCAGGGATTGTTGGACATATCGCGATATGCTGTTTTGGGTGCTATCCGCGAGGACAGCGACTTTGGTAGGAAGTCAGCAAACCACACCAGGGAAAAACTTTCATTGCACTGCACCCGGTGGGCACACTGCAATACGAGCTCTGGGTATTCACCGGATCAAGTGGGCCGAACAAGGCCCGCAACGCGAATGCGTGGCGAGCCTATCGGGCTTACTTGTCCAGGGAGTCCAGCAGCTGCATGCGAGCTTCGATAGCGGCCTGAACGGCGCCGATAGCGGTAGCTTTATCAGACTGGGCCTTTGGATCGAGATCACCACGCATCGCTGCGACGCCAAAGACGCCGAGCGCGGTAGCCAACAGGATCTGGGCCAGATAGTAGTAACGTTTGTGCATTGTGCATCCTCCTAAGGTTAGAAACAGCTTTCGCTGCGAGTGTCACGGCAGGCCAGACACAGCAAGAGATGAGCTGTGATCTGGGGCATGAAACCCAGATCGGAGACACGACGCTACCCATGAGGGAGGCAAAGTGTCTCCCAAGTGGGTATCGATATGCGCATGAAGGAAGCCGTTCCCTTCACACACCTTCTTCGAGCTAATCAGATTAGCTCGCACGTCCGCGATGGACGGCTGTGCAAAGCACAAAGAAACCAGATTTTCCGCTATGGAGAAAACTCCACAACGGGAAATAGGCTTCGGCCGACGCAGCTACGAATCGACTCAAATGGTCAAGTCGTACGCGAATGAATTGGAAAAGCGCACGGATGCCGGCGCGGGAGCGTAAGAGCTCGGAGGGAAATTTGTGACATGCAACATGCTTGTGACGCCTAGCTTGCGGTCCCGAAAGACGTACAGAGACGTTGCCATGCTAACGCTGCACTTCGGCGCTGTCAACGCTCCCTTGAACCGCCCGCTGTCGGACAAGGTCGCCTGCCACCGAAAAGTTTGTAAAGTGCCCAAAACGGACCACATTGCGGAAATTTCCGTTGACACGCACATGGCAATATGTCCGTGTGGTGACAATCCGTCCCAACTTGGGGACCAACAATAAACTGCAAGGAGCATCTCGTGGAAATGAGAACCGACGGCGTAATCGCCAACCCCGCAATTCAGGACGCGAAAGCCGCGTGGATGGACAAGTTCACCGGTGCGGTGCTGGAAAAGCAGGTCCAGTTCGGCAGCCCAGTGGTTCAAAACCTGTTCAAACGGACGTTCTACATCACGGCGCGCAACTGCCACTTCATCTCGGTGTTTGGCCGCGTACTGCTCGGAGAAGAGCAGGCTAAACAAGCCGAAGACCACCTGAACGAACGTATGCAAAAGTCCAAGGACTTCCTGGAAGCAGTAATCAAAGCAGCCAACCTCGAGATCGAAGACGCGAACTTGGGCAACTTCTACTGGAAGGCACCGTCCGAAGGCGGCGTCAAACTGACCTCCCGGACCTCGACCCGCCATCTCGAACTGCTGATCCTGGCCGACACCTACATTTCCAAGGTCCATACGCTGTGGATTGGCGACCTGATGGACGACCAGACCCGGGCGCGCACAGAGCGCGAGGTGAAAAAGCAGATGCGCGCGATCGCCTCCACTGCACGCGAACTGTTCATGGGCCTGCGCAAACGCCTGAACGCCAAGGGTCAAGTACCGGCTCTGGTCGACTCCGAAGACGACCAGCAACACGATGACGAAGCCGGCGGCGAAGCAGCTGGCGAAGCAGCTGGCGAATATGGTGCGCAGCCGGCCGGCGACCTGGCGGTGGCGGCAGCCAAACCCCGGGCCCGCAAGCCGGCGGCGCCAAAAGAAGCAACGGTGGATGAACAGACGACAGGCGTCGTAGCTGAGACGGTATAAGTTGTCTGGCCCCAAGCTCAATCCGGATCAGCAAATCGCCTGCAACACCATCGACAGTTCCTGTCTGGTCGTTGCAGGTCCTGGTTCGGGTAAAACGAAGCTACTGGAAGCTAAAGCGAAAGCAATCCTCACGAAGTATCCAAACGCGCGTATTCTCGCCGTGACCTTCACGCGCGATGCGGCAGACGAACTCAGAGCCCGCATCATCAACACGGTCGGTAACGAATACGCAGACCAGATCATCTCCGGCACGTTCCATTCCATTGCCATCGAGCAGTTGCAAAATGCGCGCCAAATGCCGCGTATCATCTCCGAGCCCGAACAGCACATCTTCTACGAAATGGCCTATGAACAGGTTAAAGCCGAGATGTGCCTTGACGACCTGCCCGATGAGGACCGCATTTGTCTGCAAGACGCCATCTACTTGATTGAGGGGCTGAAGCGCCGCTTTGAACCCAAAAGTCCAGCGCCGGTAGCGGCGCGGCTCCTCGAGGTGTACAACAGCCTCGCCGCCGATAAAAAGGTAATCGACCTCCAGGAAATTCTGATGCGGTGCGTGCGCGGCATGCGCAGCGGCACCGTGGCACCGATCGCCGTCACCCACGTCTTTGTGGATGAATTCCAGGATACTGACTACGTGCAGTATTGCTGGCTATATGAGATCTATATGCTCCTGGCGAGGGCGCCATACTCTCGCCGCCCTGTGTACACGGTAGTCGGCGACGACGATCAAAGCATTTACGCTTGGCGCCAAGCGATGGGCTACCAAGGCATGATGCGCTACATCCAGGATTTCTCAGCCCAAGTGATCACCCTCGGGATGAACTACCGCAGTCGCACTGAGATCGTCCGCTGCGCCGATATTCTGATCAGCAACAATGCCCACCGGGTGCCAAAGCGTTTCGATGCGCACAACGGAAAAGGTGGATTGATACAAATCCAGCGCTTCCCCAACAAGGAGGCTGAAGTAAAGCACATTGCATCGATAATCGCCCAGGCCACGAGAACTGCGCCCGGCGAGCATACCTACGACATCCCCAAAAAGGAATGGGCCGTCCTGGCCAGAAACAAGTGGCTGCTGAACAAGATGGAGACCGCCCTCCTCTCCTTTGGCATCCCCTATACGCGGCCCAAGGGCGAGTCTTTCTGGGACAGACAGGAAGTCGTCGTGTTTCTAGGCCTGCTGCGAACGGTGACGGGTAACTACAACAGCCTCGATCAGGTTCTTACCTGGTCGCACGTGCCTGGCAGCGCGCTGGCCGCGCTACGCCAGCAACTGGGTCCAAAATTAGGCCGAATGAGGACCGCAGAGGTCAATATGACCGGGTTTGAAGCACATGTCACCGCAAAGGTGGCTGCGCTGCAAAACGCACTGCGAGGAATTAAGAGCGCACTGTCGTCCAGTAACGATGAACTGGTGTTGTGCCTCGCCCGGGACTACATGAAGGAGCAAGCCGATTCTAACCGCGCCAAAAGCAACATCGACCTGGCGGCGGAAGCCGTGCAGCGTCTGAAAGGCACCCTCGGCCGCCGCTTGGCATATTTGACTCAAGCGACGAAACAAACCGAAGCGACAAGTGAAGGCGGGGTTGAGTTGCTGACCCTGCACGGCAGCAAAGGGCTGGAGTGGACCAACGTTGTCATTGTTGGCTGTGAAGAGAAGGTGATTCCTTCGGAACAGGCGCTGTCAGTTGACCCGGCTCACCAGCATAGCCAGGATGCGATTGCCGAAGAACGGCGCCTCTTTTTTGTTGGGCTGACGCGCGCCAGGGAGCGAGTCATGTTGACCTACAGCATTGATAAGAACGAGCGATCCCGATTTATCGCGGAGACGGGAATCGCGTATTGAAAACGCGACTCCCCGCTCTCGCGGCGGCGTTACCGTGCAGCGTTCGCCAGTACCATGCGCGCGTTCAATTGCGAGATCTTCTTCGCCTCATTTTCCGTGACGCGAATGCGCACCTGGTCACCTTCAGAACCCAGCTCGCCACGGCGGCTCGCCGCACGCCGATCCTTCGAAACCAGACACACGTATTTGATCGTGTAGGACCGAATCGAGCCATAAGGACCGCAAGTTGAGAAGTCGTCGCCATAGTAAAGAACTGGCACTCGCACTTCCCTCGCCCCCGTGCTCACGACCAGGTCAATCCCCTGCGTGCTCAGGTACTGGAAAAGACGCTGGCTGAGCGGATCTGGTCCTCGGCCGTTCTGATTGCTGAACTCCGAAATATGGATATCACCTTTGACCACATCAACGTTCAAAAACTGTCGCAATGCTTGCGCAAGCTCGGCAGCGTCAAACTGCCACGCAACGTGAGCCCGGATGACATACTGCCCCCCCGTCCTTTCCGCGCCGTCCAGAACGACATTCACCGGCGAGCTCAAGACGGCGTCAACCACCAACCGATCGACTATGCGCTTGGCAGCAGTAAAATTCGCCTCGTCCTCTTCCGCGGCACGAATAATCGATCCCGGTTCGAACGCTGCTTCCACCGTTGCGACGTTGTCGTCAATACCTTTCAGGGCAGCAGCCTGGCGACGCAGCAAGTCGGACGTCGCCGTAGGATCGATCTTCTTACCCAGCGACGACTGGATCTGCAACAGGTTACGATGCAGCATCGCGTTTTCTGCCTGTACACGCTCGAGCAACTTGGCTTTCGCCCGGTCCTCACGCACGGCCTTAACGCGACGGGCCAGTTCTGTCTCGTCAACCGTCGCCGTCGCAGACAACTGCAAGACCAGCTGGCCAGCACTATTCAGCGACGAACGCTCCTTGACGTTGGACAGCCGAACAACAGATGCCGTCAGTACTTCGACGCTTTCCTTCAGGTCCTTTGAATTGTCGAGAACGGTCGTGCTCTGCACATAGCTGCCTGCTGACGCCGCTGCGGCCTTCTTCAGTTGGTCCATAGCCACCAGGCGCGCCGAGGCCTTGGTTTCACCATCACCAATGACGTACTCGGTGCTAAATGGACCAGTGAAGTCAGCGCGCGCGGTCATGACACACAGGACCATGCCGGCGAACGCTGCAACACGAACAATTTTCAGGGCTTCCATAGGATAAAGGCGGGGCGTGTATTAACTCACGGAATTTTCAACGATCAGGACACAGAGTTGCAACGCGCCGTCATCCTTAACGTAACTCTTTTCGACAATGCTCACGGGAGCTTGAAAGCCTTCGCTAACCTCGCGCACTTGGCCGACCAAGTGCAACCCGCCGTCGCCGGCGACGAGTTTTTCCACACCGCCAACGGTCAGACTGCGCGAACGCGACAAAACTGCTCTGGCCTGCAGCACGGCCATTCGCAGCGCCACTGGATCATCCGGCCCCTTTGCCGCAGCGCACCCTTGAAACGACGGCCCGTTGACGTAGGCGATTGGCTTTGCAGCGGACGTCTGCAGGCGCAGCTCACCTGGAACTGCCGGCAGCACGAATCCCGCACACGCGACCATAGCTACCGCGCGTGCGAGCCATTTAGCCATCGATGGGATTCGTACTGCCATGTGCTTACTGCTCCTTCAATTGAGATGGCGGACCGCTTGGTGCGACGCCTGGCTCCACCAAAGGCGATACGTCACGGGCGCTTGGTGCAAAAGTTCCGGCCGATTCAGGCGCCCGATCTGCGCGCGCGGCATTGACCGCCGGTTCAACCTGAGCCGCATCTTCCTGACGCTGCTTGCGCCGCTCTTTGATCCGCCGCTCAAGATCATCAAACGCAGCCGCGATCGCCGTGTCCCGCGTCTTCGTGCGCTGATTGTGCAAGACCTCATTGAACTGGTCATACGGCAGCTTCAGCAGCACGAACGCATGGTAGGTCCCGTCGATAGGTTTGATTTCCTGCCGCACCACCTCGATGCCCGAAAGTGGCACCTGCATCACCAGCTTATCGATCAGGCCGGTGAACTGCTCGGTGACACCCGACTTGCCGTTGTCTTGAACATAGGAGCGTTCCGAGCCGGAGATCTCCTGGCTGTATATCTTGGCCAGCCCGAACTCACCTTGCAGCATCGCCTTGCGCAGCGCAATCGGAAGCTTTTCGGAGTCCGCCATACCCACTGCATAGACACCCGTGCCATCGGGCTTGGGCGGTTCCAGAGACCAGGCTGGCACGGCCTGAATCATTTCCTCGGCCTGATGCTGCGCCTTGGCCTTTTTCTCTTGCACCGCCTCGGCGCGGATCGCTTGCGCCTTAATTTCATCTTTCGCCGCATCCTGGCGCGAGCTAGTCGACGAGCAGCCGGAGATCAAGGCCGCAGCGAGCAGGATAATCATGTGACGAGTATTCATCTTCATTTTCCAATTCTGTTCCAAAGATGGCTCCATCATAGTTCGACACGCGAAATTTGTGCTTGTCAAAATAATGGCCTGAGAAGCCACAGCAACGTGAATTGTTCGGAAAAAACAAATTCCCACAGAACCAGGTTCTGCGGGCTTCCACTCACTTCCATGTTAGCTATTTTGGGTATCTGTAAGAGGGAAAACCACGGGGGTACATGGCGGCTGACTCGACGATTTGGTTAAGCTTCCGGGAGCTTACTTCACCTTTACAAGCCAAGTGAGACGACGCTTTCTCCAGCGCGACACGGCATACCACGAAAGAGCGTTGGTAAGGCAGGAAATCAAGCGCCGACGAAGGGGGATACCGGGGACCACAGCACTCGGCGCTCACCAGGTGAGTCTGGGAAGATCGATAGCGATCAACCAAAAGAGGACGAAGCAGAGCACCACCATCAAGAGGTATTCGGCAAAACTTCCGGTCTTCAACAGCGGGATCACGTAGCGGCGCTTCAACGGCCAGGCCAGTGGGATACCCGAGTTAGTAAAAAAATCGCCGACGAGGTGGGACAGGTAGCCAATCACCAAGGCCATGGCGAGACTGGAGGAGTGAAAGGATGTTGCCCCCAAGAGCGCCATTCCAAATACCGCAAGCAGCGAATGCGTAATACCACGATGCCCAACGATCGCTGAGAGCGGTACGGAAATGATAGGGACGATACGCCCAAAAGTGGACTTAGGATGATCAATATCAGGCAGCAAGGATGCGACCGCCGCCACCGCCATCTCGACGATACTCAATGGACGGCCAGTCATCGCCACGTAGCCGGCGTACAGCGCGGTTCCGAGAAGCATATGCGAAGACGCTTTCATGGACGGCAGCCTTATGGTTTTCAGAGGGTGGACAACAACGTTATTCGACGATTGTTTGCA
Organism: Duganella vulcania; assembly: GCF_009857655.1. Taxonomy (NCBI): domain Bacteria; kingdom Pseudomonadati; phylum Pseudomonadota; class Betaproteobacteria; order Burkholderiales; family Oxalobacteraceae; genus Duganella; species Duganella vulcania. Next base: position 449,802 of record NZ_WWCX01000001.1, read on the forward strand.
CGGCTGCGTCAATAGTGGGGCAAGGCTAAAGACCGCGCAAGGCGCGCCCGTCCCACGACCATGCGCCCGCTAGGCAAAAACAAGCGCTAGCGAGTCAAGTTCTGCCGCTCCCAGCCGCACATCTATACCCTGCTGCAACATCCCAATTGCCCGTACCAGTGCGCCATCCCCTTTGCGGGACACAAAAAGGTTGCTACGTGCCGCGGCATTCTGCACCTTCACCGTAGTAAGCGTCCCGTCCAAAATTCGTCGCAACGCTTCGCGTAACGATGGCGTTACGCTGAACGTCAATGGGTCGGTATCATTATCATCCTGTCGCGAAATCTCAAAAGTCACCAATGGTTTCCCGTCACCATTAGAGGGGCATCGCGATTGATGAACCGCAAGGATCGAACGACCTGGGTTGATCACCCGAAGAACAAGGTCACGACCACTTGTGACCTGAGGATCAGAGACGTGCACGGGTGGCGGTGCCTGCGGTTCATCAATTGAAGGACTTGGCGAGGCCGAAGAGGCCATGAAGTCCATGGAGAGATCGGCGCCGTCCGAAGACTCTGGGCTAGCGCGCTCCCGAGCGTCGCTACACTGGCCGTCCGCAACAATTCGCGCCGTCGACGTTCCCAGCAGACCATCGGGAACATCCATCAGCCGACTGGCGTCTTGCGACGAGGTCCCTACGGGACGCGAGGATGATGGGGACGCGGAAACGTCAAATGATGCCTTGGTCAGTGAGGTGGCAATCCAGGCGACGGTATCGGTTGTAACTTCGATGCGTTCAAGATCGCGCACGGCATCCACAAACTGCGGACCCACAGTATAGACGCAGCGCAGTAGAGCAGCGACTGATGCAGCTACTCCCACACGATTTCGCCAGCTTCCGGACGAGGCTATGCGCACCACGTCGAGCGCGTTGCGGACTTCATCCACGGCACGCCACCGTTCTGGATGAGATCGCTGAGTGACCAAAGACATCCAATAGCGAAACTCTTCGCTGGCAGCACGTGCTGGCAAGACATATGGAACGAGGCCCACCGAGACTCGAACGGAGTCCAAGACAACCGTGTCAATACACTGCTGCAGCTCTGCGATAGCGTCGACGCCGGCCACGTTCGCTGAGCCTGCAAGCGGACGCACCAACTGACGAAATCGCGTAGACGAACGAATGATGTGGCTTACCGACAGGCCAGGCGGTATAGCGACGCCGCAACGCACGAGCAACTCCCTTACAGCTGTCGGCGAGAAAGAACTTTGGGACCCTAGTGCACCGGCCATCACCATCTCCAGATTGAATGCTTGGAGTGTGCCAGCGCCGCTCGTCGAATTCAAATTCCCAGACTATATGCACTACGACATCGAGTTAACGGCGCCACCGCGGCGCTAGCGCGCCATGGCGCAAGCCTTGCAGCGACGCGCTGAGCGGTATTATGCTGCGGCGGCGATACGACGTGGACCACGAACGGCGCTAGACTCGATCCGATCGCCAGACGGAGCGAGGCCACTATGGAGCATAGCCGCGACCCTAAAGTGAAATTGCCTAATGCCTAGCACGAACCTCTCCTGCGCCAAGTACTCGATAAGCAAATTCGGTTCCGCAAATAGCCACTCGTAATGCAGGGCGTCACCGAAGGAACAAACCTTCGGCGTGGTGCCTGGCCACAATATGTCAATCGATAGCGAGCTGTCCAACAGTGGAGCCAGTTCACTCTCCCCTTTTAGTATCAAACTAATGTGCACCTCATGGCCGATCTGACGTATCAGATACTGGAACACCTGCTCCCCCCCGTGAAAGTTCGCACGAAATGGAATGAGCAACGTGCCCTGCGCGGGATCATTGATTACATCGGGCGAAGAACGCACATGATAGGGAGCCATCCCAAGCGCCTTGTCAACCGCTGTTGGAGGTAGATCGATCGAGGATACAATGCCGTCAAAAAAGCCGTGCCGGGCATGATGCGCAGCTTGGCGAGGAAGTCGTATGCGGCTATCCATGTTGGTAGTCGGTGCCTTTCATTTTCAAGCCGCCTTCAATTTGACCGCCAGACCACCACAGGTCTGTACCAGGTCGATCAGCATGCTGTTTAATTCCTTTGTGCGGAGCGCCAATCCGCTGTCAAAGCGTTCGTCGTAAGCTGGCGCAGAACCATCGGAAGCCTCGATCAAGTCCACGCGCTTGATCTGTTTGGTCGCAAGGCCATCCGCTTCGAGGCTCTTCCAAAGCGGGATAGTTGCAAGCCGGCTTAAGGCGACGCCACGCTCAGTGGGCATCGGTGTGTACGATAGTGCCGCAAGGTTCAAAACCTAGGTGAGGATTCGTCTAGTGTTGGTTGGCGGCCAGCTGTGCGGCCGGCCGTTGACTCTGTGCTGCACCGACGACATCCACAGTCGCCGCCTTGGTCTGGACGTATTCATCCATGAGCCGGTCGAGCAATTCTTCCATCGACGGTGTTTGCGGTAAGCCAAGCAGCGCGACCACCTGACGCACTTTCTTCTGGCTGACACGCTCTGGACGAATCACCTGCGTGATCACGCTTGATGGCGCATCCGGCGCACCAATCTCGGTCGAACCTGCACCTGCAGCTCCGTTCAGTGCATTGGAGGCAAAGTCCGCCTTAAATGCAACGTCGCCGGCGTGGGCTTCGTCTGGACCGAGCATCCCATCCAGTTGCGAGGTGCCTTTCGGCTTCGATTTCTCAGACTGCTTACCTGGCGGCGCCTTTTCTTGCTTAGTCACCTTCAGTACGTTCGACACATCCAGACGCGCCAGTTTCTTCCCGGCGACGGCCTGTTCCATGACTTTGTTGGCCGCCGCGGAGTCCAGTCGATGCAACTTGTCGAGATTGATCAATGCCGTCTTGTCCCGGGTAATTTCGGGATGAGCATCCCTAAACGCTGCAATCTGCGGATCGAGATTTTTGAGGGCCAGCACCTGGACGACCCAAGGCTGCGACATACCGAGATAGCCAGCGACGGCTATCTGGTCCATCTTCATGTCGTTCATCAGCCGCTCGACGGCGTTCGCCAGTTGCGTACCGCTCCAACCAACGCTCCCACCCTTAAAGTTCTCTGCAACCTGCAGCTGAAAGGCATCCACATCGGTCAAGTTCTCGCGCACAATGGCGGGCATTTTCCTTGCCCCAAGACCTGCAGCAGCACACCAGCGACGTTCCCCAACCACGATCATGAACCGTCCAGGTTTTGTAGGATGCGGCCTAACCGTGATGGGATGGATGATATTGACGCACTTGAAGGAGGTCTTAAGGACGCCCAATGCCTGCGGCTCCTGGGCATCGTCCCGAGGCTGTTTCGGATCCGGTTCCAACAGGTCCATATCGATCATGCGCACCTCATGGGCCGCGAGTGCTAACAAAGGCGCTTCTTGCAGCGCGGCTTCCTTGTTGTCTGACATCAGGTTGACTCCTTAGTATCGTAAGGCGCTCGGCAATGCGGGCATATTTCCGGTCCCGGTCGCCAATACATCCCATACCCACGTTGGCGAACCAGCCGCCTTGCGCGCGGCAATGGCGTCCAGGCGGGCTTTCTGACTACGGCGACTGCTAAACCCAGACAGAATCTCTAGGCATGCCGGTCGGTCGCCAACATCGAGCAGAAGATAATCGGGGAAAGACGGATCAGAAGTAGTTTCATATCGGAGCAGCTTGGAATAGGATCTTCCCTGCCCCCGCAGCTCGGTCCCCATCTTCTGGTCAAGCCGAGAAAAGACAGGGATCCACTCCCGGTCAACGCATTGAAACGCACAATCCTGCATTTGGAATCCACCGCGTGAATCAACCCGTAAATGGGCGAGTATCAGCAGCCGGCAATCAGCAGCCTCACCGAAGGGTTCAAACTCGGCTACCGCGCGCGTTATCAATGGTCGAAAAGCAGTTGGCATCCAAATCGGCGTTTCGGGAAGATGCGACACCATGATGCGATCGTCGCGACTCGTCTTGGTGTGGGCTTTAACTTGACCCAGTAACAATAGGTGCCGGGCCGTACCGTCCACGCGACCAGTGATGCAGTCAATGGCGTTACGCAAGTTATCGATTTGAGCTTCCCTACGGCTACGGTCAAACCCCTCGGGCATGAACAAGCACTCGCTTAGCGTGTCCTCTGCGACATGGATCCGTTTGGCGGCTGAAAGCACATGATGACGAAACACCGGCCAGTTGCGCTTGCCACCCATCTTGGGATGCCAGGTAGTAAAGCGTGAGGTATCGAGCAGCAAGTTCAGCAACCCAGTCAACCCCACAACATGATGCTTTTTCGCCTCCCGATCACTCGCAGGCGGCGTTGTCTGCACTGCGGCGCTCCACCAGCCATGAAGCGCAAAGCCTGGTGAGACGAAGTACTGGTCGTCTCGCTCCGCCATGGCGGTGTCGGTATAGTTGCGCCGCCCCGAGAGTTCCACTGGTTCTTGATACGACGGGCAGCTGGGTGAATGCAGGTTGCCCGACTCTGGAAGCCGGGCCACGAAATAACGGGTATGACGGGAGATGTACATCGAAATACCAACGCCGTCATCGCGGCACATGCAAAGTGGAGTATGGCCAGCGTCATAGGCAGCACGTAGCACTTCCTGCCCACCAGTTGAGCGGTCGACGAGCCATTCGAGCTCGTATCTCTGTCCAAAAATGGAGATCTGTTGCATGGCGTACCTCAGATCACGCGAAATGATGCGCTATCGTCACACAGAGGCGTGCGCCAGACTTCGGTGAAAGGTGCCATATTTGGTCACTTTCAATGCAACTTTTTTTCTCTGTCTGAATTTCCGCCATGGAACGTTCCCAAACGGTTCAGATAAGGGCGTGGCGCAATACGCAGCTATCAGTATTCTGGCGGGATCTCTCTGGCCAAACTAACTATAAAATCATGATCGGACTGGCACAAATCGACACGACGAAGACCGCAAGCATCTGCGGCCGACGCAAGAAGGTTCACTTTGTTTCCAATGGGGGGCAACACGGGGTCATCGTCGAAGACCTGGCAAGTGGAACCTTCGCCTCGCCCAACTGTGGGGGGCCTGCGGGCATATTCGCCGCATTGACCATGCAGTCGGCCTTTCTTACCGCAGTCGAATGGACCGAGGAGAGCATCGCCCGCGCGCGATTTGAGGTGATCTGTGCGGGGAAGTGCAGTCAAATGGTCGGGGATATTCTGGTGCCCACTACATGTCCATGCTCGATCCCTAGGCCGGTATAGCTCGTGCAAGGGCATATGGCCACGACCAGCTGCTGTGCTAATCGCTTAGGCAAAGTGTGGAAACCCGCCCCGGATCAGCGGTTTTGGCCGTTGGAGGTGTTTTATCAACATAGTTGTCCACAGAAAAAGTGGAAAAAAGCGCAGAAATTCGGCTCCAGTTCTTTGTGATCCTCTTCCCCGCCTTACGAACGTTCGCCGACCAATAGGCCGGCCAAAGCATAGCAATGAGCAATCGCCCAGAACTCACCTTCATGGTCGAAGTACGAGGGGGATAGAAGCCAAACCGTCCGTTCGATCGAAATGCCGTCCGGATGGCCAGCGGCTTTTTGCCAGCCGACTGAGCACCACAATTTGATTTTCGGAGCTAGCCGCGTAACTTCCTACCCACCTACTGGTCAACAGACCCGCTCGACTGAACTGCAACTATCTATTTTCAGCTTCAGCAAGTGCCAACGTTGACCATGTAGATTCAAACGCGACAGCAGAACTTCATAGCGCCACCACGCAAGTGGCCCGGCGTGCGTTGGGCTGAAAGCAATCATTGAGGAAGACGAACACCATGGAAAAACAAATCGAAGAAAATACGCGCCCAGCAGTGATGACTCTGGATCAACTAAACGGCAGCGTCAATGCCCTTCTGTGCGCATGCGACACTGCCCTTCATAAGCAGGCATTGGCAGATGCCGACGGCCCAATGATGCAGATGATGCTGCTGTCGTTCACACTCGGAGCCCTCATTTCAACCTGCCCGTCACGGGAGCTCGTTATTGCTGCAGCCCTCGACAACATCAAAAAGGGTGTCGCATATGCAGCGGCAAATCCGCAGCTGCAGCATGTGGCAACGCTAAGTGGCGTGGTGCACTGAAAAGCCTGAAAGTTGCCCGTTACGGGCGCATAGTGCAGGCTCAGGATACCCATTCGATGGTACCGTCTTTGCGACTTCACTACGCAAGGACCAACAAGATGGGTAGCTACTCCTATAATCGAGGCGCCGCAGTGGCGCTGTTCGGCTTCGTGTGCCAATTCGCCCAGGCTATCACGCAACCGGCCGCTACCACCAACGGCAGCTCCGTCATCCATCCCGAATTGGGCGAAGTCTGGCGCCTGGATCTTGACCTATCGACAATCGAGACGGCACGCTTTGTCTTGCACAGGGCAGCATCGGAGCTCGCCGGCAAGGGACTGAGCACCATCATCATCGCATGTGCCCTAGCACTTCTACTGATGCGATATGGTACAAAGCTTTGGCAACACTTTACGAAAACTGACATCAGCACCAGGGGATTAAAGATAGCGATCGCCCTACTCTTACCCCTCGCCTTCGCGGGACATATCATCGGGACTGCACGCGACTTGCGTGCGAATCGCATCCCAGATGAAGAGATAGCGCAGTGGAAATACGACACTACAGACGTGGCGAAGATGCCAAAGCACATCGAACACAACGTCCCAATCCCCGATTAGCGATGCACAACTTCAATCTAGCAGGACAAGGGGGGGCAAAGTCACCAAATCTGTGGCGTATCGTCTGCCGTAGATGCTAAGCACGCGCAGACCTGCCAAGCTCCCCGTATAAACAAATAGCTCCACTACGCTACGATACCGCGACAGCCGAAGGCACTCTACAAATTTAGTGACTTTGCCTGGAGCATCAGGCTGGCACGCCCTTCCGACGCCGCAGCCGGTAACCCAGCAAATCGAAAACACCACAATTTAAGTGACTTTGCCAGTCGCTTCCCGTGAGTGTAAGTACTCACTGTCTAATTTTCAGCCTATGGATTCCGATACGCTACAAATTTAGTGACCTTTCCAGGCAGCGAAACCACAAAATATTGCATCTAGAGCATGTTTATGAGCACACACCCACCAAACTGCTACAAATTTGGTGACTTTGCCGTTCGCCGGTACAGGCAAACGCTACAAATTTAGTGACTTTGCATCCCCCTAACCAGTGAAAGACCACAAAATTGGTGACCTTTCCCCTGCAGGCCCGGCATTTTCCGGATCGAAGACAACCGAGTTACCCACCAGACACAGGAAAAACCGGTTAGCAGCTGCTAACCCGCTACATTTTTAGTGACCTTTCCAGCTCTTCCCCGTCGTAAACCGACCATCCGAAACGCAAATGACCGCAATTTTTGCGTTGTAGCAATCCTGCGTAAGGCTACAAATTTGGTGACTTTTCATCCTTGAGCCGGCACTAACTTGTGCTAGCCAAAATTTCGTGATCAAATCGGCAACACTCGGGCGTTTCGCGCAATAACATTACTTAAAATACAACACTTAGAGGCCTCGCACTATTCCTAATTGCAACTTTTTGCAGCAAAGGCATACACCAAACATCCTGAAGTTATAAATAAGACAAGCTACAATTCAAGTGACTTTGGCCTACAGCCTTGGTGACTTTGCCTTGCACCTGCAAAGCGATGACCTACAAACTTAGTAACCATTGCTCCTAAAAAAATGACCTTGTCCTACAAATTTAGTGACTTTGCTCACCCAAAAGATAACCTTTCCAAGCTAAGCTATTGATTTTATTGATATTCACTTTTCCCCTGTATGTTAGTTTCGTTTAAAAAAAGAAACTATACTTCTAGCTCGAACTTTGTGGATAACTGACCACAGCACACCAAATTTCTACATAAAAAGAAATTTTGACAAGGTGACTTTTCAAGTGCATCATCTCGTAAATTGCCTCAGGGATCTTTCATATGGACGATGGACAACAATTAGCGCTTCTACTCTTTGAGAACCTGGCTCCTCAAGGGAAAAGTGTCACTGAAGCTCCTACGTCACTTGGCTTTCAGCGCAGTAATGCATTTGTACGGATTGTCGACCTAAGTCTCGCTGCACGTCGCCTTCTCGATGTTGCCTACTTCATCGTTGCTACCGACCCTGAAATTCAAAAAATCTACCGAGTTGATGCCGGCCTCTTCAAATGGCTGCTTTCCACGACTACTGAAAACCGCGCTCACCTAAAGAAACTCATCCGCGAAGCACAGCGAGGTGCAATCGAGATTAACGGCCCAGATATCATCGATGCCGACACAGGTGAGGACCACTCAAAAGACTGGGGTTCAGTACCACTCATGGGTCCAGCTTTCTTGGCTGGAGGCGAGTTCGTTTTCGAACTGGCTGAGCGGTTACAAATCGCGATCAAGAACCCAAAACACAGCCACTTTCTGAGCATGCGCTATGTGTTCAAATCCATCTTCTCCAAAATTTTGTATGACCAACTCCAACCATTTATTGAAGAAGGCATAACCCCTTGGTTCGACCTGGAGACACTTCGTGTATGGCTTCAGTGTGAAAAAAAAACATACAACGTCTTTAAGTATTTCCGAAGCAAAGCACTAGATGTTGCGATTGACGAAATCAACGAAGTTGCAAAATTAGGCTTAGAGCTGATAACCCAAAATGTACCTGGCTCTAAGAAAATTGGCCAAGTGCGATTTAAGTGGGACACCTCGAAAAAAGCTACGGAACAAAATGTAGAGTTCATCGTCCTTCGCAAGACTTATGAAACACTCAAGAGCGAATTCGCCCTTAATGGCAGTGAAATCGAAGAGATCATCAAGAACCGCGACATTTTCACTGATGAACGCATCAACTCAGCTATGGAGTACACCCGCCACCAGGTGAAGGCTGGCAAAGTCAAACTACGCGCCGGTGGATACTTCATGAAGGCGCTTCGCGAAGACTTTAGACTGGGTAGCTTGGACAAGGAAATACACGAGCGTAACGCAGCTGCTATCGCACAGGGTAAACAAGGCACAGCGAACAAGACTGCGCGCGAACAGAAAAGCGACCAAGAAACAACCGCCAAACAACTGAAACAAGCAGCATTGGGCTGGGACGCGTTCGAGCTCTTAGAGGACGATAACAAGGCCGCGATTGTCAGAGAATATTGTAGTCAGCAAACGTCGGAGTTTCTGGCCCGCCGTTTGGACATTGAACCATCCGAGTTGCCTAACCACCTAACCAATCCCATAGTGCACACGAGCTTCGGTAGTTTCGTCGCACTCAAAGTGCAAAAAGCAAACAAGGCAGCGAAGGGCGATAGCAGTATGAATCTATTCGAGAAGAAGATTCCAAAAGCTTAAACTTATAGCATCTAGTGCCACCACGGAACGGCGACTCTCGGCTGGAACGGATGCTATTTCCCCTACCCTCCAGCTATAGTCTAACCGGACTTGGCGCCGCCCCGGTAACGGTACACAATAAGACGCGCTGCAGGCGCCTCACGCTGCGCTTGTCCTAGGCAACAGCCTGTCAGTTGCGACAAGCTACAATCCCGACGCTACGGCGAGCTTCCACAACCTGGCAGAGCACCGCTTGATGCCCTTCCTACCTGCTCACAGTCCCCGCTCGGTAGCGAAGACCATGGGAGGGACGAAAGGCGTGCTGGTGGTCGAGTATTCGCGCAATCGCCGCGAGGTGATCACCTAGATCACCGCCACCGATTGTCCTGAATCGCAACCAACCAATCGCGTAGATCGCCGCCGGCCTGGACGGTGTGCACCTCCACCAGCTGCGGCCCAATGAGCAGCGCGAGCGTCGGCGGCGCCGTCCACTCTATGCGCACCGACTGGACGCCCAGGACGCCGCACGCAGCTCAGGCCGGGCCGTCTCGCCACCCCGTTTATAAACAGGCCTTGGCGGCGTGCACATCGACCAAGTGCAACGATGATCGGCTTTTTGCAGCCTGCAATCTTTAGGGTGGCGGCGTGCTAGGCGAATGAATGGCGGGGATCTACGAGAACGGGCGGTGGCGATGAGGCGAATATTCACTGGTGGTCACGCAAAGGGGATTGGCACGGCCCCGCGCTAGTGACACTTCAGCCTCAATACGATGAATCGAGGCCCGCACAGCGCGCGGTCTGACTCGAACCATTGTTAGGTCACGAAGTTGCCGCGTTGCCGCACCAATGCGTTGGCCGAGCTAGACGGTCAGATACTTTGCGCATTGCCAGAACATGTCCACCAATACATGGAAAGTACGATGGCCGGTCGACGTCGACTACCACGTCGACATCGACGGCCGCTTGTACTCCATAGCGTGCGGCCCTGTGTGCGTCCTGTCGGAGTGCGCGGAATGCGCTCACTCGACGATGGGCATCGTAATCACGGCCTGCACGTGCAGGCCACCATCAAAGGCCTCTCAAAGGCCTCCCAAAAGCCCTTGCCGCCAGCGCGCCGCGCGGTAGCTGGGTGGTGGCCCGCGACGTCGACGGCGCGGGCCGCATGCCGTCGATTCACGCTGCGCGGCATATCTCGACAAAGAGACAGTCGATTCCGACAACTTGGGACAGATTTGCCAAATTCCATTTGCAAACTTGGCGATAACGCATCACGCCGCTTTTTCCGGGAACATTTCCATAATTTTTGTCTTAATGTTATCGGAATCTTCCTTTGAGAGTCCTTGCAGGACAAGTTCTAACCGCCCTCCCTCCTCGAACGTTTTGATCTGTCCTTTTGCTCCCTTGTACGACAAATCTTCCTTCGCTGCACGTGGACGCTTACCTGGAGGTTTCTGCGCCATCTTTCGCTTAGCTACGACGTCGCGATAACCCATCCCTGTCTTGGCCGCTAAGTGAATCAGGTCCAGCGTTTCTTCTTCACCTTCTTGGTCGAAGAACTCGCGGATGGCGTTCAGCATTTTCAGCGTCAGCAGATCGGGATATTCGGACACCGCCAAGATCATTTTATGCGGCATAGAAGCAAGGTTCCGCGTTCTACTTACCAGATCTTCCTTCAATCCCAAGGCGTTCGCCAGCGCCACTTGCGTCGGATAAACCTTGCGAATCAATAAGTCGTTCCAACGAATCGCGTCGTCCAGTGGCGTTTGATCACGACGGTCAACGTTCGCTGCTCGAGCGCTCTCGTAAAGCTTTTGATCGCTATCCGGTTTCGGCCGCAGCTCGATACGCAAAGTAGGAAGTCCGGCGGCTCGAGCGCCACGTAAGCGCGTTTCCCCCTCGATCAGTACAACGTTACCCTCTTCGTCCAAGAATCCCGTCGCCGCAACCTGCTGGCCGTTGGCCTGAAGCGACATCACCATCTCATCGACTGCCGCGGTTGTGTAAACCGCGCGGGGGTTCAAGGGATTGGACTTTACTCGCGTTAGCGGTGCATTGACGACATCACCAACTACCGCACCATGCAAAGGGTCTTGGCTCGAGCCAAGATCACGACCGGCTCCTTCCCCTATCGCAGCTGGACGTATGGCTTCGTAGTCCGCACCAAGGCGCGGGTCACCGTTGATTGGCGCCTCCGCTGCACTGGCTTCGGCCCGAGCAACGGCTTCGGGGCTAATAACTCTCTTCCTGAATGGGGCTTTGCCTGACATAATTTACTCCTGGTTGGCAAGCGAAACGACTTCGTCGTACAGTGCCTGCATTTCGTCAATCGCTTTCAGTGACCGGTCGGAACCTTTCAATTCATGGAGCGCGCGCCCGGTTTTACCGGTAGCTCTCCAGGCCTCGCGCTGTGCTATATGCGATTTACACACAGGGACACCTTCCTCGGCGAACATCGCACGCAGATCTAAGGTAGCCTTCGCATTTTCCTTTGTAGACACGCGCGTCAAGACGACGTGCGCAGGAATACGACCTTTTTCGTGCCGCGGGTCTAGCGCCCTGAGCGCTTCAAATACGTTGAGTGTGGATTCGATTTCTTGCTGATCTGGGCCGCAAGGAACCAGAACCAGATCGGATAGCTGCGCGCACTCCAACATCGTCCTGTAGTTCTGCGCGCCGATGTCGACAACAACCAAACTGTACTTACCTGCCAAATTCGCGATTTCAGCTGCTGGCTTCGCCGGCAGAGAGAGAACGGGAATGCTTGGTTGAACTCCTTCCTCATTTCGAATACTGCCCCAACTCATCGCTGAACCTTGCTTGTCCGTGTCCAGCAAAACGACATCAACTCCTTGGGATGCGCCGAGCGCAGCAATGTGCGTCGCTAAACGAGTCTTTGCCACACCACCTTTTTCTGCACCAATCGTGATTACCATGTTACCTCCATTTAGTGTTCGCTTAATTCAGTACATGTCCGGTGAACTAGATCTAATTTTCAAGCAGAATTATACAAAATTTCCAAACGTATTCAAATTATTAAATCCCTCAAAATGCCTTTTTCTTTCGGTTTTTTGAACATCACATAAATACAATAGGTTTCTCACCAACGCAATGAACTGCGTCGAACGCAATGGACTCTTGGCTCGAGCCAAGAATGCGATACACCAACCACCAGGAGCGCACGGTTAGCTAAACGTGCCCGTTCCTTCCTAGTGGCGACAAGCTCCACCCACACAGGCTCTCTCCATCCATACGGCCGGATCAACCGACTGAATTCTCTAGCATGCTGTCAGCTCCTGGCTCGAGCCAACCCTCGCAAGCATGCGTCATCACTTGCCGATTCCTGCAATAACTAAATAACCGCATTCCCGAACGTGTCTGAATCTGCATCCTGCTAGTTGATGTCGAGTGGATCTAAACCTATGATTGTTGATGCATGATCGATTCAGTCACGCTTGCCGGCACCTCTTTAGGAATCAGGGCAGCAAATGCGGCTTAGTCAGGTGGATCTTGGCTCGAGCCAAGATCCACCTGACTATGGAAGTCTGTGTCCGAATGCCATAGTCGCCCAGGATCTAAATGAGCTAGCAATCTGAATGCGCCATCCTAACGGCAAACCTGCTCGTACAAGGCTCGAACCAGGTTTTGAGCGACGCACTGGCTAACTTATGGGCCATCGCTAATCCGGGCAAAGTGCGCGACCCGAACTGCATGGACACGACAACAAAAGCCATCCTTCATACCCGAACACCACGCATCTGAGCCGGTGCTTCGACACCATCGACGAGTTGTGCCGCTGACTGACGTAGTTGGCAGCAGGGCGAGGGGGGCGCCGCGTCCACGGACGCCGCCGATATCGGCCTCGAGTGCATCACCTACGCCACATAACCTGTGATGACTAACAGTAGCGTGCACCGGGCCACAATCGACAGCCGCGATGCAAGCCGCGAGCCACCATGCCTAGCCCATGCTACACACGCGATCTCGTGTCACGGTGAACGCACGAGTCATTGTGGGGTGGCATGATGCCAGAATGGTCTGCTGGCGCGGCTACGGGGGAGCTCGGTTCAATCAACACGAATCTCGCTGCTTGCTATGTGAAGGACGCAACAAACCGCACCTTCCTATAGGCAATCGAATCTTGGCTCGAGCCAACCTTCGCCCCGATTAAACAAGCACTTGATGGTTGACCTAACAAATAGCCTAGGACATCGTCCTGTACTTGAGATGCTGTTGCCTGGTATGGAAACTTGGCTCGAGCCAAGACGCCCATTGCTATTTTGAGCGGACGAATATATTAGGAGCATCAATTTATTCCTAATACTGTCGGTAACCGACGCGACCTGTCAGCATCGATCTTGGCTCGAGCCAAGATCAACTCGTCCAACACAATATAGCTGGACCGCATAAGCTGGTCTTCTGACAGTTCTGCATAATCAACCGCGCCGTAATGCTAGACAACCTGCAAGGAGTTCTCCTCAAGTAACGCCATGTAGCGATCAAACAGAGCTCGGGCTATAGGATCGCGCTGATCCATTAACGTGTCCTGGCCAACCCGACCAATGTACGCCCGGCAGATCGTCCTCCAGAACACTCAAGCTCCGCATCTCCAAGGCAATGGCATATTGGCCACGGCACAGGTCCTCGACGTGCACTCTCAAGGGAGCAGGTGGACAATTAGCTGCCGTCGGGCTGGATACCGGTGTCAGCACCGATTGCAACTTCGCACGTTGCTCGACTCGAACCAGCTGCCACTGCGCGAGATGCTCTTGGCACGCCTGCCCATCGACCAAGTTGGTATGTCGCTGAAGGGCTGGCAAGGCCAACGGCGGGACAAAGGATGACGATCCGGACTGGTCCGCCTTTGACTTTTAACTTGGGCACAGGTGCTGGGGAAATCAGTGGAATGGGCCACTAAGCCGCTTACGCGACCGAACCTTATCCCAAGCATATGCAACGCGAAGCTGTGCCCAAAAAACTGATTACTACGCGACGGTAGCACGGGCAAATCGAAAGAATGCTCAATTCAATTGCCAAGGCAACCGACAATCCCTGCGGCGACCTTATCGAGCATAGCCTTTCTATATGGGACTTGCCTTAACAACGTCTCATCGTCAGGATTTTGCAGGACACCCGCCTCTAACAAGACGATCGGTACCGAAGCCAGCTTCAAGGGCGAATAGGATTCGTCGAAGAAGACAGGACCGTCCGCATCAGCTATCGCCGCAGCGTGGTCACCAACGACAACCAGCTCTGGTCGATGATCAGAGGAGCGATAACCCGACAGCCTCAGCGCACTTGCTATCGCAACGCCGCAAAGCAAGCTATCTTCAGACTGAGCAACCTTGCTGACCGACACCGAATACCCACTAAACCGATCAACGTAGGCTGTCCGTCGCCCACTCGCATTCCAATACTTATAATAGTGACCAGGCATAGAATCGCCGGCAACGGACACGACCAAACTGGCACCGGCAAACTGTTTCATCCGATCGACGATGGACAACTCCGCACGACTATTGGCATCGGCTATCACCACGCGAGTAGCAAAGCCACGGGCACGTAACGCGGCATCGAGATCCGCACCAACCACTCGATTGAAGTCCCATTCAGTTTCCCCATACGCACTGGTGGTGCCTGGGCGCGTTTTAGATTGCGTGACATCAATGACGACGAGCTTTTGAGCAGGGGAGGGGAGCGCCGAGCTGGAGACCAGAATCGCAGCTAACACAAAGCAAATTTTTCTAACGAACATGTTAGTAACCCACGCAGATAGGAGCCTCACCAAGCGCAAGTGTACATACCTTAGACATCACCGGAATTCCGAGTAGTTCCCAATCCGGTCAACACTCGGCAAACAACCAGGTTTAAATCATAAGCGGTACTCAAATTGCCTGAGCAAGATGCGTTGTTTCAGTATTCGCGCAATCGCCGCGACGTAATGGCCTAGATCACCGCCACCGATTCTCCTGAATCGCAACCAGCCAATCGAGTAGATCGCAGCCGCCCTGGACGGTGTGCACCAACACCAGCTGCGGCCCAATGAGCAGCGCGAGCGTCGGCGGCGCCGTCCACTCTATGCGCACCGACTGGACGCCCAAGACGCCGCACGCAGCTCAGGCCGGGCCGTCTCGCCACCCTGTTTATAAACAGGCCTTGGCGGCGTGCACATCGACCAGGTGCAACGATGGTCGGCTTTTTGCAGCCTGCAATCTTTAGGGTGGCGGCGTGCTAGGCGAATGAATGGCGGGGATCTACGAGAACGGGTGGTGGTGATGAGGCGAATATTCACATTGTTCCCCGAACACTAAAGCGCGAATTCAATTTTTGACTACTACGAGGTTTTCCGCCCAAGGATCTGTTCAATATCAAAAGGTTGAGCGCCCGCGGAACGTAGCCGAGACTCGAACAGCGCACGAATGACTCGTGGCCCAGCGCTACTAACACGGTCTAACTCATCAGCATCATTTGGACAAGTCACAACCAGATCCTTGGCAACCCGCCTTAGCGCTTTTCGGACAACCTTATAGATACCATCCGCGGTATAGCCAGCAACGCTCAATAGACCATGTCGACGCTGTGAACTCCCCACAGGAGGAACAATTAAAGGCGCAAGCAAGGGCCCAGCAGCACCGCCGGACCAAAAATCGAGTCCGCGGTCACTCCAATGAGCATTCAACGCCTCAAGCACATCAGCCCCCAGAACAATGTCCCGTGGTCGTCCCTTGGTGCCTGGAACACGCAATGCCTTACGCCGTGCATCCAGGGCATAGCTAGCAACGTCACCTCTTTCGGCGGATACAAGCTCCGACCGGGTCAAGCCAACTTCACCAATCAATAATATGCCAGCAAGCGCAGTACGAAGCTGATGCTCGACGTCGTCTGCGGCGAGAACCCGCAACCGGCACAACACCCGATCCCAAATCTCGGGTGAAATTCGGCCGAGGTCGGCCGCCGGCAGCTGCAGACCGGTGGCTGCGATAGCATGCGGTGCTCGAGGCAAAGAGCCAATCCACGGATCGCCGGCCAGATAGGATCGAGACACCAGGTATTTGAACATTGCCATGACTGCGCGCACGGCAAAGTGTTGGGATTCTGGACTGAGCCACCGCGTGGCAAACGGCCGCCAATATGGCGATGTGCGCTTGGTTTTGGGCCCGATAAAACGTTCAGAAGGCGCTTGTAGAAACAAGCGATATTGCGCGCAATCGGCAGCGGAGACGGATGAAAGAGGTTTTCCACGCTCTAGTACGCACCAAAACACAAAACGCTCTACCTCGCGCGTATAGGCACGCAATGTCTCGGGACGATCAACAAACCGCGCCAGATAGGCCGTAACTGCCGCGAGATCATCATGAGCAAAGATGTCACTATGGCGCCTCGCCCTGTTCACACCAACAGATCCGTCCAGTTCCGGTGGCAGCCGTAGCCGCGCGAGCGGGGGTAGGGCAGCTGTCGTATGGAATTCCAAATCGACACGGACTAGTTCATCGTCTGATAACAATGTAACAACATTTAGTTTTCCCAGGCTGTGTTCATTCCCCTGTAGCCACGCCTGCAGCACAGCGGCTCGCTTGGCTCCAATACGCGGGACACCACGCCACCATAACGCTCCTCTTCGGCCTATGAGCGCCATCAAACCATCGACCGTTTGGACGCCCTCCAGCTTCAGAGCATTGGCGGTCTTCGGCCGAACCCACTGCGCAATTGGATCAGACCGCTTAGGAACGGCTTGAGGAACATCTGCGACTCGAATCAATATCTCGAGCGCCGCCAAAGTAATCTGGCCGCCAGCGCGCGCGTGCTGCAAAGCCTGCGCAGCAGCTGGGTTATTTTCGATGCAACGCTCGATCAGATCGGTCCGCATGTCGAGCAGAAAACGCTCCAATCCCTGCTCGACCTGGGGGCTATCCTCACTGTAGTACAGACTCGCGATTGTCTGCACCGGGACACGTTGCACATAGGCCCGCAATGCGGTGTAATCTGCTCGCGTATAGGTCAGTTTCCCTAGTAAAATATCGACGTTCTGGGCCATTTAACGGCTCGCTCCCCTCAAAAAACGCCTGGCAAACCGCCACATCAATTCCCGAAAATCTGCTCCACAAGCCGAAATACTAGCCCAAAACGCGGAAAACATCTATTAATCCTTTATTGATAATTAGCGTTACCGAAACTGATGGTTAAACGGAATTCAGTACCTGGGTGAAGCGCTATGGCGACTCGACCGCCCACGTGATTCAAGCGCCTGGGCGCGCGCCAAGGCGCTACGGGGCCAGGCAACCACCAAGGAACGCCGATGCGTTCAAGGCTGCACGAGCGGCCTAAGGCTCTACCTCGGCTTAAGTCACAGGTGCGAGAACGAAGCGCGATGGGATGAGGGAGCTGTGGCGCCAGGGTGGGCGCGAATGAGACGCAGCGCGTGGCAGAGCACGGCTTTCATTCGGTGAACCAGTACTGCCAGGGCGTGCGCGACCGCTCCCGCTTCGCGAGCAAAGGCCGTCCACTTCATACACTCGAGGGCAAGACTGCCGGCCCCGGCATCACGCGGGCTGGCGCCATTGGCTACATGATGTGGGGCCAGCAGGCTCTCGCCTCCCAGTTGCCTGCAGCGGCGCAGGACCCATAGATCGCCGCATCGATGGTCCATCGCTCCGAATAGGCCCCGTCCTGTTGCGGCTGGTCAAGGACCGGCGCCGGCGGTTCGTGCGGCTGGTATAGGAGGGGCATACGCCCGTCAAACGCGAGTTGCGCGAAGGGATTGTCGGCCTAGACGTCGAGCCCTCCACGATCGCCGTAGTGTCCATCCCGGAGCAGGCCTTCGCGCTCGAGCCGCTGTATCCAAAGGTCAAACAGCCCCAGCTGGCGCCAGACGCGGCAGCTACAGCGCGCCATGGAACGTTCACAACGCGCCAGCAATCCAGAGTGCTGCAAGACAGGCGGCACGTTCAAACGGCGCGCCAGGATGACGATTCGTTCACAGGCTTACCAGTTTCCGCGCGCGAACAGGTTGAGACTGAACGCGTGCTGCCTGCGCGGCGCGACCTGGCACACGGCTAGCTGGCCAACAATATCATCAGTATGGCACTACCGTTCAGACCGCAAAACTGTCCTACATCGCCGTCCAGAAAGCGCTTGCTCGATCGGCGCCCCGTCGCAATGGGGCAACGAGGAAAACAAGACGAGGGGAGGGCGCCTCAGACAAAAAAAAAGCACCCTCGGGAAGGAGGGTGCGGTATTAGCTTCAGACCAAACAACATTCGCTGCGCAGCTGATTTGCAGGTCACGTCGTTTTGGTGCACCGTTCTACCAGGCAGCAGCGATCAAACACATGCTGCTTGGACGGTTGGCGAGCGTGCAACCTGACTAAGCAGATGTCACGACCTGGTCAAGAGCATCGTAGTCATAAACCGCATCATCGACGAGCCTCCCGTTGACGTAGTCTAGTCGAAACAGCTCGACGCATTTGTGATTCGGATTGCTCGCTAAGAAATTCCCTGCAGCCGTATGAGCTGCAGCAAACGACTCAAGGTTGTGATCGAGCGGATTGTATGGGAAGCAGCCGTCGACACTCACCGTAAAGCCAAATTCCGAAGTCTCCATTTCATCTCCTCGCAAAAAAAATAATCGATTGAAAAAAGCCACGCAAACATCAACGTCAGCTCAATAGAAAAACGGTATAAATTGAATAGGCCGGGACATCAACCAGACCCCACGATCGATAAGACTGGCGTGTACAGATGGAATGCACCACCGTTGACATCACGGAATGTGCCAAGGAAGTGCCCTCGGCGCAGGTGGAACAAGCAATGGAAGTGCCCAACAACGCAAGCACAGCCAAAGTTACTCCAGCAGGCACCCAACTGCGTTCCGGTAGTGGACACGTAGCGGCAATATCGCTGCTCTTCCTGATAGAACGGAAAGGGAACGACTCGCTCGCATACCTCACACGTGTGCAGACTTCCGGCAAGACTACCCAATCGAAACAAGCGATATCGATAATGGCCAGAACTCAACGTGACCTCTGACATTGAAGTACTCCATAAAAGCGCGGGCCTCCCATTGCGGGAAGAAGCAACCGCAATGGTTAAAATAGTGTGCATGAAGCGGACCAAAATCAATCGGCACACCATATGACACACGCCGCTATCAACAAGCTTACTGATCCATTTCGATCGGCTGAGCACACAACGCTGATACGCGCAGCTTGAATTCGGCTGCTTGCAAAGGCAAATCGAAATCCAAGCCAGGCTCGTCTACAACGTCAGGAAGATTCAGAACAGCGTGAATCACTGCAGATTCGCAATCACCATACAGACCTTCCTCGATTAGCCAGCCTACGAGTTCATCCATATCGAACGACGTTTTCACCCAAAGGATCAGATGGTCGGTGGCATCGGAGCTGCCATCAAAACCTTTGAGCACAAGCTCAAAAAATTTCTTCATATAGTTACTCCCCTTGTAAAAATTCTCGATATCTTTGAAAGAATCGAAATTGAAGGCGCACCAAGCCAGGCCTGATGAAATCAGGAACCGGACTTCGTGCAACGACAATAATCAGGCAGCTAGCAGCCAGAAAGAACAGCTTGATGAGATGACCAGGGAGGATCCGGTCATGGAAGATGAGCGCCAGAGAGGCGCTCCAATTTCTGCCCGAAGGCAACGCACGCTACGCGCGATTAGACTGCGACAGCAGTCCAAGAAAATCTGCTTTGGTTGCGTATGGACGCAACGAAAGCGGACTCAATGACACGTATGAGCAGGAAGAGCTAAAGGTCGGCCAAGCTAGGGAAAGCCGGCAATTGGGAGGCTGATTGAATCAGGAATTTCGAATGCTTGTGACGCCTAGCTTGCGGGACAGTGCCGGGACTGAGATTAGCATAACGCCAGGGCCAGGACAATTGCTTATCGTAGAAATGCCTCCGGCCCGGTAACGCCAAATCGCGCGGCCTTCTCTAAACAGGCAATCTCGCTCAACCATGATACTAAGGCAGGTCCCACCAACTAGCATGGCGATCTGAGGATTGCGGACAACTTGACGCCTTGGCTACGATTTGGCCCATTACGATCGAACGACAGGCACGTCCAACGGACGCGCGCTTGACATAGGCAGAACAAACGCCCTCCGAACACCCGGCATCAAATCGTCGAGCAAAGAGCAAGTAGCGGGACATTAGGCGAACAGAATTCTGTAATGTTTCGACTTTACCCGCATCAGTATTAGTTGACCGCTCATCACGACAGCGATTTGGCTGTAGATGAGCACACACGAGGCCGCTGACCAGATTCGACACCGTGATCAAGCTGCATCTGCCTGGACAGCCAGATCGTGGTAGGCATGCTACACGCACTATTAGAGCATTTCCTCTAGATTCTCAAGGTTCATGCAAGTTGATATCGGAAGTCCGTTTTTCGCTAACTTCGGAGAAGCCAATGTTGTTGTTTTTAAAAATATAAACAACATATAGGGAAACATCGCAAAATATTTATCTGCATAAAATCAACGATGTAGGGACTCGATTAGCTGTAATGACCCACGATTCGTGGGGCCCGAAAACAGGGTCATGACCCTGAAAGCGGGGGCCTGCATTTTGGGTCCGTGGAGAAAAAGACCCTGTAAACGGGATTCTCGAATGCAGCGCTATTCCCGCAGTGCAATTTTCGCTATCGAAGTCACCAAGTTGAACGTCGAGAGCCCCATTGAACAGGCCTGGCGCCGTGCCCGGTGCACGGCTAAGTTATTGATCTTAAAGTAATGACCCAAAATCAGGGCGACGTCCCCTGACCAACTAGAGGCGGCCATTCAACGCGCAACTCACTCCCCAGTCCACATGACCATGGACGGGGAAGCCTTGAAACACCCTTCAATGCACCTGTACGAAAACCAGCTCAGGCGTAAACCAAGACGGAGCACAACCCCTGTCAAATGACCTAACCGCACAACTTAAACCGGTGCAGTGTGACAACAGGGCCTTTTAGGTCGGCTTTCGATCAAAACCCATGACAAATCCCTGCAATTCATCCTAATGACCCAATATTCGGGCAGATAACTTGCCTCACTGCAAGTGACCCTATTTTCGGGCAGGCGAAAAAAATCGTAAATTGCAGTCCGTGGCGTGACCAGAAAAACGAGCCGTCGAAAAATGACTGACCGCGCGGCAAGCGCGAAGTTGACAACGAATCGAAGAAAGCAGCAGACATGGAAGATAACACGTCGCGGATCATCGTACCCAAACTGCCACCGCAAGGATGGCCCCCCGAGGGCGCCTTTCCGCAACGCTACCAGAAGGACCTTCGGCTGATTCACTTCCAGGCAGATACCAAGCTCTCGCTGGTGCAACGCAAGCTGATGACCATACTGCTGGCCAACAGCTATCACACCGACCGCGACAGTCAGCACGTCTACCATTTCATCAAAACCCGCACATTGTGCGAACAGGTTGGCTGGGAACACTCACGTGACCGGCAGTCGTTGTTCGAATCCATGCGCAAACTGGCCAAAGTTCAGTTCTTCTTCGAACGTTTCGACCTGTCAGACCAAGGCATCATGCTGCTGAACGAGCCGAAGGTCCGCGGGAAGGCCGTTGGTTTTTCGCAGTTCATGAGCGACGTCTACTTCTTGCACGACGAGAGGGGTAACTCCGTTATACGATACATGCTCGGCCCGTCGGTCGCCGAATATGCCAGCAACTCGCGGCGCTGGTCAGAGATCAACATTGAAACGATTCGTAAAATATCGAGCGAGCCCGCACTGGCTCTGTATGAGCTCCTGTACTACTTCCGAACTGCGGGCGAGACAAATTGGATTCCTCTTGACCTACTGCACGCGCACCTCGGCACCTGCCACAATCGACATTACGCAGACACCAGACGACTGACACAGAAAATCCTGACGCCGGCAGTTGAGGTCGTTACAGACGAGTCAGACATCGAAGTCTCCTATGAAGCGCAAAGGGTCAATCGCAAAATCACTGCATTCAAGTTCAAGGTGGCAATGAAACCACTTGAACGGGCGGCACGCCAAGCAGATCTCGATGGGTTCGGTTCGACGTGCTTTAACGCCGATATTGTCCGGCATCTAATGTCGCACGGAGTGCACCAGACTATGGCTGAACAGATGGCCATCGAACATCCGGAAGTGACAGTCATGGAAGCCATCGCCTATTCGGTGCGCGCCAGGAATCGCGCGGTAAGCAAAGGCGAAGGCAACCGGTTCAATCTGCCTGGATACATCGTCAGCGCGTTGAAAGGAGGCTATACCATCCAATCCGTTGCCGACCAAAAGGCTGCCTTACGCGACAAAGAGCAGAAGTTGGCGAACAAGCAGGCCTGTCGCCTATCCCATGCAAATGAAGAGAAGAAAGTGAAACAAGCGAGCGACAGGCTCGAGGCGAAGGGCGTGGACTACGTCAAGGGCCTGACAAAAGCTGACCTGCAAGAATTGCAAGGTGACTTTCTCGCGATCGGATCCTACAACACCCTGTACAGGCAGCTTATCGAAACCCACCCGGACGACTGGATGTACATCGAAGATAAAGGCCTGCGCGGAGCGTTCAATAAGTTTGTGGGCAGCATGGTAGCCAAAAATGAACTTGCCGCTGCGTGACCGTCAACACATCCCTGGCCGGCAACTGGTCAATGGCCAACAAAATCCTTTCGAAAGTGACGGGAGCGATATTCCACTGAGGGAAGGACTAACATAACCTGTAGCTCTCACCCAAAACCAAATTGGCGCCATGAATAAACGTGACCTGGCCAACGCCATTAGTGAGCAAAACCCCCAGCTCACAAAGCGTCGATGCAACGAAATTGTGGACATCTTTTTTAATGCCATTGCGAACGCCGTCGCCAATGGAAAGCATGTCCAGATATCGGGCTTCGGCACCTTTGTCAAAGTACCTAGGAAGGCCAAGGTGGGTAAGAATCCCGCAACCGGTGAAGACATCGTTATCGAAGCGCACAACACCGTGAAGTTCACGACGGGCAAAGCGTTGAAAGAACAACTGAACGCTGGCAAGCCGCCTTGCCAGTCCCGCACTAGTGCCGAACCTGCAGCCGAGCCGGATGCGACCTCGGGAACCTAACCAATACTAACGACACTCGTCGAGGTTCTGCTCACACTAAGGCGAAGGGTTGGCACTGAGCGTGAGCGTGCGCAAGAAGGGGGATTTCTGCATCTCCCGTATAGACTCTGTGAAAAGGCGTAACGCGTCCAAAACGGATGCCTCACACCCCACAAATTAGACGCACCTCCTAGTAAATTCTGCCATTCGGGGAACTTCCCGCAATCACCCATTTACTCAGGAGTCGACCGTGCACAAAGTGGCAAAAGTAACCGGGATCGCCCTTGCCGCAATCACCTTAACGGCCGGTGTCGTCTGGTATGAAGCGATGCGCGAGATACGCAAGGAGAGCAAACTTGCGCAGATGCTTGAACTGCCCTACCGCACCGCCAGCTGGACGTTGACAGAACCGGGAATGCGGCCATATCGGGTACCTGATGAGCTCCAAACTCTCCAACAAAACCTGCCCGAGGCGAAATTCCATGAAATCAATGCTCGTATCGGTCTGCGGGAATTGAATATCGTGGCCCTCAGAAAGGCGGCAGCTGAGACCGAGAATACTGCCACTGGCGAATTGTTCCCCACCGCATATTCGGGGGTCAAGCGGTTTGCGTTGATAGCCGACGACGGAAGTGACACGTCTACGTTCAATATTCGTAGTCTGGCACGTACGCTGCCAACCAGCATGGACATTGTCGTGGTCCAAAGTGTGGCGGCAGCTGACAGCCAAAAGACGCATGTGCATCGCTTTCCGAGGACGATACTGGCTGTCGTAGCCGACGAGATGCAGCGTGATGGCGAAGCACCGTACGAGGCGGCCGCCAACCTGGCAGATGCCATCTACGATCTGCCAATTACCGCCACCAGGACGCTGGCCTACACTCTATTCCTTCGCCATGCGGTTGACCTGACGTGGCCGGACACAGCCTATATCGACAAGGCAGCTGCGCGGATTAACGCCAAGGCAATGCATGTTCCGATCACCGCAGCCTCCACTGACCTGCTGCTAGGTATCGGCGACCAGAAAGACCTGTTTGTTAGCCAGAAGGCCATTGCAGACGAAGCGGCTAAGCGCGAACAGCTCTCATTGCCCGTTACCAATCGCACCAGCTTCCTGACGAGCTACCGCCAAATTTTCGGCGCGGTCAATGTCTGGGAACTACCTTTGGGACCGGACTTTAGCAATCTGAACGCCATGGTCAAAATTGTTGGCGAGAAAAGCGCCGTTATTATTGACGGCAAGGGGATCGATGCCGCACTGCCCAAAGACGACGTTATCGCCATTGAAAAGTGCACCGACATACTCATGCGGGCGGGATACAAGGTCACGAAGATTCCTGCATCGCTAGCGGACATCATCAGTTATCGGTCGCCGCTGTCCGGTATCTTGTTACCGCCAGCGGTCCGGGAAAAGGGCACACTTTTGGTGCCGGTCAAACCTTCTGAAAGCAACATTAACCCGGCAACAGCAAACGCGTTACTTGCAGCAGGCATTACACCAATACCCATTCAGTATGACGCGCGCAAAGGCACTACCTTGGGGCAAAGCGTGGCTCTATTGCGCTGAGAAGACGAGCACACTCGCTACAAAATCCGACCTCCCGCCAATTTGCAGCGCATCGAACTTTAAGCTGACCAAACGTGATGCTTTGAAAGAATTGCGCGTCAAGCCCTCATGCCACAATCGCCCCATTACATGTGACTACAAACACGGGATCAACCTGACCACATTAGAACACGAGGACCGCTATGAAATTCCCATTTGGCCCGAAGCCGCAGCCCCAAGTTGTACCTGCAGCACCCAAGGCCCATGAATGCCGCACTTTCCCTGTCGTCCAGTTCCGCAAGATGCTCGACAACATCATTGCGGCAGAAGCGATGAAGGCGCCCATCGCAACCAGCCTCTTCCCAAAGCATTTCCTGGACGCGAATCCAGTGTTCAAAAATAAGATGGCGCAGCGCGTCGTCGGCGTGGCTTGGGTGGAGCTGAACGAACCAGCCGGTGCCTTCGCGTTCCTGATGCGCTTCATCGCGATGCAAAAAATTCTGCTGATGGAAGAAATCAAACCATGGATGCCAGAATCCAACGGAACGGTCGGCGCGCTGCACCCGGCCTTCTTTGAAGTGGTTGCCAGCATGGAGTTGAGTCCGGGGATGGAGTTCGACAAAGACAAGTTCTTTGCAAAGCTCGGCGCATTGGATGCGGAAATGGACATAGTGGACATCAACCAGCCGCCGGATCAAACCCCGCAAGAAGCGTAACGCGGTGAGTTCAACGCTCCAGTAGATGATCACGACGCAGTAAGCTATACCTGGCTTACGCAGCATCCAGCTGCAAGCAAGCGCCCTAGGGAAGCGACAGGGGGCTAGATAGATCATGCCGCAAGCAGCTCTAGTTTCGGACGCATCGACCTCGCCAATTTTCGATTCAAACCGCAAGCTTCAGATGATGATGAGTGAACACAACACAGTATCCAAGCAAGTCGAGTACGACCCGGCGAGACTCGTTGACGGGCTCATTGAGCGCATGCAGTTGAAGAATGACGCTGCGCTGGCAAAAAGACTCGACGTACAACCTCCCGTCATCAGCAAGGTGCGGAACCGCCGACTTGCGATCGGCGCCACGCTCCTGCTGCGTATGCATGACGCCTCCAATTTGTCGATCGCCGAGTTGCGCGACATGTACGGCGAGCGCAGAACCAGTATGCGTTTTGGTCCAACGAAAGTACCGTTAGATCGGGAATAGGCACTGCGATCGATCAACGATCACAGTTCCATATCAAAAAGGGGCGTTGGTAGTGTATCCAATCGCGACTAGACTCATCATGGCGACCATCCTGGGCCTGCCGGTCATTGCGAGCGCAGATACCGCACAAGACGTGTTTGGCAAGGTGAACCAGACAATCGTCGCGGTCTTCACTCAAGTTGGAAATAAGCCGACTGGAGCGTTCGGTAGTGGCGTCGTTGTCAGCCCCGGTCAAGTTGTCACTGCTTGTCATGCAATCGGACAAAACGCTGGTCTGTGGGTGCATCACAACGGCAATTACTATCGAGCAGAATCAGCAGTATCGGATCTCCGGCGCGACATCTGCCTGATCAGAGTTCCAGGACTCAAAGCGCCATCCGCGCGACTCGGTTCGTCGGCTGCATTAAAACAAGGTCAGCCAATCTGGAGCTTGGGAGCGCCAAAATCGCTTGACGACATCATCGGTACTGGCATCGTTGCAGGGCTGTATCCGATCCAGGACGCTCGCATCATCAAAGTCACGACACCGGCCTACAAAGGATCAAGCGGCGCCGGCCTGTTCAACGAACGATCGGAACTGGTAGGTATCCTGACCTCCACTACTAAGAGCGGTGCCAACATACAGTACGGCATACCGGTCGAATGGATACGAACCATAGGGCAAGATCAATCGCGCTATGGCTTTCAGCCGCCTCGCTCACTGATGGAAGACTTGGTCAATATCGAGCCAGGGAACATCGACAACGCCCGCGTGATGACAGCAACCAATGTCGACCAGGAATTTTACGCAACTTCGCCAAAGCAGGAACGTGATCGATGGAACAAAGCCAAGCGGCTCCTCAATGGTAACGACTGGGCTCCATTGAAGGAACACGCGCAAGCCTGGACGGTAAGCCAACCCAGTTCAGCTGATGCATGGATGTTCCTTGGTCAAGCCAACGCCGGATTGCAGGATCCAGAAGGTATGGAAGCGGCATTCTCGAAAGTGGTCAAGCTATCACCTGATAATGCGCTTGCGCATTACTATTTGGGTAACAGCTATGTCTTCCAGGGGAAAGCTGAGCAAGCGCTGTCGGAGTACGAAAGGGCACAATCACTACAGCCTGGCGATCACTTTTACAAAGATGCCGTATCGTGGACGAGCTTAAAGCTTAATACCGGCCGCCAGGGCGACCACGCCACACGCGCCAAGCGGCGCGATGACAAGACTGAGCATCAAGTAGCGCTGGCTGACCAGCGCGGTGTGAACAAGAGCAAAAGCGCACCGGGAATCGGCCGTGGCCTTCTTATTTTTGCAATTCTGTTTATACTCTCCGGTCTGGGTATCTACGTTGCGTTCTTGATCAACTCGGCGCAGCGTTGGGGCACGACATACCCGGAACAGTATCGTCGAGGCGCCGTTTGGCTCGCAGGTGCCGTAGCGACCGCGGCGTTCATTCCAATTTTCTGGATATTCTTTTGAAGCGTGAGCTTGCCCCCTTGCACGCCAGATGGGAGCAAGACGCCAGGGACCGCAGTGACAATTTACAAGACGCCAACAAGACAGCCCATGAAAGACCGAATCGAACTGGCCATTCCAGTACCCCCCATGTTTGAGCGGGCCATGTGGTACGCCGGCGACGCAACCTTGGTGGGCTTCTACTGGGACTGCATCTTTGACGACTGTGTCATGGTCGACGGTCACAGCGATCAGATCGCCAGCCGAAACAGCTGGTCGGTCTTTTGCGAACATCCCAAAATCGCTCCAACATTGGAATCCTTTGCGTTTGGCAATAGGGACTACCATGCACGGAATATTCTAATTCTCGATCGACAAAAGCGGCGCTTTTTTGTTATGGAACACGACGAGGGCGAAGCGATGATACGCGAGCTGGCGCCACGCCACTACGCGCGAAGCGAACTGATGCGAGGGACCGCCACCCAACTGACGGTTGCTGCACGTGATGGCAAGCACGTACTGGACCGTCCTCTGATTTCCAAAGATCTGGCGGCAGAAATCATTCATTCCAGCTCAGGACTTGAAAAAGCCATGGTCGCTTGGCTAGACGCGGGCAGTCAACCTTCTTCGGCCTGGCATTCCTGAACGCGACCAGGTGCATGGCCAGGTGGCATGAACGCAACGCGAAGACCGGCAGCCACCTCCAACTCTCTCAAGGCGACAAACCGCTTGTAGCTGGCTAACGTGTGCTCCACTTCCACTTCCACGTCGAACGAGGGATGCAATAGTACCGGATCGCTCGACACCGCATCAACGACGAACGCTCGCAATGGACTACCCTCAAGATGCATCGTTAATGATGCCAGGGTGCGAATGTCCGGATTGGTCAGAATGATGCGCAGAAGCTGCACCAATTGCGCGCTACCGTCATCTTCGAATGGCGCCACGCGAACCGGTTTGCGTCGCGCAAGACCAGGCTCCATCGCGAAGAGTTGGAATAGTCGGGTGGCTGGCGTTTGAGGACGATTGGATAGGATGCTCGCTACTTGGCCAACCTCACTCTCCGCGGCTCCGGGCAGCATCAAAGGACGCAATGTCTCCACTGACAATCCAACGAGGATGCCCAAGTGTTCGAGTATCAATTGACGCAGTATAGGCGCGCGCTCGATCTTGCCGAGATGCCGCGCCACTCTCGTGAGCAACACAGCCGTTTCCTCAAAACTCCCCGTCGCCGGGGCGTCAACCAGTGTGCTCAGTAGGAAACGGGAAAGTGGCTTAGCCTGGCTTACACAGGCGCGGAAGCGAGCGGCCCCATGGTCCCGAACAAAGCTGTCTGGGTCATGTTCGCTGGGCAGCGCGACAAAGGACACAGTCTGCATGTCAGTGACGTAGGGAAGCGAGAGTTCCATCGCTCGCCACGCCGCAGCGAAGCCGGCCTTGTCACCGTCGAAGACAAAGACAACCGAATCGGTACACCGAAAGAGCAACCGGAGGTGCTGGGCAGTGGTGGACGTGCCTAAGGTGCCAGCTACGTGCGCAATGCCATGCTGGTAAAGTTGAATGACATCCAGATAGCCTTCCACCACCAACGCGCATCCCTCAACGCGTACTGCTTTCTGGAACCCCACGTGGCTATAGAACTCTTCGCCCTTGTGAAAGCATACCGACTCCGGTGAGTTCAGGTACTTGGGGAGCGCGTCGTCCAGAACTCGGCCACCCAACCCGATGGGCTGTCCCTTTCTACTCCGAATCGGAAAAATGATACGCGAGCGGAACCGGTCGTAGCGTCTGGCGCGCGGCGCGGGCTGGTCAATGACCAAACCTGCCTCACTGAGTACCCGGTTAGTCGCGTAGTCCCCAAACGATTGCTTCAGCTGTGTCCAATCTTCACTCGCATAGCCTAGCTGGAATTCGACAATCGTCGCTTGCGATATGCCACGCCCATTGAGGTAAGCCAAGGCGACCTCCGAAGCGAGCAGTTGGCGATGATACAGGGACACTGCAGCACCGATCGCTGAAGAGCAAGCATCATAGCCAGATTGTTGGTCTCTCGACGACAGCTTTTGTTCCAAGGGCAATGCAAGACCGACGGACTGTGCGAGCCGCTCGACGGCCTCCACAAACCCGACACCTTCGTATTCCAGAACGAAGGAAATCGCAGAACCATGCGCGCCACAGCCGAAGCAATGATAGAACTGCTTGGATTGGCTCACTGTAAAGGACGCTGACTTCTCGCTATGAAATGGACACGGCGCGACAAAATTCGACCCAGCCTTTTTTAACGGGATCGAGGAGCCGATCACCTCGACGATATCCAGACGATCCAGTAGCGAATTGATAAAGGACTGGGGAATCATTGTCAGCAAATAGACGAAACGCTAAAGGACCCAGGTGAATACCACAACTACACCATACAGGCCGACAACTCGAGCGTAATTCATCCACGCGGCACTCTTTCTGCGTAAGGCAGTCGTTTATGGCGCCTTACATCGGTTGCGCGACAGCAGCCGCCTATACCATAGCGTGGTGTCTCAATGTTCAACCTGAAACTGCGCCAACGGCAGCTCGCGGGAATTTCAAAGGATAGCCATGGGGGTAGGTGCCCGAATCAGGTCTGCACGGATGGCCACGATGATGCCGGTGGCCAAGCTGGCAAGAGCGTGCAGCTGTGACACAGCAACCATCAACGGCATCGAAAACGAGACTATCCCTTGCGACGAGCAATACCTGACGAGAATCGCTCGCGAACTGAATGTTTCACTGGCACAGCTGACACAGGATTTACATAAGGAGAACACAACACAGAGCGCTCCGACGCAAGAAAGCCAGCTGCCGACGGAACAACAGGTCAATGGGCTAGAGCAAACCACGGGTTCGCATACCGACCTTGGCACAGAGTCCAGTTTCGACCCGTCGGAGCCGCGCCGCGAAGCGACAACCAAGGAAGTGTCGGCCGCACTCAACACGCTGACGACGCATCTCGCCGGGGCGCTCGCGCAATGCGCTGCTGCCACCGCTGCAGATCCAGATGATTACAAGTTGCGCCTGGACCTGGCGCAGGTTCTGCAGGTCGTGGACCGAGCCGAGAACTTGCGCAAGGATTTGGCAACCGTTGAAAACATTTGCTTCAGATTGAAAAACCATCATCAACCAGCCGACCGGATATGAACAGTACTAGCCTTGAACACAAGATCCCTCGCGTAGCCAAAACAACGGCGCGATGGCTGTGGCCGACAATCATCCTGTTACCCATCGCCCTGGCGGGATCGACCCTAAAAATCCATTGGCTTGCCCAGTTAGGCTGGGCTGGGGTTGGCGTAGTGGGCATCGGATTCGGGCTTCCGGCGTACTTCAGAAGCGGCCGGCTGTCCACCGTACGAAACGGTGGGCACGACTTGCCCTCTGCAAATAACCAACACGTAGGCCAACAGAGCGGAGACACCTCTGAACCCGCGCGGCAGACTAGGCGCCAGCGCAAACAAAGAACAGCATCAAACAGCAAATAGCTGCCGTTGCACAAAGGAGCCTTCCACATGAAGAAGTCGATACTCACCATCCTAACGCTTGTCTGGTCCCTGGCGTCGCCAGAGGCATCGTTCGCAAAACAACCGCCGGCTTCGGACAACGTGGCGCAACAACCGACCGAGCAGGCGGGCGCACCAACGAAAAAGCAGACGCATCCATCGAACCACAACGCCACCATACCCACGCAGACTATGGACGGGCAGCAGTTCGACCGTGCCAAGCTCAATCCAAATCAGGCAATTGGTGCCGATGGCAGGTGCAGCTGCGCCGCTCATGCAGAATGCGTCACCAATCGAGGTGCACATTTTTGCACCAATGACAAAGGGAAGCGGCGGATGCTCGTAGAAGGCAACGACAAGACGTAAACGCCCGACGACGAGCGCCGCTGGATTAGAACGACGGCACTTCGTCCTAGACCGGAACGCCACTTTCATAAGCATCCCCTACACAACCATGAACCAGCCATCACCATCGCGTCGTCTAACCAAGATTATCCTCGCCACGCTCGCGATCTGCAGTTGCGTAGCGGTCCTTGTGCATATCACCACGGCACCGAAGCCCGGAGGCCTAACTTCACCCGGGCAGCCGCACGGAGCCACGCACTCCGCGCCCACCACTGACAGTGACGCCGTCCGTGTTACCGTGGTCGACCCGGCTATGGCACCGGAGGGGGCATTAGAAATTGAGACGAATGTCATGAAGGCGCGGGTGTCGCTAATTGGCGGCCAGCTAACGCACGTGGAACTAAAGAAGTATGCGGACGCTGGCGGCACGGGCCGCAAGGCAGTTCTCATAGACAGCAGCCCAAGGCGCCAGTTCACGTTGCAAACCGGCCTGGTCGAACACGACGGCGCTTTGCCAGATCACCACACCAAGTTCCACATCGCCAGCCTAACCAGCGGCGAGAAGGGTAGGGCAGGTGAAGTTACGATAAAGGCCGATAGAAACGATATTACCCTCGAGAAGCGATTCGTTTTCCGATCGAATTCCTACACAATATCGCTCGAAGAGGCCATCCGTAACGATCGCGCCAGCACTGCGGCGCCAATTCTTTACCTGCAGCTGCGACACGACGGCCGCAAGCCCGAAGGCGAGGGACGTTTCAGCGGAGGCTTTAGTGGGCCGGTCATCTATTCTGACAAAGGCGGCTACCAAAAGTTGACCTTTGCCGCACTCAATAAAGGCATCGCCCGTCACGTCCGGACCGCCGACAATGGATGGTTCGCGATTCCACAACATTTCTTCGTCACAGCGGTCATCCCCAAGGCCGGCACGCCGCGCGAAATCTACGCCACAAAGGTGGCTCAGAACGCATATACGCTCGGCAACAAGATCCCCCTAGGCGAGTTGAGGCCACACGAAGTTCGCACCATCGGAACCGACATCTATGCCGGTCCAATCGACCGAACGCTGCTGGAAACGGAAGCACCGGGCCTGGACCTAACCCAAGACTACGGTTGGCTGACCGTTGTTGCCGAGCCGATGTACACGATGCTCAGCATCGCCAAGTCGCTAATCGGTAACTGGGGCTGGGCCATCATCGCGATGACCCTGGTGGTGCGCATACTCTTCTTGCCATTGTCGGCGTCGACGCACAAGCGGATGGCGAAAATCAAACTCCTCGCTCCTCAGTTGCAAGCGCTTCGAGAGCAAATGGGTGATGATCCGGCGGCGATGCACAAGGCAACTATGGCCTTGTATCGCCAGGAGAACATCAGTCTCACGGCCGGTTGTCTGCCCCTGCTGGTTCAGATGCCGATTTTCCTGGCTCTGTACTGGGTTCTGCAATCGTCGGTGGCTCTGCGTGGCGCCCCCTGGGTGGGCTGGATCCACGACCTTACCCAGCCGGATCCGTATTTCGTATTGCCAGTCCTCTACGCGATTACCATGCTGCTGACCGTCAAACTCAGTCCTAAGCCCGTGGCGCCCACCAGCCCCTACATTGCATACGCATTCCCGTTCGGCCTGTCGCTTGTCTTCGCGTTTATGCCAGCAGGTGTCGCGATGTTCTGGATCGTGACCAATATCATGACCTTTGCCCAACAGTTTTACTACCACAGCAAACACAGGCTAAGCGGTATTGGAAAATCAGGCGGATCACCTATCGCAAGCGCCGCCGACACCGAAGATTTACCTGGCCAGACCGAAAAATCGCAGGAGCCGATGCTTGGCTGAAGGTCTTAACTGAACCTGGTGCGCGTACCCGACAGGCGCGTAGTAATAGGGATCACGCATAAGGTTCAGGACAGTCTCGTTGAGGCGAGACAAATCGCCCTCGAGCGGCAATGAACAAAGGTCCGCAACGTACTTGGCCACCGCAACCGAACGGCTCCTACCTGCATGGCAGTGCACGAGCAGATGATAAGGCGATGAAGACTGCCGCAGCGATTCGATAAACGCGCGCATCGCCAGCGCATGCTCATGATTCGGAAAGCCGAGTGCTAGATATTTATCGTATCCGCCCAGAAAGTTGAGCATTCCTGCATCGCAGCCCGCATCGGGGAAGTAGACACGCAAGAGCGGTGACCAGCCTTCCTGGAGTGGGACAGTATGGACGCCGGGATTTGAAATGCTAAGTAACGCAGTTCCTGGGCGAGGTTCCAGCGCACAAGCGGCCTTTTCTGACATAAATGCCACGCTCTCAATCATTGCTTCCTCAGGTTAGCGGTAGTGGACGCAGTCTAACTCGGCGTGAATCACGGAAAAGCGCACAACGTGGCCGAAATGGGCGTCATAAGCAGGCCTAGTCGTCACAGCGTGGTGCTCTAATGGTGTGGCGGGCAAGGGCGTATTTTGCAATGGGGGGCCCGGTGTGAAACCATTAACGGGCTGCCGATACGGTGCGAAGCATCAACCTGAAAGATCGTCGAACTGTCCGAAGAATTAGATCAGGGGCCAAATGCGCTACTTCATCATCAGCTGGGTCGTATCGATCGCCATGACCGTCGCGGGCGCGACTGGGATTTGGGGAATGAACTTCGCCAACATCCTCTTCGGATTGACGGGCGGTTTCCTTATTGGCCTCGTCTCGGGCATCACTGTGACAGAGGCGAAGTTTGGCCTCAAGCAGATCAGGGCCGGGGCCGCGAATTATCAAACGCTGGCAGGCAAGTAAGCAGAGCACCAAGTGGGCGTGGGATGAACTCACCGTCGGCCACAATCGTAGAGCAGGGGACACATGGGTCACAAAGCAGCAGCAACACTTATCGCGCTGATTGTCGCAGCTTGCGCGGCCAGCTACGCCAGTTTGATCCGTCGTCTTTGGATCAACAACATGGCAGACAATCTGCGCCATTTCTGGAAACGCCAGCCAGGCGGCGTAACGTCGGCATTTCTCTATGCAGCGATCGGGGCGACTTGGGTCCTCGGGTTTCTGACTGGGCTTGCGGCTATTTGCATGGCGGCTTCGATCACTTGCTTACTGGAGGCGACGGGGGAAATCCTCTATCGGCGCAAAATCGCTCCCGATTTTATATTGCCGCCCCGCCAGCGCACCTAGGCGCTGTCAAGCACAACCGGCACGCTATTCATGACTACACAACTCCAGACCACGAGGGAACAATGGGGCAAGCAAAACAAAGAGGATCGTACGAACATCGGCTGGCCGCGGCGGCGCCGAAGCCGCCTAAGGAACTGGGGACGGTATCACGGAAGACTGTGAAGATGTCCGGCGGACTGGGCGGCGGCGAAACCAGCGCCGAATTTATCAGCATCCCGCGGGCCCATGTGGAATTCTGCCGCACTGAGGCTGTGGTCAGTCTTTTGAAAAGCATGGTCGGCTCCGCCCAAGCGATCCTCAAGCATGCCCAGTCGATCGTTTTATGTTTTGAAGGCTATGACAGCGACGCGCGTGAAATCTACCAGGTGCCGGAGGTCTCGCAATTCCTCAAGAAGGTCTGCGCGCAATGTCCATGGTGGATCTGTCTCCTGCGCCCAGAAGCATACGTCGTGGTATTCGGCGCCGTCGTTGCGATCATGCAGCTGAACAAGGCCGGAGCGGGGCGCGTCATGGTGAAGTTCGATACGCCACAGCTGGAGCGTACGGCACAGCAGGCGATGCAGGACGCGGCCATACTGGTACGTGACGCCGGCGTCGACTCGACGGCCGGCACCCGGATGCTCAACGCGGTCCACACCAGCGTCAAAGGGTTCCTGCGTAATAGTGCGGGGATGTAGACGGCGGCGGTAAGGGCCGGCGCTCCCGCGCCCATCCGCAAAATCAAGCGTTGCACGGGCGCTTAGGGGCCACTGTCGGGCGTACCGCTTGCAGCACGGTGGCGGTAGGCATTGCGCACCTGAGTAGAGCATGGTAATCTGATCTTGATAACTTCAGTTATCCGCAAGCTAGGCGTCACAAGCCATCTGACAGCAACATTCCTACCTCAGCGCCACCTCTGGCGCCACCGCGCTCTCCGACGAAAAACCAATTCCTATGGGTGTCCACCAGTGCATCCCTAGGTATTGATTTTCTGAGCCGTCCATCGGCTTATCGCACATCGCGTGCGTCGTCCAACCAGGGCGGAAACTTGTGTGAGCTCGCTCACGCATCTTGCAACGTCGTCTTTCCCTTCAAGTATTTCAACCCAACCGCGCAAGCGGATTCTCATCCATAAGGAGACATCATGCATATCGAACCGAGCATCATCCCATCGCTCATTGCCGCCGGCAGTGGCATTGTCACGGCTCTCATCACGGGGCTGATCGGCAAACGCTTTGCCAACATCAAAGCGCTGCAAGACAAGCTGAAGCTGGCGCAAAGCGATATCGGCTACCTGCTCAAAGTCGAAGAAATCCACTGCGAGCTGATCAAGGTGCATACCGGTGAATCGCACAAGTTGCGTATCCGCCGGCAAGCCGAATGTGAAGGCGTAGCATGGTCCGGGCAGTTTACGCCTGGCCGCGTCCGCTACTCGGGACGTCAATCGTCCGGGCGCTTGTTCGGACTCTTTGGCCGCAACAAAGAGCATAGCGAGCCACGCAAGGAA
The DNA here is from genome assembly GCF_009857655.1 of Duganella vulcania. Taxonomy (NCBI): domain Bacteria; kingdom Pseudomonadati; phylum Pseudomonadota; class Betaproteobacteria; order Burkholderiales; family Oxalobacteraceae; genus Duganella; species Duganella vulcania. The sequence continues at coordinate 485,834 of NZ_WWCX01000001.1, forward strand.
TCCAATTCCGAACGCGCGGAAACGACTGTCGAGCATTAACACCCGACTCACGGCAAGCACCAGATCGACCGGGACGCAATCACAATAGATCGCAGCCCAACCGATCATCAACCTCTGTCTCATGGGCCATTGGCCCACGTGGGACGCACCCATTTCTTTCAAACCCGCGGAACCCCTCTCGTGGGGGCTCCGCTTTCTACACTAGGAGCTAATCATGCAAGTTACCCTGAATCCAGAACAACAACTTTTCGTCATCAACACCGGCAGCGGATACAGCTGCCACGGCTTCCAGAACGTTTTAGACGAAATACGCGAGCTGGTAAAGCGCCTGAAACGCCTCAAGATGTTGCTGCCGACTTCGAACCTCGCCCAGATCAATCAAGACGAAGTTGGTACCCTGAACCAGTACCAGCAGTACCAAGATCTGGTCAAGCTCATCGGTACACGAAAAGTGGGCACCTGGTTCAACTTCAATACGGCAGCTTCGGTGCGCAAGGTACTGGAGGAATGCCGTGAGGAGGGCACCACCGTGCGCGTCTTCTATGGCGACACCACAACGGGCCGCAGCTGGCTCGACGAGCACGACGTGGTCGGCCGCATCGGGCGCTCCGCAGGCAGCCTGCAGATTCCCTTGCTGGTACCCGAAGGTGAATATGGCGGATGCGGCATATTGGACGCTAGCATCATCCGGATCGTCGACGTAGGCACCGGCATGGACCTTTACCGCCATAAGCAATTCCATCTGCCGGCCATGGAGCTCAAATTGGACGAGCACAAGGAATATCCACACGCACTGCACATCGCAGACGTGGAGGGGAATTTCGGTGTGCACGCTCGCTTCGCATCACTACCACAAGCTTCTGCCTACATCGCGTTCCTGCACGGCGACATGCACCGTCTGCATTAAGCCGCAATGCCCGGAAATCGCCAACATAACATTCAAGGAGCAACGCTATGTCGCAACACGACTGCCGCTTATCCGGCATCATCAATACCAACGAGGCTACCACCATTGAAATGATCCACTCGGCTATGGCCCCGTTCCTGCAAGTTAAACACGTCGATTTTGAGCAGGCAATGAACGAAGGCAGTATCGAGTTTGATGGGGGCTCGCTCTCACTGAACATCGACTTTGCATGCGCTGGATCGGAATACCGGGACGCGGAATTGGACACGCTGTTTGCTAAGCTGTCCGCTATGGTCGATGGTCCAAATTGGCTCGAGGTCTTCGATTACGATACCGGCAATATCGAAGATGCGAGAGTGCCGCATTTTCTCGGAAGCACCGACGAACGCAAGCTGGCGCAATTGCAATACGCGCTTGTGGAGTTCGGTCAATGGGCTGAGCCAGTGATCGGAAAAGACGCGGTGATGGCGGTAGAAGCCATGGTCCTGGCCAAACCAAGGAACTAGCCATCTCGCGATTCAACCGTGTTTAAGATGGACACGGATCCTAGCGGTGCTGGATAAGAACCAGGCATCAATAAAAGACGGTACCTTCGAAGGTACCGTCTTTTTTTTTATGCAAACGGGGAATCGAACCACGTCATGACTCGGACACGACGTGCTTCATCCGTGGAATTCAGGACTCGGACTGATCCAGCGACGCATAGTACCGCGCGGCCTCGTCGGCGATCCGCCGTTCCTTCTCCTGCACGTAGATGCTCGTCGTTGCGGAATCCTCATGGCCCAATATCTCCTGGACCACGGTGACCGGCATCTTGCGGACGGCCAGCGTGCCGAAGGTATGCCGAAAGGCATGCGGCGACGTGGTGCCGAACTGCTCGATGTCCTCGACCGCCATTTCAGGCAACCCACCATCGCCATCCAGCGCCTGCAGATCACGACGCACCCGCCCCAGCGCCGCCTTCACCAGGTCGTATAGCGCCCCGCCACCATATCCCCGGGGGGCATCGCCTTCATGTTTGGATCTTGCCGCCTGCGTGCCGGGGATCACGACCGGCGACACGAGCGGCAGATCGGCCGGCGCATCGAAGTCGACGCCCAGGTCGTTCCAGTGCGCGCGCAAGGCGGCGATGGTCCGATGGCTGACCGGCACCTTGCGCCACTTGCTGCGCTTGCCCAGCACCGAGAGCATCCACACGGTGCCCTCCGCCTTCCCGCCTTTCCCCTTGCCCTTGATGGCGCCCGGCACCTTGCACGGCCCCAGTTTCGCCCGGTTCGCCCCCGCCACCTCGTTTCTGCGCAGGCCCGAGTCGCCCATCAGCAGGATCGCCGCCAACGCCACCCGGTCCTGGCTGTTTCCGGCCACCTGGCCGCGACGCTCGAGCACGGTGATCAAGCCGTTCCACGCATCTTCACTCAGCGCCTTGTCGATCTGAAGTTGCTCCACACCCTGCGTCACGACCGGGTCGGCGACAACCGCCCATGGATTACCGCCGAGATAACGGACCTTCACCAGGTAGTCGAAAGCGCCGCGCAAGATCTTGATGGCGTACTTCACCGAGCCGGGATCCAGATTCTCCTGGGCGAAAGGCTTCCACAGCTTGCTCGAGCGCGGCGCCTTCGTGCCGCGGAACTCTTCGGAAGGGTTTTCCACGAACCGCATGTAGGCCTCGCAGTCGTCGACCAGCAGTGACGAGACGGGTTTTCCGGCGACGAACGCCGACCACAGGACCAGGCGCTCAACCTCGCGCCGATAGGCCCGTAGCGTATGCGGCTGGTGATGGTACTTGGACAGGTAGCAATCGAACGCTTCCAGGTCGTCCTTGGCGCCGATGAAGCAGAATTCCCGGCCGCGGTTGATCCCGTCATGGCCGTCCAGCCCGGCCGGCAGGACGAAGCTGCCCAAGGGCGCCAGGCGCGGGGCGGCCGGATCGAGCATCACCAACGCCGGCGCGCGCCGCGTTTCCTGCGCCGCCAGCGGCAGTTCACCGAGCTGCTCCCCATGCCGGCGCAGCCACTGCGCGATCGCGCCCGCGCGCCCGTGGCCGATGCGCGGAATGGCCCGCCACCAGCCGGGCCCCCGCTGCGCGACCAGGTCGGTCAGATCCCGCACGGTATGGATGCCTTCGGCGCCCAATATGCGCACCGTCAAAGGGCGGAACCACACCGAAATCTGATCGCCGGGGGAGGGGGAGGGCGCGGGCAGGTCGGCGACGCGTATCAGTTCGCCAAGCAGCGCCGCCGGTATCGCACCATCCTTGCGCGCGGCCGCGATCGTCCCGCGCCATGTCGGGTCGTTTTGCGCCGCCTGCTCGACCAGGGTGTCGAGAAGCCCGGTGAGAAAGGACTCCAGCCCCATTCGCACCGGCTCGCTGTCATGGCTGTAGTACAGCTGCGCGATGCGCGCCGGCGGCATATGCGCGCAGTATGCGCGCAGCGCCACATAGTCCAGGTGGCTGTAGCGGCGGACGTCCGCCGGAAGGCATTGGGTCGTCTTGGCCATCTGCTCAGGATCCAGATGCCTGGGTGGCGGCGCCATCGGCGGACACCATCGCCCGCAACGCCTGCAGGACCAGCCGCAGGATCAACCACCAGGCGTACACCGCCTGGGCCGATTCGCACAGGGCGCCGTCGGCCAGGCCGTGGGCAACCGCGTTCCTCAGGTTGGCGCCCTGCTGATGGCACATCAGGGCCCGGATCTCGAACGTGACGTCCTCGCCGAACACCTCGCGCATCTGCGGCCGCTCAGCCAGCGCCGACAAGCCGATCTCCATGTCGACGCCGCCTTCATGGCTGCTGGTCAGGGCGCCGGCGGCCTTCAGCTGCACTCGCACCATCTGCTCGAACTGCGGCAGGAGGATGTGCGTCGCCTGCGCGAAATCGAGATGGAAGCCGGCGTGCAGGCCCTTGGCCACCAGGTCGACGCGCTCGCGCGGCACCAGCGGCGAATGCTCGGCCATGAACACGAAGTCGGCCACCGACAACGAGAACCGCTGGCGCATGACATGCAGGGCAGGGGCGATCATGGTCCCGCCGATGATCTGCGCCTGCCGGTCGAAGGACCTGACCATCTCGGACATGATCTGCTCTTCGGTGGGCGCGTCGCCGACGCCGCAATGCTGCTCGACCACGCGCCCGTCGCCGGCCAGCGTCGTGGAGGAGAACAGCCGGCCGATGCTCGAATCGAGGCCCGCCAGCGCGCCCTGGCGGAACGCGGCCGCGCTGGGCGGCTGTTCCATGGTGACGAAGGCGAGCAGGGCGTCGGTCGGGCGCAGGCACTGGACACGCTGCTGGGCGTAGGCGATGAAATCGTCCACCGCGACGCCCGGTCCCTGGAGCGTGGACATGTCGCCGAGCACGTGCTGGCCGGCCAGCAGCAATTTCTGGCGCACCCGTTCAACCGCGCCAAAGCCAGCCAGCCGGTCGCGCTGGGCGCCCGGCAGATCGCGCAACGCCTTGACGGCGTTTTGATACAGGTGCAAGGCCAGTGGGCCCGGGCCGGCGGCGTCGCCTTGCGCCTCCCAGCTGCGCGCCACCTCGTGCAGCATGGCCATGCCGCGATCGCCATCCTGGGCGCGCCCGTACCACAGGCGGGCGTAGTCGAAATAATCGCGCGCCATCCAGTGGTTGCCGGCCCCCGTGTGGCGCTGGGCGATATCGGCCAGTTCGCCGGCGACGGTCATCGCGTCGACGTCCGGGCACCGTTCCACGAACAGGATATCCACGTACCAGCGCGGCGCCATCCCCTCGGCCAGGTCGCGCGCGCTGGCATGGAAGGCGGCGAGCAGCCGCTGGCGGATCAGCGCCACCCGGTCGGCGCCGGCCTTGCCGATGCCCTTGGCCAGCTGCAGCGCGCGATGCCAGCACATGCCACCCGATTCGGTCCACTCGTCCGAACGCAGAGAGGTGGCCATGTAGCCGTCGATCGCCAATTGGGCGAACGAGACGCCATGGCGCTTGCCCAGCAGCCAAACCAGGTCCGCCATGCGGGTGCGCAGCGCGACGTCGGCGACCCCGGGCGCCACCAACGCCAGCCAATCGGGAACGTCCGGCGCCAGGTCGCCCGGCAGCGGGGAGCGTGCGCCGTCCGGCCAGGTCATGCCGGGCAGGAAGGGCGTGGTCTTGGTTTCGGGGGATAGCCGCATCGAGGTGATCGATGCCAGGATGCCCAGCACCTTCGCCTGGCGCGTCGCGCCGGCCTCCCGCGCCGCGCCGGCGCGCGCGAGGAAGGCGTTGGACCAACCATATTGCAGGCCGTCCGGTTCCGCGGCCAGCACGCCCTCGTAGCCGCTGCCGGCCAGATCGTCCACCGTCAGCGAGTCGGCGCCGGGAGATTCAATTGGTTCCTGTTCTTTGGGCATGGCATCCTGGGTTGGAAGTTGGGGCGAGCGTGGCCGCGAGCGTGCGTGGCCGGGGCGCCGGCGCGGCGCGATGGCGCCGACTAAGCCCGCAGGGACGGACACGCCATCCGTATTTGCACGGCCATCAGAGGCCGGCCGCGAGCGTCCAATATACCATAAACGCTTCGGTGATAATTGGGATTATCACCGTTCATGGTAGTTTAGCTCGTGTTGCGTTTTTCTCCAATTTCAGGAACATCTTTCATAGTGCGGTCGTTGGAGTTTTGCGCAACATGCGGTCATTTTTTACCATGCCATCGAATACTCGCTGGTTAAGCTGATTGCGCCGCACACGATGTTTGACGTTCGCCGGTGATAGGTTGGCTAATCCAACGCGGCCGCGCTCTTCCCACTCGTCAAACGGCCCGATCCACGCCGGTCGCTTCACACCCGCCCATACCCCCTTGACGTTTCCCAACTGTCACAAACCCCAATGAGCACGCCAGATCATCAATCCCGGTGACGCATGATGCTAGCGTTGCAGGTGGTGTTTCCGCAACCATGGCGATTTTTAATAGTTGAAGATTTTATAAGTCGTTGCGATACTCGCACAACTGTTGGCCCGCCCTGGCGGCGCCGGCATGCCACCTGTCCAAGCCAGCCTGACGCAAGTTTTCCAGATCGGCCCGCGACGCGGCGCACCACCTGTCTCGTTTGCCTGATCACGCTATTGCCGTTGAACGCCGTCGCCTTGAGCCGAAGAGCACTTCGCTTGTCCCGACGCCTATCGCAACGCATCCCTCGGGATGTCCGACATGAGAAGGACACGAAATGCGAGCTGCACAGATCCGCCGCCACCTCGGCGCCCCCTCCGCCCTCCTGCCCCGAACCGGCACCGAGCACGGCCTGCCATCAACCACGCCACAGCTGTTGCGCGGCACGGTGGCGCCGGCAGCGGCCGCCAAAGCCGCCAGGGCGCCGGCACTGAACCTGGAATTTTCGCCGCGCGACTACATCACCTACCTGCTGTCGATCGACGCTGAAATTGAACACTGTCTGATGGTGCAATACCTGTACGCCGCCTATTCGCTGGGCGGCCCCCAGGTGCCCGAGGAGTTTCGCGACAGCGTGCGGACCTGGCAGGAGGTGATATTGGGCATCGCGAAAGAGGAGATGGGCCACCTGATCTCGGTGCAAAACGCGCTGCGCCTGATCGGCTCCCCGCTGCACATGGAACGCGAGGACGAGCCCTGGGATTCGCCCTTCTACCCATTCCCGTTCACGCTGGAACCGCTGACGCTCGACTCGCTGGCCAAGTACGTGTACGCCGAATCACCTGTCGACTGGGACGGCGGTGCGCTGGGCGACGAAATCCGCCTGCGCGTGCACGCCCAGACCGCCGATCCGCACCAGGTGGCGGCGCTGTTCAACACCCTCATTCCGCTGGTGGCCGATCCCGACTACCTGCCCGACGCCGCCTTCGACGCCTCGACCCTGCCCGCCCAGGCCGACTTCGCCGAGTGGGGCCGCGGCTACCAGGGCGGCCATCGGGGCCGCCCCAGCGGCCAGCCGACGCAGACGCCGGACGTGCTGGTGGTGCCGCAGACCTGCCGCGACGACATGGTCGCCGCCCTGCACGCCATCGCCCAGCAGGGCGAGGCCACCAGCGGCACCACCGCCTCGCACTTCGTGCGCTTCCTGCGCATCTATGTCGAGATGCGCGAGCTGATCGAGCGCACGCCGCTGACGGCCGAACATTGGAACGCGGCCCGCCCGCCCGATTTCGCAGCGCCGCAGTGGCAGGCGCTGCAACCCGAGAGCAAGGCCGGTCTGCTGGCCGGCGCCCGCCCCGGGCGTGCCACCTGGGCGCCGGCCCGCCAAGTGGCCATCAACCCCTACGTCTCGCTCGATCCCGATGACGACGGCAGCGACGAAAGTGCCACCGCCACCCGCATCAGCCATCCCGAATCGGCGCTGTGGGCCACGCTGCACAACATCCGCTACCGCATGCTGCTGAACTACCTGATCCACAGCTTCACGCTGTACGGCGGCTTGAACTCGGCCGGCGCGATCACGCCGCGCGGCGCCATCGTCAACGCCACCTTCGGTGAGATGTACAACCTGCGCGCTATCTCCGAGATCCTGATGCAGTCGCCCGTCTCGGCCGACGATCCGGCCGCCGGCTACGCCGGGCCGCCATTCCAAATGCCCTACACCCTCAACAGCCCGTTCGGCGAGGCCAACAAGTGGCGCGGCCACCTCGACCTGCTGACCGCCTCGGCCAGCGTGGTCGAGGCGCTGCAGCTGCTCACCCCCGAGTCCCGCCATGCCTATCTGGCATCGCTGCGCGAAGCCGACCGCAACATGCGCGAGCTGATCCTGCGCATCCTTTCGGGCAACATCGATACCGCCTTGCTCTAGGAGTCCATCATGCCGATACTGGAACTGAGAATCCTGCCGCCGCTGGCCGTGGCCCGCCTGGGCGGCGCCGCCGAGCCGCTCGAGGCCTTCGACCTGGAGACCGATCCGGACAGCCCGATGAATTACCGCCGCATCGTGCCGCGCGAGAGTTTCGAGGTCGATCCTCAGAGCGGCCGCATCGTGCGCGCCTACGTGCCCGCCAACATCCGCTTCAAGGACGACGACAAACTGGTGCGCCCGGTCGCGCCCTTTCTCGAGGTGTACGCGCGCACCAGCGAGGAACCTGAAGAGCTGCAGCCGTTGACCACCGAACTGCTGGCCCAGCAGGGCCTGGCGCTGGCCAACCTGCATTGGGACGTCGAACTGGGCAACATCAAAATCTACCGCCGTACCAACAACCGCAACGACAAGATCCACGCCAACCTGCTCGGCCTGAAGGACCACGCCCGCCACGCGCTGAATGGCTGGTGCGAGAACTTCAAACAAGGCAAGACGCTGCCGCTGGGCCACGTGCAGTTTATCGCGCCCACCGACGCATTCCCGGAAGTTCGCCTGCGCTACACGCCGGCCGCCGGCAAGGTCTATGGCAGCCGCATGCAGCGCCTGGAACCGCAAGGCGACGGTGTGCCGGTGCTGGTGCCAGACCCCGTCATCAACAGCGAAGATCTGGTGCTGTACGACGCCGCGCGCGGCGATTGGCTCAACTACACCGAAGGCAGCGGCCCGACGCTGACCAACCCGGCCGGTATCTACGCCGGCTACGCCAACGCCCAGGGCCAGCAGGTCAGCTGGGGCTACCTGGACGACGAATGCGACGGCCTAGTGCGGGTGGTGCTGAAGCTGGCAGACGGCAGCACTTTGACGGCCCAGGCCACCATCGGCGCCGGCCCGCCGGCCTACGCGCCGGACACGCTGCCTATCCGCGTCGTGTCCGACGAGATGGAGCAGCTCTTGCACGGCCCCACCGTACCGGAGCAGGAGGTATCGCTGGAGCAGGCCACCGAACTGGTGCTGCGCGCGCTGGAGACGGTGCGGCTGATGAACACGGCGGTCATGAACGGCAACCCGGTCAACGGCCGCCTCAACGTGGCCAGCACAATGGTGCGCCAGAACAGCAGCGACTTCGAGCGCTACTACGAGCCGATCGCCGCCGCCTCGCTGGTCGACAACCTAGCCCTGCGCGCCCTGCACGAGCGGGTGTTCAGCGCCCTGTCGGCCGGCGGCGCGCCGTGGTTCGCCCAGACGCTGCGCCTGCCCGAGGAAATCGGCGACCTGTCGGCGATCGCGCTGCGCAAGATGCCGGCGCTGATGCGCGGCGCCGACGGCCGCAGCCTGACACTGACGCGGCGCCACATCGACATGGTGGTCAAGGCCGCCCGCAACGCCATGTTCAGCCAACCCGACACCCCTGCAGGAGAACTGTGATGGCCGCCAAACAGCCCAGCCTGAGCGCGAGCAACCTGACCGCGCAAATCCACCACCGCGGCGCCGGCAATCCGGCCTCAATCCTGCCACGCAGCGCGATTTCCAACTGCTTCCCCGGCCTGGAATTCGACTTCCGCAACCTGTGGCGGCGCGCCTTCGAAGGCATCGTGCTGGTCGAGAACAACAACTACGTGATCGACGCCGAGCCCGCCTACCAGCACCTGGTCACGCGCCGCCTGTTGCGCTTCGCAGGCCTGGAAGTCGGCACCATGGTCAACACCACCGGGCCGGTGTTCCCCGACGGCAGCTCGGGCACGCTGGCCTCGGTGGCCAATCCGAACGCGGTGTCCTTCATGGAGTGGTCGAACTCGATCGCCCGCATCCTGCACCTGCAGGGCCAGATGGTCAGCTGCGAATTCACCGCCCAGTCGGACGCCAGCACCGAGGTGCTGGCCGGCCCGGACACGCCCGCCATCACCGTCGAGCTGCGGCTACGCACCTTCTTCGAACCCGACACGGCCGCCTTCAATCCGGCGCTGCTGCAGCCGGGCGAGCTGACCCAGGGCCTGTGCGCGCCGTGGCAGAACGACTACCGCGAGTGCGCCTGCTACTACTGGGCCGCCTCGCGCCCCGATTATGTCAACGTCGAACCGGGTGTCAACGGCCTGTCGCACGGCGACATGTGGTTCGCCAAGAAGCGCACCGGCACTTACATCCCGGACAACCGCGCCGACACCCGGCTGTATTCCTACGACGACCTATTCAAGTCCTGGCAGGAAGACCTGCGCTTCATCATCCGTGGCAAGGATGCCGATGAATCCTAACGCCATGGCCGATGCGGCAAACGGCGCCGCCCTGGCGCGGGCGCTGAGAAGCCGCATCGTGCCGGCCTCGCGGCCGCGCCAGCGCCACGCCCACTTGGTCGACGACGCCCAGGGGGCGCAGCTGTTGATGGTCAACGGCACGCGCCTGTACCACCTGCCGCCCGAGCTAACCGAGCAGTTCCGCGCGGCGCTGGGCAGCGACGACCCGGCCAGGCTGCAAGGACTGGTCGACAGCTGCGGTTTGCGCGCCGAGACGCTGATCGACGACACCCCGCTGGCCGCGCCGCCGATGCACGCGCTGTCGCTCGCGATCGCGCAGAAGTGCAATCTGGGCTGCACCTATTGCTACGCGCAGCAGGGCGAGTTCGGCGACAAGGCCAAGAGCATGGCGGAGCCCCAGGCGCTCAAAGCGGTCGACCTGTTGTTGTCGCAGGCGGCGCCAGGCGCCAAGGTGAACCTTGCCTTCATGGGCGGTGAACCCCTGTCGAACCGCGCGGTGCTGCGCAGCGTGACCGAGTACGCCAGCCGGCAGGCGGCGCTGCGGCAGGTCGACTGCCGCTTCTCGATCACCACCAACGGCACCTTGCTGCGGGCGGACGACGCCGACTTCTTCGAGCAGCACGGCTACGCCGTCACGATCAGCCTGGACGGCGCGGCCGAACAACACAACCGGCTGCGCCCCTTCAAGGGCGGCAAGGGGTCCTTCGACCGCATCCTCGAACGCATCGCGCCGCTGCTGGCGATGCAGCGCCGCATGCAGGTGTCGGCGCGCGTCACCGTCACGCCGTTCAACCTGAACCTACCGAGCACGCTCGATCTGTTCATCGGCATGGGCTTCCACAGCGTCGGCTTCTCGCCGCTGCTGCGCGCCGCCAACGGCCGCGCCGAAATGGGCGAGGCCGAGCTGGCCGAGATGTTGGAAGCGATGATCGCCTGCGGCCTGGCATTCGAGCAGAACATGCTGCGGGGCCGACGCTATCCGTTCATGAACATGCAGAACGCGCTGCGCGAACTGCAGCGCGGAACGCACCGGCCCTACCCCTGCGGCGCGGGCGCCGGCTACTTCGGTGTGTCGGCTGACGGCGAGCTATCGGCATGCCACCGCTTCGTCGGTGACGCGCAGGGCGCCATGGGCTCGCTCGATGGCGGGGTCGACCGCGCCCGCCAGGCGATCTGGCTCAGCGAACGTCATGTGCACCAGCAGCAGCCCTGCTCGAACTGCTGGGCGCGCTATCTGTGCGGCGGCGGCTGCCACCACGAGGTGCTGGCGCGTGGGCGCAGTGCCTGCGACTACATCCGCGGCTGGCTGCACTACACGATAGGCGCGCACCAGCGCCTGAGGCAGCTGGCGCCTGACTGGTTCGCCGCGCCGGCCGGCAAAGCGGACTGAGTCCGATGCGCGACGGCGACAGCCCGTACGATGCACTGGTGCTCGGCGCCGGCCCGGCCGGCGTTTGCGCCGCGTTGCGCCTGCAGCAGCTGGGCTACCGCGTCCTGCTGGTCGAACGCAGCGCCGTCTGGCCGCGTGCGCAGGTGGGTGAGGCGCTCACACCGGGGGTGCGCAACATCATCGCCCTGCTTGACGCCAACGACGCGCTGGCGGAGGTGCCCCACGTCGCCCACGCGGGCAGCCGGGTGCTGTGGCGCCACCGGGAACCCGACCTGCTGCGACCGGCCGGTTCGGCCATCGTCGACCGGGGCCGATTAGACGAGGCCCTGCTGGAGCTGGCGCGGCGCCGTGGCGTCGAGATCGAACAGCCTGCCCGTCTGCTGCACCTGACAGGCGCGGCGGGCGACTGGCGCGTCAGCCTGCAGTGCGGCCAGGCCGGCCGCCAAGTGCGCGCCCGCTACCTCCTCGACGCCAGCGGGCGCAGCGCGGCACCCCGCATCAACTGCGCGCCTCGGCTGGCGGCCTTGTGGGGCGAGGTCGACCAATCGGTCCTGCCGCAGCTGGACGGCGCCACCCAGGTTGAAGCGCTCGAACACGGCTGGCTGTGGGCCGGCTGCCTCCCCGGCCGGCGCTATCGGCTGATGCTGGTCTTCGATCCACTCGCGGCCCGCCAAGCCCAGCCGGCCGGGCCGGAGTCCCGCCTTCGCGCCGCCTGCGCGGCCAGCCAGCTGCTGCGCGCGGCGGCCGAACTTCCCCTGTTGGGTGCGGTGCAAATGTGCTCGGCCACACCCTACCTTGCACCCGACAGTTGGCAGGACGGCCGCCTGAAGCTGGGCGACGCGGCCTTCGCGCTCGATCCGGTTTCCTCGTCCGGTGTGGAAAAAGCGATGCGCCTCTCGCTGCAGGCAGCGGTGGCACTGCATACCGTGCTGAGCGACGACCGCAAAATCCGCCACGCGCTGGCGCGCCGCTTCTTCGAGGGGCGGCTGGTGGAGGCCTGCGCGCGCCATGCGCACTGGACTGAAGCGTATTACGGCCAGGCCTGGTGCGCCGAGAAGCCCTTCTGGCAAGCCCGCGCGCGATGCGAGCCCTGCGGCGACGGCGCGACGGGCCCGGACCTGCTGGCCACCCTGTCCACAGAGCGTGCACGCCTGGCCGCGTACCAGCCGCCCGTGCTCAAGCCCCTGGCCGGGTTTAACCCGGCCCTGCCGCTGCGCCTGCATGGCGACGCCGCGATCGTCGAGCTGCCCTGCGTGGTGGACGACCAGGTGTTCCTGCACTCGGCGCTCGACCATCCCCAGCTGGAGCGGCCGCTAGCCTTCCTGGAGAACGAAGCGTTGTTTCCGAACTTGGCCAGGCTGGCGCAGCCACTGCCACTGACCCAGCTGCTTAACATGCTGGCCGCCAGCATGCCCAGCCACAAGGCCCAGCGCATCGCCGCCTGGCTGTGGCAACGCGGCCTACTGGAAAGCGTTGGCTGAGCGGCCAGTAACGGGCTCCGCCACGAAGCCGCTTAGCCGCCATGCTGATGGAGCGGGACCTTGTCTAGGAGTCCTAAGAAGTCAGCGACAGAGATGGGCGAACAGGCTAGGATTCACTTCTGCTTTGCCGCAAAATTCTTCAGTATTGGCACGGCCATCCGCGCCACGCCATCCGTCGCGCGTCCCAAATGACTCAGTGCCTGACCACTATCGCCATACCGACGGTAGTATAGCGACGCCAGTGCGAATGCATCCGATGAGCATGGCACTGCGGGGGCGTAGCGCCAGCCCTTAGTTCGCTCACCCGTCAGGACGCAGCGTGCTTCTGCCGGCAAACCGAACCAGATGAGCGCCCGCAAGTCGTCCTTCGCCATATAGACGAAATCGGAGTGTCCGACCGCGTCGTGTTTGGCTTTCGAGACATCGATCACATCCAGCAACTTTGTCGGCAGCACACCACCTTCGAGCTCGCCTGCCCGGAGCAACTCCCGTTGACCCGGCGAGGCGCTGTGGATAGTTTGGGACAATTGGAGTGCACGGTCGCCTCCTGCGGCGTATAGGGTCATGTGGATCGCGAGGGTATCGAGTCTGGCCACAGTTGAGGTGAAATCAGCACTTTCCACATCTGGGGCGGCGAACACGACACTATCCACTGGCAGCTTGCGGCCGCTCGCGGCAATAAGTGTCAGAGACTCTAGCAACAAGCGGCTCCCCATCGAATGCGCGATCACATACACATGCTTTGAAGCTGTTTGACCCGCGACGTTTGTCAGCAATTCCAGCAAAGCCTCACGGTTCACGCTTGATGTCGCCTCGTCGAGATCCGCCGGATACCCTAGCAGGCTCTTCTTGGAGGGCCAGCTAAAGGCAATCACATTCCCATCGATTTCCAGGTCAACTGCCAGAGTGGCCGCCGTTTCCACACTGTCCTGGAATGACTGATTGAAGCCATGAATGTAGACCAGTGTTTCCTTGTGGTCCGACCATTCGATACCCTTACGCAGCGATGTCCAAAATTTTTCCACAGAGCCAAGTTCCGTCACTTCCTTCACAATCACATGTCGTGCCGGGTCGCTGCTAAAGTCGAGCCGAAAGACTGACGGATGCGGAATGCTGCCGACATCGCGAGTGCGCGGGACGCTGACGTAGGACACGCCATAATGGGATCCGGCCGCTCGCGTGGTGCCAAAATAGGCGAGAGGGTCACGCTTGCCAGTTGGTGCTCGGGTGGTTTGATAGAAGACAGGGACGATCTGGTAAGCTGCTGCAGGATCCGGAGTGGGGCCGGCACTCAGCGGCCGGAAGCCACTGAGCGATGCACTGGCGATAGCATCTAGTTCAGCGGCCTGAGCGGAGGAAGTCTCGGCCTTCTTGGCATCACCAGCGTCCCGCTGCGCCAGGGCCAACTCTGTCAGCACGAACCTGTTTGCTGGGTCGGAGTTCCCTAAGGCTAGCCGGGAAATCGCATAAGCCTGGTTCAGCAAATCTACCGCTCGTCTCGGGGCCTGAAATCGCAAGTACACCTTTGCCGCCGCGCGGAGGACCGGCACAAGCCTAACATCTTGTTTGCCATAGACACGCTCGGCGTCCTTGAGCGTAGAGGCTGCCAAGGCCAGAGCTGTCGCTTGATCGCCATTGACTGCGTCAACCGCGAGCCGCTGTAGCACCTCGGTCTTCCATTGCACAGCCAATTCGAGATCGGCATCCGACTGTGGTTTGAAATCGGCTAGCGCTGTGAGAACGACCGGCAAGGGAACTTGCCCTTCGACGGTCTCGGAATCTGCCGCCATTGTGGTCAAGTCGTAACAAAGCAAGACAAGGCACACCACCAGCAAAATGATGCGACGCAAACTGAACCGCGTACTTCTATCCATGGTGCCACCTCGCAAAAATGTTCCATTACGGGTTAACTTGTTCATCTGCCTGAACCGACCAGAATGAACTGCGACCAATACCCCGGATGCGCTCGGACTGACCGCTCGCTGACGGTACAGGAGACGGCACTATCCGTGCAGCGGATATTCGCGACGGCTTTTTGGAGGGCTGCAGCGCTGGACAACCGATCATCTCGAATCCCCTTCAGGAAACTCACGGCCAAGTCTGCTGTCGTCGATTCGTCCACAGGTTGATTGGTCGCTAGCACTGTGTCAGCACCAGCGTAGAAGAACGCATTTACGAGACCGGCATAAGGCTGCGGATCCTCGGTCGAGCGGCCGCCCGCCGTTTCACAGGCCAATAGCATGACCACGCGGACCGCAAAATTCAATTCCATTACTCTGCTCGAGTCGAGCAAATCAAAGGTCGAATCCGACTTGCCGCTTGACGGCGCCAACACGATTGCGGCTTCTCGCGTTCCGTAGTGCTCGCCCGCTCCGGCAGGAAGTGTGTGCGAATTGATGAGCAGAATGTCAGACGCCGCCAATTTTCCCGCTTGGCTGGCATCCGCCAGACCGGCAATACTGGCCTGGCGCCCCAACAGTGGCACATGGTCGTCGGATCTATTGGTACGTTGGAGTAAGCGACCAGTCTCCGGCATACCGTCTAGCCGCAGCTCTTTGAGGGTTTTGACCGCCACACTAGGTTCGCCTATGCCCAGTAATTTGCCCATTTCCTGCGATTGGTGGCGTTCCATGAACTTTAATGCATGGACGGAGGGCACTGAAACGAAGGCATACCGGTCGCCTAGCCATTTCATCGAGCGATAGGACGCGAATGTAAGGTGAGACTGCGAAGGCGGCGGAGCCGTCACCAAGGCCTGGAACGGAATTCGCGACAACTCTGCCCCGCCAATCAGATAGACAGTAGTCAATCCGGCCAGTTCTTTTTCAAGTGGGCGCACTACAGTCCGGTACAGCGCCCAGGCGCGATCTGCCCTAAACGGCGCGGGCAGAGTACGTCCGCCTTGAGTCGTAAATCTCAGGCTAGCCAGCAACTGATCCGTCCCGGTTTGCAGCTGCGAGCGCGGAATATCGATCCGAAAGAGTGTGGCCCCTTCCGGTCGGATGACGACCGCCAGCAGCCGCTTTTCTGCCGGCATGAACAAAACGGCGGCTTCGCCGGCCCGCAACACTCCATTGAGTTCTTTCAAGGTCACGGTGCCTTGCTGCTTCAACTCCTCGTAGCGCTCGTAGGCCTTAGGGTCGGCGGTGGCTACGTCGAGCAGCTCGGACATATCACCGAATTGGGTTGAGCGGAAAATACTCGCGAAGCCTTGGAATGTGACGAGCCGGTCGCCCAGCTGGCTCCACCTGCCCTCGGCCCTGCGCACTTTCTCTCGCGTTTTTTCGTCGGTGAATACAGCGCGGGCGGTGGCGGCTGAAATTCCGTTATCTGCTTGCAGCATTGCTCCGATCTGCAACAATTGAAATTCGCCATCCGCGAGTGGCTTACTACGCGAGTTTGCAAGGCCGCTGTCGTCCAGTAGCTGGTTGAGTGCATCAGACAACTGAGCGCGAGTTTCAACGTCCGCATTGACGAAAGCGGTGACGAGAGCGGGCTTCAATTCGGGGCGGATAAGCAGGCACGTGGCAACGTGCGCCAGTGATTTCCTCTCACCTGCACGGTGTTCCAGCAATTTGCTGAAGCGAGGCCAGTTGGCGAGAAATTGTGCGGGAGAGAGAGGATCTTGTCTCTCTTCGTCATGCTCTGTTCGGAACATCCTCGTTGAGGAGCGGTTCGAAGGCACCCGGAACAGTTCCAGGACATCGTGTTCGAACAGCTTGCGGATACGAGGCGACGGGAGTTGCTTCTTAAAATGAATGGCCGCGTCCGCTTCTAGCTGAAAGGCCGCGAAGAACAAATCTTCGAAGTAGCTCTGCTGGTTTTCGGCCTCGAAACTACCTGGAACCATGATGCCGGGCATGCAGGGCACGATATCAACTGGCTGCCAGTCCGTGCTGCGCTGTGGCGCCACGTTGGACTGAATGCGCTGGGCCAGAGTCTCCAAATGCTTCCACCGTTTGGTCACCGCCAATACGCCAAGTTCCATCACATCGGCCATGGAGTGAAGCTTCACGACGTTCGCCGCTTCCATTTGAGAATGTTCCTTGATCATCTCTTCCGAGAGGACACGAAAAATATCCACCGCTTCCAATGCAGTTCTGGTGTCGCCCAATTCCAGCGCCGTGCTAAAGCCACCGCCGAGCAATACTGCAGCTGTCGTCTCTTCATCCATTCCCATAAACCCGCGCTTCGGTGGGACAAGCGACAACAACCTGCTTCGCTGCCCGTGCGCGGTCTTGGTGACCCAATACGACGTCGCTTGCCATTCGTGGAGCCTGGTCCAAATCTGCTGCAGTGAACCGTCAAACACGCTATCCAATGGCGGCACCACATCTTCTAATTCGCCGAGCACTTGCATGAGCTGGCCACTAACTTTGTCCGGATCCCTTTCACTAGACTGCATCAGCAACTGGAGCTTCGCGTTGCCATCGAGCATTTGAGCAAGTCGAAACTGCGTCGTCTTGACGTTGTCTTCTTGGTGCAGGTCGTGATAATGCATGCTGAGGAAGGTTAAAACATTCAGGCACGTGAACCGAGCTGCCGCCGGGGACGCACAATGCTGGCTAATATAGAGCTCCCCAAGCCGGGTCGTAAGCGCATGATCGGGCTGCTCAGCGGTTGCGAATTGGCGCAGCAGGTCATAGGCGAACAATTGCCCGTGGTCGTTCATGTATTGCATCAGCCGTTCCATCAATGACGTGCTTTCGGCACGGCCGGATGCTGTCAATCGTGGAAGCACGAACATGACTGCCTCCCTGAGCCGGCGCGCGGTGTAATATTTTGGCAACGGCGTCTGGTCGGCCTCCATGAGCTTGGCGCGCGTAGCACTCAGCTTGTCGTCCAGCTCCGCGCGCGTTGCCAGCTCATTCGGCCGCTTGAATTCCGCCAACGTGCTATCGCCAGGTGCTGCCGGCGTTTCATCGGGGACCAGCCCACGCGCGGCCAACTCCGCAAGATCGTCGACCAGATCCACGGCGGCCTTATTTGACTCCTTGGTGGCGAAGAAGGGCACGCCGAACTCCGCTTCCATGCTAACTAAGGCAGTACGCAGCCCGACATCGGCCAGGATGGACTGATACAGGCTGGGCGCTCGCTCAGCGATGTGGATAAGATCCACTGCGAGTGTCACCGCATCGACCTCGGCGGGTTGCTGTTTGCTTGCGAGGCTCTCCAGCTGAGATTGACTAGGCACGAAATCGTGCCCGGCGGATCCAAGCTTTTCTCCGGCCAAGGACTCGGCTTCGATGCGGGCGTTGTATGTCTTCACGCGCTGGGCCAGCGATGCACACAAAGACCGGAATCGCGCGTCCCGTTCCGACTGGGCCGCTGAGACAGCGACCTGTGGTGCGACCTGGACATCGGTGGCGCTGGCTAAGCCGGAGAATACGAAGAGACACGCCAGAGTAACTGCAAAATTACGCATAGCATTCTCCAGAAACCAAGGGAATTACTCGCAAAAGCGCAACCCGACGACTATCTCAGCGGAAAAAATATGGAGCTTCGCTTGCATTTACATAGCGGTGACATGCCTCAGCATTGAGCGTACCTAAGCCAGGCAGCCTAGGCAATTTAAGTTCGCTATCTTCATTCTTCGTCACGGCCAAAACGCAGCATCCGAGCAACAACCGATCGCGGCATAGGGTGCACGGTGGATGGGTAATTGATCCACGCGCAAGCTGCGCGCCGATATCTGTGGACGGCGACAATCCTGACCTGGCACCGCGTCATAAACTCTCGCACTCTCTTTGTGCTTATACACCGCTTTTGTTTTCAAAAATCTATCCAATAGTCACAGGCACAGGCTGGTTTGGACAGTGACTAGGGCTTTGATCGTCAAGGCGCTGATCGAGAACCGATAGATGGCCGCAGCGTCAAGCAATTTCAACACACAAGCGGACAAGGTATTTTTGCCGAAACTGAAGTCTTGAAGACCGCGACCAAAACCTATGACGAGCGCCTTTTGCGCGATCATTCGGCATCAATAAATGGACGCCAGCGGACCACGAGCAACCAAAATTGCAGCAGAATAAAATATACTTGAGATAGTAAAAAAGGATCGTCGGGAACAGCAGATAGAGCCTTATGCCATCGACTAAAACCCTGAGAACTGGAGCAAAAAATGGAATTCGCGTTGCGATTGATTTTCGCCATTGGCGTCCTTTGGACAATGGTCGTTTTCCTTCTGGTTCTGCATGAATATGGACACGCCTGGGCGATGAATAAAGTCGGCATCAAGGCTGAAATGATCGTCATCGGCAGCGTCAAGCTGTTCGAATTTAAACTCGACGGCGTCGTTCACCGCTTTGGCCTCCTGCCGCTGGTGGGTTCCGTGACGTCGGCTGGTTACATGCGCGCGAACATCAACAAACGCGCGTTCGTGGCCGCGGCAGGCCCCTTGATGTCTTTCGTGATCGGACTGGTGTTTATATTCGCCGGGATGATCACCCACACCTGGCTGGCTGTCGTATGTGGCAAGTGCAGCATCTTCTTGTGCGTAACTAACCTGATTCCCCTTCCCCCGATGGACGGGTGGCCGATGCTGGAATGGGCGTTGTACAGGCGCGGGATCGTGGTGAAGGAATTTACCAAACGCCGCTTGCTGGCCGTCGGTTGGGTGGTGATCGGCGTGATCATGTTCCTGTCGATAGTGTAGGACCTGACTGGTCCTACACTATCGACTGTTGCGCTATTTCGGAACATCGACCTGCGCAATAGCCTCGCCCATCTCCCCTGCCGCCGAATTGGCAAACTCGATATAGCTTTGAAACTTCAGGTGATACAGCAGACTACCGCTCGGGCTGATGAGGTGCTGCGCGTAAGCGGCAAATTCATCGTCGCTCAGGTCGTCAAAAGTTGCCATGAAGCCCGCGATGGCGGCGTTACGGGCGATCTTTTCAGTTTGGATGTGCATCCCCGACAGAATAAACGCAATATCGTTCTTGCTCTTTCGGGCCTCTGGCGCGAGCACTTGGTTCATCCCGAGTAAAATGCCCCCTACTACCGCCTGCTGCACGTCCACCATCGCGCGCGAACCGGCGATTGCATTGTCGACCCGGGTAGCCCAACTGATGCGATTGGCCGGCGCGGGCCCGGCTTCGTAACGCTTGGCGAACTTGGCCATCACTTCGTCGCCCTGCCCAAACTGCTCAAGCAGCCCAAGAACCTTCTGGCCCAGCGCAGACCGGCAAAACGCCAGCTCCGTGCCGGCACTTTGCGGGTCCAACCCTGCCTGAAGACGCGTGCGGAAGAGCTTGAGCACTCGCCCCTCGGAGAACATCGACTGCGACAAGCCCTTCCCCTTTTCGAGCAAGTACGTCTGACCAGAATCTCGCAGCTCTGACATCATGCCCGCTTGCGACTGCTGAGCGAAGGCGCGGACCTCGGCATCGATATGGCACTCTTGCATCAAGGGCGCGAGTACCCGCTCGTCGAGCAGGACCGGCGGCGCCGGCTGCGTCAAGTTCGATGCAACCCCCGGTTGAGCGACGGCCAACATCATGGCAAGGCTGCCAGTCAGCGCAAAGGAACGCAGAGTCGACGATGAACATAGTGTCATGGGAATTATTCCAACGTGAGAGCGAAGTTTGATTAGGAAGCGCCTGCGACACTTCCCAACCTACGAACTATTACCGCGATATCGTCTTAGTCACCGTCGTGGTATCGCCAGAATCGTCGGTGCAATACATGTCGACGACAGCTGGGCTGTCCACATGCGCGAAGTCGACGGTCAGACGATTGCCCGTTGCGCCCTGGGCCTGACCATTGATCGCCCAACGATAACCAACCACCTTTCCGTCCGCGTCGCCACAAGCAGCAATCAACCCCACAAACTGGGTGCCACTGATCGCCTTAGCGGTAACGTCGCACGACGGTGGATGATTCGGGACCACCGTCAATGTCCACGTGCGGCTCGCCGAGGCACCAAACTTCGAGGCCATGGAGATCGTCAACTGGTGATCGCCCGACGTAGGCAGCGCGAACGATGCCGCGCCCGCCCGGTTGTCGACCGGGGTGCCGTCAACCATGACCGTAAAGCCCAGCACCTTATCCAACGGATGGCCGCCGGTCACTGACGCTCTGGCGTTGACTTTCACCGGCACACGCCACATCGCGTTACTTGGCGCCATCTTCACGTCAATGTTGAACGGCGGCGCGTCGTACGCAACCAGATCCTGCGCCACAGTTGTGCTATTGCCGCGCGTGTCGGCCAAAGTCAAACTCGTTGGGTAGGTGGCACCTTGCGGGAGCGATAGCTGGGCAGTCGCCGCCTGGGTTTTTACCACCACGGCATTCGGGCTAAAGTTCCAAGTCAGCGTCAATGGTTCCGCCCCATATTGCCAAGCCAGCTTCGGATTGTCCATGACCACAGTGAGCTTGGCCTTGGACGGTGCATATGTGGTATCGCGCGCAACCTTCATTGTCCACGTCGGCCATATGTACTTCCAGACCTTCGTGCCCATCGACCCACTTCCCGTCGCGCCGGCCGAGTCGTAACGTTTGACCCATGCCGTATAGCTCACAGGACGCTTCTCACCCGTGGGGCTGACGTCGGAGTCAACCGGTGTCCACTCCAACCTGGTACCGGAACGCTTCTCGCCGCTAGGTAGGGTCCATTCGCCGTCCATCTCCAAATTGGTTGGATTGGCACCCCATGGCGGTTGCACACTGGCCTCGAACACTCCAACCTTCCCAACCTCAAGCAGCGCAGGCCCGGCGACGCGTACCTTTGGCGTGGCTGGTGCTGCAAATGTCACCGCTGTCTTGAAGCTAACCCACGATGCGCGGTCGTTAGGATCAGAGATCGCCAGGCGCGCACGAACGATAAAGTGGATCGTCTTTGGGCTATCGGACGACACAGTCACGCTTGTGCCGGTTGCCGTCGGCGTACCATCTTCACGTTGCCACTCGACGACTGGCGTCTCATCGATCGGCCCACCCTGGAGGCCGGACTTGACGGTACCGCCATCCCTGACCACAGCGTTGAGTACGACGTCGGTACCAGGGAAGGAGACCTTCGGGCCTTCGATCGAAAGCAACGGAGCCTTAAACGTCACAATATCGATCGGAGCGCTTTCAGAGGTCACTCCGCTAAACTTGTTGGTGAAAACGCCTTTTACCTTGAAGCTGCCAACTGCAAAGTTACGCGTGATCCGCGAATTCTTCGCCTCACTTGCGTTACTGATTTGCGACCAAGTGACGCCGCCGTCCACGGATAAATAGAAGTCTGTGGTACCGAGGGCCGCAACATCTTCCCTGGCAGCCATTTGAACGCCGACACTGATGCTGATTGGCGCCGGAGAAGACGTCTTGCTCGCCACTATCTGGCCGGCCAATGGGGTGCCCTTGCTGATCGCGACCGTATGCGGATCAGATTGGATCTCCTGGGCAAACGCAGGTTGTGGTGATTTCAGGTCCGCCACGGCGACAAGCGTGGGCGGGGTCATGGAATTGATCGCGGGAACCGATACCGTCGCTGCGCCATTGACCATATCGACAGCATCGGTGAGGAACCGCAGGGTCTTGTCCGCGTTGACCTGCGCGATACGCACGGTCCACTGCCCAGCTATCTGGGAATCATAGACTAAAGCTGGCCCCTTCTCCTGAACGCCAATATGGACATTGACAGGGATGGTCGCATTATTCAGGCCGACCGCCGGCACATCTAGATTGATGCGTACCCTGTCCGTTGGTACCACCAACACCTGGATGACCTTTTCCGTAAAGACCGACGGCAGTACGGAATAGGCGCTCTTGACGTCAATGGTATGCTGCGACCACAAAGGGGATGCAGCAAGTTCAATCAGGCGCGAGCCCTGGCCGGCTATGGTGTCAAACTGCACGGCGGTGCCGGCATCGATCGTGTAGGTCGTATGAACACCCGAATTCATGGCATCGACCGTCAACTTGGCTGCGAAGCCGCCAGTGGAAGGAACACTGAACGTGGTCGCGGTCTGGCCAGTCGGCGACGACAAGTCCAGCAAGGGAGGCAGCGGAGCGACCGATGTGAACGTCTTGGAACCGCTCGCATACGGCACCTTGTCGCCATTGGTGCGCAGCACCGAAGCCGTCCACGCGATCTGCTGGGTGCCAGTCTGCGTAGGCGAACCGACCAGCGCCGGACTTGTTTGCTTGGGTTTTTGGGACAGGCCAGGCGGCAAGCTGGTCCACTCCAGAAGGCACTTTAAGGGCTTGTCCTGTGACAGACTTGCTTGGACTTCATCCTGGCTGGTGGACAAATCACAGAATTTGTCACCCGGAGCATCCAAAGTTACAGCCATCTGCTCCACCACCGCATGTGGTGACCAATTCGACGAATTGAGCTCGTAGTACGCACGGGTCATGTCGAGCAACGCCATGCTGAAGTTCGTTTGAGTGCTGATATTCTGGACCGTATCGCTGATGGTGGCCACGGCGGTATAGTTCGCCGACGTCACACCTGAAAACGGTATGTTGATCACCTGGTCGGTACCAAACGGGATGTTCTTGAACGCCGACGAAGAGGCGCTGGCCAGGACGTTGGCCGGTTGAGCGCCGTTAAAGAGTTGCAGGTTCAACGTCGCATTCTTTGCGCACGAAGCCAGCGTGTACTTCAGAGCAGCGACGCCGGAGGCGATCGCGGGGTACGGGGACAGCGTCAGCGATGTCAGCACGGGCTGCGGACAGGCCACGGCCACAGTTCCCGTTGCAATGAGAGGTGTCCCACCCTTGTCTGTCACGCTGTAGCTGAAGGTATCCGTGCCAGTGAATCCATTGGCTGGCGTGTACGTAATACGATTGGACGCAGGGTCCACGGTCACGGCGCCGCCAACCGACGGCTGGCTCAGAAGATTGACCACGAAGGTGTCGGACTGATTCTGATCGACAACTGCGGGAATCGCGGATCCTGATCCATTGTAGTCGGCCTTGATGGTGACACTACTGGCAGAAATGGGTATGTTCACGTAGCCGACATCAGACAGGTTGCCCGTCGATTCGCCAAGGATATTCTTAGCCGAGACCGTGAAATAGATGTTCCGGCCGTCACGCGCGCCGGAAAGCAAGGTAATCGCGTCTGCGCTGGCGTAGTAGGCATTGCTGCAGGTAGGAGCAGGTTGGCCGGCTTGCGGCGCCGGGAGCCGGGCCGGGTCGCACCACACCATGGTGGATGTTTGGGCCGCGGGAACCTCTTGCACAAGGATGCCCTTGCTTCCGGCAGTGAGCGACGCATACACATCGTACGTCGTGGCGCCGACGGATGGATCCCATGTCAATTGAACGTTGTTATCGATGTTGCCGTCGGTGGCATTGACGTGCTTAGGCGGCCCTGGGATGGCCGCCAGACTGTCAACCGGCTCCATGATGAAGCCCTTACTGGCGACCAGATGGCTTGAAGGAATGGCCGCACCTTGTGCGGCGTTACCACCGCTGGCGGTACCGGAATAGTATATGGTCAGATTGGTGTTTGCATACCAGGTACCGTTTTGCAGGGTCGCGTAATTGCTGATCATGGACAGCGAGGCAATGTTAGTCGCGACCTGGACCCAGCTGGACGATGATGCCGGGCAGCCAGGCAGCGACAACATGCAATTGGTATTCGTGCCACGCGCATAAACGATGCCGTCAGTGGTGACCGCCTGAATCGCCTGGGTGGCTGCGGTGCTGGCAATGCCGGTGGGGTCCGCCAAGGCGATTTGCTTGTACGAGCCAGCAGGCAAGGAGAGCAAGCTGTTTAAGTTCGTGAAGTAGGTGGTAGTGGTGCTACCGGAATAAGCGTCGTCCGAACCAGCATAGGACATCACATTTCCGGGCGTGGCGAGCAAGACCTCGCCAGTCTTCAGATAGACCAGTCCTCCATCAACATGGTCCGTCGCATCTGCAAGACCGACGTACGGCTTCGCGGCCATCGCGGCAGTCGGAGTAAAGCGCGACGAACTCTTGTAGAGGAAAATGTTGTAGAGCGCCGTCATCTTGCCATTGCTATCAAACGCAAACGGTGCTTGGTCAACCGACGAGGAACTATAGACCGCGCCATCCGCGCTGAAGAAGTGCAAGTTAGCGATGTGGCTGGGATTGGTGCTGATCGCTGTGGTTGCGTTCGTGGCATATACCATAGCGGTGATGGTCTTCCCTGGGAGAAACTCTGTGAATCCGCCCGCCTGGGTACCCAGCTGAACGTGCCCATCCTTGGTAAGGATGTACAGGAAGTTTGCTGCCGGAGGGCAGCTGCCGCCGCAAGAACTGGATGTGGTCGTGAAGTTTGACGCGAGGACGAAGTCCTTGATATTCGACGCGATCTTATACCACTGCCCGGGCGTCGGCGCGGTGTTCCATAAACGCCCAACGACTTCGGTGTTTTGCGTCCACAGGTCGCCATTACCCAGCAATACGAACTGACCCGGGGTAAATTTGACGATTTGATCGTGGGGGAAGGTGTTGTCGTACATCGGCGCGGTACTGAACAAATCGCCGGTACCTTTCACATACCAATGACCGTCTGTGCGCATCAGAATGGCGCCAGGAGAACCGGTCGTCAGTAACCGAGGCGTGGTGGCACCGGCTGAAGCCATTGCGCCAAGCAACAGGGATGCGACCACAATATTCCGTACGAGAGATGCAAATGGGAGACGCATAGGGAACCTCTTCAAATCCGAGAAACCACGGTAAATGGAACGGAACCGCTTCAACTGGAACAAATCCGGCCCGCGGGCGATGCCGCGCGAGCCGGTCAAACAACTGCGAGCGTTACTGCTTAAAACTGAAGGTTCACCGTCGCAGATCCGGTACCGCCGCTGTCGTCGGTTGCCTGCACCGTAGCGGACAAGGACTGGCCGGGATCCGGCATAGGGAGCGACACCTTCGTACCGGTACTGCCCACTTTGGAGTCATTCACCCACCACTGGTAGCCAACCACCTTGCCGTCAACATCGCTGCACGTTGCCTCCAGCCCGACGCTGCGCGTCGACACCGACGTCTTGCTGGCCAGCTTGCACACCGGCGGCTTATTGGCGATGACCGTCAAGGGGAACTGCTGCACCTGTGTTGCTCCAAAAGTGGAGGTCAGGCTGACCTGCAGCACATGGTCGCCAGCGGCCGGCAGCCTGAACTGCGCGCCGGTACCCTTCGAGTCAATCGGTTGACCATCGACCGCAAATGCGTAGGACAGTACGTGATCCGACGGATGGCCTCCGGTCGCGCTTGCGCGCACCGTCACGTTCACTGGCTCACGCCAGAGGGCATTGGAAGGCGACGTCTTCACCGAGATCACATAAGGCAGCGCCTGGATTGCCAACAAATTTGTGTTAAGCGTCGTCGAATTGCCTCGGGTATCAGCCAAGACCAGGTTGACTGGGTAGTTGCCCTGAGCGGCGAGGCGCAACTGAGCTGCCGTACCCTTGTTCCTCTGAACATCGACTGAGTCGGGGAACGTATAGGTGACAGTCAGCTTTTCATTGGCAAACTGCGACATCAACTTCGGATTGCTTTCCGTGACATCGAGCTTTACGACCGACGGTGCATAGGTGGTGTCCTGTTTGATCACCCACTGGAAATCAGGCCAAATATACTGCCATACCAACACACCGATGTCGGCAGTCTTAGATGCGCCCTTATCATCGTAGCCATTGACCCACGCGCGGAAGTGCAGTGGTTTCTTGTCAGGCGACGCGTCGGACGCATCAGGAGTCCAATTCAGGGCCATGCCAGGCACCACAGTGCCGTTAGGAAGGGTCCACTCGCCATTGACCTCGTTGACCGACGTCGCCGGCGACCATGGGGCCGTCACCCGGGCGGTAAAGGTACTGACCTTCCCGGTTTCGGCGCGAACCGGACCGCTTAATTGGATTTTCGGAGAAGCAACCGCCAAGAACTTAACCACTAGGCGTTGGGTGGTCCACACCGTTGGGTCAGACGGGTTGGCCACGGCCGAGCGGGCGCGCACGATCACGTGCACCGTCTTGGCGGTGTCCGATTCCAAACTAAGCGAGGAACCAACCGTCGGCGTTGTAGCGCCGTCCACCAGCCACTCCGTCACGGGAGCGTCGGCACCGGTCATGTCAACGGCAGGCTGACCTTTTTCGGGAGCGAACAGCGCCTTCAAATTGATGGGAGTGCCCGCAAACGCGTTAACGCCACCAGACACGGTCAGGATGGGCATCACGTAGGAGACAACATCGATCGTAGGAGATTCACTGGTGATGCCGGTGTTCTTATTGAGGAAGATGCCCTTCACCTTGTAGGCGCCCGACGCAAACAAATGGACCATACGACCGGAAACGCTTTCATCAGGCTTGCCGATCTTGGTCCAGGTCGTGCCGCCATCCGTACTCTGATAGAAGTCGGTCGACTTCAAGGCCATCTTGTCGTCCTTGCTTGCCATCTTGACGGTGACCGTGGTGACGAAAGGGGCCTGGCCGGAAGTCTTCGGTATGACCAAGGCGCCTTCCAGCGCACTGCCCTTTTCGAACGTCAGCGGCTTGAAGTCCGAGTAGATGCGCTTGCTGTAGCCACTCACAGGCGACACAACATCCGCGATCGCGGTGATCTTTTGTGGATTCATGGTATTGAGCGGAGGGGCGTTGATCTGCGCCACACCATTGACCGTTTGCACTGGGTCCGTGATCGGCACCAAGCTGCCATCGGCGGCAGTCTTGGCCAACGACACCATCCACACGCCGTCAACTGCCTGGTCGTAGGCGCTACCAGGAATGCCTACGGAGACCGACATCGGGGTCGGCACGTTGTCGAACGACGAAGCCGGCGCCGTCAGCAGCGCTTTGGTCTTTTCATTCGGCGAGGTGAGCACGTCCACCGTTTGTTCGGTAAAGATGCTGTCCTTGTTCGAATACTGCGTATGGACGAGCAACGAATGATGCGACCATAGATCCGTTGCGCCCATGTCGATCGTGCGTGTGAACGTACCCTTCGCGGTCGAAAATTGCTGAACAGGGCCTGCGTCGATTTGGAACTTGGTCAGGACGCCAGCGCCGTTCATGGCGTCGACCGACACCTTGGCCACGCTACCGCCATTGGCCGGCACCACATACAACGCAGTGCCGTTAAACGGGGCGATCGATTGCGTTGGATTGACCGGCCGCGCGGCCGCAAACGTCTGCGTCCCGTGTTTGAACGTGACCTTGTCACCACTATCGGTGAATACCGATACCTGATAGTCGATCTCCTGTGCGCCCTCTGCGATCAGTACCCCGGTGAGCTTGGGCTGATCCGAATCCTTTGCCTGCACGAGACCGCCGGGAACATTGACCCATTCGAACTGGCACACCAACGATGCGCTTGGGTTTGCGGTCAATGCGGTGGAGCTGCTGCGGGCAACGGTATCCTTCATGGACAAGGTGCAAAGCGGTGCACCGCTATTGGTCGACGTGACATTGATCGAGTCAACATAGGCACGCGGCGCCCAGTTGTCCGCCGTCAGGGCGAAATTGGTGGTCGTGAAATCTGTGATCGCGAACGGAAATTCCTGCGTCGCCGGATGTTTCCAGGTGCTATCGACCATCGTCACGACAATCTTGTAGGTGTTTGGCACGACACCGCTATAGTTGACCGACACCTGCTGGTTCGTGCCGGTTGGCAGCTGCGTCATGCCAGCGTCACTCTGCACCAAATTGCCCTGGATCGTATTGCCCAGCTTGAGTTGGAGGGCGATGCCCAGGTTCGTCGCGCAGGCCGGCGCATCGTACGTCACGATGACCCGACCGCTGTTCATCACCGGCTGCGAACCAAACTTCAAGCCCTTAATCGTGGGCGCCGGGCAATCCACGTGGATATTTGCAGGTTTCGTGAAAGAGGCACCTGCCAAGTCAGTCGAGGTCACGAGGAACGAGTCGTCACCGGTAAAATTCGCCGCTGCGGTGAGCAAGAAGGATCCGTCGCCCTGCTTGGTCACCTTACCAGCGTTGGCTGGCTGGCTCGCGATGGCGGTGGTGTACACCTGCCTGGTGCCGTACCTCAGGTTGGCGTTGTCGAATGTTGGGGAGGCGCTGCCGGTACCGTTGTAGATACCGTTAATTTTCATGGTCATCGAGTCGAGTGGCATGCTGGGATAGCCGTCATCCGAGCCGTTGACCGTCCCTGGTGTCAGCGGATAGCCATTGCCCACAACCTTGAAGTAGAGCTTTTTGCCGCCCTCCGGTCCTGCGAGCTTTCCTGCCCAGAGCGTTTGATTTGCGGTGCAACCACTGCAAACCTGATTGGTATCCTTCACCGAAAACTGCACGGCAGAACCGTTATAGGACCCACTCTTAATTTTGGTGGCGTCACTGCCGTCGGAATTGGCACCGACGTAAAGATCGAACGAGGCGACGCCGGGTACGAACGGAACACTGATCGATACGTCGGACTCCACGGTACCGTCGGTGGCAGTCACAACGATAGGCCCGGAAATGCCATCTGCCAGCGTGTGCGCCGGCGACTCATCGAGGAAGTTGTAGGCGCCCATGGGCGTGATTTTGGACGGCTGTACCACTACCCCAACGTTGAAATTGGAGTTACTGCAGGTCCTATCTGAAGGACAAACAGGCTGTGCACCCTTATAGTAAATCACCTTGTCCGATTTGTAGTAGTACAAACCCAGGTAGGTTGCAGCCATCGACGTCACGCCGCCGCTCACGAACGGCGTCCAATTGTTGACAGGTGCGCAGCCGTTACCCAACATGCAGGAGGTGTTGTTGCCTCGCACGTAGATTTTCCCATCAGTCGTCAACACGTACCGGTCCGTCGTGCCGTCCAGAGCAGAGGTCATCTGAATATCCTGGACGTTAGGTGGCATATCGGACGCGATGGCCATCAGAGCGGGATACATGCTGTAAGGGCCGAGCGTAAAGACCGTGGCCGACATGTTGGGGGTCAGCGATACCACTTCGCCGGACTTCAGAATCAAATAGCCTAATCGACGCGATGCGATCGCGTTGTCCCAGGTATAGCCCTTCGATGTCGCCAATGGCGGCAACGCCAGCTGGGTGGTAAGAGCCGTCAAAGTGGGAGCCTGGAACATCCCGGCAGATGCGTACGTATAAAACTTGGCATCGGTTTTCCGATAGCAAACAAACGTACTTGCGGAGGCGCGACCGCCAGACATGGAAGTGCCGCTTGAGTACGCGGCATCATCGTAACACCATGAGATGCCGTCGAAGCCGGCGTATTGGGTCCAGGCGGCGCCAGCGCAAGTCGTGCTGCTGCAAGTGTTGGACGATGTCGACCAAACCGTGCCGTCCGATTTGACCACCCGCATCGACACGTACGAATTGCTCCACCCCTTGGTGCCATCCATATTTTGCAGGGAAAACTGAGCAACCCCGTCATTGATCTTGCTATAGGTCGCGTTGTTGGCGTAGCTGACCGTCGAGCCGTACTTGATGGCGCTGACGCTGGCAGCGGTTATGCCATTGCTGTACAGGTCACCATTCGAGAGCAACACCACCTCGCCGTTAAAGGGGTCGCTGTCGCGCTGGATGATGTTAGACGTGAAGAACGGTACACCGGCACCGTACGCAGCCTCGTAGTCGCCAAAGCTCATGTTCATGGTGCCGGTGATCGTCAACGGCCGCCACTGGAAGATGTTGCCGTTGCTTCGAGTATACGAAATTGGAGGACCGATATGGCTGTGGTCCCAGTTATACGGATCGATCAGCGTCGGATTCTGCCCGAACGTCTGCGCTGAAGCGGGCCCGCCCAACATCGACATGACCAACATCAGTGTCGATATCATAAATGATAGAAATTTTTGCATCATTGCCCCCGGCAAAAATCGGTCGATAGTGACTCGACCACTCTATCGACCAATGACCGTGAGCAGTTTTCGTAAGCTGACCATTTAGGGCGCGCGACATGCAAATAGTTGGCGCCGCCCTGCTATTACTGGGGAAAGTTGCCACGAAGAACGAGAGAGGCTGCGTCGACTGCGGGCAACGGGCGCAAGTCAGCCAGAATTTGCGTCTGGCCAAGCCAACGGTATATTGGCCAACTAACGACACGGGAAACGCCATGCAAGACATCTCTCAATTCTTGTCCAGGTTCGGCCTGCTCGAACGAGAAGGCATCTACCCTGACATGAGCCACGAGGATTACCACGCCGACCGCTCGGCTGTGAATGGCTCAAAGCTCAAACTAATGCTAAAGTCGCCGCGGCTGTACCTCAGGGCTCCAGCGTGTTCCGCGAACACACCGTCGACAAGCCTCGGTTCGGCTATCCATGCCGCATTGCTGGAGAGCGACCGCTTCAGCGCCCAGTACATCGTCAAACCGACATTTAACCGCCGCACCAAGGCCGGCAAGGCCGACGAAGCGGCATTCGTCCGGGACCATCCAGGGAGCTTCTTCATTAGCGCCAAAGACGCCTGGATCATCAAGAACGTTCGCGAATCGGTACTCCAGCACCAGGGGGCACGGCGTTTGCTCACGCGCGGTGTCGCGGAGCGCGCGATGTTCTGGCGCGATGAACGTACCGGATTGATGTGCAAGACCAAGCCCGATCTCGAAAGGGACGGCATCATCGTCGACATCAAAAGCACGACCGACGCCAGCAAGCAGGAATTTCGCCATAGCATCGCCAGACTTCACTACGACTTGACAGCGTTCATGCAGCAGCTCGGCGTAAAGCGGATCACCGGCGAAACCAAACAAGTGGTCTACATCGCCGTGGAGACCGAGGAGCCATTCAACACAGCCGTCTACATCGCATCCGACGCGCAGCTTGCGAGCGGCCAAGCAAAATTCGAGTTCGCTACGGATAGGCTAAAGTATTGCCTGTCGACCGGCGACTGGTTCGGGTACCAACCTCAGGGAATCCCTGAGGAAATCGATGTGGCAGGTTGGGGCCTGCTTCAATCACAGCCTGTAGGTACCATCGCGCGCATATAGCGAATACCCGAGCTCGGCTCAAATCTTATTCTGCAACATGCGATCAAGAGTTTGGGCTGGCAACAGACGCTTCAACATTGCGAGGACTTTGGTCAATACCGTCACCCGGTACCTTGCTTTGGGGCGCCGCGCTGTCAGCGCGTGCTCCAGGGGCGCCATGCAGTCTTGTGGCATCAGTGTAAACCGGAC
Organism: Duganella vulcania; assembly: GCF_009857655.1. Taxonomy (NCBI): domain Bacteria; kingdom Pseudomonadati; phylum Pseudomonadota; class Betaproteobacteria; order Burkholderiales; family Oxalobacteraceae; genus Duganella; species Duganella vulcania. The sequence continues at coordinate 517,665 of NZ_WWCX01000001.1, forward strand.
GGCGGCGCCAGGCTTCTCAAGCCTGGAAATGAGCGCCTGGTAGTTCCGCCGATGCGCACTGCTCCTTTGATCCACCTCCCGCGCGAAATTGACGAGCGATGTCGCGCGAAAGCGCGTCAGGATTGGGCCCGGCTGCAGCAACGATACGCGAATATTGGTGGTCGCCAATTCGAGGCGCAGCGTATCGCCCAAGGCTTCCATGGCGAATTTCGACGCGGCATAGGCTCCACGATAGGGCATGGCAACAAATCCCAAGACGGAGGAGTTCAGAACGATCCGACCGGTCGCGCCATGGTCTCGCATATGCTTGATTGCCAGTGCCACCAGCTGGTGCGTACCGAAGAAATTGGAGGCGAACTGAAGCTGCATTGTCCTGCGGGACAGATCCTCCAATGCGCCCGGAAAAGCTTCTCCAGCATTGCAGAAAACCGCATGAATGCGGCCGCCAGCGAGGCCAACCGCTTGCTCGAATCCCGCCGACACCGAATTCTCGTCGCTGCTGTCCAACAGCACGGCGGGAAAGCCCTGCTCCTCAAGTAGTGCGACGTCAGACGCTCTTCTGGCCGAAGCAATCACGGTGAAGCCGCGGCGCCTTAGAAATTGACAGGCCGCTAGGCCTATGCCGCTTGAGCAGCCTGTGATGAGAATCGTCATAGAGGTACATTCGTGTGGGGAGGGAAATGGAATCCTGTCGCAACATTGTACGAGCCCATAACAGCGTTGATGCGCCGTAAAGTAACCACTTCGAACGCTTCTCACCGGAAATCAAAGACCCGAATAGTGCTCCAATAGTCCTATCGAACCTTCGAGGTCCGCGATCCCAATATCGTGTCAGTCATCTCATGAAACTAAGCATATTTTTGATCTGGTTGGGTGCGTGCGTATTCCGGCGAACGTGACCGGTCATTCCGGGGAACGTGACCGCTGCGCATGAGATGGCGTTACGCGGTCAAATTCTAATCCCTGCGGTCACGATGGGTCGATATTTTTCTCCTTATTGGCTGTGTTGGGTCGTTGGGCGCGCAGCGAATCACCGGCCAGCGTGAAACGGTGGTTGCGCTGCATGACGCGGTCCAGGATGGCGTCGGCGATGGTGGCATCGCCGATCCAGGCATGCCAGTGCTCGACGGGCAATTGGCTGGTGATGATGGTGGCCTTGTTGCCGGCCCGGTCGTCGATGATCTCCAGCAGGTCCGAGCGCGTCATGCCGTCGATGGCACCCATGCCCCAGTCGTCCAGCACGAGCACGTCGGTCTTGGCCAGTTGCAGCAGCCATTTGCCGAAAGCGCCGCTGCCGTGCCGAATGCGCAGCTCTTCCTGCAAGCGAGGTACGCGCTGGTAGATGGCGGAGTAGCCACGCCGGCAGGCGTACTGGGCCAACGCGCAGGCCAGCCACGATTTGCCGGCGCCGGTCGGGCCAGTGATCAGCACGCTGTGGCCGGCGCCGACCCAGTCGCCCAATGCCAGGCTCATCACCGCCCTCCGGTCGACGCCGCGACCGGCGCGCGCATCGATGTCCTCGATCGCCGCCTGGCCGTATTTCAGGTGCGCGTTCTTGAGCAGCCTCGCCAGCTTGCGGTCGTTGCGCGCGTGGATCTCGCGATCGATCAACAGCGCCACGCGCTCCTCGAAGCTCATCGCGGCCATGCCCGGTTGCGCCAGTTGTTCTTCAAGGCCGGCCGCCAGGCCATCGAGCTTCAACGTGCGCAGTTGCGCCAGGGTGGTATGCATCATCATGGTCTCGTTCCTTATTGGTAGTAGCCGGGGCCGCGCAGGTGGGCATGCTCGGGGCTGACCCATTCGGTAGTGGTGCTCGGCGCGCTTTGATCGCGGTTGTTCTTCAGGATGTCGTTTACGTGGCGGTACTGGCAGGCGCCGATCTGCAAGGCCAACATGCAGGCCGCCTCCAGCCTTGGCTTGCCGTAGCGCTTGGCCAGCGACAGCAGGCCCAGGCAGGCCCGGTAGCCATGCTCGGGATGCTTGTTCTCGGCCATCAGCCGCGTCACCGCCTCGGCGCTGGCCGGGCCGACACTCTCGCCCCAGTGGATCAAGCGCTGTGGCGTCCACTCCATGTGGGCGCGGTGTGCCGCGGGCATGTGCGCGCCGATGGTCGTGAAGCCGCCGGCGCGGCTGCTGCGGGCGTGGCTGGCAACGCGCTGGCCGCGATGCAGCAGCTCCACCGCCGCCGTCGTGATGCGCGCCTCGAGCACCTGGCCAACCAGGGCTTGTGGCACGCTGTAGCGGTGGCGCTCGACCTCGACGTGGTAATCGATATGTACCTTGACCGTCCTGAAGCGGGCCATCTCATAACGCTGCAACGGCAGTGCCTGCAGGGCCGGCGCATCGATCTCGGCAAAGGTGCTGGCGCGGCTGCCAGGCAGCTTCTGGAACGGCTTGTCGTTCAGTCTGGTCAGCAGCGGCGCCATCGCCGCGTTGACCTCGTGCACATTGCCGAACTGCTGGTGGCGCAGGCGCGCCATGATCCACCGCTCGACGATCTGCACCGCCGATTCGGCCTTGGCCTTGTCCTGTGGATGGTAGGGGCGCGCCGGCAGGATCGAGGTGCCGTAGTGGCGCGCGAAGTCGAGCACGGTATCGTTGCCGCGCGGCTCGTAGCGGTTGGCGTCCGAGATCATCGCCTTGGGATTGTCGGGCACGATGAGCTGGGTCACGCCGCCGTAAAAGCTCAGCGCCCGCGCCGTCGATTCGAGCCAGTCGGCCATGGTCTCGCGCGGCGTGGCGCAGGCGTAGGTGTAGCTCGACGCGCCCAGCGAGGCCACGAAGATGTGGGCGCGGCCGCCGTCGGTGAGCGCGATGGTGGGACCGGCGTAGTCGATGAACAGCTTCTCGCCGGCGCGGTGCACCTGGCGCATCGAGCGCTTGAGCTGCTTGGCGAAGCGGCGGTAGTTGTCGCAGAACTGCGAATAGGAATAGGTTTGGCAGTCCGCGTAGTCGGTGCGGTGCTCCTCCCACAGCAGCATCAACGTCATGCCCTTGCGGCGCAGCTCCTGATGCAGGCGCCCGTAGTCGGGTTGCACATAATCGCGCGCCTTCTGGGAGCTGGTCATCAGGCGCCGCTCCAGCGTCCCCTCGTCCATGCCTTGCACAGCGCTCCAGTCCAGCTCTGCGGCGGCGGCCAGGCCCGCGTACTTGGTCACGACACCCTTCGACAGCCCCAGCGCGTCGGCGATCTGCTGGTGCGACAGTTTGGCATCGAGCTTGAGCCGTAATACGTCCTTAATTTTACGCATATTGATCCTTGGTGCGGGCACGCGGTCTCCAGTAAAAATCTGGAAGCGTACCCGTTCGGTTGCAAAATGCGTAACGCCAATACTGTGCTGTACGTCGCCGTTCCGGTATCGTGACCAGCCATTCCGGTATCGTGACCGTTGATTCCGGACGATGCTCGAAATCGGTCACGTTCGCCCGGAATGGGCGGTCACGTTGCGCCGGAATGACTGGTCACGATACCGGAATCACTGGTCACGTTCGTCCGGAATACCCAGGTGCGCTCGCACTGTCGGGAACCGCCCACGCGTACCCATTTCGTGTTCAAGTCGACAAAAGGCCGACACAGTCCAATGTCCTTGGCATCAACCACGGCTACGCGCCTGTCACAGTCGTACTCGAGTTCTCGGCCTTGGCAGCAGATAAAAGCAACGTCAGACCACAGGATGTCCCGACGACGACGCGCAGGATCCTGGTCCCGGCAAACACCACAGTGGTTCTTACTGCTTTGCACCCAGTTGACCCTTCCCTGCCCTACTGGGCCAAGATCAGGCCCACATGGTACTTCGGCGACGAGAGCATCAAGACGCCTGAGCCGGCTATCTACCGGCTGCCGTACCCGGACGGTGTCAGTGCCAAGACAAGCAGGTCTTTGGACGCATTGCACGGAAACTTCAAACACCAGTTCGACATCGACTTCGAGTTGAAGGACTGGACGCCCGTGTGTGCGGCAAGAGCCGGCATCGTCTTCGAAGTCAGTGGCATACAAAATGATGATGGAGAGCCTTCTGAGCCGAGGCAAAGTGAGTTCACCAAGGAGGACCCTTTAAAGGGAGACTTCATTAGGGTCTTGCACGATGACGGCACGTACGCCGAGTACGCCAATCTGATGGGATCGAGTGCGTTGGTTCGACCCGGTCAAAAGGTCGGCGAGGGTGACAAGATCGCATACGCAGGAAACAGCGCCGAAGCCGCCAGATCGCATTTGCACTTTGGCGTGTACCGACTCACGCCCGTCACCGGATCGGAGTCCATGCCTTGGCTCCTAAAGACCAAACACGCGCCAAAATTCAGGCCAGACCCTGAACAACTGTACGTGGCCGACTACAGTGACAAGTCGGACAATCCGCAACCGGAACCGATACAGCACCAGGCCCCCCAAAGCGGTGGCCGATCGGATGTTGGCGAGACGTTCAACGGTTCAATGCAAAAGCACAGCGAGCCAACGATAGGCGTGGTCCACCAGGAAGACAAGGAGGAGCCCAAGAGCGCAGCGGAGAAACCAAGGCAGCCCAAGTGGGCATGGGCTCTCATGGGCCTGGGCTTAGTGGCAATCTTATGGTATCAACGGAAAAAGACAAGGCCGTCACAAGGCCAGGCTGCAACGCAGGAGAAACAATGAAGTACTGGAAAAACCTGCTGGGCATCGTCGTCGCAACGATACCCGTGGTGGTCATGGCAAGCAATCTCTGGGTGGACAAAGACCCAATAAAGACAAATCCGAAAGAGGACAAGCGGCGCCGTATGGCATTTTTGGAGCGTTGCCATACGCAATATGCCGGGAAACAAGCCGACGTGCCAGCTTGGTGTCCATGCGCGTACGACTTTGTGGTGAGGCACGACTACTACGTCAACTACCTGGCCTACAAGTCAAAAGGGCAGGAGATGCAAGTGGCGCTACGCGATTTTGCGCCGAGGATCGTGCGTGAGTGCGGATGGGTGGAAATCGTCGAACCTGAGAACAACCGAGTACCTTTGCCGGTTCCGGTACGGGGCAAGGACCAGTAAGCTGCATTCCCGCCGACTTAAATTCAAATGCAGACACCAGTGCTGCGTTCACTACCAGGGTGGTGGAAGTGACCGTCGGCCGAAATCGCCATGGTCACTTCCGAGGTGATGGAAGTGACCTCGGCCGAAATCGGCTTGGTCACTTCCTATACTATTGAAACACTACTTCAAGCTCTTACTCGCGAACAATGGCGCGATAGGATTGAATATTGAGGTAAACCATCTTGAAAAGCAGGACCAGTTCATGGTTTTGCGAGGACGGACCGACCAGGATATATTTGAGTACCCAGAGGCAGGACGACGTCACCGCAAACCGCCACGACCAGGCAATGTAACAAACAACAAGACACGCAACAGTAATTACGAAGAACCACACGTAGCGCATCATTCGATTGTACGAGTACTTCTGAAGAGGACACTCGTGCAGATCAATTAACCACGGATAAACGCGATCCGCGAAGAACAGACGAGCCATGCAAAACGCGATGTACGCCAGCGAGCTGATGCACAGGTATTCGACACAGAGCCAAAAGAAGTCGGTAAGCATAGTGGTACCTTTCTGTCCCAAAGGACGATAGAAAGAGCAGGCACACCATGTCCCTTGAGGGATCACAATGGGTCCCGCTCGGGATTGAAAAAGAAATGGCCTGGCTAAAGCAAGCCAAGCATTGATGATGCTGCGGTCAAGCACCCGTAGTGCACGCCTCGAGCAAGCTAACCGATAAGTTGGTCAACCTACAGAAGCGAGAGAACGCAGGGAACAAGACCGGCGGTCGAAGCCGCAAGCATGGATGGGTGGAAAAAACTGCAACCCTGGAACGGTGCACGGTGAGATACAAGCCGTACAATTTCTGCCTCCGCGATGGAGACCTGGTGCGAGACACACCAGCGTGACGAAGCACAAGAAAATAGGTGGAAGAACATCAATACGTTTTAGCAAGCCGACGTAGGCTTGATGAAAGACATTGATGAGGTCAGATGGGGCGAACAACCCGGACGGATCGAATCTGGAGTGTCGGACTGCTATGCGCTTAGCGCCGCGCTGGCGTAGCAGGAATATTGCCTGCAGTTGCGGCGAACGTCAACTAGAACCTAGACGACGCAGCACATCATCGCTGGCGGCAAGAACCGTAGTGGAGAGCTTTCCGCCTGCATGATGGAGATCGCGGCCGCAACACCCGAATACATCACTGGTGATTGGGCCGCTACGTACGATCAAGCCGCCGGCCGAATCAAATAGTCTTCCTTGTTTTTCCCGTCTAACCATTTGGGCGCCCGACCGCGGCCAGTCCAGGTTTGGCCTGTCGCCTGATCCTTGTACTTAATGTCGACCGGTTTGCGCTCGCCTTTGGGCTTCTTTTCTTGCGCGCCAATATCGCCAAGGGTCAAATCAAAGGTTTTCATGAGAGTGCGAATGGTTACCAAAGCTTCCGCGCTTTCGTTACGCCGAGCTTCTTCCATCTTGAGCTCTAATTCAGCAATGTCTCGCTTGTATTCCGCGAATGATTTCGTCATAGATCTTGTCTTTCAAAACACTAGTTGGTAGGGCACTAAAAGCTGGCCAGCTCCAGGTCAAGAAGAAAATACAGACGCCACTCGACCAGGACTGGTCTCTATACCGTCTCTTATCAAAGTAACTAACTGGTCCGATAGATATTACTGCATGGCCATTCTAATGACGAAAAATGGACCCGTAAATATCTTTTTTCAAAAATGCAAAATGGCCATGTCTTAGTTTGCACCTAATTGCCACTCACGGTAACGCACGTCCAACCAATTTGAAACAATGTGCCACCCGGCATGACGGTTGCATCGATCCCAGGTCGTGCGGTTAAATGCAGACAATGCGCAATACCGACTACCAGGCAGTGGATAGTGCTTCATCAGATGCGTTACACGCCGCGCCAGGAAGTTCTGCTAATGGCACCGAGCCCTACCGATGGCCATGTCATTGGCACGACCGAACATGTCTGCGCAAGCAGTATCCCGGCCACCCGAGGCATACCACGAGCGTATTCGCCAGCGCACTACTGGACAATGGCTAAGCGGAATAGTCCCACACCTGTAAGCGTGGGGCGCCACCAAGTTCATCCAGGAATGACATCCCGGTAAATCGCATATCTCGCTCGTGAATCCATTCAACTTTGGCGAATCTCAGTTGATCCGTTTCGTTGCCATCATCATCGAAAGCGCGCGCGACGCCTTCGCTAGCGTCCCAGGATACTGTTCCAGTAATAGCCGGGGGATCAACGGCTTGCGTGCCATTCCCTCTCACCAATTTTCGGAGAATTCCCATCCAATGCCTCATGAAATAGAGGTGAACTTATAGAGAGTAAGTTCACCCCTACTTCATACCTCACTCGAATTGCAAAATCAAAATGCGGCGTGCGCCACTCGGAAAGGCGCAGCTATGGGCGCCGAGAACCACGTCGGCACCACACTCCACCCAGAACCCAGGGATTGCGGGCGTTAAACTACTCGTCTCTCTCCTCCATGTCGTCATCATCAATGACTTCGTAGTACGAACCTGCTGCGATCGCATTGCGGGCAACCAGATAGCCTTCCCGATCCACGGAGGAAAATACGCTGGCAATCACGCGAACGCCGTCAATCAGATGAACCGTCCAAATCGTCCCCGATTCTTGTTGCCTGACATAAGCCAATTCCTTCTCGCCGAGATGAAACATCAACCCTTCCAGATCAGCCAGGGGATTGAGATGGTTTTTAATCGGTTCAAAGCGCTCTTTAAACTGTTCGAAATTCATCGTATTGGACATGCATAACTCCTTGAAAGAAAGCGCCGAATAAATACGACGCGAGTGGACGAAAAAGTGAAAGTTGCGACCTAGGGTCGCAATTGAACCACCACGCCAAGCGGGTAGTAGAAGTGCACGAGGCGAGTGCTCGCGTTAGTGGGAAAGACGGTCGAGAACTGCAGCAAGAAGACCAGGCGTAGGAGGCAAGTGCCAGAGGCCGAGATTCAGCTGGATAGTAGATGAGGATGCGCTTAACGCCGCGCGGGCGCACAACAATACGACGATAGTGCCAAATCAAAACACAACGGTCAATGCCCTCGTTACTTATCGCTCCAACCCAATGGGGAACGTTAAGCGGCCCCAAATGGTCGTTTCAACCAGCACCGCGCGCACCTGGAGTCGGCCTACAATCGTGCTATGGCCAGACTACTCACACTCTTGTTAATTTCGGCTGCAATTAGCGCCTGCAGTCAGCAAGCTCAGCCTGAAGTCACCGATGTGATCCATGACGACAGCAGAGCTTATGCTCACCGCGTGGACAACGCCATTCGCTTGACCGCTATGATTGATGAGCGCATCGACCGCTCGCGTCGCGCTAGCGGCGAGCCACTTTCCTCCACGCCTGCGACGACGCAGATCGAAGGCAAGGAGTCCTCCTCCAAACTCGGCGATGAACGGCGTAAGAAGCTCGACCCGGACATTTGCCCATTGTCCACTGAAGAGGGACGTGCGCTCCTTGCGCAGACCCCAGAAGGCCGAGCGCTGCTGGATCAGCAATAGCAGCCCCAGTTAAAGCAACAGGAAGACGACATGATCGAAGGATACGCCTTCACCAGCATTGCCAAGGACATCACTGCCCTCTGTGAGGCTACGGAACAGTTCATCGCCGCAACGGCATCGGGAAAGTCGGCTCTCGCGTCTGGCCACGTGATGGCGATGGCACTGTGGAAGCGCAAAGTCGAAGACAGCTTTGACGAAGTTCGACTACAGGTCGAAACCGACGAAGGCCTCCCATGGGGAAAGATATTGAATGCCTCGATGGAGTTTAGTCAGCTGACCCGGCAACTGTCCAACGAAGGCGACGATTACCCCACCGTCGATGAATGCGCAGCCAACCTGCCCGTACTGCGCCAGTTTGCACGCGCCCACTTTAATGAACTGCTCGCTTGCGAAGTAGCAGCATCGAACGCGTAGCGTGAAGCTTGTCGTCTATGCAGCGGCCACGGGGCGCGCCGCGCCAGGGCCAAATAACGCTGCGACAAGAGGATCACGCCCGACATCACGCCTACCCTGGCTCGTACGTCTGGCGACACTCGAGCCGGCCAGGTGCAGCCGCTGGCCGGCCGCAGCCCGCTCGAAACCGTTTTGATCCGATGTCAATGGCCCTTCGCGCCGGCGCCGGTGTTCGGCCACTGTACCGATCTGCAGCAGCGACTCGCGCGCCAAGCCTATCGGTAGCGCCAACTGATAGCAGTGCTTCTGCTTGGCACCGCTGCTATCAGTATTATCAGCAAGCTCGATGACGCCCACCTCGCGCAGCGTGAAGACGTACTTCCTCGCTGCTGCTGCGGTCACGCCAAGCAGACGCGCAACCTCGCCGGTATCCAAAGTGGACCGCTCCAGGGCAGTGAGGATCATCTCGAAATTCGCGCGGCGGACTCGAGCAGCCTCCTGCGCGCCACGCCGTGAACCCACGGCCGCCGATGGCCGGGGCGACTCCGTGTCAGTACGGCCTGCCAAGCGTGGATGAATTATCGAGCCGATGCCGTATACTTCGGCATCTGATAACGAGTTAGAGATATCGGCGAGAGAGTCTGCCCTGCAGCCAATGGTCGACATGGGACACCCGGAGGGGAAAGCTGACGATTTCCCATTAAAGCACGTGCAAACGACCCCTTGTCCGCGTAAAACCACCTCCAAGGGACACTTACCCCAAAAAGAGATGACCTAGCCTGGCGCTAGGTGGCGCTACTGTTAGAAGGCAGTGAGACGAAGGCCGGCACCTGCCGAAAACCAGGACGAAGGCCAACAATCAACGGCGACCAGCTGTAATATGCTGGTGCGCTCAAATACAATTGATGCGGGAGAGACTTTGTACGAGATCAACCAAACAGCTATCTACCTAGGCTATGCTGAGATTGCAGGTGCCGGATGAACCAATCGTCATCGGCACATCAAGGACAAGGCATGACCCTGCAGACACGATATCGCCACGTGGTGTTGAGCTTCGTTGGTCTCCTTACATGGCTCGCGCTATTTGATACGCGAGTTGCGGATCTGAGCGATCTCAACTCCCTGCTCCCATTGGTGCTGCTCTCTGTGCCAATTGCATCCTTGGGCAAGGCGGCGTTGCATCGGATTGAAAGGCCTGCCGATCTGGGGCCGACTGCGTTGACCGTGATAGGCCTGGGAATGCTCCTGTTAGCCCATCGCGCCGCGCTCGCATAGTTTAGAGGGCCCGCCCTCCCTTTAATAGACGACAGCCTGAAGACCAAATTGGAAAGGTACTATATGCATCACCCCCGCATACCATACCGCGCTGGCTGGGCGATGCCGGCCGCGAACAAGAAGCCCACCGCGAACCAGGCGGCGTCGAACGTCATCGACCTGTTCTTCGATCATCTGAAGGCAGGTGCGCTCGCGAAGGCGCGATCACAAATAGATCAAAACCGCCGCCTCACCATCGCTGAAGGGCTCGATGGTTGGACTGCGCTGTTTTACGCCATCCACTACGACGCCCCGCAGGCAGCTCAGGACTTCGCGCTGCTAGGTTGCGACGTCAATCACACCGACGACAATGGCGTGACGCCGCTGATCCTGGCGGCTATCGAGGGCAGCCTTGGCTGCGTTGAAATCCTGCTGCGCTTTGACTTCATCGACATCGACACCCAGTGCGAAACGGGCGCCACCGCCCTGTCTAACGCAATGGAACTGGGGCACAACCACATCGCGCGTGCACTAATGCAACGTGGTGCGAGCATTCTGCTTGGAGAATCGGGTAAGACACCCGTGGAGTTGGCAAGGACTTCCACTTTGATTCAACGCGATTTGCAGGCGCTGGTCGCTATGCGTTACCGCCAAATGAACTGACCGTACGCCAACCACGGATGACTCGCCGCCGCGCGCTCAAGTCTGACCAATCGATGGCGCGGTAGACTTGCCGGCGACATCACGCAGCGGTTCATCAGCACACGTGGACACACTACCCAAGACGGCGTTGAACGAGCATGCGCGATTCTTACCCGATCGCTTCGCGCTGTACATGGCCGCGTCAGCGTTGCGTAGCGCTGCCGCCACGCTGTCACCGGCATGAGGAATGATGGCGATCCCGATGCTGGCGCCGACCGTGACGCTGCGACCGTCAATGGTCATAGGACGAGACAAAAGTTCAAGAATTTTGTTGGCGATGACAACGGCGCCAGCGGGCGCCGCAATCTCGTCGAGGACAATCGCAAATTCGTCACCCGCAAGGCGACATACCGTGTCAGCTTCGCGCACAGCGCGCTGGAGTCGCTGTGCGACCTCAATCAACAATCCGTCGCCGACATGGTGTCCATGCTCATCATTGACCGCCTTAAAGCCATCCAAGTCAATGAACAGCAGGGCGCACAAAGTACGGCTGCGCAGCGCGTGGGAGATCGCGTGCGCAAGGACGCTTTGCAACATCGGCCGATTTGCCAGTCCGGTCAAAGCATCGTGATGGGCGTTGTAGGACATTTGCTCGATTGCCGAGCGCAACACGCTGACATCGTGCATGGCCACCAAAAAATGCGACGAGCGCCCCAGCCCGTCTTGCAACGGCGTGACCACACATTCAAACGGTCGAGGTGCTTTGTCCTTGGCGGCAGCGAACAGTTCCCCGACCCAAGTTCCGCCTTCGAACACAGTTTGAAACAGGTTGCGAAAGAGCTCCTTGCGGCGCCTATCAGTATGAAGCAAGCCAGGTACAGCGCCCCGAATTTCGTCCAGTGCGCTACCAACCAAACGTTCATATGCATGATTGGCCCACACCGTACGAGACGACCTATCGACGATTAACATCGGGTTGGCGGCCATTGTGAGCGCTTTGGCCAGCAAAAATTGTGAGGGGTCGACGAGCACGCGAACCTCCTAAGTGGACAGGCTGGTAGCCTGGCCTGCAGCCAGTGGATCGTCCCTACCCAGCAGTACAGGGCCTGGGACGTAAGTATTGACCAGCCGGCCTGCATCCTTCTTCTTCACACCGGTGCATAGCACCTGGCCCTGTTTGAGGTCGCTCAGATAGGTGTACAGATTTTGCAAGCTGACCTCCGGCCGCTTGAGCAGCCTGTGAATTTCCCGCGCTGTTGGTGGTTCGACGCTACGCAAGACGACATGAACGATGCTTTCTACGATCGACTCACACACCTGGCCATCCTGAACCACGCTGCCGGAGCGGCGTTGACGCTGGATCTCGGGCAGCAGGGCAAAGGCGAAAACCTGGTCGCGCCGCGCGTGTAACACGGTGCTCGGGTTCTTGATCTTCTGTCGCATCATGATCGGTGCCGGCACGTCAACGCACTTATTGAGAAGACGTCGAACCACCGAGGAAGATGCATCCGGCCGCCGCTCATGAACCGCTGTCGTGATCTCTACGACCGTCATCAACCGCCCCCCTTTGCGCATGACATCAATGACCACGCGCAGCAGACCACGCACGGAAGATCTCGTGCCGTCCCCTGGTGAAGAACCGATGACACTAAGCGCTGGATTCTCGTGCAACATGGATTCGCGAAATAGCAGCTTTACCCGCTCGCGAACGCGGGCCCTGGCGGCGTTGTCCAGCTGGTGGTAGGCCTCGGACATGCTGGGGCCGACGTACAGTGAGACCATGCCCGATGGATTTCCTGACGCCTTGCGGGCGGCGGTGATCACCGAAGCCATATCAACGCTCCGGATCGCGCAGCAGCGACCTGATCTCAGTCGAAACATCACACAGCTGCTGGCGCAATTCATGCCGGCGCACCAACACCATGCCGAACAGAATCGGCGGCCCCAGGAACAGCAAGGCAGCCGAAGCATCGTGTCGGACGATGAGTCCATACAACGACAGCGAACCAAAGAATGCTGCGAGCAGGACTTCCAGCGCCCAGCACAGGTTCAGTAGAGTCAGATATTTTCGCAAACGCATCAGTCAGTCCTTCGGTTCAGGTGGTGGCGTCAACGCACCGGCGGGCATCACAAAATTGGGATTGAGCCTCGCACCATCGCGCGGAACAAGGACAGCGGAGGTAACGCGGCGCGGTATAGCGACAGTCGTGCCATGGCCCGAAGGTCTGGCGCCCTGCTCTCGCGCAGCATCATCATTATCAGAGCAGAAATCGTCCATCGGGACGCGAGGAATAGGGGTGTGAAGCGGCGCGATCTCCCGCTTTAAGAAGTACATGATGTTCTGGCGGCCGATCAGCTGGATCCCGCTCTTGGAGGCCAGTTTGGTGGCGGCCTTGCTGTAACCACCTATTGCGATAAACATGAGGTCGGTACACTTTTCGGCCTTCCCCGATTTCATCAACTGATCGATCTGTAGCTCATGTATGGTGTGCTGCTTGAAGTCGGAAAAGCGTACCCCAATACGCTGATCATCTTTGCAGGCCATGATGTCGCACGCCCCACGCCTTTTTCCAGGCTTGACGAGTGTGAAGCCATCTTCCACGAGGACTTTACCCACTTCCGCGGCGAATACCTTTGGACGCATCACGAACAACGCGTCCGTGCCGTCGTCACCACCAAGACCACCGTGACGCTTGAATTCCTTGATCGACGAGAACACGGTCATGAGCAGGAAAATGCCGATGAGGAAGCTATTGATCAGGTGAATAATCGCCGGCCGGTGCAGGAGGTCATCCATGATTCGCAACAGCAACGGGCTATCGACATCAGCCAACGCGGTTCGCGGGAAATAGAAAGTAAAGTACAGATACGTCACAGCCGCACAGGAGATGCCGAACCACCACGGCAGCTTGGCGCAGAAAGTGGTGAAACGGCGCAAGTAGTTATGGAACTTCAATAGTTCCTGCTCGGATTTGGTTATTTTTTTAGCCGCCATGAATTCGATTCTCGGGTGGAAACGAGGTCTTACGCGCATGCGCGCACGCCGCATGGCGACACTATATCGATTCTTGCTGCCGCGAAAAGCGTGGAAAGGCGGCCGATTAGGCCAACTTACATAAATTTCAGAGGACCAAAGGACAAGTAAACTATTCAGATGGCTGAAAGCACTGCACTTAGACCATTTGGCTGAATCGAGACAACAGGCGGGAGTAACGAATGAAAATTGAACAAGACACCACGGCACCAGGGCGGGCAGTAACAGGAACAGGCCTATGGGCGATGCTCGTCGCTATAACCATGTCGGCATTGGTCATGCTGGGCTTAATCATCTATGCACCCTACTACAGCTTCTCCCAAATCCAGCACTCGGCCGAAGAAGCCAACCGCGAGCGCTTCGAAGACTTCGTCGACGTCGACGCTGTGCGCGGGGCCTTGGTCTCTGAAATTAGAAAAGGCGTCGCGGCGCAACTTAACCAAGCACACGCCAAACAGGAGGTACTGGATCTGGTCGAGCGGGAATTTGTCGCGCCGATGGTAAACCGGTCCGTAACGGCGGACTTCATGATGCACCTGCTCACTGGGGCGGCGCCGCCTGAGGGCACCAGGCGTACGGCCCAGATCGGCGAAGTCATGACGGGGCGCAGCGGAGCGCCAACCATCCAAAAGGGCTATGACGGCATCAACCGGTTCGTTGTGCGCGCCACAGACCCAATGACGAACACTGAAATCCAATTTGTCATGATGCGCGATGGCTTGGGATGGCGTCTCGATGAAGTGACCATCCCAACGTTCATTGATCAGCTGACCAAAGAAAGCGCCTTTAACAAGTCGACCGGTGCGGCCGTGACCCCCGTCGCGGTGAATTGAACACACCTCGCTGAAAGTCTAAGCACGCAGCTGCACAACGGCGCCGGATCGCTGCGTACGGTCAACCTCGAGCTCGCAGATGGCCCACCGTGCAGAAATATCAGCGAGGAAGGTACTCGCCCACTCTTGTTCAGACCACCAGGTTCCGCGTGTGACCTCAAAGAGACTCTGCAGGTTCCCACACAATCGCTCCCACGCAGGAGGTCCGGATTGAGCTGAGAGGCGCAGCTTAAACCCAAAGGGGCGCACCTTCATCGCCGACGTTTCCGCCAGCGGATGCAGCACGTGATAGTACATATACGCGCGGACCAACGCGGCAAAATAGTGGCTTAGCCCTTGCCCTCGATGCGCAGGGTGAATCCATGCGTTGTCCGCGTGGAAAGTGAGGTGCTCCAGTACACGCGCGCTACCGACACGGGCGTTCATACGGCAGCTGAAAACGCCAAGGGGCGGTTGGGATTGTCGTGCGTGGCCTTGCCACAAACAAAAGTGCAAGGAGTCGTCGCGCAAGGGCCGCAGCTCCGTATCCATGACATCAGGGCTGCGATTGATCCAATCCTGCAACCTGGCCACTGGCCAGTCGGCGGCACACGTCTCACCTAAGAGTGGCATGTTGGGCCAGGCGCGTGGCGCAACTTCAAAGCCCAACAAATCAACCCTGCGTAAGAGGTCCGGCGAACGCCATTGCGCCATGTCGCAGTCATTGGACATCGCAAGGTGCAACGGCGTCGACGCAGACGACATATTCAGAACTTGTCCCATCAAAGCCCTCGATTAAACCGACCCGATTTACTCATTTGCAGACGAACTCTCAGCCAACTGCACTACCGCGCTGCCGAACTTGGCGGCGACGCGCGTTGCAGCCTGGCGGAGACGTAATAGTGAATCTCCTTGCCTGCGGAAAGCGTATCCTCCCGGTCGAGCTTGAAGCCCAGCAAGCGTTTGGCCGGATCGTAGTGAAGCATGCCAACAAAGCGCAAATTGAAACCGTGGTAATTGCATCCCGTGATCTTGACCTTCATTGGGAAGTCGACCACAGAGCTCGTTGACTGGTATTCACCGACCAGGGAGCACCCGTTGGCCGAGCTGGTGCCGATTACGCGGTGGCGCGCGTCGACGACCAATGTCATGTCCAGGTTGGTCTCATGAAAAGAGGCACCGGCCTTGCCGGCTGTAACCATATAGCCAGACACACCACTCCATTCCCCAACGATGATGTCCTTATTTTCATAGGCATGGGCCGGGCCGCAAAAGGCAGGACTCACCGCCAATAGTGCAAAAATTCGCTTCAGATATCGCATGCAAATCTCTCAAAAAAGATGATGCACCTATGGCCAGCTGGCTTGGGGTTATGCACACCGCATAATGAAGCCATATGCGCAATCCCGGATCCCGTCACCGAACTAAACTACACGAACGGCTGGAAAAATCCAGAAGTTGGAATGACCAACAATCCTCACGGCCTTCGATCGCTCGTGGTCGGTGCAACTCCACCTACAGCAGATGGCTGCATCGACCAAGTTAGGTGCTGACGGCCGACGAAGCCCTGCCCTGATAATAGTTCAGGAGAGAGTTCTGAATTTTTTGTGAAGCACCTAAACAGGATGTCTTAGGAAAACACAGGCTGCATGGCACACGCTATAGTGGCTTGTCTCCCGCGAATATCGATTCATGCAAGGGTTTTTACGGCCGCTCCATCGAGCGGCCATTTTTTTGGAAAGTTGGCGTGCATATACGGACCGAGCGTGCAGGTCCGAACTCAACCCGCCCGGTCCTCCTCGCGTCGGTTATACAGGCCATGCCGCGAATGGCTGATCGAAGCGCTCGGCCTACTTCGCCTTTTTGGTACCCAGCCCTGGCTGCCGGGCCATCGCTACGACAGGCAATAAAGCCTCGAGGCCGCGCAAGAACACCGCATTGGCGACGCTCGTACGGTCATGACCATACAAGCCCATTGCCAGAAGTGAGTTCAGGTGGTGATCGATAGCCGTGCCCGCCGAAATGACAATGCCGGTGGCGTCACCTTCCTCGCGCGACGCCTCATTGAGATCAACCCAACGCGCCCGCACGTTGGGCTGCATGACAAGCTCGTCGGCAATCGCGACCACATCAACAGCCTTATTGCGCGCATCATTCCTGCACCGCTCTAGAAAGCCGCTGTCCATCTGCATCACGCTGTCAGCAACAAGTGGGGGCATACCCTTGTCGTTGACCAGCACATATTTTATTGCTTCGTTAAATTCTGCGGCTGATGGGACGGGACCGTGCCCAGAAGCTGGAACCGCTTGCGGCGCCGAGTTGCTCGATAAGGTAGACATAGGCAATGAGTCTTTTGAGAAATGTAATGCGAGACATGATAATCGCAGCACCTATCATTGCAAATTCGGCCACCTTGACAACGGCGTTCGGCGGCCCACACGTTTGGAGCTCGACAGCCGGCGGCTCACCATGCTGAGCCTCTCACGGTGCCGATAGATGTGCACCCCCGGTGGTTAGAGGACTCACTCAGGATCCACAGTCGGCAATTGTATCCATGTGGCAACTCTTTGAGTTATAGTATTGGATATTCAAACTGACATGGGTTACGACGCGATGGAGTTTTCAAACCGCACAATGGCGGCCGTATTGGGCGCACTTCTGGTAGTGACCGGCGCCGTTACCTGGAAAGGGGCATATGCGATTGCGAAGTGGCGCGGGGTGCGTTACGACGAGTCGTTTATGACCGCTAACGAGTCCATATCAAAGCAAGTGCAATTGGCGAATGCCCTTGCCCAGGATGTGAGCGATATCGTTTGCATGCCGGAGCCCCAAAACGGCATCGTGCCGGCGCACATGTACTGTAGGATCCACTTCAAGAATGCCGAAGAAAACTATGGGTATGCCAACTATTACGGCGTAACCGAGGGCGTCAACAACGCCATAGCCGCTGGTTTGGCTTTCAAGGCGAGTTGGTCAGGTAACAACCCAGATGTCATCCTGCAGGTGAATGCTGAAAAAATGGCTAAAACCTTGGCCGGCGATTTCATCACGCGCTTGGTCGCGGATGCTCCGGTCCAATACAGGAAGGCAAAGGCCGCGGACGAAGCTGACCGTCTTCGTGCCATGCCGGAAGCACAGCGCAATGTCGAAAGCTGGAAGAAATAGAGCATGGCCAGGGGCGGCTCGTTCCTATGCGCGAGCGATGCCTGAGCAGGTCCGATTGAAATGCGCAATTTCCACTTCGTGAAGCGCGCGTAAAGTTGGCAGTCGGCGTTCCACCGACGGATGCTTGGACAGCAAGTTCTCGAGGTGCAGATACGAGACAAATTCCCAAAACTTGGTTACCGAATCCGCGAGCCTGGAGAGCAGCGAGGTACTAAGGTGCATATGCTCCACCGGCGGTGCCGCATCAGGGTGGTCATGGGCCTGGCTATACGGCCATAGCTCTGGATGGGATCGCCAAAGGAGATCGGCGGTCTTCCCATCGCCATGGCGACAAACGTTCCCGACTAAAGACAACAGGTCAAGGTCCGGGAAACAGATGAATGCCCGAAGGGGGGCGCCTCGAAACTGCTCGAACAGCGGGAGGAGCTGGTCCCACTTCGCCATCTCAACCTTTTTCCGCATGGCCGCGTCGCCTTGTACATAGGCGCAAAGATAACGACGCAGCTGACGCTCCCAAAGCGACTGCAGGGCGATCCCCAGGCCCAAGGCCGTCACCTGGTGCTGGTCGACCCTGTCGGCGTGCTCAAAGACCGCCGACACATCGGTCTCGGTTGCCGCCAATGCCATTTCCACCTCTCTGTCTGCGCTGGCCAGCGCCGGCTGCGCGACGTTCCGCCAGTACTGGCGCACCTGGTCGTCGAACCGGGCGCAGACGATCTCTCCCGGGCCGTTCTGCCAGAAGCACACGGCGCTGTCATTGCGCTTCACCGCCATGAGTCCCCTCCTCTCTGTTGGCCTGGCGACTGTACCGGCTGGATGTGCGTCAGCTTCCGGATCAGATGCAGCTCGTTCAGGAGGCCGCCCAAGCTTCGACGTGACGCTTCCATACCTCGCCGCCGGGTGCTACGGATGGCGGATCGCCGGATCACGGGAGCGCCTCCCTGATCGGAGCACCATTCGGATACCTCGCGGCGATCTGGGCCAGCTGGCCAGTGGACGCATGACGCGCGACAAACGCCGTCATCGCAGCCGACAGCGGACACTCGATCCAAAAGTCGCCGAACTCCGCCAGGAAACCGGACCAGCGGGCAGCCAGCAGGCCGGACCGGCGGCGGTCTGGCCGTACCCATACCCACTGGAGCGCCCAGCCATCGTCGCGGAGCAGGAAGGCGCAGGCACCGTCGATGGCGCCGTCGGGTGCCGCGAACACAAACCCCACCCAGCGCCGATCACGGTGCGCGCGTGCCGCGGGCGTCGGCCACTGGATCGCATCGTAGCCAAAGTCGTGCTTGAACCGCCGCGCCCTTTCGTACACCTCGTGATGCAGCCAGGCCGGCGCGGCCGCATCGACGCGCTCCCCTGCCCCGCTTGCCAAGCGTTCGCGCATCGCCTTGTTCGGCCGTGGCGCCAGCAGACGCTGCACGCGCGCGTGGGCCTTCCGGTGCCCAAGCGCCGATTCGGGATCTCCCTGTGTGTACGGGTGGCCGCATAGGGGGCACGTGGTATCGATGCGGCGCGACGCCCGGTAGGATGGTCCGGTGATTGTGAGTCTCGATGTCTCTCCATTCTCCATCACCATGCGTTCATAACGGTATCCCGCATGGCCGCGCCACTGATCGACGCGCCCGTCCAATACCTCGCTAGCATCGGCGCGTTCGTCCAATACCCCGCTAGCATCGGCGCGCAGCACCAATCTTTGCCGCCGGCGCATGCGATCGTAGGTATGGATCTCGGCTTCCGCCAACGTCATCATCGACAACGGCGCGATCGCCGGCGCCAACGATTGCACCATAGGCCCGGGCTCGATCGCAAACCCCAGCTGCTCCAGCAAAATGAACAATCCGCCGACATCGACGGCCGCCATCAATTTGGATGCGCTCCAGTTGGCGTTCGCGAACCGTGGCCGATCCCGTACCTCCCGCATTGGGTAGCCCGCGTGCTTGGCCAGCTCCACAAGATCTAGGCCATCACAACGTGTATCCATCGCATAGGCGAGATCATCCACTTCATTGCGATGCGCCCAGCGGCGAGTGTGAATTTGCTGCCACAGCGATGCTGGAAATGGGCCGGGCTGCGCGGGCGGTGCGGTATGCAGCGCGTCGGCGAAGCGGGACAATAGTTCCAAAGGAAGTCGCTCAAAGGACATTGCGTGGAATGGATAGGAGGATGAATAACGGCGTCATATTAACGTGCCCTGCCGACAAGTCCAGACCTACTTCGCGCAATATACGGCCCCGGGCGCAACGGCGCCGGTGGTCACGACTGACGACTTTGCGCTCTCGCGGTTGCCCCGCGGCCTGGCGGAGTTCTGCCCCAGCGCGCTCAGGGTGCTTTTCAGCCAGCAAGCCTGGCGCCGCAGTCGCAGCTGCTCGTGCCGCGACTCGAGGCGCAGCTTCGCACATGGTGGCGGCCTCTGTATCGACCGGGAGTTCTCTGAACTAATTTTCTTCAATTGCTGCAAGATGGGATTGACGCAAATTTAGTTCCAATTTTTCCGGCATATTCGTTCCGAGGGCCCCGGGTGGGCAGGAAGCCGGGCAAACCGCGCGCCATGATCGCGATGGCCATCCGACACCGACCTTGGCGCCGCTACCGGGCACCGTTATTTCAACGGACGGACATCCGGCGCATGGCCGCCCATCGAGGCAACTTTGACGAACTTCGAGGTCCCGGGCCCACGGCCCTCTAGTTCAGAGGGCGCCTGGCTATCAATCCCCTGTCCCGGTCTCGCGAAGCATCTGCTCGAGCCGGTGGCGCTCCTGTTTCGCATTCAAGGCATCCTGGTTGAGCTGGTCGACCAAATTCTGCATCTTGTGTAGATCGCGCTCCACCCGTTTCAGTTCCCCCTGCCGTTCGGCCAACTCCTGCTTCACCTCGCCTAGCTGCCGGCCTACCAGTTCCGCGTGCTCTGCCGCCTCCCGCAGGGCGCTTTCGGCGCGTGCTAGCGCGGCGGCCGCGTGGTCGCGTTCCGTGCGAGTCCGCGCGGCCTCGGCCTGGGCCTCAGCGCCGGCGGCGATCGCATCGTCGAGCCGCGCCTGCAGGTGGTGCTTGTCGGTCCTCAGCGCGGCGAGGCTCTCCGCCCGCTCCTGCAGCTGGCCGCGCAGGACGGCCAGTTCGCCCTCTTTGGCGGTGGCGCGAGCGTCCGCCGCTTGCCGGTCGGCTTGCCGAAGCTCGGCCGCCTTCTCCCGATAATTTTCGAACTGGTCCCGCGCCTTCTCCAGCTGGTCGGCCAGCTGCTCGACCTCTCCCGCGCGGTCGGCTAGGCGTTTGGTCAACCCGGCTTGCTCGGCCTGCAGCGCGGCGATCGCCACGGCGGCGTGTTGCCGCTCGTCGCGCTCGTGCGCCAGCGCCGCCTTCACGCTGGCCAGCTCGGTGGTCAGCGCCTCGCGTTCGGCGCGCAGCTGGCGGCCGGCGGCGCGCTCGGCCTCCAGCTGTAGGGTGGCCTCCTGGCGGGCTTGTTCGTGCTCGGCGCGCAGCTGCTCGACCTGGGCCTGGGCGGCGGCCTCGATGCGCTGGTGGACCGCCTTGACGGCCTGCAGCAGGTCGGCCGGCAGGCCGGTGCTAGCGGCGACCGCCTCGCCCTGGTGCTCGGCCTTCCACTGTTTCAGCATGGGGCCGATGGTGCTCTTGCTACCGGTGTCGCCCAGCGCGGCGCGCACGTTGTCCACGGTGGGATTGGCGCCGGCGGCGGCCAGCGCGGCGGCTGCATTGGCCACCTGGGAGTAGAGGATACCTGCGCGCGGCATGGGGGACCTTTCATGAAATAAGGTACTGTAATACGTGATACGTAATATAACGATATATTATCCTTTTGTTGATGTGCTGTCACCAGCATTTTATGGCCTCTCATAACCCATATTTATCGCATGTGAACCAGCCAACCACCATGGTATCCTGCGATATCACCGGTACAAACCTCGACATTGAGCGACAGCGCCATGCCCGATCCCAGCGAATTTCCCAGTACACCCCTGGCGTCGGTCGTCGGTCCGATCGAACGCGTGGCCACCGTCGCCGTGACCGACCTCGAGCTGTCGGCCCGGCACCGTGCTTTTCTCGCCGCCGCCACCTCCGACAACACGCGCCGCACTTACCGCTCCGCCATCCGGCATTTCCTGGCATGGGGCGGCTTGCTGCCGTGCGACCAGGACGCCATCGTCCGCTACCTGCTGACCTACGCGCCGACGCTCAATCCGCGCACGTTGGCGCTGCGCCTGACCGCGCTGTCTCAATGGCACTTGCACCAGGGATTCCCTGATCCGGCGTCGACGCCCAACGTGCGCAAGACGCTGGTGGGCATCGAGCGCACACACGGCACACCGAGAAGGAAAGCCAAGGCGTTGCCGGTGGAGGACCTGACGGTGATCGTCGCCCACTTGGCCGGACTGGATACGCTGGCCGCCAGGCGTGACAACGCGCTGCTTCAGGTCGGCTACTTCGGTGGCTTCCGGCGCAGTGAGCTGGTCGGATTGGACGTCGACGACCTGGCGTGGGAGCCGGAGGGTGTGGTCGCGACGCTGGCACGCTCTAAAACGGATCAGGATGGCCAAGGAATCGTCAAGGCGATACCTTACGGCGATGGCCTTTGCTGCCCCGCGACGGCGCTGCGCACTTGGCTTGATGTTGCAAATATCGAGGCGGGGCCGCTATTCAGGTCCGTGACACGATGGGATGAGGTGGGCTCCGATGCGCTCAACTCGGCGAGCGTCAACGCAATCCTGGAGCGTCGCGCGCGAGACGCGGGGCTGGGCTATGTGCCGCAGCTGTCTAGTCATAGCCTGCGGCGCGGTATGGCCACCAGCGCGTACCGAGCCGGGGCAAACTTCCGCGACATCTAGCGGCAAGGTGGCTGGCGCCACGACGGCACCGTCCAGGGTTACATCGAGGAGGCTGGCCGGTTTGAGGAAAATGCTGCCGGCAGTTTGCTGCGTCCACGGGCCAAGTGACGTGTAGTAATGCGACTTGGCCAACGGAGCTTCTGAAGTTACCACGGAGCGTATAAAAAGTCGATTGCTTATAACTTTTACGCTTATGTGCTATTACTGGCCTTATCCCGGCTGACCCTCTTCTGAACAGGCCAACCTAACTGACCTATTCGAGGCAATCGAATACTACAATGGCAAAGCGCAACTAGTTAAGGTGTACGCACCCCACATCGTATGGAAAACGCTGCGATTCAATACCTCGGCCGGTTTGCTCCGCCACGTGTTACCTGACAAGTACTGGAATTGGACGCTAACGCTGGGGGAACTCGCCTTACTGGCAGAAAATCAGAGTCCAGTCATATCCCGCGAGGTCTTGCGTGCGCTTCAAAAGCTGTTGCCGCTCATGGAACCCAGGTACGGATCTGACCACCTTCGGTTCCCACTGCCACTGTGCGCGGTCCTACCTGACACCATGTTGCCGCCCAAAGTACGCGCGCGCAGAGGTGGTATCGTCGGCGGGCCAACAACCTGATTCAAGCGAATTGAGATGTATCCTGGACCAAGCGGGCGAAGGCACCATCGCCCGCGCTCCAGGTATCGCCAGACGGTACGCTTGGGCAGCACACACTGTCCCGCGCGTGTGACCGGTTTCTCGCAAACGCCCGTCAAGCTCAAAAGTTCTTCCGCGACCATCAGAGCACACTTACGTTACGACGTGGCCACAATGTGATGACCATCGTCGTGATCGATCGCCATACCCTCCGGAACCGTGTGCATGAACCGATTTTTCGCGTGGGTCAAAGCAAATAGTGCTCTAGCCTGAGCCAAGTCCTTAAACCGAATTTCAATTGCAGGTGCGCTGCCGTTGCCATAATCCGGGCTAATGATGAGGAGGTGTTCGTCAGGATCCTGTTTCACAGTGATCTCAGCTTTGTACATTGCGACTTCGGCGACCTTGACGGGGCCTTGTTCCTCGATGCGATAGATACGAACCTGCGACGCGAGAAGTGCACTGCCATTCGGTTCGGGAACGAGGAACACGGCAACAGCATGCTCACCGATGTAGACCAAATTGTTGGCGGGCAAACCTTCCCGCGCAAGCAATCCGGTCAACAACCCCTTTGGACCGACGTCGTCATAAAGCAGGGCGGAGACAGAATGGGCACTATCGTTATGGACCAGGGATTCAACGATGCGCTGGGCCGCCTCTATCTGGCCGTCAGTAGAGTGGTCCGCGGCAGCATGATAGTCGGTCTGCCTGGAAGCTACGCGAGACGCACAAAAGACCTTTTCGTAGAACTCCTTAGCGTCGTATTCGTGGCGAGAGCAAGCGGCCACCGCAATTTGACTTTTGAATAGATTTAGCGAAAAGTCGGTGACCACCAACGGCTCGGGATACGAATGCAGGACACCTCCAACGGCAAAAAACGCCTCTTCGGCTGTCCAATAAAAACGCTGCTGTTTGCCGTGGTCGGCATCGACATCGACTGCAATCGGATGGTTCCCTGCATTAATACAATCCTGATGTTTGACAAGTTGGTGCCAGTTGCTTGCACCAAAAAACACGGCAACAAGCTCTTGTGCCTGACTTTGCCTCACCTGTATTCCGACCTGTTTCAGAGCGCTGCGCATTGCCACTGCCCAGTTGGTTGGAAAGCCAAAGAGCAAGCAAGAATCCTCACGATGGGAAGTTGCACGGAAATGCGCCGAGAAATTGAGATTGCTAAAACCAGGTAAGCGCTGCGCGCGACGCAATAAGCCGAGAGTATCGTGCTCCCGTACGCCTTTGATTGCTGAGCGAACCCGGTCGCGCACACTGACATCGAAGGGCTGGGGCAGTACCCGTTCAATTTTGCATGTATCAACGCCATTAATTTTGACGCAGATAGATCCGCCCTCCTTTCGGACAGATTCCAATCTCTGCACGTTGGAGTCACAATCAGCGACAACGCATGCTATGGCGTCATTCAACGATGCAAAGAGTGTTTCACAACCGACGCTCCGGCGCCAATTATCCTCGATGAGTTCTCGTATCAGGAACCATTCCTGGGGCGCCGGGCGGTAATGGATCAACGCTTGGGCCTGTGTGTAATCACGCTTTCCAAACCAATCCATCAGCGCATGGTCAAGCTTGGTATATCCAGACAGGACTTCAAAAAATTGATTATGGGGGACAACTTCCAACGCGGCGGAAGGAACTTCAAGTCCTAACGCCGTCAACTTGGAAAGCAAGCGTCGAGAGCCCCAACGATAGTAATTGCCAGCGTGGACAGCCGATTGATCTTCTTCGTACATGATCGATTCCTTGTCGCGGGACGCAGCGAGGGATGGTGTGCACTTGCCAACCGCGTCCCAAAGGTGATCACGAAGTATAGGACAGGATATTGCGACCGAATTCGCCAGCCCTCATCGGGCGTGCACTAGCAGGTGTTCGGCAACCGCTGCGAAATATAGCACAGCCATTGCCGATTGCAATCGCAGCGGTCATGTACTCCCTGTCTTCCTGCCTCAACGTAAACTTACCAAACCAACTACACGTGGTCTTTCCGAGAGGATATTATAGTAGGATTGGCAATTATCCATCCAAAACAGAGGGAGCAGAACGATGCGCCAAACAGCCTGCGCGACGACCACAGCCGCGATAAGACCCACTCGTCAGCCTCATACTGGTCGCATTGCCGTCGCAATGGCTCTCATGCTCTCCAGCTTCGGAGCAAGCGCACAAACGAGCGTTCTGATCGAGGCCTGCAACGGCTTAAAGAACGCCGCGAAGCGCGCTAATTGCATCAAGGCTGCCAAGGCCCAGGCTACTCCGACCGCGGTGCCGGCGGCCGCGCAAACAACCACCTCCACCGTTCCCGCACCACCAGCGCCCTTTAGCCTGGACGTCGCTGCCGGAGTATGCGAGTCGCTCATGACGAAGCTTGCGACACGGCGCGCCGAGGCAACGGTCGACGAAACTGCAAGCAACGAGCAGACTATGGTCGTCACATGGCCGGGGGTTGACGGTAGGCCACCAGCCTATTGCGGCGTCGATCGCCAGACCCGCAAGATTGTATCTATCGGCAAAGGCGACAAAGCCATGACAGGTGCACGCCTGACCAGCTTCATCAGCGACCATGAAAAATTCACACAGCTGCGTAAAGAAATGGCGGCGGGCAACTACAACAATTTCGTAGCACAGGCAAAACAGGCGTTAACCCGCAACTTCAAGGACCCGAGCAGTGCTCAGTATCGCAACATGTTCGTGAGCGGTACCGACCTGCCAGTGCTGTGTGGTGAGGTCAACGGCAAGAACTCCTACGGTGCTTACATCGGCTTCCAGCGGTTTTATTCCACGGGAGACACGCTGCTAACTGCCGTAGAGAATCCACAGGAAAATTACGTGTTCGAACGCATGTACCCAAGTATGTGTGGCAAGAAGACGGTAGATATCGCGGATTGACGCTCATCGATGCATTGCGATCGCCAGAGCCTATAACGATCCAACAGGCCAGGAACCCCCATGAGCCGGACGGAGCCTTAATCTACCTCCGTCGTCCTGACTCTGATCGCATCGGGAACTTCGCCGTTCCATCAGCTCCTGGCCATCGAACGTGCCATCTGGCACACCAGCCCGCTGCGCTCTGGCCCACGCTGGAGTTAGCTAGCGTATGGCCAGGCCGCATAGTTTTTGTTGGATACAGGGCATGATTGTCTATTTGCGAGCGGGCTGCGCGGATGGATATCGAGTTCCAATCTTCCCAGAGTAAGGTAAATTGTTTTTCGATTCAACCCATGCATGAACCCGAAATTTGGAGGCGAAGAATGTTAGGTGACATAATTTTTACTAAAGGAACGGGTACAGTCAGTGACTTGAATGTGGAGCTACAAAAGTCGCTAGATATGAGTGTGTCACTTACGGACGTGGAAGATCACGAATATTCGCATGCAGGTTTGATGCTCGGACGGTATAAGGTACTCCATGCTATTCCTGGACAGGGAGCAACGACCGATTTAATACAAAAACTTGTTGCAGATAGTATTAATTTTAGGGTTCTGAGGAATAGTAAAATTATGGAAAGGGTAGCCAATAATCGACCTAGCTCAGTTGATCCTTTTATCAACATGGCCGACCTTGAGGCAGGGGCATACGCTGCAGTATCGCAAGCTAGTTATGGGAGAACGATGGCTGCCAGGAAGAAGCATAGCAGCCAATGGAACGAAACATACTGTTCAAAATTGGTTGTTGATGTCTTCAATTCTAGCTGGGGTGAGGATTTGGGATTAAACAGCTCTGGTGTCTGGCCGATAGCCTTAAGCCAACATTTAATTAAAAATGGTTGGATAGATGTGACAGTCGAATATCTTCGACGACTCGCGCTGGATGTGTTCATCGTTATGAATCTTAGGCACGATGGTAACTCGCCTCGTCTATGTGAATTTAATCGGAAACTCGCAATCGATCGTTTTGAATGTAATTCACATAATGTTAAGATGTGTGATGAAAGCCTTGTTGAGATGACTAAGTTTACAAGGGACCTGCTGGACGCAGCCTACCAAAGTGTAAAAAGCCGTATTGATCACTCTGATGCTGCAATTTCAGCGTTCGTTCTTGGAAGTGATAAAAAGTACCGAAATTTAAAAGGAAAATTAGAGAAAGCAAAGAGAGAACTTGTCGCATCATCCACGCGTACCGACTCGCCTACCTTTTCATTTTTTTGCGATTATTTCCGTGCGCTATTTTATGAATTTGGGTTTTTGAGAGAAAATCCAAGGCATTTTCCATTGTTCGCGCTTGCGCGTGACAACTCCGAATTTGCCATATACGCAGAACTATCTGATAGCTTTAATTTAAATGAATTCGAAACAAATTTAAGGTACGAATTTCCTCAGACTCGTGTCAGGTACAATCTGCGTGACTTCATTTCTGAGATAGTCCCTTAGCAGGCAACATTCACCTGGATGACGCGCGGACGAGATACCGGCCACTTGCGCTACGCCCACACAAAACGGCATGGTCATGCCGGTATCGGTTGCCATGACGGGCATCCGGGCGACCGCGGGGCTCGTGGCCACACGGCGTTATTCGTCGCGCACCAACAAAGGTTACGAGATCGCCGGGAACATCAACGTCACAGTGCTTGAGAGCCCGGCCTCGGACTCCACCAGCAGGTTGCCGCCGATCGATTGCATGAGCCGTTGACAGAAAATGAGCCCCCAGCCGGTAGCTCCCGACTCGGCATGGGTGGTCACCGGGTTGACCAGCAACTGGCCCATGATCTCGGGAGCAATGCCAGTACCGTTGTCGCGGATGAGGATACGAGGCACGCCTTCTACCAGAATGGCAATCTGGATCTCGCCGTCGGCGCGGCCTTCGAGCGCGCGTAGCGCATTGCCCAGCACCGAGGACAGAACCAGCGACACGCTATTGGTGGAGGCCGTGATCGGAAAGTCTTCGCGCAGCTCGACCCGCATCATCTTGCGCTGCGCCGACTGGAGTGGATACGTGTCCAGCAGCGCGTCGACCACCTGGACGGCGCTACGGACCGTTTGAACGCCACGCGTCGCCATCGATCCATGCGCCACGCGCACGGTTTTGACGAAGCTGGTCAAAACCTGCAGGCAATAGCGGGCGTTGTCGTGAGCGCGCGTAGCGGCGGGCGCAATCTCGCCACCGGGCTGTGCGTAGCGCTCGATCTTGCGCGCCATCTCGAGCACGGTATTGAGGGGCGTATTCAATTCCTGCGCGAGGAAAGCGGTGGCCTCTTCGATCGCCTCCAGGTTCGCCAGGCGCGTTTGTCGCTCGAGCGCACGATTGACCGCGAGGCGCAGGGCATGGCGCAACTGCGTCAGCTCCAGCGGCTTTTCCAGCACGCGGAATACATCGGCGCCATTGATACTGTCGAGCAGCACCTCCTTGTCGGCATAGGCCGTCACCAACATGCACACCAGCTGTGGGTAGTGTTCCGTCACGTGTCGCAGCAAGATTCCGCCACTTTGGCCCGGCATCCTGTAGTCGGTCACGAGGACGCCTATGCTGTGCCCCGGAGTGGCCAAAATGGCGAGCGCCTGGTCGACGCCGTTCGCGGTCAAGACGGCATGATCGTCCGACAAGGCACGCGTGAAGTACTTGCGCGCCATTTCCTCATCGTCCACGTACAGGATGGTCGTGCCACCCCCTACCGCCGGCCCCATTTCTGATTTCTGCATTAACGTCTCTCCACTTCTGCCCTTGGCAGGTCAAATATCATCTTGGTCCACTCGCCCACGGCGCTTTCGGCCGTCAGAACACCACCGTGGCGTTCGATCACACGGTAGCTGATGCTCAAGCCGAGCCCCAACCCTTGTCCCACGTCGCGCGTGGTAAAGAAGGGCTCAAACACGCGCGGCAAGTTCGCCGGCTCAATACCAGGACCGTTGTCGCGCACCGTAACTCGCAGGCGCTGCGAGTGGTCAACCATCACCCACTGCGCGGTGATGTCAACCTCGCACGGCTCCTTACCAGCTTTGAGCATCGCCATTACGGCATTGCTAAAAAGGTTGATCAGCACGCCAATGATGGCGGCCTCATCTCCGCGAACGAGAGTATCCGCCGGCAAATTCCGTGTGACCTTGACATGCCGCAACTCATGGTTCGCCAGACGCAGTGCCGAGCCCAGTGCCCGCTCAAAAAGGAAATAGGTGCTAAGCAAGTCGGTGCCGTTCTTGCGGTAGGCAAGAGTCTTGAGGTCGGACACGATGTGCTGCACGCGCTGCATGCCACCTTTCGCATCGACCAGGCACTCGGAAATGAGCGGATCGGCCTTGGCGACCGGCTGTTCTGCTGCCAGTTCAATCGCCATCAGGCAAAAGTTCACGGGATTATTGACCTCATGCATCAGCCCGGACGCCAAAGTGCCGATCGCGGCCATTTTTTCCTGTTGCAGCATCTGACCCTTGATCTCGGCCAGGTTGCTGTTGGTCAGCTCAAGTTCGACGTTTTTCTTGGCCACCTCGGCCTTTAGCTGGAACAAGACCTTGCGCGCCCGCTCGTTGTAGACGGTGAAGACAGCGCTGACCGTGGCTGACATGACAATAAATAGCGAATTGACGCCAAACGGTCCATGAAAGCCAAAGCTCTCCGGATGGCGCGCGCAGGCGAGAAAATACATGAGGTAGCTAACGGCGCCAAACACGATGTTCTGCCATAGACCGAAAGCGAGCACGATGCCCGACGAATAGATGGCCAGCGTCAAGCCGCTGTAGTAGATCGAGCTCGCTCCCTCCGTCAGCCCGATCATCCAGCTGATCATAATCTGCGGCAGCAGCAGCCAGCTGAACGTGAGCCACTGGATGTTTTGCCGGCCGACAGCGGTGCGCATCAGGCGCAAGATGCCGAAGATAAACAGCGACACGGTGATACGCGCTGCCGCGAACGGTACTTCCCATTCGGGATAGGCGGCATGGTCCAGGCCACTTCCCAATAACACGAGCGCAATGCCGGTCCAGGCTCCGGCACGGCTAAATTCCAGACGAAATGATCTGAGCGCGGTCTCGTAGTCCTCCTGCACGACCTTGGCGAAAGGAACAAGACGCGTCATCGTGCACCGACCAGAGGCGACGTTGCGTCGCGCGCGCCAACACCGCGGCGCAACGACGGCGCCGGGCACGTCAACGCAGCGGCCACGGCATGAGAACCGTTGGCAAGCAGATCCATTTTCGCCGGTGTATCCACGGGAGAACTCAATCCATTAGGTTTGGGGAAATCTTTACTGAGTGTAACTGTGTGTGATGTTTTAGGCAACCAAATCGAACATTGCCAGCCCACATGCTCTCTTGCGAAACAACACCCGAAGGACCGTGCTTGCGCACAACACGCTGGACCGGCGCGTCAACGGGCGACGAGGTTGTCGGGTAATCCCCCCACCAGATGATAGCGTTTGAAAGTAGAATTTTCTCAATTTGATTTTTGAAAGTTCTGCAGCATGAAGACCTCCCGTTTTACCGACAGCCAGATCATCGCCATCCTGAAGCAGGCCGAAGCTGGCTCTCCGATTCCGCAGCTCTGCCGGGAGCACGGCCTGAGCATGGCCACGTTCTACAAATGGCGTGCCAAGTTTGGCGGCATGGACGCCTCGCTGATGGCCCGTATGAAGGAGCTGGAAGAGGAAAACCGTCGGCTCAAGAAGATGTACGCGGACGAGCGAATCAAGGCCGAGATCGTCGCTGAGGCTCTGGCAAAAAAGTGGTAGCGCCATCTCGCCGACGTGAGATGGCGCGCTGGTACGTTGATGCCGGCCGTACGACGATCAGAAATGCCTGCCTGGCTTTTGGCATCAGCCAGACCTGCTTCCGCTACCAGGCCAAGCTCAATGCGGAGAATG
Organism: Duganella vulcania; assembly: GCF_009857655.1. NCBI lineage: Bacteria > Pseudomonadati > Pseudomonadota > Betaproteobacteria > Burkholderiales > Oxalobacteraceae > Duganella > Duganella vulcania. Next base: position 548,787 of record NZ_WWCX01000001.1, read on the forward strand.
AAGCGATCGCGGACTGGCTGGTCCGTTTAACCAATAATCAGCGCAATTGGGGCTTCGGCCTGTGCTTCCTGTACTTGCGTAACGTGAAGGGCTTCCCTTGGAATCACAAGCGGGTCTACAGGATCTATCGCGAACTTGAACTAAACCTGCGCATCAAGCCGCGCCAGCGGATCGTGCGGGAAAAGCCTTTGCCACTGGCTGTGCCCACCGCGATCAACCAGACCTGGTCGATGGATTTCATGCACGACCAGCTGGCCGATGGCAGAAGCATCCGTCTGTTCAATGTCATCGACGACTACAATCGCGAAGGTTTGATCATCGACGTGGATTTTTCGCTACCGTCGGAGCGCATCGTCAGGTCCTTGGACCAGCTCATTGAATGGCGCGGCAAACCTTGTGTCATCCGCTGCGACAATGGCCCCGAGTACATCAGCGAGACAACCAAGGCATGGGCAGCGCGGCGCGGTATCGACATCGCGTTCATCCAGCCGGGACAGCCGCAACAGAACGCCTACGTCGAGCGCTACAACCGGACCGTTCGCTACGACTGGCTCGCCCATCATCTGTTCGAGACGCTCGATGAAATCCAGGACTTTGCCACGCGTTGGTTATGGACCTACAATCACGACCGGCCGAACATGGCCTTGGGCGGAATTACGCCAAAACAGAAATTGGCCCTCGCCGCTTAGCCTCTACTTTCAGAGCGCATCAAATATGGGGGGATTACCGTCGGGCACGCCGGCTCCGGACATGTTTTCCTTTTCAGCCGACGTGGCCGGCGGGCGCCCGTCGAGCGACAGGAACTCCATGCGCCAGGACTGGACGTACCAAGAATTCCACGGCTCGCGCTGCGAAATACCCGAGACGTTCATGATGCGGCCTTGGGCAAAGCGCGCGTCGGCGTCGGCCAGGCGCGGTAGTACGTCGCGCCCGTCGACCCGAAGCCTTGCCACGCAGGTGTGCCGGTGGAGTTCTTGCACGTACTCCTGGCCGATGCTGAACTCGCCCTCCAGCGCATTTTGCCAGATGAAAGCCTCGCGCCACTTCACCACGACGAGGCCGTCAAGGTCAAAACCGAAAACTACCCTCGCCCACATGCCTTAATTCTCCAGTCCATAGTCGGGTAGCAAGACTACATTGCTGAAGTCCCGCCCCCTAAGAACCGTACGTGCCAGTTTCCCGGCATACGGCTCAAGCTTCTACAAAGGCCCACGTCACCATGGACCCGGCTTAACTAATGTAATTCCTTGGCTATGCACCTGCTTGTGGCAAGTGTCATGCAGTAAAACTTCGTTAGATGCGATCTCTTTACCGCCTTTACATCGTTCGACGATGTGGTGCGTATGTAGATTGCCAATCTCTAGTTGTTGATCGCACACGAGGCATTGGCCTCGTTGTGACATCCAGAGGTTGGCCAATTTCTTACGCCCATGGGTTGATTGCCTCATGCGCCATGTGGCGCGTTGTTCGAAGTATTCTTCCCATTTCGGATCGTAAGGATTCGCATCCGACTTGATCTTCTGATGACGCTCGATCGGAATTTTGGCCGCGTATCTCAGCATCCGATATATCGGCTTTCCTTCCGCGTTACGTTCGTCGGTCTTGACTGCAAACACTCCGTTTCGGTCTCCGATACGGTGATAGTAACGTCTAACTATCCACTTCGAAGTCTTCTTTGGGTGCCGCCTTCTTGCCCATTGCCACAGGCTGTACCAGATTTCATTGTCCACACAACTAAAGGTTTTCTGCGAGACGACATGGCGGTGATACCTTGCCCAGCCAGTGATCACGGGGTTGATAGCCTCGATGACTCTTGACTGTGGTGCTGATCGCAGTTGTCTTATCAGGTCCCGAACTTTGTGTAAGAAAGCTCGGACGTTTTTCGTCGACGGTTTGATCAACAGCTTGCTATCGTAGCGTCTGACGTTTTGACCTAGAAAGTCATACCCGTCTGTGATGTGGGTGATCTTCGTCTTCTCAGGGGAGAGCTTCAGTCCTCGTTCAGCAAGAAATTTCTCTACTGCCGGTTTGATCTTTTGCTCCAACAATTCCTTGCTTATCCCTGTTATGACAAAGTCGTCCGCGTAGCGAACCAAGTTCACTTTTGCTTTGGCGTATTGAGTTTTATTCCCAAAGATGTCCTTGAGATTGTCTTCCAATCCGTTCAACGCGAAGTTCGCCAGCACCGGGCTGATGATCCCACCTTGCGGTGTCCCGTTCAGCGTCGGTGATAATCCGCTTCCTTCCATGTAACCGGCTTTCAACCACTTCCTCAGCATGAGTTTGTCCATGGGGACATTTGCAATCAGCCAGTCGTGATCGATATTGTCGAAACATCCTTGTATGTCTGCTTCTAAAATCCACTCTGCCGAACAACGTGCTCCCACACTGCTCTGGCTCCCATTGAAGCGAGCATTTAAATAGCACTGTGCGATGGCGTCATGGGTGGAGCGGGCCTTGCGGAAGCCATACGATTGTTCATCAGATACCGTTTCGGACACAGGGTCCAACGCCAACAGATGAAGTGCTTGCATGGCACGGTCTCGCATCGTAGGGATGCTAAGAGGCCGCATTTTTCCGTTACTCTTCGGGATGTATATGCGTTTAAGCGGCAACGGCTTGTATCCCCGCCTCCTCAACCCATATACCGCGTTGCTCTTGGCCGCCGGGGTGGACCATGTTTTACCGTCCACGCCCGGAGTACGTTTGCCTTGGTTTTCCGTTACTCGCCTTACCGCTAATGCTTTGCCGTAAAACGAGCAGGTCAACAACCTTTGCAAGGCTTTCACCTTGTTCCAGCGTTGATCCTGAGTGGCCTTCACGATACGCGTTTGCATTCTTCTTACGTAACAGTGCGCCTCAGCCCAGTCTATGCTGTGCCAAGGTGTCTGTACGTCGGTTGGTGCACACGGCGACTGCCCGTTCATTTGCCTTCCAGCCTAAAAAGATTATGCTTACTCTCTCGTGACGAGAAACCAGCTGGAAGTCTGCCCGCTTTCGCGTTGAATGACTTTGGTTTTACCCTGCACTCATATCCGAGCCATTACAGCCCGGCGTTTGCTTTTTCCAGCCTCCTTTACCCGCTCACCCAACAGCGTTCCTTACGGTTCGCCTGCCATTTCGGGCGGATGGTCGGGCTTACCCTGTTCCGATGTCTCAACAGAATGGCCAGGTTCCTTCTTTACGCCGAGGACCACCTTTGTCTGCGTGCTCTCCCAACAGACGAGATGCACCGGGTCCCATCGCTTTTGCCCTCAGCCTGTCAGCATTTTTGGCTGGACTGTTATTCACGACGCTTGCAAAGGTTCACTTACGTTAACCATCTTCCATTCGAGCCAAGCCCAGCCCTCCACCCAATGCTGGCAGAGATCCTCGTACCTCACGATACGATTTAAGTCTTTCGACTGCGGTACCTTATTCTTGAAGCTTCGCACCCAGCCGTTACCAGCCACGCACGTCCAAGTAGGCTACTGTTGGCAGAACAACAGGTCTTGTCATCCGTTGCTAGACGCAAGACAGTTGAGACAGCGACTTTTCAGGTCGCACCTGTACATGCATACAGTATATCCGGCTTTTTGTCTTGCAAGGGAGAAATTATTCGAAGTGGACTGCGTCCGAGTCCAATGCGCGCCCGCGCCCGCTTTGGCTGACCGGAGAGCCCATCTGCGTTTCGCCGGCGTATTCCGACTCGCAAAAAGCCTTGAAAACCCAGGAGAAATTTATCAAACGAAACATGGATCGGGGTTATTGCTATACGACGTATTGCAGCCCCGTGCTGCCTACCTCCGGAGTTGTCCATGTCATTGCCACGTTTTATCCTCGTTATTGTCTTATTGTTAGCCAGCGCCGACCTGACCGGCTGCGCCACCGTCCCCGTGCGCCCGTCGCCAAACGATTCGCTTTGCGCCTATGCCCGCGCCCATCGCGCGCCGGTGGCCGCTACCTGCGCGGCGTCGCGTGCCACGCGGGTGGCTGCGTGCTAAGGGCACTGCGCCGGGCCCGCGCCGCGCGGC